>JBAUXO010000081.1:0-119507 GCA_049584315.1 Candidatus Sulfotelmatobacter sp. | reverse complement strand
GGTTGAGCTAGATGTGAGTAGCCGGGCTTTCGATAACACGCGTCGCCAGCGAACGATTCGGTCCCTTCGTAGACGCCCCTTGGAGCTGCACTCCGCCTGGAATCCGGAAGGCCAAACTATTGGCTTTTCGGCCGCGGGTCGTTGCTGAGATCGCGCGATTTACTCGCCACTCCCTTCCGTTCGGGCCTTCGCTCACCGTTCCCGGCTTGGCCTATCGGTTGCTCCGCCTTTCGGCTTGTGGAGTGCCTCAATATCCCCGCCGACTGCGTGACCTACTTTGCCCTCTGCTGACTTCTGCGGCACGATCAGGATGAATCGCTCCACCCTCAGTCACGAATTCGTGACGTGTCGCAGATCTCCCGAGGTAAGTTCGACCGCCTTCGACGCACAACCGCCGGATTTACCACCAGTGCGCTTGATGGATATGGGCTTCGCAATCATTGGCTCGCTCGCCCGCCACCGTAGGCCTCGTATCCGGTTCTTGTTCATCGGCTCGCGTCTTTGCTCCACGCTTCTTTCCGGCCCCGCCTCGCGGCGAGTGTGATTTCGCCGTTGCGCTTCGCTATCACTTCACGTCCATCACGTTGTGAAGAGGACTTCTAAGCTGTCGGACATGCTCGGCACACCAAAAAAAAGCCGCGCTGGGCGCGGCCTTTGGGAACCTTCGCGACACTCGCGGTGTCGTGAAAAGCTACTTGGAGGGTGGAGCGGTTGGCTTGGGAGCCGCTGGCTTCGGTGCGGCCGGCCTGGGTACGGTTGTTCCAGTTGCGGCGGGCGCAGGAACCCCCGACTGCGCATTGTAGAGGTCCACCACAGCCTTGGTAATATCTCCTTGTTCACCGTACCAAAGCAGCGGGCTTTGCGGCCAGGGATTCGAAGTGTCCATCACCATGGCGAATCCGCCTGCCTGCGCGTGTTTCACAATCACCGGCGCCATCTTCTGCAGAATGCGTTGAAAGATCTCCTTCTGCTGGTTCTGGAAGTCTTCCTGCGCGTCCTGCACCGAGCGATCGAATAACTTCTTCTTGCTCTCGATCTGTTTCTGCAGGGTAGCGCGGGCATCCTCATTCAGTTTGTCACCCTGTTTCTGAAGTTGATCTTGCAGGCTCTGGAGCTCATCGTTCTGAGCTTTCAGTTCGTTTTGCTTTGGCTCCAACTTCTTGCGCAAAGCTTCGAAGTCGCGTTGCCCTTCGTTGCTACCCATTACCGCTTGCTCAATGTTGATGGTCCCCAGCTTGGTGCCGGTACCAGTGACCATAGGGGTGGAGGGCGCTGGGTCCGCGGGAGCAGCTGGGCTGCTGGCTTGGGCCCAGGCGGACGTCATGGAGAGAACCGCAATGGCCAGGACAGAACGTAGGAACTTGCTTGTCATTGGATGGCTAAACTCCTTGGAACATTGTTCCGGTAAATGTGGTTTTGGCAAATACGGTTTCCGGATGAACTCAGATCACCCTGTTCAGGCGATGCTGTGCCGTACGCGCAAAGGTCTTCGTCTTGCTTTTCTTCAAATGGCCGCCGTCAAGACCGTCATCGGACAAGGCGCACTGGATTGCCGGCGTCACACGCCGGAGTTGCGGACGTGTCGTCCACCCCTGTTCGTCTATCTGCAATGGTGTGGATCAAGACAATTATAGATACCATCGTCTGGCGGCGTCAAACTGCTTACGACTCTCCACGTCCTTAGAACGTAGTGGCCACCGTAAAGCGGAAGGTCTTACGCGGCTCACGCAACAGGAAGCTGGGCGCGTAGGTGTTTACCGCCAGGTGATAGGTGTATTGTCCGGCGGCGGTCAGGTAACAGCCAGTAGGCCCGCAGTTGTGGGGGAACATGGCAGGCGTAATCGGAATCGGCGGAGTCGCGGGACTATCGAGCCGCAGAGGATTGTAGGCCCAGTAAATGCGGAAGGGAGCATTGATGATGGGCAGGAACATCTGCAGCTCGAGACCGGTGGACATTCTCGGTCGCCAGTTAGTTGACCCCAGTACCTGCAACTGGTCCGACGGTACCGGTTTCAAGACGCTGCCCGGCGTGCAGCCAGTACCGCTTGCAGTCGCTGTGCCTATATCCAGAGTGGGACAGCCAAACTGCTGGGTGACGACCTGTTCATATTGCTGCGTCGCAATCTGCAACTGCGACGGGCGCAGAATAGGATCGATGCCCGCGTCCATGAATGGGGCCAGGGCCACCGGTCCATAGATGGTAATACGGTACTCGAAGTTGGTGACGATGCTCAGGTCGCCGCCGGGGAACGTGATCTGGTCCACGGGAATCGGTATCGTCAAATTTCCCAGTAAGGGATTCTGTGGATTCTTGAGGACAGGCGTTCCGTCAGGGTTCGTAAGAGTGATCGAACCGACGCTGGGCAGGAACGCGACCGGAGACACGGAACGGATATCGAATCCGCGCAGGTCGTTCTCGCCGCCCATGTAAGAGCGCTGGAACGGCGGAGCCACCAGCCCGGCATAGCCGGTGATGAAAGACCCTTGGACATTGAAGCCCAAGGCGTTGCGGCGGTTCTGGACGGGAATGAATTTCTTGTACTGCACGATGGGGCGGATCGAGCGAACCGTACCCCCAATCCCAGCGAACTCCGCGCCCAAGGTGAATTGTTGCCCGTGGTGAGGTGAGATCGGACTATCGATCGTATTGAAGGAGAAGTTGGGGAAGATCTTGCTGGTGATGATTCCTTCGAGCGCATTGGGGCCGGAGATTCCGCGGAAAGCGAGAAACTCGAATAGATTCTTCGATGCGGAACTTAGCGCCAACAAGGAGGAGCGGTCAAAGGAGTAGGTGATTCCCACCCGCTTGAAAGAGCGGCGCAGCGGATAACTTAGCGAGGTGGTGAATCCGGCACTGGACTGCGTGTAATTTTGCAGGTTTTGCAGCACCGTGTTGGGCAGGTTCAGATTCTGGCCGCTGAAAATCGAGAGCTGACGCGCCTGGTTGTAGCTGACCCGGTTTAGATACACGTTGAAGCCAAACTGTAAGGGTCGGTCAAACATATAAGGCTGAGTGAAACCGAAGCGGACGCTGCGCGCCAGGTTCCCCAGGCTGGCTTGCACCTGAAGCGTTTCACCCAGACCGAGGAAATTGTTGGTCGAGTAGTTAATGCCGATGAAGGCGCCTTCCAGCCCGCTCACGCCGCCATTCAGGCCGATGCTGTTCTTGCCCTTTTCATGGACCTTCAGCGTAAGGTCAACCAAGCCGTCTTTTTCATCCAGTTTGCGGTCGGTGACGGTGGGATCATCGGGCTTCAACTGGTCGAAGTATCCCAGTTGATTCAAGCGCAGCAGGCTCAATTCCCAGAGGCGCGAATTGTAGATATTGCCTTCTTCGAGGGCGATCTCGCGCCGGATCACTTTGTCACGCGTGGTGGTGTTGCCCTGGAATTCGATGCGCCGGACGTAGAACTGCTTGCCTTCGTCGACGTCGATGTCGAGAAAAATCTGCTTTTTGTCGTCGTCAAACCTGGTCTCAGGCACCGAGGTGAAGTTGATGTATCCCTGCTCGCCGTAAGCCTTGCGCAGGTTCTCCAGACCTTTGGCCACTTTATCTTTGCTGAAAATGTCGCCATCTTTGATGGGAAACAGGTTGCGGAGCGCTTTCACGTTCGAGACCGCTTTATTGTTCTTGAACGTAATCGAACCCAGCGTGTAGCGGTCGCCCTCTTCGATGGGCATGGTGATGTCGACGGCCTTGCCCGGGCCACTCTGCAGCAGGGGAATATGGGGGCCCTTGTGTCCGGTGTCGTGAATCTGGGTTTTAGGCTCGTTCACGATCACCTTGAAATAGCCGCGATTCTGGTATTCGTTGCGCACGCGTTCGGTATCTTCGTCCAGCTTGGTTGCGTCATAAGTGCGCGCGAAGATGTTTTCCAAGAAGATCGAGTGCGGGACACCGATCGGGCGCAAGTTCTTCATGGCATAACGAAGGACACGCGTCTTCACGTTCTTGTTGCCCTCAAACTTGATCTTGCCCACCTTCACCTTCGGGCCTTCCTTGATGACAAAAGTGATACCCACTGCGGCGGGAGGAATCTGCCGGATCTCCGTGCGGATGGTGGAGAACTGGCGGCCATGTTCCGCCAGCAGACCTTTGATCGCCACCTCTGCTTTCTTTAATTTCGTGGGATCATATTGACTCTCGACAGACAATCCGACTTTGGCCTCCTTGAACCGGTCCAGCACATCGCTGGTGGACACCGAACTGAGGCCTACGTAATTGATTTCGCGGATGGTTGGCTTTTCCTTGACCTGGATGATCAGGCGCCAGCCCTTGGGAGTCTGCTCGCGGGTGAAGCGGATGTCCTCGAAGTAACCGGTGTTCCAGAGTGCATTGAAATCGCGTTCCAGTGCCGCGGGATCGTAAATGTCTCCGGGATGGGTGAAAATGCGGGCTTTGACGGTTTCTGAGGGAATTCTGCGGTTCCCTGTGACGTCGATCTCCGAGATGACGTCAGTCTGGCCCCAGCCGACCGAGGCGAAAAAAAGTGCCAGCACTATGCCCAGTGCCCACCCAAAGCCCGTCATTCGGCGACAAAGCCGGGCGAATAAGGAGGATGGGGTGCGAGCGGCTCCGGAAGGGCCGCAGCCGTTCTCGGGCACAACGATGTCCGTATGAAAGCAAAGATGAATCGCTACGACCTCAGCCTCTGGGATGTGGGAAAACGACCATTATACGGTAGAGATAGAGAAAGCGTCCAAGTCGCCACTCTTGCCGGTGGCTTCATGGAAAGAACTTGGTTGACTCCACATCAACCAAGACGGAATAAAACGTGGCGGAGTTGCCCAAGTCGGAAAGTTTTTCTGAGGTCAGCACGTTTATATTCCGGGACCCTGGGCTCAGCTTCGCCCAATTCAGTCTGGCCGAAACCACTCCCGGCTGAACCCTGCCATCCACTCGCGCCTTCAGGAAGATTTCTCCGCGCTGGTTGAACACTCGTACCGTCTGTCCGTCGGCGATGCCACGGGCGCGGGCATCGTCGGAATGCATCTCCAGAAGGTCGATCTCTTCCATCTCCTGAACGGAGGGTTGATTGGTGAACGTTGAGTTCAGAAAATTGTCTGCCTTGCGCGCCAGAAGCTCCAGGGGAAAGGTCGCTCGTTCGCTTCCGTGGCGCGATTCCGACGGAGCTTTGAATTCGGCAACGGGATCAAGACCAAGCGACTTCATGGCTTCACTGTACAGCTCGGCCTTCCCGGACGGTGTACGGAAGTTGCCTTGAGCGAAAGGAAGGAAGGGAGCCGAGCTAACCGCCGCGTGACCTGGAGCAGAGGCCGCGAAATTCAGCCGCACCTGGCCTTCGCGCTCCAGCCGCTCCCGAGTGATGCCCTGTAGCCAGGGATTGTTGGAAGCCAGAGCGCCGTCGATCATCTCGTCGACAGTCTCGCTGAAGCCCGCGTCGCTGAATCCCATCCGCGCGGCGAGCGCTCGGAATAAGTCGACATTCGCGCGGCACTCCCCTAGCGGCGCAATCGCCTGGTCTGATACTTGCAGGTAATAGTGCCCATACGCGGCTTGCAGGTCTTTGTGCTCGAAAAATGTCGTCGCCGGCAAAACGATGTCAGCGTAGTCGGTGGTGTCGGTAAAGAATTGCTCGTGGACCACCGTAAATAGGTCGGGGCGCTTGAGGCCGCGCACGACTTGGTTGTGGTTCGGACAAACCGCTGCCGGATTCGAACTGTAGACAAACAAAGCCTTGAGGGGAGGATCGCTCAGCGTGTTGAGTGCCTTGCCCAACTCCACCATGTTCACAACGCGAGGGGGTTTGACGCCCGCGGGCCGGAGGTCGGGGCGCCTCAAAGCCTGCTTGTTCAGATCAAACGCGCCGCTGGTCGAGAGGTGAATGCCGCCACCCACTTCTTTCAGCGAGCCGGTGATGCAAGGCAGCATCGAAATCGCCCGCGTGGCCATCCCCCCGCCATCGGATCGCTGCACGCCGTAGTTCAGGCGAATGACAGCCGGCCTGGTCGTGGCATATTCAAAGGCCAGTCTGCGAATATCCTCCGCCGAAATTCCGGTCCACTGCGCCACGCGCTCCGGCGGGTAGGCTCTTACTTTCTCGCGCAGCGCCTCGAAGCCCAGGGTGTATTTCTCTACAAAGTCGGCATCGTGCAGCTTTTCGCCGATGATCACGTGCATCATGGCCAGCGCGAGCGCACCGTCGGTACCCGGATTGATGGGAAGGTACCAGTCGGCGCACGCCCCGGTTCGGGTGCGGTAAGGATCGATGACAACCAGCTTCGCGCCCTTGCGCCGCGCCTCGACGATGTAGGGCCAGAGATGAACATTGTTGCCGTGAATGTTCGACGCCCAGGCGATGATGTAGCGGGAGTGGATGAACTGATCCGGCTCGGTGCCGAGCTTGACGCCCATGACAGACTCCATCCCGGCCTCGCCGGCGGAGGAGCAAATCGTGCGCTCCAACTCGGACGCTCCGAGGCAGGTAAAGAATCGGCGGTCCATGGATGCACCATTCAGAGCGCCAAGTGTTCCTCCGTAGGAATAAGGCAGAATCGCCTCACTGCCGAACTCGGCAATGATTTTGTGGAAGCGCTCTGCTATCTCATCCAACGCTTCATCCCAGCGAATGCGGCGCCAAACCTGCGCGCGGGCGCCCTCGCCCGGTGAAAAAGTTCCTTTGGGTGCGATCCTGCGCATGGGATACAGCACCCGATCGGGCGAATAGACCCGTTCCAGATACTTCGCCACTTTCGCGCACAAAAATCCTCGCGTCACCGGATGCTTAGGATCACCTTGAATCTTGATGGCGCGGCCGTTCTCGACCGTAATCAACACTCCGCAGGCATCGGGGCAATCGTGCGGACAAGCGGCATGGACCAGCTTCGCCATGGGACAATTATAGAGTGCTTTCTCCAGAACACCGCCGGGAGGAAGAAGAAAACGGGCGGCTTGTCGGCCCCCCGTTCTTAGGTTGATTTACTTTACTTGAATTTACTTGGTCGGCGGAGGATCGGCCACCACCGCGGCTGCCATGATCGGGCCGCCGGTCAGCTCGTCGTAGAACAACAATCCGCCAGCAACCAACGATTCGCCAGATTCGAGCGCACTCAAGCCCGTCGTATTGACGAAGAGTGTACCGTTGCCGGTCCACACGGAGAGCGGACCTCCGCCGAGCGAATAGCCAAGCAGAGCGTTATTCTGCAACTGGAAATTTCCGATGTTGCCGCTGACGATGCTTGCCGTGCCCGTCATCGTGCCGTAGACGCCTTGCAGCCGCAGCGAAACCATCTGTGGGGTAAATATGCTGTTCGAGTAACTGCCAGCGATGAAAATGCGCTGGCCCACGAGAACGTGCCACGGGTTGAACAAAGCGTGGGTGATCAGGTTATTGAAGAAGCACATATCGAACTCAGACGATGCTACGGCGCTGACGTCGATGGTCTGGATGGTATCGACATCGCTCACCAGATCAGCACTGGTCTCGCCCACCCACAGCGTGATCTGCTGAACTGGACCTGAGGTGGGATTGATAGCCAACACGCGTCCAGAGACGAAAGCCTGTGAGGTGGTGATCACTTCCACGTTGGTCGCCATCAGGCTGCCATCCGCTTGGAAGTACCCTTGCACCCCAACAATCGCCGGGGCAGCGAGATTGTTGATGTTCCATCCGCTGTTGAACTGCGTGCTGTTGTTGACGTCGACAGTCAACCGATGCCCATAGGGGCCTTGGATCACGAACGAATCGCCGGCCGCATTGGCTGAAACCAGTCCACCGAGGAGGTCGGTAACTTCACCATTTGGATCGCTGGCCTTAACCGCGTTGGCATAAATGGTCGGGTTCACCATGCCTGTGACCTGGCCATTGCCGTCCACGGCGACCGATTGCCGGATGTCAAATTCCATGCGCAATCCCGCCAGGCCGTTAGCGCCGACAACCATCGGCGAAGGAAAACTTACGGTAACAGTGGTCTGCGTAGTCGAGCCGGTCGTTGGGCTGAAGGTACCGTTCAGCGTGGTCAACGAGGGCGGATTCGTGGTCATATCGACGTAGGAGATGACCGGCTTCGACAGCGAGAAGGTAGCGCTGTTGTAAGTGTCGGCGGGGACGGCGTTGAACGCCAGAGGCGAACGAAGCTCCAGAAGGCGCGCGAAATCCACGGTTGTGTCCGTCGACAATACTTGCGGAGAACCATGGTCGCCATTCAGAGTGATCGAGTTGATAGTTACGTCGAAGCCGACCACCGAGGCCAGCGGAGCATCTTCGCCGGTGACGAAGACCGCCCCCGGCGATTGCGAGGACGGAGTCGTGGCCGAAGATGAATTCGATGACGAGCCGCAGCTCGCCGCCAAGAGGCAGAGCGCAAGCAAAAATGCAATCCCCAAGCATCTTTTCATGACCTAGCTCCGATTCAGAGATTTTGTGAAGTTCGTTCTGGGGGAGCCGCGATCTGCTTCACGGTGATGGAAACACGGATCTGGCCACGATGTCGCGTAACCCCTGGGTCAGGTTACCGGCTGCACCGCTGAACCGGAGAATCAGCGATGTCATGGGATTTGAGCGACTTAGGAGTAGCCGCCCGGGGGAGCTCGGTCGCGTACATGTACTTTAGTTTTCTGCCGCCGCCGACAAGGTGCGATTCTACTTAATCTCCAGCACTTCCTTCTCTTTGGCTTTGCTCATCTCTTCCATCTTCTTGATTTCGTCATCGGTGAGCTTCTGAATTTCGTCCAGCGACCGCTTCTCATCGTCCTCGGTGATCTTCTTGTCCTTCATCGCTTTCTTGATGGCATCGTTGCCGTCGCGGCGAATGTTGCGCACCGCGGTGCGATGCTCTTCGAGCGCCTTGTTCAGATGTTTCACCATCTCCTGCCGCCGTTCCTGGGTAAGAGCAGGCACCGGCACGCGAATGAGTTTGCCATCGTTCATCGGGTTGAGCCCGAGTTCGGCAGAACGGATCGCCTTCTCGATTGCGCCTAGCGACGAGGGATCAAAGGGCTGCACGGTGATCATCTGCGGCTCGGGAGCGTGGACCTGGGCGATCTGGTTCAGTGGCATCTGCGAGCCGTAGTAGTCAACGCTCACGCTGTCCAGCATGTGCACGGAAGCACGTCCGGTCCGCGTGGCCGCCATCGCCTTGCGAAAATCCTCCACGGCTTTCTCCATCCGCGTCTTGAGCTGGACGTAGGTGTCTTTAAGGCCGGGAATCGTGGCCATCGATGCTTGACCCATATGGTTGAGCTCCGTAGTAAGTATCAAGTATCAAAACGCTGAATTATAAACCCCAATAGAAAGCTGGCCAGCGATTTTCACCGATCAACACCGATTACAAACGGCCGATTGGAAACGAAGAAGGACCCGTGTGCAGCCGCGAGATCCGTGGCCAGTTTTATGCGCTTACTCTCGAACCGATCTTCTCCCCGCTGACGACGCGGCGAATGTTGCCGTGATGATTCAAGTTGAAGACGATGATGGGCAGGTTGTTGTCCTGGCAGAGGCTGATTGCGGTGGAATCCATCACCTTCAGGCCGAGTTTGAGGACATCCATGTAGGTGATGTCCGTGAACTTCTTCGCATCCTTTACCTTCATGGGATCGGCATCGTAAATACCATCGACCTTGGTGGCCTTGAGAATGGCGTCGGCTTTGATCTCCATCGCGCGCAGGGAGGCCGCGGTGTCGGTCGAAAAGTAAGGGTTTCCGGTTCCACCAGCAAAGATCACGACGCGGCCTTTTTCGAGATGCCGTATCGCACGCCGCCGGATGAATGGCTCAGCCACCTGATTCATCTCAATCGCAGTCTGCACGCGGGTGTAGACGCTTTGTTTTTCCAGGGCATCCTGCAGGGCGAGGGCGTTGATTACCGTGGCCAACATGCCCATGTGATCCGCGGAGACCCGGTCCATGTCCCTGGCCTGGTCGGCGACGCCACGGAAAAAGTTGCCTCCGCCGACGACGATGGCGAGCTGCACTCCCAGCGTGTGTACGTCGGCGATTTCTGCCGCGACTTCATGGATGCGCTTCGTATCCACACCAAAGCCCTGATTCGCAGCTAGAGCCTCACCGGAAAGCTTGAGCAGAACGCGTTTGAAGGCAGGGGTCGGCATGAGTTCCGGTTTCCGGTTTCCGGTTCCCTTGGCCTCCGGTTCCTGCTGTCCACACTCGACTACGATCGCTAGCCAGCGCGTTAACAGCTAGAAACTGAAAACTAGAAACTGGAAACTGATCTACTTCGCCACCGGAGCGGCAGCTTCGCCGCCTTCGTCCGGCTTGTGCGTTGTGAATGCGACCGTAGCGGTCGCCTCGCCTACTTTGAAGCGCGCGAAGCGGCGCACGCTGATGTTCTCACCCAGCTTGCCGATCTTTGCCGCGATGAGCTGCGCGATCGACACGGTTTGGTCCTTGATGAAGGGCTGCTCCAGCAAGCACACTTCCTCGTAGAACTTTTCCATCTTGCCGGCGACCATCTTCTCCGCAATATGCTGCGGCTTGCCGGAGGCGACGGCTTGCGCAATGTAGATTTCCTTCTCGCGCTCGAAGTCAGCCTTGGTCACATCTTCCTTGCGGACGAACTTGGGGTCGCTGGCCGCGATGTGCATGGCGATATCGTGCGCCAGCTCCCTGAAGTCATCGGTGCGCGCCACGAAATCGCTCTCGCAGTTTACCTCGACGAGCACACCAATCTTGCCGCCGGCGTGAATGTAGCTGGTTACCGAACCTTCGCTGGTCACGCGCGTCGCCTTCTTGGCTGCCACCGAAACGCCCTTCTTCCTCAAAATCACGACCGCCTGTTCCATGTCGCCCTTGGCTTCGGTAAGGGCCTGTTTGCAATCCATCATGGGAGCTCCGGTCTTCTCCCGGAGATCCTTCACTTGTGCCGCCGAAATATTCGCCATAGTAGTGCTCATAAATTGCTTTCCATTTTCTGATTTCTAGTTTCGAGTAATGAGGAGTGTTTCGTCCTCGTCCAGGCTACCCGAAACCGAAAACCTGAAACGCGAAACGACCGCTACAAACTTTGACCCGCGCCGGACGACCCGCGCGGGTCTGATTTCAAAAGCCCGGTTTGTTCTTTTCTGTGCAGGATCCAACCACTGGCCACAGCTTTTCAGACGGTCTGGCTTTCGACCTTATGAATCTCCGCTTCCTCGTTCGCGACCGGTTTCTTGTGCGTTCCCGGACCCAGCACTTCTTCCATGCTGATGTCTTCGCCGATGTCCGCCAGGTCGGACGCGGCCGCAGCCTCCTGAGAATGCAGCTCGAGCGCGGCTGCCGCATGCTCAGCATGCTGCGCTTCCAGCGCCTGCGCCTGTTCCGTGGCCGCCGTCATGTCGGCGATTTGCTTGTCGCTCATCAACTGCGCGCCCTCTGCAATCGACTCCGAAATCTTCGAAGTAAACAGCCGGATCGCGCGCAACGCATCGTCGTTACCCGGAATTACGTAATCCACTTCGCTGGGATCGCAATTGGTATCAACCACCGCAACCACCGGAATGCCCAGCTTGCGAGCCTCGCGCACCGCGATCTGCTCCTTGTTCGAATCGATGACAAACACAGCGTCCGGCAACCGGCTCATGTTCTTGATGCCCGCCAGGTTCGCCTGCAGGTGTTTGCGCTCGCGTTCGAGCTTGATGACTTCTTTTTTCGGCAGCAGCTCGTAGCGACCATCCGTGGCCATCTCGTCGAGCTCTTTCAGCCGCTTTACCGATTTCTGCACCGTAACCCAGTTGGTCAGCAGGCCGCCCAGCCAGCGCTGGTTGATGTAGAAGCCGCCACACTTGGTAGCCTCTTCGGCGATGGCGTCCTGCGCCTGGCGCTTGGTTCCCACGAACAGCACAATTTTGCCGTCGGCCGCCAACTCCTGTACAAACTTCGACGCCTCTTTGAACATCTTCAGCGTCTTCTGTAGATCGATGATGTAAATCCCGTTGCGCTCGCCGAAGATGTACTCCTTCATCTTGGGATTCCAGCGCTTCGTCTGATGCCCGAAGTGAACACCCGCCTCGAGCAACTCCTTCATGGTGATGGTAGCCAATGAACCTCCTTATTTAGTCTGCATCCTTCGCGTTAGGTACCGCTCCGGATTGCCATTCCCGCCCCCGCGCCGCGAGGCACAGGAAGAATTGAACACCTAGAACAAGCGAATCGCTTCTAGCTCAAGCCACGCCCAAAAAAACTTGCCACTCCGAGCTGGGCGAGGAATCTCGATCGTACCCGGTTACTTACAACCTACTAACAACTCGGCTAGCGCTTGCTGAACTGGAAACGCTTGCGAGCGCCCTTCTGGCCGTACTTTTTCCGTTCCTTGCCGCGCGAGTCGCGGGACACCATGCCCTCGGACTTCAGCTTGCCGCGCAACTCGGCGTTGAACTCCATCAAAGCGCGGGCAATGCCGAGCTTCACCGCGTCGGCCTGACCGCGCACGCCGCCCCCCAAAACGCTGGCGACGATGTTGAAGGAAGCCGCAGTCTCGGTCGAGGCCAAGGGTGCCTTCGCCGCCGAGCGCTGTGCCGGAGTCACGAAATACTCTTCGAATTCCCGGCCGTTTACCTTGAACTCTCCACTGCCTGGACGCAGATAAACGCGCGCAATCGCCCGCTTACGCCGTCCGGTCCCGTAGTACTGAACCAATTCCGCCATGCTAGCTCTTAGCTCCTAGCTCTTGGCTTCTAGCTTGATTCCCCAGAAGCGAGCCTTTGATCTTCTGAAATTTAAACTTACCTTTGTCATCCTGAGCGCAGCCGTTCTTTAGGCCGAGCGAGGGATCTCCAGCTTATCTGCCGGTTACGCCCTTACTTCGAGCTGCAGCGCCTGCGGTTTCTGCGCCTCGTGGGGGTGCTTGTCGCCCTTGTAAATGTTCAGCTTTGACAGCATATGAGCCGCCAGCTTGTTCTTCGGCAACATGCGCCGCACGGCGTCTTCAATAATCTTTTCCGGCCGGCGCGCCAAACGCTTGCGATAATCCTCTGTCCGCAGACCACCCGGATAGCCGGTGTAGTGGTGATACTGCTTCTGCTCCGACTTCACGCCGGTCGTTCTGATTTTCTCGGCATTCACTACGATCACGTGATCGCCGGTATCGAGAAACGGCGTGTACTGCGGATTCTCTTTGCCCATGAGAACGCGCGCCACTTGAGAAGCCAGACGCCCGAGCGTCTGCCCATCCGCATCGACGACGTACCACTTGCGCACAATTTCCCCCGCTTTGGGGAAATAGGTTGACATCGGAACTCTCCCAGAAATAAAAAGATTGCGAAAGAAGACCGCTCGTTGATTCCCCGGCGAGGACGCCAGAACATCAGGCGGGCAACCGCGAGACTTCCCAAAGCTTTAAAGATACCGGAGCTTACGAGGGATTGTCAACGGCGGGTTACTGATTTGCGGGTTACAGATTCGAGACTCCAGGGTTCGCCAATCCTCCGAATATTCCGGCCCGGGCAGCGCCATCCCTCGTCCTGCGCCGCTTTCTGGGGATATCGCTCGCTCGCAGGACTATCTGTGCCTTCGCAGCCGATGAGATCAGCCAACCCGCTGCCTACAACCAACCCACAGAGTTATCCGATCTACGTGGCAGTGGATCGCGACGGCAATATTGCCGGGGGAGCAAGCTGGCGCAGCCGGGAAAGGGGCCGGCGAACCCTGCTTCGCCGGCGCGACTTGAGGCTAAGGCCGAGGCCGAAAACTAACCGCTGCGCGACGGCCCAGCCGGCCGCCGAATTGCGAACTGCCCAAAATTCATTCGTAGGCCAGCGCGTCGATGGGGTCCTTTTGCGCCGCCTTGTAGGCTGGATAGAGCGCTCCCAGCACCGCCCCGGTCAACGCAATCACCGTGGCCCGCACCACCCACTCGGCGCTCCAGAACAGGCGCAGGGTGGGGTTCTCAAACAGAATGAGGCGACGAGCCAAAAGACTCGTGATCGTCCCTGCCACGATGCCCACAACCGCCAGCAGCGCAGTTTCGCGGAGCACGACGTTCACGACATAAAGCTTTGACGCTCCCAGAGACTTCAAGATGCCGATCTCGCGCGTACGCTCCATCACCGCCGTATACATCGACTGAAAGATCACCAGAAATCCGATGATCATCGAGATTGCGATCACAATGCGGATCGAAGTCGCGAAACCCGGCAAATTCTCCGGCGTCATCATCGACAGGTATTCCTGCATGGAGCGCACGGAATAATTCTCCATGCCCGGGACTTGCTTGATTTCGTCCACGACAGCGTCCACATTTCGAGGATCGTCGAGCTTGATATAAAACACCGAAGCATGACCTGGGGCGCCGATCAGATCCTGCATGGTGGAGAGCGGCAAAAACTTGCGCGCGCCTTTTCCGTGCTCCACGATCCCGCTGATACGGAAATTGTGATTCAAAATCTCCACCGAGTCTCCGACCTTGGCTCGCTTTGCACCGGCAAAATAATCATCGACGATCACGTCATCTGGCCCCTGAAACGGACCTCCGGACAGAAAACGGAATGACGGAGAAATGCGGTTGTAGCTATCGATGTCGATGCCGTAGATAATTTCCAAAGTTGGCTTGGTGGTCAACTCCCAGATCACCGGGGCAGTCACCAACACATGCGGCAACTGCCGGAGCTTGTCGCCCACCTTGACGGAGATGGGCGCTCCCGTGACTCCGACCAGCGCTGACGATCCCGGGGGCTGCACCATGACATCGGCGCCCACGCCCATTTGGCTGGCCTTCGATCCATTCAACTGCCCGTAAAAGAAGGCGACAATCAGCAGAATCAAAATCACTTCCAGGGCAACCGCACTAATGCTGATCAGCGACCGGATCGGCCTCTGCACCAGATTAGCGATTACCATTTTGCTAATCATGTCGACGCATCGCCCTTACTGCTTATCTCTTGGATCCGGCGGTGGAACGGCGGCGCTCGATTGCGGCTGCGGCCGGTCTAGGTGCACCACTTCAGCTCCAGGTGGCTGGTGCAGCGCAAATTGATCATCCCGCAGAGGCTTGTTGATTTCCACCTTCAACATGTTGAGAGTGATGGAGTACTCTTC
This sequence comes from Candidatus Sulfotelmatobacter sp., assembly GCA_049584315.1. Lineage (GTDB taxonomy): Bacteria > Acidobacteriota > Terriglobia > Terriglobales > Acidobacteriaceae > Sulfotelmatobacter. The sequence goes on along the minus strand of JBAUXO010000081.1, from coordinate 104,518 downwards.
CTCCGGCCGAAAAATCTCGATGCGGGAAGGAAAGTTGGTGCCATCGTACTGCTTGTAGTTGGCGTAGCGGGCGTCGGTCACTAGCCTGGCTTGCTCATCGTAGATGTATTGACGGTGAGGTTGCAGGTCGGTGCGACTGAAGACAATCTTGCGCGACAAGAAAAACCCCCCAACGTTGTCGTCCTTCTTTCGAATCACAATCAATTCGTAGTCCTCCTGCAGAACGCGATGTCCCTTGGCGTCGTGCAGAATGTCGTAGCTATTTTCGACCACGGCAATCTCGTGTTCTGGATCAATGGGACGAATCAGCAGCGCATCATAAATTTCTTGCGGACGGATGTTTTCCATGGGCTGATCCGGGTTATGCGTCTGCACATCATTGCGCCCCACAACAAAACGATTCCTGGGCGGAATCCACAGTGCGAACTGCTGCCCGTCGCTCACCATGTCAAAGGCCGTAGTGCGCACGATGGGGAGCAGCCCAATCATGTGCAACATCGCCGGCTTCCGCGCCAGCACATAGCCGCGAATCTCTTTGTAGTCGGTTACGTGGCCCTTTTTGGCGCCGCCAACCGAGGTATCAATATCGACCGTCGCCTGTAACGACTGGATGTTCCTTGCCTGCTGGTTGATGCTGTCGATCAATGCTGATTGCGACGCCTCCTGGAGAGGCGCTTTCGAATAGGTCTCCTCAACCGGACGCGTATGGAACATACAGCCCGCAGTGGGCAACACCGCGAGAACTAAGGCTACAGTCCAAAAGGGAGAGCTACGTCTCATGAGGGAATCGATGATCTCCTGAACATTTGAGTATAGCGCGCCAGAAAGGGTGCAAGATCTGTCGAGCCGAAATCGGATCGGGGAAGACTGAGAACCTGGTTGCTAACCCGTTACCAGCCTCGGATCGAAGATTTTGGAGGCGCTCGATCATCTACACTACAGCCATCGTGCGTAGGGTCGTTTGGCTCATCCTCATTGCGGCGCTCGGGACCGCCGGCTGGTTCGCGGGGGCGCTACTCACCCCCGTCGCGCCTTCCGGGCAGATCTTTGTGATGCTGCGCCCGGGGTACTCCACCCGGCGCATCGCCGCCGAACTGAAGACCAACGGAATTATCCGCAGTGAAGATGCATTCATTCTCTGGCACTACTTTCGCCGTCGCCGTTCGCTTAAGGCTGGAGAATATCTGTTCGACAAGCCAGCGAACATTATCGACATTCAGAAGCGGTTACGCCGTGGCGACGTTTACTTTCATACGGTTGTCGTTCCGGAAGGCTTTACGATGTTCGATATTGCCCGCGCCATCGAAGCGGCAGGGCTCGGGCCCGCGGAGGAATTCTTGAAAGTCGCGCAGTCAGACACGGCTCTCATCGCCGATCTTGCTCCCGGAGCGCAATCCCTGGAAGGTTACCTTTTCCCCGACACGTACCAGTTCAGTCGCATGATGAGCATGTCAGAGATGGCCGCAGCCATGGTAAAGCAGTTTCGGCAAGTCGCACGCCAGATTGGATTGACCGCTCCGACGGACTCCGGAGTCGAGGTCGCTCGCGACATTCCGCTCCCGCTTCAAACCACAGTCACCATGGCGTCAATCGTTGAGAAAGAAACGGCGGTGCCGGAAGAGCGTCCCCTCGTCGCCGGCGTGTATTACAACCGCCTGGAAAAGAAGATCGCGCTCGATGCCGACCCCAGCATCATTTACGGCGAACTACGAGCCGGAACCTATACTGGCGCACTGCATCACGACGACATGCGGTTCAACTCGCCCTACAACACATACACTCATGTCGGACTTCCACCCGGTCCCATCGGCAATCCCGGGAAGAGCGCACTGGAAGCAGCGATGCATCCCGCGCAGTCCGATTATTATTACTTCGTTGCCGACGCCGCCGGCCACCACCGCTTCGCCCGCACCATCGAAGAGCACAATAAGAATGTAGCCGCGTACCGGCGCGCCATGCGGGGACAGTAGAATCCGGCCGATTTCACCGTCCTCGCTTCTCCATCCATCCCTGCAGAATCAACACCGCTGCCATCCGGTCGACCGCCTTGGCCCGTTTTTCAATCGACAGGTCCGTCTGGCGGAGCAGCCGGTTCGCCTCCGCTGAGGTAAGCCGTTCGTCCCACAAGTGCACCGGCAGGCGAAATCGCTGGCGCAATTCCTCCGCAAAGATCTGCATCTTGTCGGATTGTGTGCCTTCCGCGCCGCTCATACGCAGCGGTAGCCCCACAACGATCTCCCGAACCGCATACTCTCCGATCACCCGCTCGAGCGCGGCTAAGTCCCTCCGCTTGTTGCGCCGCTGCAAAGTTTCCAGGCCTTGGGCCGTGATACCCAGAGGATCCGACACGGCAATCCCGATTCGTCTCGACCCTACGTCCAGTCCAAGAATCCTCGCCGCAGCTCCTTTTTTCGCAGTTGCGGGCTCTCGAGCTGTTACCGCCAAAGGTGCCTGTCTACGACCAGCTTCTATAGGGACTGACGGCTCATTCGGATTCCGCTCTTCTGCGCTCACGGCGTGATTATATTCCGTCCGAGTTTCCGTCAGTTATCGCAGGAGGTGAAACCCTGGTGGCACAATCCCTTTAGCACGAGTAACTTAAGCTCAGGTGCAGATTTAAGCAACGCTTTGCCGTCCCGCCTACCGCCGCGCCCGGCCTTGCTTTTCGTCCCCTTTCGGGATACTATGTTTACAGTAAAGATAACGTTCTCTCCACCACCCCTCTCCTGCCCGGGTGCCTTTTTATGAACGGTGATTTGAACTTCCACATCGGCGATAAGGTCGTCTATCCGAATCATGGCGTGGGTGTTATCGAGCAAATTAGCAGCCGTTCTGTCGGCACCACGGTGGAAAAGTTCTATCTCCTCAACATCAAGGCCAGTAGTCTCAAAGTAATGGTGCCCTGCAACAACGTGGGCAGCGTGGGCATTCGGCGGGTGGTTCGCAACGGCGAGGTGCAGAAGATTCTCGATTTTCTCTCGATTGCCGATGACCTCAGCACCGCGGACTGGAAAGACCGCTTCAAGGAAAATTCCGATCGTATGCGTACCGGTTCTTTGTTCGAGGTCGCCGGCGTTCTCAAGAGCCTGATTGCCCTGCACCAAGCCAAGCCTCTGTCCTTCCGCGAAAAGAAGATGCTGGAACGGGCCCGCTACCTTCTGGTGAGCGAACTCGCCATGTCCCGTAATTGCGACGAAACCAAGGTCGAGGAACTCCTCGCTCTGGCTTTGGCCAAGTGCAATCTACGATTCCCCGAAGCCTCCGAATTTCAGGCCTGATTTCCTCGATGTCCGATTTTCCCGGTCAGGCCCGGTTCCATTTGCATTGGATTGACTTGGTGAAACGCATCCTCCGCTTTGACTTAGCGGACTGCAGCCTCATAAGATAGCGCTGCGCCGCCTCTAACCTCGGCGGCCGAAAATGATCGGCCAGACAATTTCTCATTACCGAATCCTGGAGAAGCTGGGCGGCGGTGGCATGGGTGTCGTCTACAAGGCCGAGGACCTCAAGCTGCGGCGTTTAGTCGCCCTCAAGTTCCTGCCGGATGATGTCGCGAAAGATTCCCAGGCGCTCAGCCGCTTTCAGCGCGAAGCCCAGGCTGCATCGGCCCTGAACCATCCCCACATCTGCACCATCTATGAGATCGACGAACACAGTGGTCTCGCCTTTATTGCGATGGAGTTTCTCGACGGACAAACTCTCAAGCATCGCATCGAAGGCCGCCCGGTCGATACGGAAACTCTGATTGGATTGAGCATCGAGATCGCCGACGCTCTCGACGCGGCGCACGGCAGGGGCATCATCCATCGCGATATCAAGCCGGCAAACATTTTCGTCACCAAGCGCGGGCAGGCCAAGTTGCTCGACTTCGGTCTGGCGAAAGTGGCGCCCGCGGCCAACGAGCACACCGCGACCGAAGCTACTGCGCAAACCCTGGTCACCAGCCCGGGATCGACTATCGGCACGGTGGCTTACATGTCGCCCGAACAGGTGCGGGCGCACGAACTCGACGCTCGCACTGATCTTTTCGCTTTCGGCGCTGTCCTTTATGAGATGGCCACCGGAAAGATGGCTTTCTCCGGGAGCAGCAGTGGCGTGATCTTCGAGGCGATTCTGAATCGCATGCCGGCACCGGCCTCGACACTCAATGCAGCGATCCCAGTGAAGCTCGACGAACTCATCACCAAGTCGCTCGAGAAAGAACGGGACTTGCGCTATCAAACTGCGGCGGAATTGCGCGGCGATTTGAAGCGCATCAAGCGCGATTTGGACACCTCCCGCGCCCGCTCCAGTTCGACCGGCATTGCGATCGTTCCGGACTCTGGAATCTCCGCCGCGGCTCTGCCCGCGGGGCCCGCTCCGGCTCAGCGCGGCTTGGTGCCGCTTCTGGTTGTGTCAGCAGTCGCACTGCTGGTTGGCCTTGCGGTTGGCGCGTTGCTGCTCCAGCGTCCGCTTCAACCTTCTTTTGCCAACTATCATCCGCTCACTTTTCGGCGCGGTATTGTGCTTTCCGCGCGCTTCGCGCCGGACGGAAGAACCGTCGTCTACAGCGCCGCCTGGGAAGGCAAGCCTCTCGATCTTTTCAACACCCGCCCCGAAAGTCCACAGTCGCAGGAGATGGAGCCGAAGGGAGCCGAGGTTTTAGCGATCTCCTCCGCGGGCGAAATGTTGCTGTCGCTGGGCAGCCGTCCCCGGGATGCATTCCTTTACTCCGGTACATTGGCGCGGGTTCCGCTCGTCGGCGGCGCGCCGCGCGAAATACTGGACAACGTGGAATGGGCGGACTGGGGTCCAGATGCGAACTCACTGGCCGTCGTCCACGAAGTAAACGGGCGCAAGCGTCTGGAATTTCCGCTGGGCAAAACCATCTACGAGGCTGATGGCTGGATTGGCAACCTGCGGGTCTCCCCCAAAGGCGATTGGGTGGCGTTCATCGACCATCCTCAGCCCCGCGACGACGGCGGGTCGATTTTTGTGATCGACAGGTCGGGGAAAAAGAAAGACCTTTCGGATGGATGGGACAGCATTCAAGGCGTGGCTTGGTCTCCGAAGGCAGACGAGGTCTGGTTCAGCGCCACGCGCACCGGGGGCGACCGCTCTCTCTATGCAGTTGACCTTTCGGGAAAAGTGCGGCTGCTGGCGCGCGTTCCCGGAGAATTGACGCTGCTGGACGTTAGCCGCGACGGCACGGTCTTGCTAACCCGCGGTAACGATCGCGCCGGCATGATCGGCCTGGCGCCGGGCGAAGCCAGGGAGCACGATTTGTCCTGGCTTGACTGGTCCGTGCCCAGCAGTCTTTCGCCCGATGGACACATGATTTTGTTTCAAGAGGCGGGCGAAGGCGGCGGACCGAGATACGCCATCTACATCCGCAAGACCGATGGTTCGCCAGCCATTCGGCTCGGGGAAGGTAGTGGCATGGCATTATCCCCCGACGGTAAATGGGCGCTGGCGCGGCAAAACACTAACCCCGCGCCTCTGATCATTTTGCCCACCGGCGTCGGAGAAATGCGGCCGGTCAAGGACGACGGGCTCAACCACACGGGTGCGGCATGGCTGCCGGATGGCGATCACATTGTATTTTCCGGGATTGAGGCGGGTCACGGCATGCGGCTCTACGTGGAATCCTTAAGCGATGGCAGGCCCAAGCCCATCACTGAAGAAGGCGTGGGCGCTTCGGTGATCCTCTCACCCAAAGGCGACCTGGTCGCCGACAGCGGCCCGGATCGAAAAATCTATCTCTATTCGACTGCGGGCGGAGAACCGCGCGCGGTACCCGGGACCGAGATGTCGGAAGTGCCGACGGGCTGGTCTTCGGACGGCCGGGAATTATTCGTCATCGTGCGCGGGCAAATTCCCGCGCAGGTATTTCGCGTAGACATTGCCACGGGAAAGCGAAGCTTGTGGAAGGCCCTGGAACCTGCAGACTCGGCCGGCATTGACACCTTGGGCCGGGTTCTTCTGTCGTCGGACAATAAGTCTTACATCTACAGCTATGTGCGCACCCTGTCCGACCTTTATTTGGTCGAAGGCCTGAAATAACACCAAGCCCTGGCTATTTAATCTTAATAAGGAACGAAGCAGCCGTAGCTTAATTCGCGCGGATGCACGAGTTGCCCACCTGCTGAATGCACTCTTCCAGCACATCGAGGGCGACCTCCGCTTCTTCTTTTGTGACCACCAGCGGCGGGCACAGCCGGATCGTGCTCGGCCCACAGCCCAGGAAGAGCACGCCGTGCTCGAACGCCTTCTCGATAATCTGATCGCGCTCCGCCGCGCCGTATTCTTTCGTCGTCTTATCCTTCACGATGTCGACGCCGATCATCAAACCGCGCCCGCGCACATCGCCCACCAGCTTCAGCTTCGTCGGCCACTCCGCCATGCGCTTCATCATGTGCGCGCCCACTTCCGCCGAGTGCGCAACCAGATTTTCTTTTTCGATTACGTCGAGCGTAGCCAACGCCGCAGCCACGCACACCGGATTGCCGCCAAACGTGGACGCGTGCGAACCCGGAACCCAATCCATGATTTCAGAGCGCGTCATCGTGATGCCCAGCGGCATACCCGATGCGATCCCCTTCGCAATACACACCATATCCGGCTCGACGCCGGCATGCTCCACTGCCCACCACTTGCCGGTACGCCCCATGCCACTCTGCACCTCGTCGACGACCAGTAGAATTCCGTGCCGATCGCAAATGCGGCGCAGCTCTTGCATGAAGGTGGTTGGCGCAACCACGTATCCGCCCTCGCCCTGCACCGGCTCGACGAAGATTGCGGCGACCTCCTCCGGAGCAAGCGTGGTCTTGAACAGCTTTTCTTCGATGAAGCGGGCGCAGCCCAGCGCGAAAGCCTCTGCGTTCTTATCTTGCGTGCCCTCCACGCAGCCGCGAAACACATCGGGATAGCGCACGTGGGTCACTCCCGGAACCAGTGGCGCAAAGCGGCGCCGTTGCTGCGGTTTCGAAGCGGTCAGCGAGAGCGCGCCCATGGTGCGTCCATGGAATGCGCCGAAGAAGGCGATGATGTTCTGGCGCTTGGTGTGATAACGCGCCAGCTTCAGGGCGCACTCAATGGCCTCCGCGCCAGAGTTGCCGTAGTAGATTTTGTGCGGTCCGGGCATGGGTGCGATCCTCGACAGGCGCTCCGCCAGCGTGACCATGTTCTCATAGTAAAAATCTGTGCCCGACATGTGGATGAGTTCGCCCGCTTGCTTCTGCATGGCGGCCACAACGTGGGGATGACAGTGGCCGGTTGAGGTCACGGCGATGCCGGCAGAAAAATCGTAGAACTCGTTGCCATCCACATCTGTAACGACAATCCCGCGGCCACTCTTGGCGACGAGCGGATAGGATCGGGTGTAGGACGGGGAAATGTATTTCTGATCGTTGTCCAGCACTCGCTTGGCATTAGGCCCGGGCAGTGCGGTCTTGATTCTCGGTCCGATAACGGCGGGACCAGCGGTCGCGCTCAGGGTCTTGGTGGTCATGGCATCCTCCGTAAGCAACTCTCGGTTGTGAGCTGCGAGTGAAGAGTAGTGGAAACCTCGGAACCCGGCCCTGGTTCAGGCGCACGCACGCCGAGGCGAATCAGGCAGAGGATTTGCTAGTCGCTACCGAAGAGGCTGGGGCGCAGACGGGATGGCAGATTCGCACGATAACGGCGCGGACACACCAGGCAGTGCAGCCAGCACTCGGGCAGATGCGAATTGGGCTCGTGCGATCTGGAAACGTTGCGCAGCATCGGTGACCATGTCTTCACAGCCATTATACGTGGCGAGGGGGTGCGGCGTAACCCCCATTTTTGCTGACTTTATGCGGATTATTGCACCCGCCGATGCGACCGGCCGAGTGCCGGCCGACTCCTTCTGACAATCTTTAGAGTCGCACTTGCGCTCTCCCTCGTCTGATATCTTTTAGCTTCGCTGTTTCTCACCCACATGTCTGAGACTCGCAGCCCAAGCCGGTTCGCGGTGGCTCTTGCCTTCGGGCTGGTGTATCTGTTCTGGGGCTCGACTTACTTGGCGATCGATATTGCGGTGCAGAGCATCCCTCCGGCTCTCATGTGTGCGGTGCGGTTTTCGATTGCCGGGGTAGTAATGCTGGCAGTGTGCGCGGCAACCGGGCGCAGAATCTGGTATTCGGCGCGGCAGATTGCGCTCGCCGCCGTAGTGGGACTTTTGCTTTTGATGGGCGGCAACCTTACCCTCTCCTGGGCCGAACAGACCGTGCCATCGGGACTAGCGGCGTTGATCGTCGCGATCACGCCATTGTGGTTTCTGGTTCTGGACTCGCTGCTGCTCGGCCACCATCGTATTTCCGGGCGAGGCCAGGCCGGGCTGGCGCTGGGGATTGTGGGATTGCTTGTTTTGTTTTGGCCGGAGTTGCATTCGACCTCGGCCCTCGGCCGGCGCCAGTTAGAAGCTTCGGTCGGACTCTTGGGCGGATCGTTCTTGTGGGCGCTGGGATCGGTGCTGTCGAAGCGTTGGCAGTCAGGCATGGACGGTTTCAGTGCGACCGGCTGGCAGGTGACGGCGGCGGGCGTAGGTAATTTCTTACTAGCGCTGGTATTAGGAGATTTCTTGCGAGTGTCGTGGACGACCCGCGGCGTCAGCGCGGTGCTTTATCTGGTCGTCTGCGGATCGTGGATTGGGTATACGGCTTACATCTGGCTGCTGGAGCACGTTCCCACCTCGAAGGTATCGACGTATGCTTACGTGAATCCGGTGGTCGCTGTGTTTCTCGGTTGGCTGATTCTGCACGAGCGGGTAGATCGATTCATTCTGACGGGAAGCGTCATTGTCGTGCTCGCGGTGATTCTGGTGACGAGCGCCAAGGTAAAAGAGAAACACGTGACCGAGGCAGTACCAGCAGTGGAAGCGGCGGCGGACTAGCGGTTCGCACTTCTACGGCACCACAAAATTACTTCCTCGCGTCTTCTTCAGCATTTCCTTCGGTCATCAAGTCAACGCCGTGTCCTCGGACGGCGAAGGTTGGCTTGGCCCCGCTGACGAAAGTAACTCGAGCGGGCAAACACGGCCATAAGGGCGCCGGGCGTCGGAATCAGGAGATTGCGCTTTTCCCGTCGTCCTCTGTCCGGGACAGACCGGAGGACCACGAAGCCGTGGACCACTTACCGAAAGTGACGATGTAGGTTGGAGACAGCGTGCGCGACACTTGCTCTGCAGATAAACCCGAGTGCCAGCGCGATCTGGGCGCGACATTGCGATGGAAAAACACAGATCATGGCTCAGATGATGCAGAAGGGAAGTAGCAGGACAAGGTTAGAGGTCATAAGTTATGAGGACGGTTCCAAAATGGAATGCAGATTGAAGTAAAATCAGTAAGTTCATTGCGGTACGACTGTCACCGTGGCGGCCTTACGATTGCAGTAGAATGAAGATCTTAGTTCGTAATCATGAGTCTCCCCCGCGATTCCCGTTTTTCTTTGAGTGATCTCCGGACAACTTCCCCGGCAGGCGCCGCTTCTGATCAAAGCATGAGCGAGGTCGGGGCGCGTCGGCACTCTGCGCGGATTCTGGTGGTAGACGACAACGCCAATATCGCAGCGCTGATGAGCCAGCTGCTGACCATGCGCGGCTACGAAGTGGTGACCGCGGGTGACGCCCTCGAAGCCGAGGCCGAGGTGCAGCGGCAGGCGCCGGATTTGATCCTGTCCGACGTGAGAATGCCGGGGAAGTCTGGGTATGAACTGTGTCACGCCCTCAAGGAAAATCCGGCAACCCGACTGATTCCTTTTGTGCTGATCACAGGCCTGACGGACAGCGCAGACAAGTTGCGTGGAATCGAGGCCGGGGCAGATGACTTTTTGAACAAGCCAGTCCTGGCTGAAGAGTTGACGGCGCGGGTGAAGTCCCTACTGCGCATGAAGGAATTTACCGATGAGCTTGAGACCGTGGACTCCGTGCTGTGCACTCTCGGGCTCATCGTAGAAAGCCGCGACCCTTATACCGAGGGCCATTGCGAGCGCTTGGCATTGAATGCCGGGGATCTGGGCCGGCATCTGGGATTGGATGAGGACTCGATTGTGGCGCTGCGGCGCGGCGGATATCTGCACGATTTGGGCAAGATCGCCGTACCCGATGAAATCCTGAAAAAAGGCAGCGACCTGACTCCCGAAGAGTGGAAGATCATGAAGCTGCATCCGCTGACGGGAGAAAATATTTGTAAACCACTGAAATCGCTGCGCCTCGTGCTTCCCATCATCCGGCACCATCATGAGCATATGGATGGATCCGGTTATCCTGACGGATTGAGCGGAAGCATGATCCCGCTCCTGCCGCGGATTCTGCAGGTCGTGGACGTTTACGACGCTCTCCGCACGGAGCGGCCCTACAAGCCTGCGATTGGCCATGAGCAGTCCGCCCTCACCATGCACGAGAAGGCCCGCCTGGGCTTGCTGGACGGCGATCTGGTGAACGAGTTTCTCGACTTGCTGTTGGAGAAGCGAAACGTGGCTTGAGTGACAACGATTATGGCTTTTATCCCGGATTCCCAATTTTGCCTCATCGGCCTCAATCCGACGTACAATAACGCAGCGATTTTTGACGGCAACGGGTGGCCGCAAAGCGACATCTTAAGGATTTCGGTGGAGCAAGTAAGCCAGCTGCGTGGCGGCATTCCGACTACGATATGACCTATAGCATCGTCATTCCAGCCTACAACGAGAGCAAGCGCTTGGGTGCAACCCTGGAAAAAGTGCTGGCATATGTGGGCCAGCAGGCTTGGGATGCGGAAGTAGTGGTGGTGAACGATGGATCGCACGACAACACTGCGGAGATCGTGCGCGCATTCGCCAAGGACAATGCCGCAGTGCGGTTGGTGGAAAATCCCGGCAATCGCGGTAAAGGCTATAGTGTCCGGAATGGCATCCTGAAATCGCGCGGCGACATCGTGGTGTTCAGCGACGCCGACTTATCTTCGCCGATCGAGGAGATGCCGAAACTGCTGCACGCCTTGGCGGCAGGAGCGGACATCGCCATCGGATCGCGCTGGTTGCGCGCCGAGTTGCAAACGCAGCGGCAATCGCTGCATCGGCAGCTCTTCGGCAGAATCTTCAATCTCTTGCTGCGAATTATTTTAGGGCTGCAATTCAAGGATACACAGTGCGGCTTCAAAGCTTTCACGCGGCGGGCCGCACAAACCATTCTGCCGGTGCAGCGCATCGAGCGCTGGGGCTTTGATCCGGAGATTCTTTTCCTCGCGCGCAAGTTCGGGTTCAAAGTGGACGAGGTTCCCGTGCGCTGGGGACACAGTGGAGGAACCCGCATCAATCCTTTGCTCGATGGGGCACGTATGTGCGAGGAAATGCTTCGCGTCCGCTGGTACGACCTGACGGGAAAGTATGATGGCGGGTCTGTAATTGCCGCACAACCGGCAAAGACGCTGCCGGGAAGACCTGCTCCACGGGTCTGAGAGGTTTGCGATGCAGGCGGCCGAACGTTTTCCTCTCGCTCATGCTGTCTAGACGCAAAGATCCAAATCCTCATCCTCAATGCCAGCCACGCCGCAGTAACCCAAAGCCAACACGGGCTCGCGATCGCCCAAGCGGGGTCCGGTTCCCGTCCCAATGCAACCCTGTCAGAGCCTCTGACCACGACCGGGCTTGTCCGTCCCGGCGAACGAGCAGTGGCGGCGGGTATTCGATGGATGGTTGTGAATAGCGACGTGGATTACCTCGGCGGCCTCAGCCGTTCGCGTGTTCCGGTCTTCTGCGTGACCAGGAGATCACACGGAAATCGGACGAATTCAGGGACGACAGTGGGCCGCATTATTGATGGCAGGCGGCGCGGTTCTGTACCGAAAGGGGCCAGTCAACAACTCTGCCGCTCAGCAACGAACAGCCGGCATGGAAAGCACAAAGCCCAGCGATATTCTCATTCAAGGCTCTATCCGCAAAGGCTGTCCGCAAAAGGAGAAAACGGTTGCGGGGAAATGAGTTCCCGGTTGGACAACGGAAATTCCTGGTTGCAAGAGAATTCCGTAAATAATGTCAGCTGTTAAGCGGACCGTCATTTTGCGGCGGCCGCGTTCTTAGCAGCCCACTCCTTCACCGCACTGATTACCCTGTTTCCCATTTCCAACGTCGTGATGGACTTTTGTCCTTTGGGGGCGAGATCTGCCGTGCGGGCGCCCTCATTCAGCACAGCGCTGACGGCATTCTCAACGCAAGCGGCTTCCCGTTCCAGTTGAAACGAATGACGCAGCAGCAATGCGACGGTCAGAATCGCCCCCAACGGATTCGCGATTCCCTTAGCCGCGATATCGGGCGCTGAGCCATGGACGGGCTCATACAGGCCGACCGGGCCGCCGATGCTGGCTGAGGCTAGAAGCCCGAGCGAACCTACGACACCGCCGGCCTGATCGGAAAGAATATCGCCAAACATATTTTCCGTGAGCAAGACATCGAAATCTTTCGGACGGTGCACCAGCGACATGGCTGCAGAGTCCACATACATGTGAGAGAGCTGCACGCCCGGATAATCTTTCGCGCAGCGGATGACGACCTCACGCCACAAGCGGGAGCACTCGAGAACGTTGGCTTTATCGACGGAAAGAACCTTCAAACGGCGCTTCCTGGCCAGTTCGAAGGCGACGCGGGCGATGCGCTCGATGGCCGGCTCGCCGTAGGTCATGGTATTCGTGGCTACCCGGGAGCCGGGCGCGCCGGTGATGGAACGCGGTTCTCCGAAATAAAGGCCGCCCAACAACTCGCGGACAATCATGAGGTTGGTACCGCGGACCAAGTCAGCTCGCAGCGGTGAAGAATCCTCCAGCGCAGGAAAACAAATAGCGGGCCGCAAGTTGGCATACGCGCCAAGGTCCCGACGCAGCCGCAACAGTCCGGCTTCCGGGCGAAGGTGGTTCGGATAATGATCGAATGCAGGATTTCCCACCGCGCCCATCAGGACCGCGGACGAGGAAAGGCAAGCCTGTAACGTGTCGGCTGGAAGCGGATCTTCCACGGCAGCGAGCGCCGCACCGCCGATGTTCTTATGCTGCAACTGAAGCTGATGTCCGAAGGCATCCGCAACGGCGTGCAGGACATGAACTGCCTGCTCGGTGACTTCGGGACCGATCCCGTCGCCAGGGAGAATGGTGAGGTTCAGAAGCATGCGGCTAGTTTATCCGAAGCTCTTCTTGCAGCGCGGAAACGCTACACGCCCCAGAGGTAGTCTTCCTGATCGTGGGGTTGCTCCCCGGGAATGGGCAAAGGCAAGCCGAATGCATGGGTTTGCGGCGCGAGTGGAAACGGCCGTGGCGACTCTTGGGCCGCGATTTTCGCGGCAGCCGTAACCGCGCTGGGAAGCGGCTCGAACAGCGGTGTCGCCGAAGCCGCCGGCTTGTGGGTATCGCGAATCAGTTCGAGCAAGTGATGATCTTCGACGTGCTTAATCTTGTCGGCCAGCCGGACGAAGCGGCGGTAGATGTCATCCAGGGCGCGGCGGTCAAACTGGTAGCCGAGTTGTTCGCAGCGAATGCTGAGTGCATGCCGGCCGGAATGTTTGCCCAGAACCAGCTTCGAATCGGGCACACCGACGGATTGCGGCGTCATAATCTCGTACGTCAGCGGATTCTTGAGCACACCATCCTGGTGGATGCCGGCTTCGTGGGCGAAGGCGTTGCGTCCCGTGACCGCTTTGTTGGGCTGCACGGGCACACCGATAATTTCGCTGAGCATCTGGCTGGCAGGAAATAATTGCTCACCCACGATGCCAGTCTGGTACGGATAGCGGTCGCGGCGCACACGCATGGCCATGACAATCTCTTCGAGCGCGGCATTGCCGGCACGCTCGCCGATTCCGTTAATCGTGCACTCTACCTGGCGAGCACCAGCGGCGACGGCGGCCATGGTGTTGGCAACAGCCATCCCGAGGTCGTTATGGCAATGAGCGGAGATAGTAACGTTTTCGATGCCCTGCACCCGGTGCCGAATGGTCGCGATCAGCTCGCCGAATTCTGCCGGCACGGTGAAACCAACGGTGTCCGGAATATTGAGCGTGGTGGCGCCTGCCTCCACCACCGCTTCGAGCACTTGGCAGAGAAAATCAGGATCGGTGCGCGTGGCGTCTTCGGGAGAAAACTCCACGTCGTTGCATAACGACTTGGCGAAGCTCACCGCCTCGCGAGCTTGCGCCAGACACTGCCCGCGCGTAATGCGCAGCTTGTACTGCAAATGAATGTCGGAGGTGGCCAAAAAAACATGAATGCGCGGGCGGGCGGCGTCTTTCAAAGCTTCCCAGGCACGCTCGATGTCGGGGGGGCAGGCTCGCGCCAAGCCCGCAATGATGGGCCGGCGGACGACGCCGGCGATGGCCTTGACCGCCTCGAAATCACCCTCCGAGGCGATGGGGAAACCCGCTTCAATCACGTCGGCGCCGAGGCGGTCGATCTGGTGCGCGAGACGCAACTTCTCTTGATGGTTCATGCTGCAGCCTGGCGACTGTTCTCCGTCGCGCAGAGTGGTATCGAAAACAGTAATTCGGACTGGCTCCATCGCCATGAATCTTCCCCTAGATAGCTCCTATCGTACGAGCACGAGCAGCTGAAGCAATGCTTATAATTTTGCATTGATCATTAGATATACTTCTATGATAAGGTTTGCTTATGGACTCCACACTTTTCATTACAGAGTGATCGAATGGAACTTTCCCAATTGGAAGTCTTTTTGAGCGTCGCCCGCGAACGGCGGTTCTCCCGAGCCGCCGAAAAGCTCTACCGTACCCAGTCAGCGGTCAGTCAGACCATCCGCAAATTAGAGGATGAATTGGGGGAAAGCCTGTTTGACCGTTCCTCCCGTGAGGGCGTTCTCACCGACGCCGGGCAGGTGCTCTACGAATACGCCGAGAAGTTGCTCAACCTGCGGCACGATGCGCATGAATCGCTGGCGGAGTTGCGGGAGCTACAAAAGGGCAAGCTGGTGATCGCGGCCAACGAATTTACCTCGCTATACTTGCTCCCGGTGCTGGCAGAGTATCGCCGCCTGCATCCGATGATCAAGATTACGGTGCAGCGGGCGCTGGGCAGCCGCATACCGGATGACGTATTGCAGCATAGCGCCGAACTGGGCGTGCTCTCGTACAAACCGGAGGAGCCGCGGCTGCACTCCGTGGTGACCTATCTCGACGAGTTGGTGCTGGTCGTTCCCCCCAGGCATCCGTTGGCTGCGTCGCGCGAGGTGAGCATTCGCCAATTAGGAGCCGAGTCTTTCGTGGCGCATATCGTTTCGTCTCCGTATCGCGAGAAAGTTCTGCAGACGTTCCAGAAGTACAAAACGCCGCTGCACATGGACTTGGAGCTGCCCACACTGCAAGCCATCAAACAGTTCGTGGCCCTAGGCAGCGGCGTCGCCCTTATGCCCGAGATCAGCGTGGAGACTGAAGTGGCACGCGGGGAATTGATCCGGATCCCAGTGCGCGAGCTGCGTGTGCAACGCAAACTACGCTTGATTTACAGGAAGGAGGCGGGACTGTCGCATGCCGCCCGGGCATTCTTGAAGGTCGCCGAGGCGGTAGCGACGGAGCGAGTCGGCCGCTACCGTTTCCAACGCGAAACCTGAAAGCTGAGAGCTGGGTACAGCGGAAACACCACGTCGCTCCTGGCTGGGGAGCGACGTGGCGATCATCGCGCTTTTTTTTGATCAGCAATCGGCGCAAACTTCCCCGGGCTGGAACGCTGCCACAGCCTCACCCAAGCTGGGGTGAATGTCGAGCACTGAATCCAGGTTGGTAAGATCCAGCAGGTCGCGTACCCAGGGGCTCGGATTGGCGCATTTCAGATCCGCACTTTTCGCGCGGGCCCGAGTGTGGAGCAACACCAATTCCCCAATGCCGGCGCTATCGATCGAGCTGACCCCGCTGAGCTCAAGCACCACCTTGCCGCTGTTCTCAAGAACTTCTCCTACCAGGCGCGAGAGTGCGGCGGCTTCGTCGCGAAAGACGATTCGGCCCCGGCAGTGAACCACCATTACGTCCCCGCAATATCGAGTTTCCATACTGAGCTTCAACTTCGACTCCTTCGGTTGAATTCTGGAGCCCGCCAGATGATGCGACTGCGGGTGTGTTTGCCAAGTGGAAGTCATAGATTGCATCCTAGTAGATAGACGCGGGCAGGAGCGTTTCGGAATCATAAAAAGAAGGTAAATTTGTGGCCGGAGGGGCTCCGAATTCGCGCGGGCACAATTTTGGAAATGCGGGCATCTTGGGCCTCGGTTACACTGCATCTAACGAATTTCACGCATTCAGGTAGAATTTGCTGCTGGCATGAATTTGCCAGGGGAGGAATTATTTTCGTGTCAAAAACCGCAGCCGTGGTGCTGGCGTTCCTGAGTTTGATGCTGTTCGCACCTGCATCGAGGGCGCAATTGCTTCCGAGTGGGAATGTGTATGTCGGAGTGGCCTACGGCGATTCCGTCGACGTCATTCCCACCAACCGCTATACCTTCCGCGGATGGAATGCCTCCTTTGAAGATTTCCCCTTGACTCGTTACCCACATCTCGGGGTGGTATTGGATGGCAGCGGTTTTTACCGGGTTGGAATTCAGCAGTACAACCTTTTCCTCGGGCCTCGGCTTTCTTTTAATTACGGCAAGTGGCGACCGTTCGTCCACATCATGGGTGGAGCCCAACGCATGACGTCGGACGGCTTTACGCACTACCCCATCGCCGAGGATGCCGGCGGCGGGGTCGATCGCAAATTCCAGTTTCTCTTCATGAAGCACTTTTCCTGGCGTCTGCAGTTTGACTACATGCGCACCCACCTTTTGAGCGCTACGCAAAACGATATTCGCGGATCGGCTGGATTGGTTTGGCGATTCTAGGAAAAGATATTGCAGGAAGCTGCCAAAGCCTCGCCGCGGTAAAAATCACCGCGTCGTGACGATGCGGTTTGTAATTTTTTGTCATCACCTCGTTTCTTGGGGATACAAATCTTTACCGGACCAACTCCCAAATCCACTCCGCTCCCAGTTGACCCAGCCTTGGCGCGGCGCATCTAACATCGATGTTATTTCCATCAACCTAGAACGGCAAGAAAGGCAGGGTTAAGATTCGATGCTTAAGATCGGCTTCATCTTTTTTGTTCTGCTTCTGTTCGCGGGTCTGGCAAGCGCTCAGGTTCCCACCAGTGGGAACGTCTTTTTCGGCTACTCGTACGAAAATACAAGTTCCTCTGCACTGGGTTTCTCCAATTCCAGCCGAGCGAACCTGAACGGATGGGAGGCTTCGGTGGAGGGCAAGGTATTTCCCTGGGTTGGTTTTGTTGCGGACGTCGCCGGCCACTACGGCTCGCAGAGCTATGTGTTTAACCTGGGTGGACAGAATTCCTCTGTGAACGTCGATGCCCACGAGTTGACCGCGATGTTTGGACCGCGAGTTTCGGTGAGCGTCGGAAAGTTGCGTCCCTTCGCCCAGGCTTTGTTTGGCGTCGCCCACATCACCACCAGCCAAACTGCCGCTGTGGCGGACAACTTCGGGCAGCCCAGCGACACCTCGTTCGCCTGGGCGTTGGGCGGCGGCCTCGACTACAAGATCATTCGCCCGATCGCGTGGCGCTTCCAGGGCGACTACGTGGAAACCCGCTACTTCGGAGCGACCCAGAACGATGTACGGTTGTCGACGGGCGTTGTGTTGCGTTTCTAAGAGCGGCCAAGGTAGTTTTCCGCGTCGCTACGAAAGACAGGATTCAGCGGTTTGGCTGGATCCTGTCTTTTGTGGCCGCCAAGAAACCCGGGTGGAAGTTGAACTGGCCGGCGTCAGCTTAGGCCCAGTACTTGTGATCGCGGAGGAAGTAGTTTTCGTTCCAGTAGTTCATTGCAGTTTTCAGGAACAGCCATCCCACGCGCAAATGTCCCATCTTTTGGAAACGGCGGTTCGTCGTGTACACCCCGCCGCGCACAATGCCGAAGCGCTTCCGTTCCACCTGCTGGCTGAGTAGATAATCTTCAGCGAAAGCTACTTGCTCGTGAAACCCGCGAAGTTTCCGGAATTGTTTCACCTCGAACAGCATGAACATTCCGGTGGCGAAAGGATGGTGCAGGCGCGACAGGTACTGGAAGCAATCGCTGCCCGCATAGAACAGCTTGTCGATCCAGTTGCCCTCGCGGCATAGGATGTTTGTGGTCACGCAGTGAAGTTGCTTACTCTGCGCCTGTTCCACGGCGCGCCTTACCACCGATGGATGCGCCAGTTCAACGTCAGCATCGAGAAACAGTACGTAGGTGCTGTCGGCTTGCGCCGCGCCCAGATTGCGCCCGACCGAGGGCATTCCGCCGCGAATAACGCTCACGTTCAGCTGATCGCGGAAGCTTAGGACAATCTCGCGAGTACCATCCGTCGAGTTAGCATCAGCTACTAACACTCTCGTACTCGACATCTTCGAGTAGTCCTGATTCGTCAGCGAAGTCAGCAGACGCGGAATCAGCTTCGCCTCGTTCTTGGCTGGAATCACGATCGTCAGCTCGTTCGTCGCAGTCTTGCTCGTTAAACTCATGGATACGAACCCCCTGTTCGTCGACGCTCAGATACGTCAGGCGGGAGTCGACCCAGCCGCCTGAATTGTAGTAATGAATTCCGTCCTGCTCGACATGAACCGCCTCGTGCGTATGACCGCAGAAGATGCGGCCGGCGTCATGCTGCCGCGCATATTGCAACGCTCCCATGGATACCTTCGACGACATCCGCAACCAGCGCGTGTTCAGCCGGTCGATCAGCCGCACGATTGGCTTGCGCTTGAAATCAAATTTCTGCAGCTTGAGATAGATCGACGTGCCCAGCCGGCTGAGCCGGACGTTGTTGACCTGAAATCCATCGAACTGATGACCGTGAATCGCAATGTGGCGCTGTCCCCCGAAATTCCAGGTATAGCGCTGGTAAACCCGCACACCCACCAAATGCGACATGATGTTTGTCAACCCGTGGTCGTGATTGCCTTCCACCCACACAATTTCTACTTTGCGCTTCGGATTCGAAAGCTTGCGGATGTAGCTGAGAAACTTCCAGTGGTCTTTGGTGAGGCGGGCGAAATTAAGGTCAGCGAAAATGTCGCCGAGAAGGATCAAGCGGCAAAAGACGTTTTCCTTGAGCACGCGAGTGGCTTCCCGCGCATGGCTCGTCTCCGCGCCGAGGTGCAGGTCGGAAAGGATCAGCGTGTTGTACACGGGCAGATCCACATCTCGATCGTAGTGATGCAATGTGAAGGGGTGATGAAAGTTGCATCAAAATCAGTGCAACAGTAACCAGCGAAGTAAACCCAGGCTGGAGAATAACTTAGGCAGTTTCCACCGCGGCAAATATTGCAAAACTGTGAATGGGTTGCTTCCCGGACGGTCCAGAAGCCCCGCGCCCTCGAAATACTACTTCGGGGTGGGAGGCACGTATTCCTTCGGCACCGCCGAACCCTCCCCAAAAAAGAACTGCTCCAATTGCTTGACGATCACTTCCTGATCCTCGCGCCGGGCAGGATTCAGGCGATATTCATTAAGCAACATCTTGCAATGTTCCGTCCACATCCGCCACGCTTCCTGAGATACATTGTCGTAAACCTTACGGCCAAGATCGTTGTCGAAGGGAGCCTCGTCCAGTCCCGGCAGCTCCCTCTTCAATTTCACACAAAACACGGTGCGCGCCATACACTTCCTTCAGTCAGGAATTTGTCACTTTAAAGACTACTACACGGGAGGGCGGCCAAGGAACTACGCGCCGCGGCCGACAACACAAACAACAACAGAATATAAAATGGGGAGATAGGGCGATCGACTCACGGTTTGGCTGTGGTCGCGGCATACTGCACGAGCGTCTTCGCCAGCTCTGCCGAGGTCAACGTGGACTGTTGGCCGGCGTTCGCGCCAACCTCCGTCACCTTACCTTTGATGCCAACGTAAACTGCGTCGTAGGGTTCGTCACCGACGTTCTCGACCTTATGTTTGAAGGGCGGAAACCATCGCGCTTCACCAGTTCTTGCGAAAGTTTCTGTGACCTTTCCGTTCTGGTCGGTGAATCGGAGGTGTCCTCCCTTGACGATGACCACCACACCGCCAGGATGATCGTGCATCTCTGACTTTTCGTGCGGACCATAGTGGACGCTTACTACTTGCACGCGCTCGTTTTCAAACAAGAGCTTGTAATGCTTGGGTTCCACTTTGGTCGGGTCCTGAGCCGGGGCTGAATTCACCACAAGACACACAATCGCCACCGTGCACAGAAATCTGCACAACATGGTTGAGGCTCCTCAGTTAAGGGTTCTCCCTGATCTCAGGTCACGCTACTCTCGCCCCATTCAGCCTGTCAACAATGCGAAGCCGGCGCGCCCCAAAGTGGTTAATCGGGCATCGAATCGATGTTCTCTGCCGCCAGAAAAAAATAGCGGAGACGCTTCCGGCGGCTCCGCTTTCCCACTCGAACCTGTCGCCATCCCAACCTATTTCTGGTCTGGATCCTTCCCCGCCGGTGGCGCCTTGTCTTTACTCTTGTCCTCGATGGAGAGCAATTCCACGTCGAAAATCAGCGTAGTATCAGGGCCAATGTCAGCGCCCGCGCCGCGATCGCCGTAGGCAAGATCGGCCGGAACGAAGAGTTGCCATTTCGATCCTACCGGCATGAGCTGCAGCGCCTCGGTCCATCCCTTGATCACGCCACTGACGGGAAACGTCGCAGGCCCACCGTGTTTAGAGGAGCTGTCGAACTCCGTACCGTTGATCAGCGTACCGCGATAGTTGCACACTACCGTGTCGCTCGCCGCGGGCTTCGGGCCTGTACCTTCCTTCACGACCTTGTACTCCAACCCACTCGGTAGGGTGACCACACCTTCTTTCGTTTTGTTTGCCGCCAGATAATCTGCGCCCTCTTTCTTGTTCGCCGCACCAACCTCCTGCATCTTCTCCTGTTGCTTCTTGCGCATATCGTTCTGCACTTCCACGATTGCGGCCTGTGCTTCATCGTCGGTAAGCAGGGTCTTTCCACCCGCCAAGCCATCCTTCAATCCTCGCTCCAGAATCGCGGGATCGACTGGAACGGACTGCTTGTGAAGATTCTCCCCCATCTTCATGCCCAGCGAGTAACTGAATTTATCTTTCGGCGTCTTCAAAGCCAGGGGAGCTGCAGTCTTGGCCGCCGTGGCCGGGCGCTTGGTTGCGGGAGCCTTGGTGGAAGGAGTTTGGGAAGAAGTAGATGATTGAGTCGTCGCTGACGGAGTCCCCTGCGCCAGGGCATGCCCCAGCAGCAACGTCCCCGCCGTCAATATGTTTACTGCTGTGGAAAAGGATTTGTGCATTCGGTATTGTCCCATCGTGAGTAAGTTCTCGGCAAACGCCGGTCGTCCCTGAGTCTTGCGGAAGCAATGAGGCTGTAGAAACCGTCTTGGTGGGCCCGCAAGGATTTGAACCTTGGACCAATGGATTATGAGTCCACTGCTCTAACCGCTGAGCTACGGGCCCAATCTGGTTACTAAACCGTTGGTTTACTTATACTAATTGACGCTTCAGCCCTCGTCGCCCAGTCTGGGTTGGGGTTCACTGTGTCACCACTGTGCCGCAACTTCGGCGAGGTCTTTCTTATTCACGATATTATAGCGGTCCAACACCGATCTTGTTTTCCAGCCCCCAATCTTCATGATCGTTTTTCGTGAACACCCAGACGCCGAAGATCGTCGAACGGTACGACCATTGGTGGCTGAATGATGCGCCTACGATCCCATTGTTCCGTGCCATCAAACGAGCGGGACATACGCTCAAAGTGCCAATCAGATGCCGGGCGGAATTCGAACGGCAGCGGGGAGCGTTCGTATCGGGTGACTCCACGGCGATCTTGCTCGAACCTTACTTAACTTTCAGCGGCCGTGTTTACTTGGGGGCCGGGTGCAAGGGCAGCGCGATGGGATGAGCAATAAGGAAGTCTCAAAGTCCGGTAGGTGCAGACCTTAGCCCGTTGGAGCCATTCCTTCAGAGCCGAGGATAGAAGTAGTCTGTCGTGGAGCAGCACTCGGGGGAGGGCTGTTCAACATACGCTCCACGACTCAACCCGAGTTTGGGGCGTTTTGTTTTTGCGCCTCTCGCGCGACAGCCCCTAAACCAATCTGTCAGCGCGGCCCGTTGTTGCCTTCCAAATTGTATGGCAACGCGATACCGATTCCCCGCATCCGAAGGTTGCCACCCTGTCTAGAGCTAACCTCCGGTCTTTATTTTGGTGCCCGCATCTGTATCGAACATCCCCTCGATATGGAGGAAACTGGGCGAACTGAGGCTCCGCATGCTGAGGCGATTGGAAGATCGCATCCGCTACCTCTGCCGGAAAGCATTAACGGCACGAGATGACGAATTGGACGCACTCTTCTCGGAACTACGATCCGCTCTTCACGAGCATGCGAACCGACTCCGACAGTTGGCGGCCCTGAAACTCATAATCGCGAAACAGGTTCTGTTATCGGAGAGGCGTTCGCGCCCGACCCATCGTAACGAGGGAGGAAAAGGCGGTCTTGGGGAACCGGATGATCCCTAGTCTTACTGACCCATGGCCGCCTTTTAGGGGAGGGTACGCGATCGATCCGGCTTCTGCAAATTATCTGGAAACGGCGATCCGAGAGAATACAGTAAACCCTGTATTTTGCTCCCTGCTACAAAATTTGGACAATGCCTGGGTCAGCCTTCTTCAGAGACCTCATCGGTTAACGGTTGAGGCCCAATCTAATGGGCGGGCGAACCCGCTCCCAGAACGGACCGGCCAGTCTTATTGACAACCGTTTTCTTCATCGATGTCGGAATCCGGTTCTGAAAAAGGACGCGGATCATGGTAGCCACATTACAGACCGTATTGCTCTCAGCCGAAGCCTGATCTGGTTTTTGTTCGCGCCGCCCTCAGCGGTCATAGGTTAGCTCAATATCATTGTTGGACCCTCACGACCGCTATGCTTCTCTCCTAGCCCAACCAAATTTCTTGGGGCTGAATAGTTTCTTCCGCAGCAGCCGCAACTTGTTGAGCCACAAACCACAGGAGCGTCTGTCCGGGGTTGGCCACGAGGGCAAGGTTCTGCGCCAGTGCTGGGCTCGGAATGAGATGGCTTGAGCATCGACTCGGGAGTGCCCTAAATTTGGGGGCAATTCCTATGAGACGTTCTATCACCCTCTCGGCAGCGGTCATTGCCCTGCCATTGCTCACACCTTCGATCCTTTTCGGCTGGGGTCATGAAGGACATGAGATTGTAGCGTCACTAGCCCAGAACCGGTTGACCAAGAACGCAAAGAATGGGATCCGAGCCCTGATCGGCGATGCGAGCCTCGCATCCATCGCAAACTGGGCGGACGATGTTCGACCGGATCGCGACGAAACCTACAACTGGCATTTTGTCGATATTCCCAAGGATGCCTCCGGGTTTTCCGACGAGCGGGACTGTTTTCTGCCCAACAGCAGGCACAAGGCCGCGACAACCGACCATCAGAACTGCGTGGTGGATCGGATCGAGTTATTCAAAAACGTTCTGTCCGACAGCAATGCCCCTCGGGATGACCGGATCGAAGCGTTGAAGTTCCTCGTTCACTTCGTCGGCGACGTGCATCAGCCAATGCACGCCATCGGGGAGGCTGAGGGCGGGAACGGAATTGCCGTCACGGAGTTCGGTTCGACCCAGTGCGGGAGGCATCCCTGCAATCTACATGGTGCTTGGGACACCGGACTCATCGAGCACACGGGCATGGCACGAGATACATACGTCGCTCATCTGGAGAAACTGATAACCGACGACCATCTGACCGCTAGCGGGAAGCCTGAGGACTGGGCGAATGAGTCGCGCCGGGAGGCACAATCGGCTTGGTTGCCTGATGGCGCTCGGATCGATGAGGTCTATTACCAGAAGGAAATCAAGGTTGTTGACCGGAGGATCGCCTTAGCGGGCTTGCGCCTTGCCGCGGTTCTGAACGATGCATTCGCGCGCTTGAAGCACTAGTAACCAATGGATAGAGGCTGTGGGAGGTACCGCTTGCTAGTCCCCGCGGTGCCGTGAATGCTGCTGGTCAGGAGTTCGACACGCGAGTGCTTGGCTGGTTTCGTTTCCATGATGGGGGTTTGCGGCTGCCACCCCAGTCATGACCGCCCTTCTCGCGGCGTCTCACTGGGTATACTGGCTGGCCAGCGGGCCGACCCCAAAAACCGGGGGCGAAAGGTCGCAGAAAAGGACTCAAGATTCGACCCCTTCCGAAGCAGCGGGGGGCGGCGGAAGGTCACACATCCAACCCAATCGACCGCATCAGCGCCAGCCCGTTGCTCTTTGTGACCACTCCCGCTCGCAGCTTGTAATCGAAGTACATCCTTCCGTTTTCAAACTCTTCTTGAAAATGAACGTTAGACAGTTGACCATTCAGGGAGCCACCAATGTCAGCCAGCGCCAGATCGTGGGTACTTACGAGTCCGATAGCCCCGCGATTCAGCAGAGCGCGGACGATGCCCTCCGCTCCGATGCGGCGATCCTTTGAATTGGTGCCCTGCAACAGCTCATCGAGCAGGAACAATAATGACGGGCCGCCGCCGCCAACGTCAAAGAGCGCACGGAGTCGGGTGATCTCCGAGTAAAAGCGCGAACTTCCCTCCTGCAACGAATCGTTTATCCGGATGCTGGCTCCCACATGCAGCGGAGTCAATCGAAGGCCCCGTGCCCGCACGGGGGCACCAGCCATTGCGAGTACAGCATTGATGCCAACAGTTCGCAGCAGGGTGCTCTTGCCAGACATGTTCGATCCGCTTACCAAGAACACGCGTTTACCATCGGATAGGCGGACATCGTTACGAACGCATTTTCCTGCTGGGACTAGCGGATGCCCGATGTCTATGCCTTCAAAGAGGGCGGCACAACCTTGGACAAACTCCGGAAACGGATCGTCGGGGTGCTCGTAGCTATAGGTGGCCAAGCTAATCAGAGCTTCGATTTCGCCGATCACCCTCAACCATGACCGTGCGGCGCGGCCGTGGGCCTGCCTCCAGCGCTCCGCCGCAAACCCCACCTGCACCGAATACAGGAGAGGAACGTTGACAAAACTCACGATCATGTTGTGGCGTGAGTCGATTAAATCCACGATGGTTCTCAGACGGGCGATGGCGTGGGAACCTGCGATCTGGTGTGACAAGAGATCGGTTTGCAGAGATTGGAGGCGTGGCGCACGAAAGCTCTGCTGTTCAACTCGCGCCAACACGCCTGAAAGCAAATCCAAGTCATGGAGGGCCTGTTCGGAGGCACGTAGGACCTGCTCTATCGGTTTGCGCCACCCATAGGTTAAGAGCGCCTCCATCAGCACGATCAAGAGGAATGGGGTGGCGATTCCGAAATGCCACCAGACCACGGCACCTAGAATTGCCGAGAGTCCAAGGATCGGTGCCAACCATTGAATCCACCGGGGTTTCATCTGGTTTGGTGCTTCAGCCCAGCGCAGCAAAGCTTCCGGGTGCACACCCACACTGGCCTCTTCGCCCACGATTGCTAGGTCTTCCCGGAGATCGAGTTGATCTCGCAGTTCGTCAACCGCAGCGTGCCGCTCTCCAATGTGGTCAACCGTCGAAGGCGAAAGCAGCCACCCCGCGAGGGTCTCCTCGCCCATGCGCGTCCGTGCGGTTGAGAGAAGTTCGAACAAACCGCCGCGACCAAATAAGTCCACATCGGCCGCATACACGTGATGGGGATCGTTGAAGCGTTCGCCCGTTTGTCCCGTGCCTGCCCAACGGTCTTCGATTCGAGCGAGCCCTTTCTGATAGAGCGATGCCCCACGCCGGGCTCGTTCTCGGGACCGCAAAATGCGTGAATGAATTGCTGCAATCAACACGAATAGAATGAGTGGCACAGCGGTCCACCAGGGCGAGAGAGCGTGCCTCCAAAGGGATTCCCAAGCTATTCCCGCGGCGACCAAGGCCAGCGATAAACGAACGTACCCCAGACGAATATGAATCTGCTCGTGGCGGGCGACACGAGATTCCCGATCTTTGAAACGCTGCTTGTATTCTTCGGCCGCCAGCACAGCTTGAGAATACATCAGTCGGTTCTGAGATTCTGTCTGGCGACCTGGCGATTCGGGATGTGCATCGCGAAACGTAGGGCAAATCGAGATAGACTCGGGCGCTTCTGCGCTGTGGTCCAAGGGCAGCAGTTGAAAACGAAATAGCTTCGCCTTCCCTGCAAACATTTGCTCAAGCTTTGCCCCACGCGGTAGCGATGTCGATACTGGGACTCGAAATTCCCATCCAACGCGGAGGATTTCTGGTCGGATCGGCTTGTGCTTGGGGTCATCGGCGCAGCCCTCATCGTGCTGGCCTCCGCAAAGCAGTCCGTCGAGCAGATATCGGCAGCCGGCGTGTAGGCCTGCACGCCGGAAAGACGCCGGCCCGGCATCCCCATCCTGAGGCAAGCCAACTTTCCGGCTCTCAGTTCATTGACCTTTCTTCTGTCCCGCCAACTATTCCCGTCATGCGCCAACGCGCTGTCCTCTCTTGTTCGGATTGTGTAACGAGGTGACCAGAACTTTGTCCTGCATGACGATATTGTGCGACGATTACCGCCCAACAGGGCTTTTGCTCCCAAGAGTTCACTGCATGAATTGAAAACCGTTCCTAAAGACAACCGTCAGGGCCCATGTTCGCCTTTTCATATTCCGTGATCACCAAGTTGCCCCGTGGCCGGGTCTGGAGCTTGCTCACCGACATTGCGAACTGGTCGAAGTTTGCCGATATATATTCCGATCTTCGGTGGGAGGGAACGCCATGGACAGAAGGAAGTGCCATCGTTGGTCGAATTAACTACCCCATAATGGTCTCGGGGAGATATGTGATCAGGGAATGCAATCCTCCTGCGCTCATTCGATACCTGTCGCAAACTGAAAATGCCGGATTCGCGACCGAAAGAACGATCACGCTAGAACAACTGATAGGGGGAACTCTGATCGGGGTGGACGCATATGTTGTCGGCACGCCCGAGATGCCGGGTGGAGGACCGGAATTCTTGAGAAGTCTCACTACCAGGTGGTTCGACGGGTTTGCAAGTTTCTGTGACGACCAAAATCGTCTCTTGCAATGATTGTCACGAATGATTCGATTTAGTCGCGGACTACGGGACTCATTCCGCTGGTGGTGCGTACCGAATTTATCTCGGCCTTATCGGTGGAACCGTTCACTTGCGCGGCCGGCATCGATATAGGTGCTTCGGCCTGGGTTGGCGTGGGAGCACGAGTAAGCAACGCTTGCAGCCGTCTCGTAATCTGAGCACCTGCTTCACGGGACTGCTCACCCGATTGACCATGGCGCTCTCTGGTCAACGCAAACCATTCGCGTAGGGACATGAGGAGAGCTTTCTTCGTACGGATTTGGGTCGCAGGAACGCTGCGATTGGACAGAGACTGACACCTGCAGGTCGGTTCTGGTTTAATGACCGTCACCCATTTCAGTGACCACCCTCATTTGAGAACGCACATTTCGGTGGGCGGCGGGCTCAGTCTGGACCGGACTTGATGCTGTCGAGGAATCCCTTGCTGGCCATCCTTGCACTCCCTGAATCCTGCAAAAAGAAGCTATGCCGTTCATCTCCAGTCGCAATCGGGCGACGGGGCAACCTGACATACTCTCGGCACGGGGTGGCCACCACCTCCTCCTCTTTCGAGTTCTCTGAACTAAGTCAGTCCACTTGAAGTTTTCCTCTCTTAGACACTCAAGGAATCGGGTGGCCAATGCCTGAAAATACGCTTCTGCTCGAAGTTCAGAAACTCAACGACGTGAGCGCCCGCCTCGACTCCTTCGCGGGACAATATCCCGCGGCAGAGGCAGGGCTGCTCGCCATCTCTGCGCACGTTCGCGACGGCGCCGTTTTATTGGAGGTGTGGTAAAGACGAAAATATCGCCACGCTCGGGATTGCAATAGGCCGAGGAAATTCCTGATGCCCTCGCTGTGGTTGGGGTGAACTCGGGGTTTGCGGATGAAAACTGGGCAGCTAGTCGTGCAGGACAACACTAAGCAGGGAACTATTCACCTGCAATTCACCGTTGTACTTGATGAAGCCGAGCTTTCTGAACTTGTTCATGAAGAAATTCACCCGGGAGCGGGTGGTGCCCACCATTTCCGCCAGCGTCTCCTGACTGATTTTCGGCACCACGGTTTCTTGTGTGTCCTCTTTTCCGACGCGGGACAGGATCAAGAGCGCACGTGCCAGCCGCTTTTCGCTCGAATTGAACAGTTGATCGACCAAGTCCGCCTGCGTGCGGTTGTGACGTTCGACCAGGCGCACGACAAACAGGTCGGACAGGGCGTGTTCCGCGCGGAGAGTGCGTAGCATGCTCTTCTTTTCAATCTTCAGGATCGAACAGTCCGTGATGGCGGTCGCAGTTGCCATGCGGAGGGTTTGATCCGAGGCGATGCATCCCTCGCCCAAGAACTCGCCGGGGCCGAGCAGGGCGATAGTCGCTTCCTTGCCTTGCTTGGAGGTCACGCTGAGCCTCACCCTCCCGTCCTGAATGTAGAGCACGTCGTCCGCACGATCCCCTTGCGAAAAGATGGCCTGTTTCGGACGATAGCGGAGCACCGTTCTGCCGATGCCCGCGCTCGCTAGAAAGGCTTTGGACTCAAAGAGCTTGCTTGGTCTGTGCGGACGGCGCTTTCGTATCGGCAATCTGTGATGCGGCATTAAGACGCTCCGGCCAGCGCGGCATCGGGTTATTGTCGCTATTTTGGCACGACCCTCGCGATGGTTTCAACATTATCGAGAATCGCGATGCGAGTTCTTTACCCATGGTTCCAACAATCCTGATGTGGAGTTCTTGAACTGATCCCTGTGCAGTTTTGAACAGACAGGCAGAGGCAAGGCCTTTAGAGTTATCGCCAAGATCGTGGGGAACCAAGGTCTAAATTTCTTTGCCCGAAGAACGAAGGGCAGTTCTGCTGGCCGAATATCCCTTGTCAGCGTTCCCCCATCCAGCAGGACTGCCCATCGTGTGGGAGGTTCCGATGAGTCAAGCGTGCCAAGGACCGCAGAAAATGCTTCTCTGCATCGACGACAGCCCTGAGATTTTGGAATACGAAAGACGGATGCTCGAACAGTCGGGCTACATCGTCGTGACCACAACGTCAGCGCGACGCGGACTGAGGCTTGCGAAAATGTACAGCTTTGACGCCGTTGTTCTCGATTACCAGATGCCCGAAATGAATGGGCACCAGCTTGCCCATGAAATAAGCTATGTCAGACCGGGAACTCCCGTAGTCTTGTTTTCCGGGGGTGAGGTTCCAAACGAAACTCGCCAACTGGTCAATGCTGTCGTGCCCAAAGCAGAAGCCCGTAGAGAATTGCTGCCGACGGTCGCTCGACTCTGTGATCCCTTGATGCCATCCTAAAGAGCGGTGCGCCCGCCCGTCCCCCCATGCTCTCTCGTCCGCTTCTCGGACCAGGACACGCGCTTTCGATCTCATTGGACTTTGGCGTATGGGGCTTGGAGCGCCGGGTAGGGAACCGACGTATAAAAGCGGGAGTCGCTGCCCTGCCGATCTCTCTCCCTTGCACGCTCCGCTAGCCTAGCGTCATGCAGAAGCCCGTCTAAGAACGTATCGCGAAGTTACGGGACGAAATAGCGCAAATCAGCGAAGCGAACCGCCTTTACTTGCAAGGCCGCAACAAGCTGCCCGGCGCGGTTGGAGATCACCAACGACGCCTTCAAAGATTGCAGGAAATCTTGGACGAGTTGGTGGCCCTCACCGACTGGAAAAAACTGTGACCACAGATGACCCTGCTGTCACAATGCATTCGCCTTAATTCCAGTCGGATGGAAATTTACGACTTGGTGCGTCAGCCTTGCGTCTGCTTAACAAACGCCTTGAGATTTGTTTCGAGAACGTTCTTGTTGGCTTCAGGCAGGTCGACAAAACGAAAAGGCTGCAACCACCCTTGCGTGGCCCACATGGGGAACAGCATCTCGACCTTTTCGCGGATGGTGGTCTCACCCAGATGAAAAATCAACTCTACTTGCAGTTTTTCATCGAGCGGCGCCTCAACGTTCAGCAGTCCACCGGTAGTCGAGATTTGATGCAGCTTGCCTCGCACCTCGCGCCGGTTAGGCAGCCGAATGAGCGCCAGGATAGATCCTCGAAGCTTCACCCGAAACGGGCGCGGAGTAACGCCTGGCGCGTTGGATGGCGAAGTCTCTGATGGTGCCGGTTCTGGCGTGGACGACATCGTGCATGGATTATGCCACCTCGCCCGTCAGGTCACGAGGTTACGAAAGAAGGAGAAGCAGGATACCCGTTGGGTAATGCGAGCGCTAAAGTTTCGGATTCTGCGGGCTGCGCAGTTCGCCAAGCGCGATGGGCAAAGAATTACTTTCTTCCGGAATGCGTCCCGCTGTGACCGGAGAACAGGTTGTAAGGCCAAACGTTCTTGTCCGGGCTCTTGGCCGCAGCGGTCTTCGTAATGCTCGGAGAGGCAGCCGGTGCAGAGGAGGCGCAAATCCAATCCTGCGGCGGATCGGTGATTCCCCACACATTCCCGTGGTTATAGAGTGCCACTCCGATGAGAAACTGCTTGCCATCATTCCCCAACGGCAAGCAACTGGCCACACGGCCCGACGCGCTTCCACCCCCGGGCAGATCACTCAACAACACAGGAGTTTCAAGCGGCAATGCTTGCGGAGCGCTTAATCCGCAGCCCTGCGCGCTAACCACCAGAGCAACACACTTCGCGGAAAAGGGGTGTACGCGGTCGAGGCTAGTCGCGGTCAGGAAAATTCGGACACGCAATCGCGTGCTTTGCCTGGTCGCTTTAGGTGTGAGTATTTCCATTCCGCGATTCCCTATGCGCTAACATCTTAGTTTGCCAGAAGCGGCACGGTGCGCCCCCTAAGAATGAGCAAATGATGGTGACAAAAGTAACCCATAGGTCCTCACCTCAGGCGCGGCGGGCAACATCTAGGTTTGCGTCGAGGGTGACGCGTGCCCCTGCTAAGATGGCTTGAAATCCGTGACCCTTCCCGCGCCCATTGTTCCGCTAGCTCCCGAATGGAATCTCGTGCTGGCAGCAAGTTCTCCGCAAGCGCACCTCTACGATCGCGAGCGAATTCGAATTCTTCTCGAGTCACAGCCGGATTGGGATACGGTACTTCTCCTGGCGGAGCGACACGGCACATCTTCGCTGCTCTACCAGAACCTCGAAGCTCTGGCGAACAGCGTTCCGTCTGCGGCCTTAGCATCGCTGCGCCAGAGATACGAGAGGAACATCCACAAATCCCTTTTTCTTACGAGCGAGTTGATGCGCATTTTGGATTGCCTCGATTCGCTTCGCATCAAAGTCATTCCCTACAAGGGCGTCGTCCTGTCGGAGACCTACTACGGCGACATCGCGATGCGGCAGTCGGGTGACATGGATTTATTCGTAGGTGAGAAGGACGTGGGGCGTATCAAGAGCGCAGTTCGCGAGCTCGGATATACGCCGCGCTTGCCGATTCCTCAGAATGCCGAAGACGATTATATTGCGGGCGGATATGAATGCACCTTCGATAGTCCTGCAGGGAATAATCTTCTGGAGCTGCAATGGGCGTTACAGCCGCGCTTCTATGCCGTCGACTTTGATATGGACGGATTGTTCGAGCGCGCTGTGAACGCAACTATCGCGGGCCGCGACATTAAGACGCCTTCCCCGGAAGACCTGCTGCTGGTGCTTTCCGTACATGCCGCGAAGCACGTGTGGGGGAGGCTGATCTGGCTTTGCGACATCGCGCAGATTGTGAAGCGGCCGGATTTGAATTGCGGTTGGGTGCGGGCTCAAGCTCATCACCTTGGCGTCGAGCGCATTCTTCACATCACGCTGCTGTTGGCGAATCGTTTTCTGGCGACGCCGATTCCGGGGGCGATCAGAGATGCAGCCATGGCGGACGAAGCTGCGCACTCACTTACAAAACAGATTGCCATCTCCGTGACTGATGGAGTTTGCTACGAGGAACAAAAGATCGAATACTTCCGCTTAATGATGCGGCTTCGCGAGCGCCGAAGCGATCGCCTGCGATTTCTAACGCGGCTCACGTTTACTCCCGGTCCGGGAGAGTGGGAGATGATTCATCTTCCAAAGCCGCTCTTCCCTCTCTATCATCTGGTGCGTCTGGCACGGCTGGGGGCGCGAGGGGTGAAGCGGTAGCAGCGGAAAGATCAGCGACGTGCGTTTGCCCGCGCTTGGCGGATGCCGGCTGCGAGACCTCGCTCGATCACTTTCTTGTAGCCCGCAGCGTCCATGGCTGCCAGGGTCGCGGCTGAAGTTCCGCCTGGGGTTGCCGCTTCATGCAGGAGGTCAGAGAGGCTCTGCCCGCTCTCTCTCCAATAAAGGATTGCGTCCGCTAGCGCGTGCGCCCCGGCAGTGAGAGCCACCTTTGCGCTCAGCCCGGTATCCTGCGCGGCTTTGGCCAGAATTGCCAGAGCGTGATAGCCGTGGGCGGGCGAGTAAGCCGCATTAAAAGCATCCATGCGACTCTCCGGCATCTCCAGGACCGGACCAACTTGCTCGAAGAATTTGCGCACCCGATTCCGATCTGCCAGGGACAGGTTCCGCGCAAAACTTACCGCCGTCAGACCGCGTCCGATGCGGCCGATCGGACTCGGCAAGGCGCGCGCCCAGCGGATCCGCGAGCCAAGCCATGGCCGCAATTTTTTCAGGGGAATCCCGGCCGCTACGCTGACCGCCAGCAGCCCCGAAACTCCGGCGCAGCGGGCGATGTTAGCGAGCGTCTCCCTAACCGCCAGCGGCCGCACGGCCAGGATGAGCATATCCGCCATCGCCGCCGCAGACTGGAGATCAGACTCGACTGCAACCGCAAAATCGCGCTTCAGCGCTCCTAGCTTTTGCGGATTGTGATCATGAACGACGATAGTCCCTTGGTGTCCAGCGCGGCGCAGTCCCGCGACCAGTGCGCTGGTGATGCGGCCCCCGCCTACAAAAACCGTGGTGCTCACCGGCTGGCCAGACCTCCTGCGATTTCGCCGCCGTCCAAAGTGTAGACGTGGCCGGTGGCGTAGGCCGCGTCGTCGGATGCCAGGTAGACGAATAGCGCTGCGATTTCTTCCGGCTGTGCGTGGCGGCCGAGCGGAACTTTCCGGTTCAGTTCCTCGAGCATGGCCTCGGTGTATTCGGCACGCTGCATCGGCGTGAGCACATATCCAGGAGCTACAGCGCATACTCGAATTTTCGGTGCGAGTTCCAGCGCCATGGTCTTGGTTAGTTCAATCACGCCGGCTTTGGTGGCGTTGTAATCCGCATAGTAAGGTTGTCCGACGATCCCGTTGGTCGAGGCGGTTTGGAGAATCACTCCGCTGCCCCGCTCGATCGAAAAACGTTCCATCATGTAGCGCGCTGCAGTTTGCGCGACGTAGAAGACGCCAGTGAGGTTTACCGAGATCACTCGCTCCCATTCTTCAGGAGTGATGTCGAGGAAGTTGTGGCGGATGCTGATGCCGGCGTTGTTGATCAGGACATCGACTCCATCCATGACGCGCACCGCATCGGCCAGCGCGGCTTCGACCTGCATCAGATCGGTCACGTCGGCGATGATGGCCTCAGAAATTTCCGGCAGTTGGTGACGAATGGCTGCGCACGCTTTGGCATCGCGGTCGAGGATGCAGACGCGCGAGCCTTCTTCCAGAAAGCGTGCGGCGGTGGCGGCGCCAATTCCGCTGGCGCCTCCGGTAATGAGGATTCGTTTGTCTTTCAGGCCGCGCATTCCTGGAATTGTTGAATTCTATCAGGGGCCAGTAGCATCTTAATTCTGTGGCCGAGATTAATTTGGATTTCGAACCTCGGCAAGCTTTCCTGGAACAAGAAGACCTGGAAGCACGTTCGCAGCTGGTTGAATGTGGTCTGCATGGTTTTTTTCTTCAGCGCGGGAGCGCTGGGTTCGTACCCGGGTTCTGTACTGTAGCAGCGGTTTGGCTGGGCGGGAGTCTGCGGGCTCGGGTGCCTGCCTCGGTTCAAGGGTTGCGTAATCTACGGTTCCAGGGGCCAGAAGAATGACGCTCTACAAGCGGGACCGCTGCCGGAATGGGTAGCCGGTCCGGAAGGGTGAGCCTTAGATCGGTTTGCCGCGGAAGAAATAAACCAGCTCGATGATCAGAATAATGACCACCATTAATTCGAGGACGAAGGCGCGGCTTTGGTTGAATTCGTCCACCATGAAGCGGTAGAGCTCTTCGGCCGTCTGCAGCTTTTGTTGGACGAGGTCTTTGTAGTCGGGCACGCCGACTTTGGACGCGGCCAGTTTGTAGAGGCGGGCGGAAAACATGTCGCTGAGGAACTTGATGGCGTTGTCGGCGCGCTCGGTCAACTCGCTCACGTCGAGCAGAACCGTGTGCAGTTTCGAGGCGGCGCGGGCGGTGCGCCAACGCGACCAGAGGCCGCGACCTCCGCGTTCGAGAAAGTCATAAACATCTTCGAGTTGTTTGGTAAGCAGGTCGTCGTAGTGGCGGAACTCGAGCAACTGTGAGTTGGCGTATTGCAGCAGCTGGATGGCGGTCTCTGCGCCGGACGGACTGTCGTAGATAAAGGCGGCGTTCCAGCCGATCACGGCCAGATCGTGAGGATAGTAGGAAATTCGCGACTGTAGAATTTCCTGGCGTTCGCCGTCGGAAAGAGGTTGCGTCTCACCGCGGACGACCTGCGAGATGAAGTCCCCTTGAGAAGCCAACAGATCGGTTGCCGACGGTGAGCCGGCAATCTCCCGCAAATGAAAGATGAAGTAGTCTTCCTGCAACCATTCGGCAGTGTAGGGCTTGACCAGCGCGGGGGCGGCGCGCTCCAGTTTTTGCTTCACGATGCGCGTGGCGAGGCTCTCGAAATTGGTATCCCATACCCAGCGGCTGGAGAGTTGGACCAGCTTGTTCCAGTCGCCGGAAAAGGGCAGCTCGAAGACCACGCTGATCACGCCGTAGTCGAAGTACTTGATCTCCCCCTGGAGGTGCTCGCCGCTCTCGAGGATTAGCGGCTCGACTACCTCTTCTACCGGAGGACGTTGGAAGCGAACGTATCCGGGAGCCATGTGCTTAAAGCTGGTGTCGACGGTACGCGCGCCCAGGATGTGGCGCAGCTCGTCCAGCCGGATCTCCTCGCATACGTCAAACTGAATCAGGACAAGGACCGAGCCACACAGGGGCGCGTCGCTGGGTTTGACAGCAACTAGGGTGGGCAGAGCCTCGGCGGGAACCTTGCCCACGGCTGGCGCGGTGATGGTGGTTTCACGATCCATGACTGCTACCGGCGATTGCCACGACTCATCGAAGAGTCGCAAGAGAACTCGGCTGGTCGCAGAACCGGCGAGACATCTATTCTCCCAGAATAAGAGCCATCTGGCGAGAGGCTGACCTTAACCATGAGCTATTAACTACGGTAACCATTGTTGAATCAGCGACTTCTGGACGCCTTCCAGAGCAACGCTCCGCCCGCTGCCAAGGCCGCCAAGCCCAATCCCCCACGCTTCATGGACTGCAATACCTCCCTCTCCTGATGGCAAGCCCGGGCAGACTCGGGATAGGGCCGGGACTTGATAGCCTCGGGGCTACTAAGCGCCATTTGCAGGACTTCGGCCAAGTGGAGAGCGTGACGGGGCGTTCCCTGAGCAATCTGTTCGCGACAGCTGAAGCCATCGGCGATGATCAGCCAATCGGGCGGGGCCTGGCGCACGGCGGGAAGCAATTCGAGTTCGCCAATCGCGATGGAAATATCGTATTTATCGGCCTCGAAGCCAAAGGAACCCGCCATGCCGCAGCAACCGGGAGCTGGGCTATGGAAGTCGACGCCCAAACGGCGGAGGATGGCCTCTTCGGCCGTCATCTTCATGAAAGATTTGTGATGGCAGTGACCGTGAAGGATCGCTTTCGAATCAAGCCGGGGCAAGGGGATGCGCGGGGCGTGAGTTTCGAGGAATTCGCTCAACAGATACGTCTGACGAGACAGGGCGTGGGCGCGTTCGTCGTGGGGAAAGAGGTTCACGAGTTCGTCCCGAAAGACGGCAACGCAGCTGGGTTCAAGGCCGACGACGGGTATGCCGGCTTCGATTTCGGGTGAGAGTTCGTCAAGAATCCGAAGCAGCAGTGCTTGTGCGCGGTCGAGCATGCCGTGGTCGTAGAGGGGGCGTCCGCAGCACAAGTCGGCCCGCGGAACCACAACTCGAAAACCAGCGCTTTCGAGCACTTCGACGGCGGCTTTCGCCGTAGCGGGCTGAAAGTAGTTAGCGAACGTATCGGGCCAGAGGACCACCGGCGGAGCTTCGGGGCTGGGCTGCGGGTTGCGGCGTTGGAACCAGTTCTTGAAGGTTTGCGGAGCAAAGGCGGGAATGGAGCGCTGCCTGGGTATCCCCGCGACGAGCTTCGCAAGATCCCGCAGGAATGGAAGTTGCGTGGTCAGATTGATCAGACCGGGTGCTCGCGACGCGACGCGCGCCCAGAGGTCGATATTCCCGAAAGCATAAGCACTGCGGGGGCGGACGCGACCCTCGTAATAGTGGGCAAGAAACTCGGCTTTGTACGTGGCTACATCGACGCCCACCGGGCAATCGCTCTTGCATCCCTTGCAGGCGAGGCAGAGATCGAGCGACCGCTTCACCTCTTCACTGCGCCAGCCGTCGCGAATCACCTCGCCCTGAGTCATCTCCCAAAGCAGGTGAGCGCGGCCGCGCGTGGAGTGTTCTTCTTCGTGCGTGGCACGGTAGCTCGGGCACATCACACCGCCTTCTTCGCGGCGGCACTTTCCCACCCCGACACAGCGCAGCGTGGCTTCAGCAAGGCTGCCATGGTCGGCGAGAAATTGGAAATTCGTTTTCGGTTCCCACGGAGAATACCCGGCTCCGAGGCGAAGATTTTCGTCGAGTTTGTAGGGTTCGATCACCTTGCCGGGATTCATCTTCCACTCTGGATCCCAGGCGGACTTGAACTCACGGAAAGCCTGCACGAGTTCCGGCCCGAACATCTTCGGAAGCAACTCGCCACGGGATTGACCGTCTCCGTGCTCGCCCGAAATCGAACCGCCGTAGCGAACCACGAGGTCGGCTGCATCTTCCATGAATTTGCGGAACTGGGCGATGCCGTCTTGCGATTGCAGGTCGAAATTGATGCGCGTGTGGACGCAGCCGTGGCCAAAGTGTCCGTAGAGCGATCCTTTGTACCCATAGGCTGCCATCATCTTGCGGAGGTCGCGGAGGTATCCACCAAGTTTCTCGGGAGCGACAGCGGAGTCCTCCCAACCTTCCCAGTTCAGCGCTTCGCCCGGCACGTGCGAAGTGGCGCCCAGCGCCGATTCGCGAACTTCCCATACCCGTTTGATTTGCTGCTGGTCGGCGTACAGGGAGGTCTGAGGAGGCTTCTCGCCCCGTTGGAGCGACTGCATCAGAGCGCGGGCTTGAGATTCCGCTTCCAGCCGGGTTTCTGCCCCGAACTCCACCAGCAGCCAGCCGCCGCCTTCCGGCAAGAGTGCGAGGCCTTCGGAGTTGATCCCTCGGGCTCGGGTATAGCCGACGAGAAGATCGTCGAAGCTCTCCAGGCCGATGGGCTTGTGCGCCATGATTTCGGGCACATGGTCGGCGCATTGATAAATGTCCGGATAAGCAACCACCAGCAGCACCCGTTCGGGCGGACTCTCGACCAGTCGGCAGGTCGCTTCCAGAACAGTGACGCACGTCCCTTCGGAGCCAACCAGGGCGCGGGCAACGTGGAAACCATTCTCCGGCAGAAGGTAATTCAGGTTGTATCCCGAGACACGCCGCGGAATGTTGGGAAAGCGCTGGCGAACGAGATCGCCGTAGGTGGCGGCGATAGTTTGCAGTTTGGTGTAGATCTCGGCCCGGCGTCCACCTTGTTGACGAATCCAGTCGAGTTCCCCACTCGAAGTGGCACCGACTTTCATACGCGTGCCGTCGTATGTGAGGATTTCCAATTCTTCGATATTGTCGTCGGTTTTGCCGGCCATGACGGAATGCACGCCGCAGGAGTTGTTGCCGATCATGCCGCCCAGAGTGCAGCGATCGTGGGTGGCGGGATCGGGCCCGAAGGTGAGATGGTGCTTTTCGGCAGCGGCGCGGAGGCGGTCGAGCACGACCCCGGGCTGCACGCGGGCGATGCGGCGGACCGGATCGATTTCGAGAATCCCTGCCATGTACTTGGAAAAATCGAGGATTACGGCGACGTTGCAACCCTGCCCGGCAAGAGATGTGCCCGCACCCCGGCAGAGCAGCGGTGCCCCGAATTCGCGGCAGAGCGAGACCGTGGCGAGAACATCGGCAGCATCGCGAGGAAGCACGACTCCAATGGGAACCTGGCGGTAGTTGGAGGCGTCGGTCGCGTAGAGAGCGCGGCTACCGCGATCGAAGCGAACTTCGCCGCAAATCTGTTCGCCTAGGACTTCTGCCAGACCCGCAGCGTCCACCTGCGCAGACTTCGCTTTTGCGGCTTGTGCGAGTTCTGCCAAACTGTCTGCCATGCGGCCTGACTTACTTCAGTTCCACGACTTACTTCAATTGGAAGACGAGTTCGCCGAGTCTGAGTTATGCGCCACGCTGGTGATCCGAATCTTGGTCTTGCCGCCCTCAGCTTCGATGTTAATGGTAACCATCTTTTTGTGGTCGTTCGAAATGATCGTGCAGCGGCCAGCGTCGGAGGTGCTAACCATCGCCTTGGGGAACTTCGATTTGTAGAAGCCGGCAACCTTATCCACGGAGTCGGAACTCTCGGAATTGAGCGAAACAGTATGAATGCCGCCGAAAGTCGCTGAATTAGCGCCGTTTTTCAAGACTTCCGCGCCGGGATAGAGTTCCACTCCGAGGTTGCGCGCGACCTCGTCAGGATCCTTGCTGGTTTCTACGCTGCCGAACGGCGTCTCCAGTTTCACGTTATTCCCGTCCTGGCGTACGTGAGCCTGATGAGCGACCCGCCAGGCAAAAACTCCAATCGACACGATGCCAACAACTCCCAGCAGAACAACGACGCCGACTACGATCAGAATCGCTTTCAGCGCTCCGCCACCCTGAGCAGGGCCAGTCGGAGGAACGGAAGCGGGCGTAACAGCAGAAACCGGTGTGGAAGCAACCGCGCCCGCAGGCGGAATGGTCGAAGCTAGAATGGGCGCACCGCACTTGCTGCAGAAGCGGGTTCCAGGCGCGATACTCGTACCGCAAGAATTGCAGAATGCCATAAATCACCTCATACCGGTCGATGAATCAAGCAGTCGGCGCGAGTATACCGCAGATTGAATGAGAAAAAGAGCGCGGGAAAACCTAGCTCCACAACCTCGTCGCATAGTCGGACATCGTAAGTCCCAATAACAGCAGCAGAAAGAATAGTGCTGAGATCACGACCAGCTTGGTGAGCTTTTCACTGGCATGCCAAACGTGCATAAAGAAGAGGGCGACCAGGGTTGCCTTGATGCTGGCGATGGTGAGAGCCACGGCGGCATTGTATCTGCCTAGATCTAGTGTGGCCGCGAAGACCGTCAGCCCCGTGCCCGCGAGCAAGGCAAAGAAAACGACGAAATACATTTTCAAAGGCGACGATGGGGAATGGGCTGACATGGAAGCCTCGCTAGTGCCGGTCGATCAGATAGAGCAGCGGAAACAGATAAATCCAGACAATGTCGACAAAGTGCCAGTAGAGTCCACCGATCTCGACGGGCGTGTGCCACTCGGGAGTAAATCGCCCCTTCCAGGCCATGATCAGCAGCCAGGTAAAGACGCCCAGGCCGACCATCATGTGCAGCGCATGCAAGCCCGTCATCACGAAGTAAAGAGAGAAAAATATCTGCGCATGACGCGGATTGGCAAACTGCCCGGGATGACCGGGGACCTCCACATGGTCGAAACTGAAAGAAGCGCCCGGAACGTGATGCTCCTCGAACTTCTCTGTGTATTCAACACCTTTAATGCCCAGGAAGACGAGGCCGAGAAGCATGGTAATCACGAGCATGCTGACCAGGAGCGTGCGGCGCGCGGTTTGCGCGGCCCAGACGGCAAGGACAACGGTCAAACTGCTGCAGATGAGGACCGCGGTGTTGGTGGCGCCGAGGTACATATTGATTGTCCTACTGGCTGCCGCGAAGTCGCTGAAATACCACCGCCGGTAAATCAGATAGGTACAGAACAAGCCACCGAAAAACATGACTTCCGTCGCCAGGAACACCCACATGCCGAGACTGGCTGCATCGCGCTGTTGCTGCGGTTCGGCGAAGTGGTGCAGCAAAGCTGGATTGTGCGCCACGTGAGCCTCGCCGTGATGGTCGTGAACCGCGGTAAAGGAGCCGGCGCTTGCGTTATTTTGCAACGGGGACCTCCTCCTTATGAGGCGCATCTAACTCATCGTAGTTGTATGCTTCCCAGGTCACAACCGGCTCTTCGTCGAAGTTGAAGGTCGGCGGCGGAGACGCAGTTTGCCATTCGAGTCCGGCGGCGTTCCACGGATTGTCTGAAGCCAGCTTGCCATAGCGCATGGACCATAGGAAATACACCATGGGCAGCAGATAACCCACACCGAGGATCGTCGCTCCTGCCGTGGACAGCACATTCAAAACCTGAAACTCCGGCATATGGCTGTAATCGTAGTAGCGACGCGGCATACCCAGGTAGCCAAGAAGAAACTGCGGGAAGAATGTGAGATTGAAGCCGAGGAATACGATCAGCGCGGCCAGACGTGCCCAGCCTTCGGGATACAGGCGCCCGGAGATTTTGGGCCACCAGAAATGCATCCCGCCGAGATAGCCCATCACCGCCCCCCCGACCATGATGTAGTGGAAATGAGCCACCACAAAATAAGTGTCGGTGACGTGCACATCAATACCCAGAGCCGCCAGGAATAGTCCGGTGAGCCCACCCATGGTAAAGAGCCCGAGGAAGCCGAAGGCGTAGAGCATCGGCGCGTCATAGTGGATCGAACCTTTGTAAAGCGTGGCCGTCCAGTTGAAGACTTTAATCGCGGAGGGCAACGCCACGGCATAGCTCAGAAAGGAAAATACAAGCGCAGAGTAGACCGAGATTCCGGCTACGAACATGTGGTGAGCCCACACGAGAAAGCCGAAAACCGCGATCGCAATCGAAGAAAAAGCCACAAACTGATAGCCGAAGATGCGCTTGCGCGAGAAGCAAGCAATGATCTCGGTCACCACGCCCATCGAGGGCAGGATCATGATGTAAACCGCGGGGTGGGAATAGAACCAGAACAGGTGTTGGAAGAGAACCGGATCGCCCCCGAGTTTTGGATCGAAGATACCCAGATGCAGGGCGCGTTCGGCCGCCACCAGCACGATGGTGACCGCGATGACGGGCGTGCCCAGAAGCTGAATGATGCTGGTTGCGTAGTGGGCCCAGATAAACAGCGGCAGGCGCGACCAGGTCATGCCCGGAGCACGCATGCGATGGATCGTAACCACGAAGTTCAGGCCGGTGAGAATCGAAGAGAACCCGGCGACGAAGATGGCGAGTCCCGCTTCAACAATTTTCGTATTCGTGAAGGACGTGCTGAAGGGCGCATAGAACGTCCAACCGGTATCGACTCCGCCGGTGACCATGCAATGCAGCATCATCACGCCGCCGATGATGTAGAGATACCAGCTCAGCAGATTGATGCGGGGAAAGGCAAGGTCCTTGGCGCCAACCATCAGGGGCACGAGGAAGTTGCCGAGCACGGCGGGAATAGAGGGAATCAGAAAAAAGAAAACCATCACCATGCCATGCATGGTGAAAAGCTTGTTGTAGGTGTCCGCCTGGACGAGGTCGCCCGCAGGAGTCAGCAACTCCAGGCGAATGAGCAGGGCGAAGAATCCTCCGATAAAAAAGAAGAAGGTGATGGAGAGGAGATAGAGCAGGGCAATGCGTTTGTGGTCGGTGGTGAGCAGCCACGACCACACTCCATACTCCTTGTTCAGATAATTCTCGCGTTCGGCTGCGGGTGGACTCGGGGGTTGAAGCATCGCGGTCGCCATACTCATCGCACCTGACTTCCATTCCTTCGTTCGCGCGCTGGTTCACTGGTCTCGTCTCGCGGCGCAGCCAGACTGGCGTTTGTCTTGGCGCCATCTGCCGGCCGGGCTGCGGAGATCGATTTGATGTAAGCGACCAGAGCGTTGACCTGTTCTTCGCTGACTAATCCCTGAAATGTCGGCATGATCGGCTGGAACCCCTTGACGCGCTTCGCCCCGGGATCCAAAATGCACTCGCGGAGATAGTTTTCGTCGGCGGTAACGGTGCGGCCATCCTCCAGTTGAACTGGCTTGCCGAAGACGCCTTCGAGATTCGGGCCGCGTCCTTGGGTATCGCTGCGGTGGCAGGTGGCGCACCCGAGTTCGGCAAAAATCTTCTCCCCGGTCGCGGAGAGTGGACCGGTGGAACCGCCGTTCATCCAGGCTTCATACTCAGCCGGTTCCTGCACGATGATCGAGCCCACCATGCCGGAATGCTGCGTGCCGCAATACTCCGCGCAAAACAAGTGATACACCCCGGGTTTAGTGGCACGAAACCATTCCACGGTGTAGCGGCCGGGCAGGACGTCCTGCTTGACGCGGAATGCGGGAATGTAAAAGCTGTGAATCACGTCCTGCGACGTCATGATGAGTTTGACGTCGCGTCCCACCGGGACGTGCAGTTCATCGATCTCGCGCTGACCTTCGGCGTGCTCCACTTTCCACATCCATTGTTTTGCAACCACGTAAACTTCGGTGGCGTCGGCCGGAGGCGTGCGCTCTTTAAAGTAAACAACCGAGCCCCAGACGAAAATCGCCATAAAGACAAAGAGGGGAATCGCGCTCCAGGTGATTTCCAGCGCGGTCGAGCCCTCAATCTGTTCGGCGGGAACGCCGGGACGATGGCGGTAGCGGGCCGCGAAATAAATCAGGAGGGCGAAGATCAGCAGAGCCATCATCCCGGTGACGATGAGCAGGAAAATGTAGAGTGCATCCACGCGATGCGCCATCGTGGAAGCCTGCTGCGGCCATAATGGAAAATTATTGAGCATACCGTGTCTTCGTTGCGCTCTTCTTGGTTACTGAGCGATCCAGCCGCCACAAGATGAGAATCAAGCCCCCGAGCAGAACAATGGTGGCCGCCGCCGCCAGGCGCAGAATGTTGGAGACCATGGCGCCATATTTTCCGCTCTCGGGATCATAGTGGTAGCAGTAAAGCAGGATCGCATCGACGGCATTGCCGATCTTGCCTTGCGAAGCTTCCACCAGGCCCATACGCAAATCTTTCGGCGGAAAGTCCACACCATAGAAATAGCGCGAGATGCGGCCTTGTGGGGTAAGCACCATGATGGCGGTGGCGTGCGCATATTGATTGCTCTTGGCGTCATACTGATACTGGAAACCAACCGTTTTGGTCAGCGCGTTGATCGAATCCGGCTGGCCGGTAAGGAAATGCCACCCGGACGCGGCATTGGCGCGCCCGTAGCGCTTGACGTAGTCGATCTTCTTGGCCGCAGCCATGTCCGGGCTTTCGCGTGGATCGAAGCTCACGGTGACTACGTCGAATTCGTTGCCCACATCGAACTTGATCAGGCGCATGGCGCTGGCCAGTCCTGCCAGCGCTTCGCCGCACAGCATGGTGCAGTTGTAGTAAACCAGGTTCAGGATGATGGGCTTGCGGCCAAAGTAGTCGCCGAGTTTCACGCTCTGGCCAGTATCATCCCGGAAGATGAGATCGGGAGGGATCTGGGCATCGAGATGCTGCTCGATCCCGACATTCTGCAGCCGTGGCGGCCGCGTGTTCGCCGGAGAAGACATGACGCCGCTATTGATCTGCGCCACCGCAGAAGCCGACAGCAGCGCCAGTGACAGAATGGACCCCACAGAAATCGAGTTAAATCTGATGCAGCTCACTTCTTTTCACCCTTAGCGCCGGCTCCCGCTTTGACGGTCGCCGTCGTGGTTGTGCTCTTGTGGTTCGCGGTGTCTTCCCCGCCCGCACCCTGCGGACGCACGGGGAGCCCTCGTTCGACTAACAAATCCATCGCTCGCTCAATAGGAATGCGAACGATTCCCGATTTTTCGTCGACCCATCCGTAACTGTAAAGGGTTTGGTCTTCCGCCAAGCGGATTCCATTCAGCTGGCCGCGTTCATCTTCTTCCAACTTCGGACTGGGGAATGCGGCCTGCGGATAACCCCGGGGGACGTGCCTGGTATCCTCCGGAACATTAGTGACCAAGGGATTGACCGGAGGCTGCGAAGCTCTTTCCCGGTGGTCGAGATAGGCATAGAAGCCCCGGAGGCCGAACATACACATAATGGTCACCACGACCAAGGCCACTAAAAGGTAAATAATGGCGCCCGCCTTCCAGTCTTGGTGCTCGAAGCTCTCATCCTGCAGCGCGTCGTGCGGTTTGATCTCGTCACTCATATTTCATCGCCCACGCGTTTACTCATGTGCCGGCTCCAGAACTTCATGAGCGTCCTGGTCATAAGCCGGCAACAGCGGCAGCGAAGCCAGGTTGCGGAAAAAATACCAAAGCCAGATCCCGCCGATGGCGATGGGTACGACGATGTCGGCAATGGTCAGGACCAAGGTCTTGGAAAAGTTTGCTTCGACGATCCAGAACAGATCGACGTAGCGCATCAGCATCAACAAAACCGCAACCCAGACCAGCTTCCGGATATTAA
Source organism: Candidatus Sulfotelmatobacter sp. (assembly GCA_049584315.1). GTDB lineage: Bacteria > Acidobacteriota > Terriglobia > Terriglobales > Acidobacteriaceae > Sulfotelmatobacter. Next base: position 59,904 of record JBAUXO010000081.1, on the reverse strand, counting down.
GCTTGAAGGGGCGGGAAAGCAGTATGGCAAAAGGGATTGCGAAGTGGAACAGCACCAGCGCCAGCCCAATCCAGCCCCAGCCACCACTCAGCCGTTTCAGATAAAAGGCAATCTCCGAGGGCAGATTTCCCGCCCAGATAATGAGCCATTGGGAAAACGAGAAATACGCCCACACCATAATGAAAGTCATCATCCACTTGCCATGGTCGTGAACAAATTCAGGTTTTAGCATTTCCGACATCGGCTTGTAGTTGAAAAGAATGCGCTCCACCACCACCGCGAAGCATATCCCCGAGAGCACCTCCCCGATCAGAATAACCAGGCCGAAAATGGTCGAGATCCAACTCGGATCGAGCGACATGAGCCAGTCGATCGCGGCAAAAGAAATAGTGAAGGCGTAAAGAATAAGCCCGGGTCCCGCGACCGCCTTGAAGCGCTGGCTGTTGTCGGGAGCGTCCGGATGGTCGGTTTGTTTCGACCATTTCGAAAGTAGAAACGAGAGCACGTTCCAGATGGCGAAATAAATGATGGCGCGAACGATGAAGCCGTTCACCGTCAGATAGCTCTGGGTGATCTGTTCGAGATGCTCGCGCAGATGTTTGTCCTGGACGTTGCCCAGCGGCTGCGCCCAGATATAGAGGCGGTGGATGCCGAAGAAGACGGGAATGAACAGAATCGCCAACAGCGGTAGCGTGCGCATGGCCGCGCCCAGGATGCGACGGATCACCGTACCCCAACCGCCTCCGGTCAGATGGCGGATCATGACAATGGCCATCGAACCGAGCGCGACGCCGAGCCAGCACATAAAACCAAGCAGGTAGGCGCGATAAAATTCGTCGGGGCGGAGAAAGGCCAATCCGGCAGAGATCGCGGCGAACACGATGCCGACGACGAGCGAGCGCTGGGAGATTTTTGTAACGATTGGCGGGGCCGTCAAATCGAGATGGGGAGTGGCGGCGCTCATGGCTGGTCCTCTGATTTCGAACTTGGCGCAGGGGCAAGATTGGGCAGGGTTGCGCCGGAGCCATCCGCGCCGCTGAATTTCGGGGGCTGCGAGGGAATCTCCTGCCCCGAGGGAACGTCCGCCTTGGTGGCGTTTTGACTCAACTGCAAGGCCCGAATATAAGCCACGATGTCCCAGCGGTCGCGGGGTGGAATCTGGGCCGAATAGTCGGACATGATACCAAAGCCGTTGCTGATGACGTCATAGAAATGACCCACAGGCGCCTTCAGCAGCCGTTCGGTATGGTAGGAGGGCGGCTTGATTGAGAACCCGCGCGAGGGGATGAAACCATTGCCATCACCGAGTGGCGAATGGCAGGGAGCACAATAGATGTCGAAGCGTTCGCGGCCCCGCTCTAAAACCTCTTTGGTTACAGGAAACGGCATGTAGTCACCGGCAACACCGCCGATCTTGCCAGTATAGAAATAGGTATCGGCACGCAAGTCGCCTCGCGCGACAGTGCCTGCCACGAGCGGACGCTCGGAGCGCTGGTCAGGGAAAAAGTCGCTGCGGGAAAGCGGATTCTGCTTAGGCTGCACGTGCATGTCGAGGCGGCAGCCGGAAAGCACGCCCATCGCTCCGAGCACGGCGACAACGAAAACTGGGCGGAGGTGCACCATTCTAGCTAGGCACCTCCGAGATCGAGCGTGGAGCTAAACCTTCCAGAAAACTACGCGTTCCGGCCGGATTGTACTTCGGATCGGAAGAGAACACGATGAGGAAGAAGCGATCCTTCGAAGCCATGGCAAATCGCGGCACGTTGAACACGGGATGATACGGCATCGGCAAGCCGTTCAGGGCCAACATGCCCAGCAACGCGGAGATGCCGCCGAACAAGACCGTCATTTCAAAAGTGATAGGGATAAAAGCCGGCCAGGAATGGTACGGTCTGCCCCCAACGTTGATGGGGTAAGCGACAGCCGAGCACCACCATTGCATCAGGTATCCGGTAAGGCCGCCCAGCATGCCGCCAATCAGCACCACCAGAGGAACTTCATCGTGGTGGAAGCCGAGCTCTTCCGCCAATCCCTCGATCGGGAACGGGCTGTAGGCATCGATCTTCTGATATCCGGCCTCATGAGTGCGGCGTGCAGCCGCTAGCAAAGCAGTGGGCGAGTCAAACTCCGCCATCATGCCGTAGATCGGATCGCGCTTCATCTACTCTGCCACCTCCGATGCTCTCCCCTCTGCCTGCGGCAAAAGCGTGCGCAACTCGAAGATGGAAATCATGGGCAGCAAGCGGCAGAACAGGAACATGCAGGCCAGGAAAAATCCCAGAGTACCAATGAAAGTCATGAAATCCCAGCGCGTGGGGTAATACATGCCCCAGGAAGAATTCAGGAAGTCGCGACTCAGGCTAACCACAACTATGATGAACCGTTCCAGCCACATACCGGTCAAGATGACGCTGGAAATCAGGAACAGCGCCACCGGACTGGTACGCAGCTTGCGGATCCATAAAACCTGAGGAACAAAAATATTGCAGGTAAGCAGCGCCAAATACCATGGCGCATAGGGCCCGTGCACGCGGTTCCATAGGGTGAAAGCGTCATACCGGTCGCCGCTGTACCAGCCCATAAAAGCCTCGATGCCATAGCCGTAGGCCACAATCAATCCCGTGGCCAGCATCACCTTGGCCGAGTTCTGTAAGTGGCGCTCGGTAATGAAATCTTCCAGCCCATAAATCTTACGGATGGGGATGGCTAGCATCAGCACCATGGCGAACCCGGAATAGATAGCTCCGGCGACGAAGTAAGGCGGAAAGATGGTGGTGTGCCAGCCGGGGACGATGCCGATCGCGAAGTCGAAGCTCACCACCGTGTGCACAGAAAGTACAAGAGGAGTGGCCAGCCCAGCCAGCAGCAGGTAAGCGGTTTCGTAGCGGTGCCAGTGGCGGGCCGATCCACGCCAGCCCATCGCGAGCATGCCGTAGATCATGCGAATCCACCGGTTACTCGAGCGGTCACGCAGCGTGCCGAAATCCGGGATCAGGCCCATGAACCAGAACAGCGCGGAGATGGTTGCGTAGGTAGAGACGGCAAAAACGTCCCACATCAGCGGGCTGCGGAACTGCGGCCACACCCCCATGGTGCTGGGATAAGGAAATAGCCAGTAAGCCAGCCAGGGACGTCCGACGTGGAGCAGCGGGAACAGCCCGGCGCAAGCCACGGCGAAAAGCGTCATAGCCTCGGCGAAGCGGTTGATGGAATTACGCCACGACTGGCGGAGCAGAAGGAGGATGGCGGAGATGAGCGTACCGGCGTGGCCGATTCCGATCCACCACACAAAATTGACGATGGCGAAGCCCCAGCCAGTCGGAATGGTGACGCCCCAAATGCCGATGCCCTTCAGAAACAGGTAACCGATGGCGTAGAGCATCATCATGGTAAGCATGAAGCAAACGCCGAAACCCAGGAACCATCCATTTGAAGCCGGCCGAGTGAGAACGATGGAGCTGATTTTGTCCGTCACGGTGGCGAAGGTGTGGCCGGGCTCGATTACCGGGGCACCTTGCGCTTCGACCGTCGTTCTGTCTTCCTGGTTCATGCTTGATCTTGTTCTCAGGCTTTCAGATCAGGATTTGGATTGCCTACTTCTGCCAGATACGTGGTCCGGGGCCGCGTCCCCAGCTCGCCCAGCAGACTGTAATTGCGCTGCTGCGCTTTCAATTTCGACACTTTGCTGTTGGGGTCATTGATGTTGCCGAATATGATGGCGCCCGCCGGACACGACTGCTGGCATGCAGTCTGCAGTTCGCCGTCCTTGACTTTGATCTCTTTGCCTTCGCGCACCGAAGCGGTTTCAGCGTCGATCTTGTGCTCGTTGATGCGCTGCACGCAGTAGGTACATTTCTCCATCACGCCACGGCTGCGCACGCTGACGTCCGGATTCCGCATCATCTTGTACTGTGGAGTCTCCCAGTCCTGGAAGAGAAAGAAGTTGAATCGCCGCACTTTATAAGGACAGTTGTTCGAGCAATAACGCGTCCCCACGCAGCGGTTATAAACCATATCATTCAGGCCTTCGCTCGAATGGTTGGTGGCTCCCACGGGACACACCAGTTCGCAGGGCGCATCCTCGCACTGCTGACAGGGTACCGGCTGGAAGAAAGCTTTCGGATGGTCGCGGTCGCGCGCTTCCGGATCTGGATACTGGTAGTAGGTATCGATGCGGATCCAGTGCATGTGGCGCCCGATGGCGCACTGCTCCTTGCCGACCACGGCGATATTGTTTTCCGCCTGGCAGGCAATCATGCAGTTGTTGCAGCCCACGCACGAGTTGAGATCAATCGCCATGCCCCAGGCGTAGGCCTCCTCTTTGTAAGGATAGGGTTTGTAAAGCGTCAGGCCCGGCGCTGGATTTTCATCCTGTTCCTTGGCGAAGTCAGGATCCTTCCTATATTCCTCGAGCGCGGTCTCTCGAACCAGTGGACGATGGGCGCCGTCGGGTGTGTCCATCCACTGATAACCCTGCGTGGAAGCGAGTACATACCGATCACCGGTTTTTCGGATCTGCAATCCCGTGGCAAACCACGGGGCTGCGGTGGTGCGCAGAGGATACGCATCGAAGCCCTGCGCCGTTCCCACGCGACCGGCGCGCTTGCGTCCATACCCAAGGAACACGGTGACCGAATTGTCAGGCTGACCGACCTGAACCCAAACCGGGCCTGTGACTCTCTTTCCCTTGAGTTCAAGTTCGACAACGTCGCAAGTCTTCGCCTGCAGCCGTTCCGCCATCTTGGGACCGATGAGCACAGCATTGTCCCAAGTGAGCTTGGTCATCGGCTTGGGCAGTTCCTGCAGCCAGCCGTTATTGGCGAATTGTCCGTCGTAGATGCTGGGATCGCGGCGGATGTTGAGTACGATGGCGTTGGCATCGACGGAACCGCTCGACGGGAAGTTCGTGGCCTTCACTGCAACCGGCTTCGGTTCGTAAGCCGTTGCTTCAATCCAACCGTCGTGCAGCGATTTACGCCAGAAAGCCTCGAAGTCCGCACCCGTGTGCTGTTCTTGCCAGTAAGCACGGACAAGATCGTGAGCGCTCGCATCAGATTGCCCCGCAAGCAGCGCGACAAATTCAACCGCACTCTTACCACCATAAAGCGGCGCAATCAACGGCTGAATGATGCTGACCGTACCGTCGTAAGCGCGAGCATCGCCCCAGGACTCCAGTTCGTGTGCTTGATTCACGTGCCATTGGCAAAGTTCGGCGGTCTCGTCCTGATAGAGGCCAAAATGCACGCGCAGCGGAGCCTTGTTGCTCTTGAGTAGGTCGGCGAACCCCAGATCAGAGGGGGCGTCGTAGGCAGGATTGCCGCCGAGAATAATCAGCAAATCGACTTTGCCCGCGTCGATGTCTGCGGCCAAATCTTTGAGAGATTCGGTTTGATTGACCGGGTTCGCGTCGACCGGATCGGTGTAGAAAACGGTCTTGCCGACGTTGCCCAATTTCGCATTGATCGCATGCGCAAGGGCATGCACGGCAGGCAATTGATGATCGCCGGGAATTACTAGGCTGGACCCAGGATGGCTTTGCAAATCGCGCCAAACGGCAGCGGCGAAGGCTTGCTGATCGCCCTTCAATCCGGACGGGTTCGAATTTATGGTTTCGACAACTGGCATCGCCCGGGCGACGGCCCAGACCTCTGAAGCCCACACTGACAGCCGATGATCCGCCTTCCCTCCCGTCGTCGTCGGCGTACTCTCGATCATGTACAGCCGGTTCATGTTGCCGTCGGGATTGCGGCGCTTGGCGAAGTCGTGGATGTAGCGCACATTTCCCGGAAAGCCCGCAGACAGAAAATCGGCGTCGAGCGAAACGATCACGTCGGCCTTTTCGAAGTCGTAGCGCGTCTCGACCGGCTGGCCGAAGGCCATCTTCGCGCCTTCGAGCGCGTTGTCGCGATTCACTGGCTCATACACATGCCATTTCGCCTGCGGATAAATCTTCAGGAAATTGCGCAGTTGATCGGCCAGCGTGGGCGAAGAAATCGTCGGCGTGAGCATGCGGATGCCCGCGCCCTGCAGCGCTTTCTGCGCGCTGAGTGGTCCACGAATGGCGGTCACAAAGCTTTGCCACGAACGCTGATCGCCCATGGAGACCACGCTCTGCGAGCGGTCCGGATCGTACATGCCAAGAAGCGAAGCCTGGGCAAAAATGTCGGTTCCACCGAGGCTTGCAGGATGCTGCTCGTTGCCTTCAATCTTGGTCGGGCGTCCGAGATGGCTTTCCACCAGCAGCGGGCTGGCGTATCCACCGAGCGTCATCGCCGTGGCGTAAAACATAGGACGGCCGGGAATCACTTCTTCCGGCTGGCGCACATAAGGAACGATGGGCTCGAGGGGCAGGCGCACACATCCGGTCATCCCAGCCAGCGCCATCGACGCGCCCATCACCTGAAGGAAGCCGCGGCGCGAGACGGAATCGACCCACTCGGATGCACCCTTGGGAAATTCACGATGCAGCGCATCCTGAAAATCGGCACTGCCGGCTAACTCTTCCAGGCTGCGCCAATACTCCGGGCCCGCTTTCTGATCCGCGGCCGCCTCGATTTGCGCGCGGAGAGAATTCAGATCCAGTTTGCCCTTTTTGCCGGGGCAAACGTCTTCGCGTTTCTTCTCGGGCAACCCTGTTGCGTCCTGATCGTTCATTTTCTTTACCGACTGCTTATGTCGCAGGTCACCTCAGCGATGACAGGTACTGCAACTGGTGATGTCGCGCACGCTGCGGACGTTGTATTTTTTTACCAATACCGTGCCCAGCTCCACCTGATCCGTATAGCTTTGCCCGTCCACTACAACTGGATGCGCACTCGTGGGCGGTTGGTAACGCATATTGAAAACCTGATCACGTGGCCGGAGATTATTTTCGGGCGCGCGGTGGCAGCCCAAACACCATTCCATCTGCAACGATTCCTGCTGATACATGAGCGGCATCTGGTCAACCGGACCGTGGCAGGTATTGCATCCCACACCCTTATTCACGTGAATGCTGTGATTGAAGAAAACGAAATCGGGAAGCTGGTTCACCCGCGTCCACTGCAGAGACTGGCCCGAGCGATAGCTGGCGCGGACGGGCTCGAGCAGCTGGGCGTTGGTCCATATCTGCGAATGGCAGTTCATGCAGGTCTTCGTGGGAGGGATGCCGGCGAAGCTCGAAGTCTCTACGGAAGTGTGGCAATAGCGGCAGTCAATGCCCAGCCCGGCAACGTGGTGCTGGTGGCTAAAAGGCACCGGTTGAGGCTTGCGCACTCCGGCATATGTGACGTAAGGCGAACCCTGAATCTCGTACGCCACTAAGCCAAGCGCGGCTATGATGAAGACCGCGCCAAAAATCGTGGCCCGGGAAAGGGTATTCGCGCTGCGATGAAAAATCTGCGCCATGCTTACGTACGAGTTCTAAAAATACGACCCGATCCAGCAGACTTCAATCTATGGAAGTTGATTGGTTACGACGCGAATGAAAATACCCACATATTTTTTCGCGTCAGCTAGGAGAACTGGGAATTATAAATATTTCGTCCGAACTTGTCGCGCCCTCCACCCGAAAATTCGCCGCCCGCCCTCTCTCAAATTGACCCCTGGCAAAAATAATGCTGTGTTGGTAAGCACCTGCCGTCTCACTTGAATCCCTAGCGGAGATTCATCACCAACAGCTTCGGCTCGGTCATTTCCTCGATCGCATAGCGCAGTCCCTCGCGGCCGAGACCAGAATCTTTTATTCCGCCATAGGGCATCTGGTCTATGCGGAACGAGGGAATATCGCCGGCGATCAGCGCCCCCACTTCCAGTTCGTCGTAGGCCTGGAAGAGCAGCTTCACGTCGCGGGTGAACAATCCTGCCTGCAGGCCATAGTTGGAGTTGTTGATCCGGCGCAGTGCTTCCTCAAAAGTCTGGTACGGTTCCACGGTCACGACGGGACCGAAGATTTCCTGGCAGTTCACTTTCATGTCGGGCCTGGTTCCGGTGAGCACTGTCGGATTGACGATCGACCCATCGCGGCCAGCACCGCACAACAAGCGAGCGCCCGAGCGAACCGCCTCCTCCACCCAACTGGTGACGCGGACGGCATCGCTCTCGCGGATCAGCGGACCGACGTCAGTTGATTCTTCCATGGGATCGCCGGTCTTTAATTTCTTGACGCCGTCGACCAGCAGATCGGTGAACTTGCCGTAGACCGAGTGCTCCACCAGAATTCGCTGGACCGAAATGCAGGTTTGCCCTGCGTAGCCAAAACCTCCTGTCACACAACGATCCGCCGCATAGACGAGGTCGGAGTCGCTGTGCACGATCGCACCGGCGTTGCCGCCAAGTTCCAGCGCGACCTTCTTCTTGCCGGCGCGGCGCTTGATATCCCAACCCACAGGCACGCTGCCGGTGAAGCTGATCAGCTTGATGCGTTCGTCGCTGACCAGCAGACTGGCGTCTTCGTTCGACAGTGGCAGGACGTTGAGGCCGCCATCCGGCCAGCCCGCTTGCTGAATGCACTCCGCCAGCAACAGCGAGCAAAGCGGAGTTTGCGGCGCCGGCTTCAACACCATGGAACAGCCGGAAGCAATGGCGGGCGCGAGTTTATGCGCGACTAACTGGAGAGGAAAATTAAATGGCGTGATGCCTGCGATCGGGCCGAGGGGATAGCGTTTCACGATGCCCCAGCGTCCGGCGGTAAACTCCTGCCAGTCGAGCGGAAGATATTCGCCGTAGATCCGCGTGGCCTCTTCGGCGGCAACATGGAAGATGAATACGGCGCGGTCCACTTCAATGCGAGCCAGCTTGATGGGCTTGCCAGCTTCCTGCACGATGGTCCGGGCAAATTCTTCGCGGCGTTCGGCAATCGCCGCGGCCACGCGCCGCAACACTCGCTGCCGCTCGAACGCCGGCAGACGACGCGTAGTACCGAAAGCTTTCACGGAGGCGGCAATTGCCGCCTCGGCATGATCGCGCCGCGCTTGCGTCACTCGCCCCACGACGCTGCCCTCGAAGGGCGACCGGATCTCGACTATGTCGCCGTCTTCCATCCAGCGGCCGTCGACAAAGAAACCGTGGACAGCGACTGGGGCGACGGTCATTTCCGCCATTTTGACCTCCGAGGTGCGAACGACAATTTTCGATTATAGGCCCTCGCCTGGGGTTGCCTTGTAAAGAGATGTCAGAGAAAGAGGAAAGGTAAAGAATAATTTTGTGGCGTTCAACCCGGGAGCGAGTCTGTCCGTTCTTTAGGGCGGGTCCACTACAATAAGCCCGCCGCCCATGTCTGAGCCTGAAACCATCCTTGAACTTGCCGCGCATCTGCGGCGGAGGGAAATTTCTCCGCTGGCGCTGACGCGCGCCTGCCTGGATCGCATTGAGAACCTGGATCCTGCCCTGAATGCGTTTATCACAGTCATGCCCGAATCTGCGCTCGCGGAGGCTGAGGCGGCCGAGATTGAAATCTCGCGCGGCCAGTGGCGCGGACCGTTGCATGGGATTCCGATGGCTTTGAAAGATCTGATCGATACCGCGGGAACCCGGACTACTGCTGCCAGCGAGCTTTATCAGAATCGAGTGCCCAGGGAAGATGCGGAATTGGTGCGGCGCTTGCGCGAGGCGGGAGCGGTGATTCTGGGCAAGAACAATCTGCATGAGTTTGCCTATGGGGGAAGCTCCCTGGTTAGTTTTTTCGGCGATGTGCACAATCCGCGGAACGCGGCACATATCGCGGGAGGCTCGTCGGGAGGATCAGCCGCTGCGGTGGCTGCGGGGCTTTGTTATGCGGCGGTTGGAACCGACACGGCTGGCTCCATTCGCGAACCGGCGGCGCTTTGCGGCTGCGTTGGGTTCAAGCCGACTTATGGACTGGTCTCCACGCGCGGCGTGATTCCACTTTCGTGGTCGCTAGATCATGTGGGGCCAGTCACCCGGACTGTTGGCGATGCGGCCGTTGTGCTGCAGGCGATTGCGGGATACGATGCGCGCGATATCAACAGCGCCGATGTTCCGGCGGCTGATTATGTTTCTGCGCTTCGCGAGGGAACGAAGACTCTTCGCATTGGAATTCCACGCACTTATTTTTGCGACGATCTTGATGATGAGGTCCGCGTGGCAGTGGAGGAGGCTCTTAGGGTGATCAAGACGCTGGTGGCAGAAACTCGCGAAGTGCGGCTCGAGATACCGACGGATCGTGTGGTGCAGAATGCCGAGTCGTATGCGATTCACGCGGAAAACATCGCGCGGACGCCGAAACTCTATCAACCGGAAACTTTGCGGCGCATCCGATTCGGCGAGAACATCTCGACGGTGCAATATATTCAGTCCCGTCACGAACTGGACCGCGAGCGCCGTCGGCCTCACGATTTCTTCATCGAAGTGGATTTGCTAGTCACGCCCACGACGCCCATACCCGCGCCTGCAATTGCCGATCTGAGGAAAGATCCTGAGGCGCTTCGTCCGGCGGAAATTGTTTTGCTGCGCAATACGCGGCCGTTTAATGTTTGGGCACTGCCGGCGATCTCGGTGCCTTGCGGGTTTACGAAAGGAGGGCTGCCGATCGGGCTGCAGATCGCCGGACCGCGCGGGCGGGAGGATCTGGTGCTAAGGCTGGCTCACGCTTACGAGCAGGCTGTGAATTTTTCAGCGAAATAATTCCCGGCGTGGTGATTCCAATAGACCAGAGGGATGGGGGGAAGGGATCCCCCTGATCCGATGGCGGGCGCAACCCATGACCGTCCCAACGAAGCAGTCAGGTTAGCAAGAAATTCCTTGCAAAATCCGGATGTCAAAGAACCGAAGTATCAAAATCCGTGGAACCGAGGACCTAGACCAGGTTTTTTGTCGGGTTGTTCCCGCGAAGCGGCAGGAGTCGATGAATTCTCATGGTTCACCGATGAATCGAAAGCAGCGGTTCCCGTCTTCACTCTAGGGCGTGTTCACACTACGTCAACAATCATCGAGTAAGATGCAGGGCATGGAAATCACGGCTGAGCAGTACGAGCAAATCCAGGATTGCCTGCCGGTGCAAGCGCGGCAATGTGCGTCACGACAATTTGGTCTTGCTGAACGCGATTCTCTACCTGGCCGAGCACGGCTGCAAGTGGCGCGGATTGCCCAAGCGGTACGGCAATTGGCACAGCATCTATGTGCGCATGAATCGATGGGCGAAGAAGGGCGTCTTAGATCAGGTATTCGCCAAATTACAGCAGGAGCAGATTCTGCGCATTAAGATTGAAGAGTTCAGCCTGGACTCGACCTCGGTGAAAGTGCATCCCGACGGTACTGGGGCTTTAAAAAAACCGACCACAAGCCGTCGGGAAGTCGCGCGGGGGATGGAACACCACGATTCATCTGGTTGCCGCGAATGCTCGAACGGCAATAACTTTTTGCTTGTCGCCGGGGGAAGCGCACGACGCTCCGGTAGGGCGGCAGCTGCTGCTGGAGCTAGGTCCAACGCCCTTCGAGGTTCCGCTGGTGATGGATCGAGCCTACGAAAGCGATGAAACCCGGCAACTGGTGCTGGAATTGAACATTCCCGTGGTTCCACCAAAATCGAACCGACGCGAACCTGGGGACTATGATCGCCAACTCTACAAGAAGCGCAACCAAGTGGAACGCCTATTTCGGCGGTTGAAAGGTTTCCGCCGCATCTTCTCGCGTTTCGAGAAACTCGACGTTATATTTCTGGCCTTCATCTACTTTGCCTTTATCATCGAGGCACTACGATAGTGTGAACACACCTTAGATAAGTTGATAGTCAGCCTGTGGTGATTTGTCCCGCAGGGACACATAAACACTGCCCAAGTGTTCCTACCTGCTCGTCGGCGCTCGACGAGAGTCTGCGAAGGCAAAGCTCCGGATCGCAGCTGCGACTTGCGCGCGACGGCGCCGGCTCAAGGGGAGTTGCGTTCCATCGCGCAGGATGAGGCTGGTCATTCCCAGCATGGGGGATTTGATCTCGCACACGTGGGCGAGATTGACCAGGGCCGAGCGATGAATGCGCACGAACTGTGACGGATCGAGCCGCGCTTCGAGAGAAGTCAATGACTCCCGGATGAGATGCCGCCTACGGCCGATGTGAATGGCGGCATAGTAGTCCTCGGCTTCAATCCATTCCATCTCGCTGACATCGATGATCAGATGCCCGATGCCGCTGGCGGCACAACATCGCTGTTGCTTGAATTAGGTCGGGACTTCGGGTCCCCGCTGGCTGCAAAAGGCTCGCCGCCTGCTGAACGGTGCTTGCCCGCAACCACCCCGATTAATTAATAGTCTGCATACGATGTTGATCGATCTTTGACCTCAGATAAGGAGATGCGTATGTTGCGAATGATATGTCGTTTTGCCGTGTTACTCATCCTGGGGGTCGCTGTAATCAGGCCGGGGCTTGCGCAAGACCGGACTCAGGCGCCATCAACCGAGGAAATCCGTACGTTGACTCTGCCGCCATTAACCGAGGAAACCCATGCGTGGGATTCTTTGCTTGGCAAGTGGAACTTCTCGCAGGAGTTGCGTAATCCGGAAATCAAGCTGAAGGGGACCTGGACGTTCAGTCGCATGGGCGACGGTTTCATGATTTTCGATGAATTCCGTACCGACAACGGTGCGGGAGGGACGGTATTCCTGGGGGAGAGCTATCGCGCCTACAACCCGGACAAGAAAACCTGGACCTTCGAAGCCACACAATATGCAAATCCCAGGAGCGGTTTGAAAAATGGCGAGTGAGATGCGGGCACGACGCGGTTCGAGAATAGCGACATCATCGATGAGATCCCGAAGGGCGCTGAGCTCAGCCGGTATCGGTTTTACAACATAAAGCGCGATAGCTTCTCGGTCGTCGGTGAGAAGTCGAAAGACGACGGGAAAACCTGGGTTGACACCATGGATATTGAATGCGTGCGCGCACCGCAGTAAAACCGGAATCGAATCCGGCTCTGCCGCATAATCACTTCGTTAGCTATAGTCAGGGGTACTTCGCCTTCATCATCGAGACTCTGCGATAGTGTGAACAGGCCCTAGCTCGTTTGTGCAAAACGCCCGGGCTGAAAACCCAGTGCTGGCAAAAGAAGCGAGAAATGGGCACCCGTGTTTCCTCCCGCCGACCCGGAGGGTCGAGCTTGCCCTCGACTGGAGAGCCGAGGGCGGCTGTTCCCACACGAACGTCAGTCCACGGTTCGCACATCATCTGGCAGCAGGAGGACGAAGGTGCAGGTGCTGGTAGTGCAGGTGAGAGTTCCGCGGCGGAGGATTTTTAGTGGCGTGTCGTCGGGGAAGGCGAGGCGGTATTCCGCGGTGCGGAGCGCTTCGGTGAAGATTTTCAGCTTCTCGTCTCCGCTGACGAATTTCACGGCTTCGGCTTTCGCAGGGCTGCCGACGACACCGCCGAGCAGGACGAAGAAATCCGCACTGCCGGTTTCTTTTGACTTGCCCAGATCGATGGTGCGCAGCGATTGCAGACTCTGATTGTCCTTCCCTCCACGATTTAGTTTCGAATCGTTCTTGACTAACGCGTCGATTCTGTCCTTCGTTTCGGGAGCAGGGCGGAGTCCGGTCACGGCGAGTTCGTAGGTTTCGAGGGCGCGATCTTTCTTTCCCTGCTTCTCGTAGATCTGACCGAGATGATCGCCGACTTCGCCGTGCTGGCCCAGTCCCCAGGCGGCGGAGATGTATTTCTCAGCCTTGTCCAGGTTGCCCTCATCGAAGTAGACCCAGCCCAGCGTGTCCCAATAGGCAATGAGCGAGGGGACCAGGGGGAGCTCCTGCGCGGTGAGGCGGTCGAGCGACAGGTTGCGGAGGGCGGCGGTTGTGGCCGAAACGGCGGACTCCGCGTACTGTTGCGCACGATCCAGGTGGGAATGCTTGAGCGACAACTGGTAGGCGATGTTGTTCCACACCAGAGGCGTGGCGGAAAGCTCGACGGCGTGGTCGAAGGTGGCGAGGGCTTTGTCGTCCTGCCCTAGGTTGAGGTATGCGTCGCCGAGGCTGACTTGTAGTTCGGGATTGTCCGGGGTAAGCGAGGTGGCTTTTTCCAGTTCGGCGGCAGCCAGGTCGTACTTGTGCCACTCGGAATACATGGAGCCGAGTCCGGCGTGGGCGAACTTGTCGAGGGGATTGAGTTCGATCTGCTTGTTAAAGGCGACCACGGCATCGTCGTACTTGCGCTCCTGCGCGTAGGCACGTCCGAGGGCGTTGTAGGCGTACTCGTCGTAGGGATTGATCTCGATCTGCTTTTTGAGAGCGGCGATGGCCTCGTCGTTCTGGCGCAAGTTCAGGTAGCAGAGAGCCAGCACATACCAGGCGTATTTATTTTTGGGATCGACTTCGGTGGCGCGCTTGAGAAGTTGCACGGCCAGCGGGAGATTGTTGGCGGAGTAGGCGGCGCGGCCGCTTTCAAACAGATCGTCCGCTTTCATGTCAGGTGGGGCCGCAACTGTGCCCGCGACCGTAGTTTCGAGAGAGAGAAACTGACCTAAGTCAGAGCCAACGGCGCGGCGGAAAGCTTGGTAGTCCGAGGCGCGCGGTACCGGCAGTTCGTCCTGACGCAGGGTCAGAGTCCGGGCGGCGGTGAAGGTGGTGCCGTCGAGTTTGTAAGTGGCTTGATACTCGGCGTAGTCGCGCTTGAGGGAAAACGGCAAGGGCACGTGGGCGATGTATTTGGCGGGAAGTTCGAGCTTGATTCTATAAACGTACTCGGCTTTGGGGCCCAGCTTGAGCGGCTCGGAGTCGGCGTCGTCGCCTGCGTCGCCGAGGTCGGGCATGTTGAACTGGCAGAGGGGTAACGCCAGATCAGATTTTTTCTTTGACCAGTCCAGAAAGTTGGGCCTGGATACATCGTAGGTCATAGTGAAGGGCTCGCGAGTTGCAGCCGGATCGCTGATCTTTAAATTGGTAATTTCGCCACCCATTCCAGCGTTGACGTTTTCGACGACGTGCTGCCATTGCGCCTCGGGAAGGCGGCGAAAAATCGAGCGCAGCATTAGTTCTTCGTCGCCACGGAAGGTGTAATGGACGTGCACTTCGAGTTTGCCGATGCCATTGATTTTTCCCTCGACTTCGGCAATTTCGCTGTCCGGCGTGGGAGTGTCGGCAGGCGTCTCCTCCAAATGTGGCGTGCCGCGGGCGGGAATCACGAGCGCTTGCTTTTTGCGCAGGGTGTAGGCCAGCAGGCGGAAGGGAGCCACTTCGCTGGTGGTGTCCATCCAAACTTCCTCGTTGGGCTTCGTCATTGGCAGCATGGTGATGACGTGATCGAACTGCGAGGGCGAAGGCACGTCAGGATCGAGCTTGCGGGTGGAATTGATTAATACGGAAGACGCCTGCATGTTTTCGGCCTCGAGCAGAGAAGCCAGCAGGGTGTGCTTATCCTTGCAGTCGCCGTATTGATTGTGGAGGACATCGCCGGCGGCGTGCGGCTGGTAGCGGCCCACGCCCAGCGAAAGGCTGACATAGCGGAAATTTTTCGCGACGAAATCGTAGAGGGCCTGGACCTTGTCTAAATCGGTATTGAGGCCCTTGGTGAGTTCTTCGGCCTTGGCGCGGACTTCGGGGGAGGGGGCGCGCCGGTCTTTTTCCAGGCCGGCGTACCAGCGGCCAATCTGCTCCCAACTGACGAAACTGGTCAATTGAATGTCTGGGCGGTCGTCGTCGGGAGTCTTCTTTTTCTTCTTGTCGTTTTCTTTGTCCTTTTTATCGTCTTCGCGCAGCAGGTGCGAGTTGGTCCAGTGGTAAAGCCGACGGCCATCCTGCTCGGAGATCGTCGGATCCATCCCAGCTTTCGTTTTCAACTTAAGCGGGCGGCTGGCGGGGACATCTACGTCAACTTCTTCATCGAGGTCGATGTTGGTTTTATCGAAGTCGTAGTCCGTCCAAAACTCGCCCGGAGCTAGCGGGGTATGAATCACGGTAACCAGGCGATATTCCAGGACTTCGCCGGGACGAAGGCCGGGCACGGTGATGTGCTTCACTCGATAATCGGTATAGACGGGAGCTTGTTGCTCGAGAGGCGCGCTGAGATCCTGCACGGCATCGTCCCCCGCCTTGACGATGCTGCCATCGGCCTTGATCACGCGGACGTAGGGAATCTCCACGCGCTCGTTGGCGGAGTTGTAGCCAACCTGAATCTGTCCCCACTGCTGAACTCCAGCCTCGCTTTGGACACGGATGCGTGCGATGGTCTCTTTGCGGCCCCTGCCATCGTTTTCAAAGCGGTAGAGCGAGCGATATTGCTCGACGACAAAGGCTTCCTGGGAATAATCGGGCTTTGGATCCGTTTTGGGAGGCGGGATGTCCTGAGGCTTGGAGTCGGTGGACTGCGCCTTTTGCTGGGGATCTGGAGGTACAGGCAAGGGAGGCACCTGGTCCGATTGCGCCCGGACGATAAAAGGAATGGCTATGATGATGGCAAGACAGAGCAAGAGGCAGAGACGACGCATAGGGTAATAGTAAGGCAGGTTGGACAGTTTGTATTGCAAGGCGGGAAGTCCCGGTTGTCCGCGCTAATAAAACGCCTCCCCTAAGGGCTTGTGCCCGCGATCACATTTCCTTGTTCAGGCGTCACAAAAGCGTAGTAAAATCCCGCCCAGATGGTCCTGCTTCGGCCACGACGCCGGGCAGGCGTGACGCATAATGTAATTGCGCCACGATCTTTCCGTTCGGAGGTTTCTGGTATGGAAGATCGGGCCCCTGACGTCTCTTCTTCGGCTACGCAGCCGTCTTTTTCTCCACCGCAGGCCAGCGGCAGACATTTTGCAGGCCGTGGCGCCTGGGTTCTTACGGCCTACGGCATCTCTGGGCTGGCCCTGTTCGGTCTTTTGGCCTATTTCTTTTCCGACTTCATCGCCCATTAGGTGAGTGCCTGGCGGGGACGAGCGGGCGTGCGCGTCCGCGGAATGCGGTGGCGGTGTATCTGGACTTTTCCGGCTCCGCGGGTTGAGGTTCCTGCGGGCAAACCCCTCTTCGAACGTGTTACAATGAGCGACCTTAGAAGCGGCTGCTTTGCAACAGAACCCAGCGTTTCCCCACAACTGAAGGACTGAGAAAGAGACACCGCAGCAACCCGTGGCCAAGAGACCCACGTCCGCCGGAACCCCCATCACCTACGCCGACGCGGGGGTGAACATCAACCGTGCCAATCGCACCAAACAACGCATTAAATATCTGGCGCATAAGACTTTTACCCGAGGGGTGCTGAGCGAAATTGGCGGTTTTGGCGGCCTTTTCGCGGTGGATAAGACCAAATATCAGGATCCCGTGCTGGTTTCGAGCGTCGACGGAGTGGGGACAAAACTGAAAATTGCCTTCGCAATGGGTCTGCATTCCACCGTGGGAGGCGACCTGGTGAACCACTGCGTCAATGACATCGCGGTGCAAGGCGCTGCGCCGCTGTTTTTCATGGACTATCTGGCCACGGGAAGCTTGGATCCTTCGGTCGCCGAGCAGGTGGTGGAAGGAATTGCCGACGCCTGCAAACACAATGGTTGTGCGCTAATCGGTGGCGAGACGGCGGAGATGCCCGGTTTTTATCCCGATGGCGAGTACGATCTGGCGGGATTTATCGTCGGTGTGGTGGAACGCGATCGGATCATTACTGGCAAGGACGTGCAGATTGGCGACGTCGTTCTCGGCCTGCCCTCCAATGGCCTGCACACCAACGGATACTCGCTGGCCCGCAAACTTCTTTTCGAAGTCGCGCACTACTCGCCCGATGACTACGTAAACGAGATCAAGAATAAAGTCGGCAACGAACTGATGCGGACGCACAAGAGCTATTGGCCGGCGCTGCGGAAACTGATCGATGGGCAGTGTGTTTCCGCGCTGGCGCACATTACCGGTGGCGGCATGACGGAAAATCTGCCGCGAGTTCTGCCCCGAGGCATGGCGGCGGCGATCGAACTCGGCTCCTGGCCGGTGCTACCACTGTTCGAACATCTGCGGCAGCTGGGTAATGTACCACAGGATGAAATGCTGCGAACCTTCAATATGGGATTGGGCATGCTTCTGGTGGTTCCTCTCGCCAAATTCAAGAAAGCTCAAAACGTCCTCGAACGCGTGGGAGAGAAAGCCCACACCATCGGCCGCATCGTGAAGGGCGAGCGCAAGGTGATTTACAGCTGAGTCGCGCTGACGTCATGCACCACCTCGGCATTCTTCTCTCGGGACGTGGTTCGAATTTCGTGGCCATTGCCGACAGCGTTGACGCCGGCCGCATCGCGGACACGCAGATTGCAATCGTCATCTCCAATCGAGCCGACGCGCCCGGAATCAGTGCCGCGCGCCAGCGGGGGCTGCTTGCAACGGTGATTCCTTCGAAAGGAAAGCCACGCGAAGAGCACGACCGCGAAGTGGTCGCCGCGTTGAAGGAACACAACGTCGATCTGGTCTGCCTGGCGGGATACATGCGCCTACTCTCACCGTGGTTCGTGCAGCAATTTCCCCGGCGGATTCTCAATATTCATCCCTCGCTCCTGCCGGGGTTTCCCGGACTGGAGGCGCAGGAGCAAGCCTTCGTCTACGGAGTAAAGGTTTCCGGCTGCACGGTGCACTTCGTCGACGAGGAACTGGATCATGGGGCCATCATTGTGCAGAAGACGGTCCCGGTGCTCGACAGCGATGATGAACAGGCGCTGGGGGAGCGAATTTTAGAGCAGGAACACATCGCGTACAGCGAAGCGATCAACATCGTGCTGAAGGGAAACTTCGAGATCTTGGGGCGCAGATTGCAGAAGAAAAAATAGAAATGGAGGAGTGAAGGGAATCCACTACGCGAATTCCTTCGCCATTCTTACAATCTGCAGGGACTGCCCGTTGCCCAAGGGAACCTCCTGATTCTCGATCGCTGCATATCCCTTCGCTCGATAGAACTCCACTCCACTCAAGGTGGCACCCATCTCCAGGCGGGTGAATCCCGCCTCTCGCGCGGCATTCTCGCAGGCTTGGAGAATCATTCCGCCAATCCCCTGCCGCGCCCACTTCGGATGTACGAAGAATGCTCGAATCTTCGCCGCGTCGCACGCGGGATCAAGTAGCGAATCTTCCCGCCCGGCGAATTGATCGCCGCCATACAAGGTCTTGTGCTTGCTCCATCCACCACAGGCGGCGATTTCGACGTCGCCTGGCGAGTGCCAGCACTCCGCAACGAAATACGTTCCATCCGCGATCAGCTGGCTGTCGACGCCGTAGACGGATTTCAGCCCACCTTCAATCTGTCCGGGCGAATAGTAGTCGAGTTGCAGACCGCGCACGGAAGCCTCGATGACTACCTGCAGCCTGGGAACGTCCGCCGCAGTTGCCTTTCGCACGTGAATGCTCATCGACGCCTTCTGAGTGAATTTGTCGACATTCTAAACGCTCGGATTCGGCCTTTGCCACCTTCTTCCTTATAATGTCCTTTCTCATGCCAACCTTCGCATCGGTCGACGAACAACTCACGTATCTGAAGAAAGGCTCCGCGGAAGTCATTCGCGAAGCCGACCTGCGCACCAAGCTGGAGAAGTCGCGGGCCACAGGCAAACCGCTGCGGGTGAAGCTGGGCATGGACCCGACCGCGCCCGATCTCCATCTCGGGCATACGGTCGTGCTGCGCAAGCTCAAACATTTTCAGGACCTCGGACACACTGCGATTTTTCTGATTGGCGACTTTACGGGAATGATCGGGGATCCCACAGGCCGCTCGGTTACGCGGCCGCCACTGACGCGCGAGCAGATTGAGCAGAACGCTGAGACTTATAAGGCGCAAGTCTTCAAGATTCTCGACCCGCAGAAAACCGTGATCGACTTCAATCGGCGCTGGATGGGCCAGTTCACCTCAGACGATTTCGTCCGCTTGATGGCCAAGTACACGCTTTCGCAATTGCTCGAGCGCGAAGACTTCCACAAGCGATTTCGGGAGGAGAGGCCGATTTCCGTGCACGAATTGCTGTATCCCCTGGTGCAGGGGTATGACTCCGTCGCGCTTGCGGCGGACGTCGAACTTGGCGGCACGGACCAGAAATTTAACCTGCTGGTTGGCCGCGAACTGCAACGCGCTTACGGGCAGGAGTCGCAGGTGGTGCTGACGACGCCGATTCTCGAAGGGCTTGACGGCGTGCAGAAAATGTCGAAGTCGCTGGGGAACGCGATCGGGATTCACGAGCCGCCGCTGGAGATGTACGGGAAGATCATGAGCATCTCCGACGAAATGATGTGGAGATATTACGAATTGTTGACCGATGTGCAGGTCGCGGAGATCGAGAAGATGAAGCGGGAGTCACATCCGATGCAAGCGAAGAAAGAACTGGCGCGGAGGATTGTGGAGGATTTTTATTCGGCCGAGGCAGCGGCGAAGGCGGGGGAGGATTGGGCGAAGCAGTTTCAGAAGGATCAGGTGCCGGAACATGTGGACAAGATCGAAGTCCGCATCGGATCGGTTGCGGTTTCGAATCCCGGCGACTTCAAGAAACCGAACTGGGCAGCCGAAGCAGAAATCCGCAAGATAATCTGTCTGCCAGATCAAGAAGCTGTGAATGCTGACCCCAACTTCTATGTCGCGAGAGTTGAGAAGCTGCTTTTGGAAATGCGCCTGGTGCAGTCTGCAGCCGAGGGCAGCCGCAAACTCAAGGAGGGTGCGGTTACGATCAAAGGAGAGCAGATGAAGGGCAGATACTTTGCGTTCATCAGCGTTCCCACGGAAGCCGTCGTCAGATTGGGGCGGAAGCAAAAAATTGCTGCAATCGTTCCCTGAGACTGCATCCGGCCGAACTCGTCCTTCACGGCAGCAAGCCGAAGACGGCTACGCCATTCGGAGTGCCTACAAAGACTTTGCCGTTTACGATCATGGGCGTCATGAACTTGTTGCCGGCGCCGAACTGGTCGCGGCCGCCGCTGGCCTGATTGCTGTTGTAGAGCTCGTTCAGAGTGGCGGCGTTGTAGGCGTGCAAGACGGCTGGGCTCGCGTTCTCGACGGCCCACACGATTCCATTGCTGGTGCCATTGGCCGAGATGCTCGGGGTTGCTCCGGGATAGCCAAAGCTGTTGGCGGTTTGCGCGGTGGCATTGGTCAAAAGCTTCGCGTTGGTGAAGGGGAAGGCCTGGATGGGGCTGCCCACCGATCCGTAATAGAGCGTGTTGTTGAAATACGCGGGCATCGCCCAAACGCCTCCCGGCAAGGCACCTGCGAGCTCCTGATAAATGTTGGCGTTGTTCGAGCTGAACTTGCCCATGGCATCGCGGTTCACCAGGTAGAGGTTCGAATCTTTGCCGGCGCCGACGGCGAGATGCACAGTATTGCCTGAGCCGTTGGTCAGATCGGGCAGCACGATCATTCCGCCCGAACCCAGGTCGGTGTCGGTGCTGTTCTCCGATGCTTCGTCGTCCATCTCGAAGTAGTCGGCCACGGCGAGACCGCTTGAAGTGGAGAGCTTCATGAAGGCGTTGCCGTAGTCGCCGCCACTGGGAAACCCGTTGGCGTTCATGTTGGTATCGAAATCGCCGTTGGCATCGAGAAAATAAATATTGCCGGAACTATCGGCGGCGAGGCCTGCGCCAGCCATCCAGATAGCCCCCTGGTTGCCGTTGGGCGTGACATTCAGCACGCTGGCCTGCGCCAGCGTGGATTCGTTGTAAGCGATGATCCATCCCGTGTAGGGGCGGATATCACAGTGCGAGGCCCAGCCGGTGTAGATGACGCCATTCAGCAGAAGCAGCGCGGCACGCTCCTTGTACTGGCCGGGGTCGAAGACCACGCTGCCGCCGTCGCTGCCGTCGCCGCTCCCAGGATAGGTAGCCTGAACCTCGACCGGGCCGCCAAGTAATTCTGTGCCGAGCGCAAGATCGAGCGCGTGCAATCGCTGGTGGTAGTTGCCCGATGCGTCTTTTGACATGGCGACGACATAGATCACGCCATTGGGACCTTGCGTGCGATCGATCACAGGCGTTGAGGTCACTCCAATTTCAGGAATCACTTGTCCGCAACCTCGATTGTCCGACGGGGTTTCGCCGGACTTCAATGCCGAGACGTGCCAGAGGGTCGCGCCGGAATCGGCGTCGAAGGCATAGACCGAGTCATTCTCGGTGGGAACGATTAGCACGTTGTGCGAGCCCTTACTCGGAACGGAGAGGTTTGAGGCGTAGAGTGGCTCGGCGTCAACCAGGCCGTCGACCGCATAGAAACCGAGCTTGCCAAATTTTGCGGAAGTGACGTTGCTGGTGGTCAGCGTGGTTTCGGTCAGGTTTTGTCCGGTGCGCGCGATGTCATTGTGATACGTGAGCACATCGGTAGTAGCGGGCGGCGCGGCATTCACGGTGAGAGTCGCTGGATTGCTGGTGATATTTCCGGCCGCGTTGCTCACTACTACGCTGAACTTGGAACCGCTATCGGCGCTCGTGGTTGCGGCGGTGGTGTAGGTGGCGGAGGTGGCGCCGGTGATCGATGTCGTTCCCTTCTGCCACTGATAACTCAAAGGCGCCGTACCTGCCGCCGTCACCGAAAAGGTGGCCGGCCGGCCGGCGGCAACGCTCTGGTCGGCGGGCTGAGTAAAGATCGTGGGAGCCGTCGGAGTTGTCGAACTGGCCGGGGACGCAGGCGTGCTTACGCCGCTGCAGCTCGCCAGGACCAGGCTAACTGCAAGAAGAGACGAGATGTTCGCTAGTCGTTGCCGTCCCATAGCCTGCCTTTCGAGGAATCAGCGTCAGGCATCCATCATGCCAGCGGTTGCTGGTTTTGGGGAGGGGGCCGCTCGGTTACGATAGTCGGAATCCGCGAAGCGTTGGGAAGCGCCGGAGGTGGCCGATTGGACGAGGCCTGACCGCCTCGTCGATCCCACCCTGCGGGTTGACTCTGCTACTCTCTCCTCGCACATGCGCGCCGCCGCGATCCTCGGGCTGGGATGTTCTGCGAAAAATCTCAAGCCCTTTCAGGCCGACAAAACCATTGACTGGCGACTCGGAATGCCTGCCGCAGCGGAGCAAGCGGACATCATCTTAGTCTTCGGCGGCGACGGAACGATTCACCGGCATTTAAGCCAGTTGGTGAAACTCGGCCTGCCCGTGCTCGTGATTCCTGCCGGCAGCGGCAATGACTTTGCCCGCGCTCTGGGGTTTCGTGGCCTGCGCGATTCGCTTGCGGCTTGGCGACGATTCGGCGCAGGACAAGCGAACATCCGGGCCATCGATCTGGGGACGATCACGGCGCTGGAAGCCGCAGACCGGGCGTCACACCAGTCTCCACGGTATTTCTGCAGCGTGTCCGGAGTAGGGCTCGACGCAGAAGTGTCCCGGCGAGCTCACGCTTTGCCGCGCTGGCTGCGCGGTCACGGCGGTTATGCGCTGACGCTGGCGGCAACGCTTTTTCGCTTTGCTCCGCTGCCCATGAAGATTTTCGCGACGGACGAAGCCGGTGGCTGGATGATCCGCAGCCATCAACCCACCCTGCTGGCCGCTTTTGCCAACACTGCGATTTATGGCGGAGGGATGAAGATCGCTCCCAAGGCTCAAATGGACGACGGCCAGTTCGATGTGTGCGTGATCGGCGGCATCGGTCCCTTCAGACTCGCCTGCCTGTTTCCCACAGTCTACTTTGGCCGCCATTTGCGCATCCGGAAGGTCAACTATTTCCAGGCCGCTCACCTGCGCGTGGAAACGGAAACTCCGCTGGCAATCTACGCCGACGGCGAATACGTTTGCCGTACACCGGCCGAGGTGAGGATCGAGCGCGGGGCGGTGAAAGTGCTTACGCCCTAGCTCCAGTGCTAAACTTTCCCCATGGCTGAACGACGTTCCCGCACCCTGCTCTGGATTCTGATTGGTGGAGGAGCATTCTTCCTCTTCGTGCTGGCGATATTTTCGCTGGTGTACCTCGCGCTGCACGCGGGCAGCAGTGAAGCATCGTTCAGCGGCTTTGGCGACCGCATCGGCGTGGTGGATCTCGACGGCATCATTCTCTCGCCGGAGCCGGTCGTCGGCCAACTCAAGAAGTTCAACCAAGACTCTTCCATCAAGGCTATCATCCTGCACGTAAACTCACCCGGCGGCGGGGTGGCAGCGTCCGAAGAGATTTATCGTGAGGTCAAACGCATCCACGAAGAAAAAAAGAAGCGCATCGTGGTTTCGATCGAAACGGTGGGAGCGAGTGGCGCCTACTATGTTGCATCGGCCTCGAACAAGATTTACGCCGATAATGGCAGCATCGTCGGTTCGATCGGCGTCATCGCCGAGTGGGTGAACTACGGCGACCTGCTGAAGTGGGCCAAGCTGAAGAGCATTGTGTTCAAGACCGGAGAATTTAAGGACACAGGCAATCCCACGCGCGACCTCACTCCAGCCGAGCAGGCTTACATGCAGTCGCTGATCGATAACATGTTCGGCCAGTTCGTGCAGGCCGTGGCTGATGGCCGGGGCATGAAGTTTGAAGATGTGAAATCCATCGCCAACGGCAAAGTGTGGACGGGCGAACAGGCACTCTCCATGAAATTAATCGACAACGTCGGCGACTTCCAGACGGTCGTGAAAGACACGGCCAAATCGGTGGGCATCTCGGGCGAGCCCACGCTGGTGCATCCCGAGAAAGATCGTAAAACCCTGCTCGATCTGATGCTGGGCGATGTTTCGCAGTACCTGCCCAACACCGAAAAAATGCTGGAGCAGCAGGTTGGTTTTTACTATCTGTGGAAGTAGCGTAGGGCTCGGGGGATAGGGGATAGGTCTGCACCCTAGGGCATGTGTACAACATGCTGCCCAAGACCTAGAACCTAGCACCGAAAGGCTTCCCAAGGCGGCGACTTGCATACAACCCCTGAAATTTGAGAAGGTTATGCAGGTTGCCGCTTGAAGCTGGGGTTTCCGCCGGGCGCTGGCGGCCTCCTTTCCAAAAACGGAACCTGGGAGGGAAGAAGCACTATGACGAAAGCCGATCTGATTGATGAAGTCTCGCGCTTGGCGGAACTTACACGCAAAGACAGCGAAGTGATTGTGGAAACGATCTTTGACAGCGTGGTGCGTTCCCTGCGCGCGGGGGACAAGATCGAGATCCGCGGCTTTGGCAGCTTCCGCACCCGCCAGCGCAAGCCACGCACGGGGCGCAACCCCAAGACCGGTGAAAAAGTCGAAGTGCCGGCGAAGAAGATTCCCTTCTTCAAGCCCAGCAAGGAGTTAAAGGACCTGGTGAACGAAGGAATCGCCGAGCCAGCGGCTGTGCCTCCAGCACCGGCGCCCCCAATGACTCCAGCGACACCGGCGTAGCGCACGCAGGTGGGGAGGAAAAGACTACGGGCGAATTCCGACCACGCCCATCATCCGTCCCGTCTTGCCTTTTTCGGCGCGATAGGAAAACAGCAAATCAGTGCGGCAGCTCGTGCATAGTGGCGAGGCCTGGACGCTGTTCGCTGGAACTCCGACGGCCAACAGTTGTTGACGATTGGCTTCTACGAGGTCGAGAAAAATCTTCCTCGGCAGCTCGCTGTGGCCGGGTGCGCGCGCCGTCAGAAATAGCATGGGATACTTTTCGCGCACTGCATCCGATTCTTCGACCACCCGGAACAGTTTCTCTGCGTAGGCAAATTGCGACTCGAACGTTTCGCGAACTTCCTCGCCCACTCGGTAACAGCAGCCGTGAACACCGGGGCCAATCGCAGCTTTCAGATCGCAGGCGCGACTGCCGAAAAAGCGGTGCATCTCGCCGACTCCCTTTTCCACGATGCGCTTGACCGTGCCCCGCCAGCCGGCGTGAAACACGCCTACCGCACGGCGCTTCGGATCGACAAGAATGACGGGCAGGCAATCGGCGGTCTGGATGCCGAGCACCAGCCCAGGAGTATCGGTAATCAGCCCGTCGGCAACCAGCTGCGGTTCCGCGGGCGAATTGACCAGCCGGATGATGTCGGAATGAACCTGCCTAGCCGTGACCAGCGGCCATAGGCCTGATCTGCCCTGCGGGGCGCTCTCTCTCTTTGTTCTCGCGCCCAGCGCAGCCAGAAAGGCCGCACGGTTACGCTCGACCGCGGCTTTGGAATCTTCTCTGGTGAATCCCAGGTTAAGCGAGTCCTTCCCGTAGACGCGCGAGAATCCGCCCATCCGGGTGGAGAATCCGTGGAGGAGACAGGGAAACGGGCTCAGGTGAGTGGCGAGAAGAATGTTGAGTTTGGCTGGTTTGGAGACCCGATTCGACACTCAAGCATGTTACCCGATGAGCGCTTTGAGCCGGCTATGGCTTCAACGGCCCCGAGCCCAGCGCTCTCGCACTTCGGCGATAAACTTCTCTTTGTCCCGTCGCATGAGCCGGACGAGTTCGTGGTTGCCTGTGTCTTCGTGCGCAGCTGCCCACAGCACCATCTCGGTCAGCACCGGCGCCAGATCGATTCCCTTTTTCGTCAGCAGGTAGATCCCTTTGCGTCCGTCCGATGGATCCGCCTCCTTCCTGATGATTCCGTACTCCGCCAACCTGCGCAGCCGATCGGCCAGGATATTGGTGGCGATGCCTTCATAACATTCGAGGAATGTTTTGTACGTGTGCGCTCCGCGCAGCATCATGTCGCGAATGATGAGCAGTGACCAGCGATCGCCCAACATCTCTACGGAAGCATTGAGCGGACAACCCGACCGGCGCTCTGGATCTGCTTTTTTCGACATCCCCTTATTTGATTGTAAATTATTACTTGCATATCGCAAGTTAAATATGGTTACATCATTTTCCGTGGCCCTCGGCAGGCGACTCCATGTCTGGGAGATCAACGATGCCCTTGTATGGCCGCAGCCCGGCGCTGGCAGCTTCGATCGTTTGATCCGCGAACCGTGGTCCAGATTGGACGCTGCTATCGGAATCTGTGGCAACGAAGGTTCGTTAGTTCTGGAGCATTGCGGCGATGATGGAGAAACCAATGACCTGCAGGATGGTGAGGACGAGCGCGTTGGCACAGATCGCTCTGGTGGTCGGGCTGGGCATGGTATGGCAAGCACAAGCCGGAGATGCCAAAAAGCCCTATCTAAGCATTGCCCCGCTTGACCAGTACCTAATCGCGGATGCAGACGCCGAGATAGTCCTGGCCCGGAGCGCGGCACCGGAGTCCATCTCCCATGATGCCGGGGTATTGCTCCTCGGACGGCATGGTTACGAAACCGCGGTCAAGAGCAAGAATGGTTTTGTTTGTGTCGTGGAACGAGCGTGGATGTTGCCCTATGACGATCCGGAGTTTCTGAACCCGGAGGTACGGTTACCGCTCTGCGTTAATCTGCCGGCTGCGCGATCGCACCTGCCATTCACTTTCAAGGCGACACAGTTAGCTTTGGCTGGGTTGCCAAAAAGTCAGATGTTCAACACCTTAAAGGCCGCATTCGACAAGAAGGAACTCCCCCTGCCGGAAGCCGGTTCGATGTGCTACATGATGTCGAAGCGGCAGTATTTTGGACCCCAGTACGGGAACGCGGATCCCCATCTGATGTTCTGGTTTGCCCGGGCAGACGATATGACGTGGGGCGCAGATCTGCCTGGCTCGCCGGTCTTCGTGCATCAAGATTCTCCCGATCCGATCACCACCTTTATCATTTCAGCGTCCCAGTGGTCAGACGGAACCCCCGGTCCCGCAGCTGTGCCTTGAGATTCTTACCCGGGCATTTGAGGAGGGAGGTGAGATTCAGCAGAGTTTCGGAACAATTTCTCTGCTCGGCCAAAGATATACAAAGAGATACGGAGTGATCTATGCATTTAGGTCCATCCCTGCCGTTCAACGGCGACTGCGAGGACGCATTCAAGTTCGATGAGCGGGTTCGCGGGGAAAAATCGATGCCCTGTTCCCCCAGCAGGGCACTCCCGCCGCCAAAGTTGTGCCTCCGGAGTGGCATAAAAAGATACTTCATGCCCGCTTGCTGCTGGCCGACCGGGCGCTTATGGCTTCCGTCGCTCCTCCGGGCCGCTATCACAAACCGCAGGGGTTTTCCGTGACCCTGGATATCAAGTACTCCGGCGGAGGCCGAACGGGTGTTTCACGTGCTCGCGGAAAACGGGAGTGTGAGGCCGCCGATCGCGGAGACATTTTGGGCGGAGCGATTTGGCATGGTCAATGATCGCTTCGGTATTCCCTGGATGATTCATTGCTCGAAGCCGAGGTAATCTCTTTGCTGCAACACTGCCTCCCGATCATCGTCGGCATCGGGGTTTGGATTGGACTGTACCTGCACGACGAGCGACTGCGTGCGCTCGCCCCGTTGCGGGATTAGCCTTCGCATTAAAGGAGGAAACAATGAACCGAAAGCTGGCTCAGACAATCGCATTGGCAACCTTCGCGCTCGCCTTCGTGCTGGGAGCGATGTGGCAAGCGCAAGCCCGTGCTGAAAAAGATCCCTATCCGAGCATGGCTTCGCCTGAGCAATACATGATGGAACGTCAGGCCGAGATCGCTCTGGCACAGAGCGCGGCCCCACCGTCCATCTCAGGCGATGCCGAAGTTCTGGTACTGGGACAGCGTGGTTACGAAACCGAGGTCAAAGGCAAGAATGGTTTCGTGTGCATGGTGCTACGATCGTGGACGGCTGGAATCGACGATCCGGACTTTTGGAATCCGAAGATTCGGTCTGCGATCTGCTTTAACCCACCGGCCGCGCGTTCCTACCTCCCAATTACCGTGAGGAAGACAGAGTTGGTATTGGCTGGACGATCCAAAACCCGAATGATCGAGAGCGTCAAAGCTGCTTTCGACAAGCGAGAATTGCTGATGCCGGAGTCTGGCGCGATGTGTTACATGATGTCAAGACACTCATACTTGAGCGACCGCGACGGGCACTGGCGCCCCCACCTGATGTTTTTCGTTCCGCAAACGGACGCCGTAACCTGGGGCGCAGATCTGCCAGGCTCTCCCATTCTGGCAGCGGTCGACACTCTGGACCGACTGACCGTATTCCTCATTCCGGTCGGTAAGTGGTCGGATGGAACGGATGCACCCACGGCTGAACACTAATTTCGCGTCTCAGACAAGGAGAGGGGAACGACCAGCTGTGGAAGGCTTGGGGAAAGAAGAAGAATGCGCAAAGTAATCGTCTCCAATCTCGCATCGGTGGATGGCTTCTTTGAAGGGCCAAACCAGGAATTGGATTGGCATGTCGTGGAAGAGGAATTTCATGAATATGCCAAAGATATGTTGCGCAAGGCCGACACTCTGCTATTCGGCGCGGCCACTTACAGGGTTATGGTGGCTTACTGGCCGACGGCTGCGCCCGATGAAATCGCTGACAAGATGAACAACTTGTCGAAGATTGTTTTTTCCCGGACTTTGAAAAAAGCGGAATGGAGAAACTCGAGATTGGTAAGCACGAGCATTCAAGAAGAGGTCTCCCAATTGAAGCAACGGCCTGGTAAGGACATTATGGTATTGGGCAGCGCCAAGCTGGCCTCGTCCCTGCTGCAGTGGGGGCTGGTCGATGAGTACCGAGTCATCTTTAATCCGGTTCTCCTCGGCAAAGGCAGGCCTTTGTTCACGGGTATAACAGAAAGAATTCGCCTGAAACTTGTGGCGACGAAAGTTCTTCTTTCGGGAGTCGTGATCCTGAGTTATCAGAGAATCTGAAGAAACGGGAGACGGTCGACGAGAGACGAAACAAAATTCAACCAAGAGAGGAAGCGATGAGCAATGTCAGGGTTCTGGTCGGCACGCGTAAAGGCGCATTCATTTTGTCGGCCGATGGCAAGCGGGAAAAATGGGACGTAAGCGGCCCGCATTTTGCGGGCTGGGAGATGTATCACGTCAAGGGATCGCCCGTCGATCCGAATCGGCTGTATGCCTCGCAATCCAGCGGCTGGTTTGGGCAGTTGATTCAACGCTCGGACGATGGCGGCAAGACCTGGCACCAGCCTGGAACGCCGCCCGGAGAACCGCCCGCGGCCGGTCCGCCGAAAGGCGGGAGCAACAAGTTCGTCTACGACGTATCTTCGGAAACGGGCAAGCCACTCACGACGCACCAGTTTTATGATGGCACGCAACATCCCTGGGAGTTCAAGCGCGTGTGGCACCTCGAACCGTCGCTTGACGATCCGGAGACGGTTTACGCAGGTGTGGAAGATGCCGCTCTTTTCCGTTCGACCGACGGCGGCGAGAACTGGAAGGAACTCTCGGGATTGCGTGGTCACGGCACCGGTCCGAAGTGGCAGCCGGGTGCAGGGGGGATGTGTCTGCACACCATCATTCTCGATCCCAGCAACCCGGACCGAATCTTCATTGCCATCTCGGCGGCTGGCGCATTCCGCACCCAAGATGGAGGCAAGACCTGGCAGCCCATCAACCGCGGTCTGTATTCGAAATATATTCCCAATCCAACGGCCGAAATTGGCCACTGCGTTCACCACGTTGCCATGAACCCGTCGCGGCCTGGCGTGCTGTTCATGCAGAAGCATTGGGATGTAATGCGCAGCGACAATGCTGGCGATTCCTGGCAGAAAATCAGTGGGAACCTGCCAACGGACTTCGGATTCGTGATCGACGTGCACGCACATGAACCCGAGACGATCTACGTTGTGCCCATCAAAAGCGATTCTGAGCACTTCGTCCCCGATGGGAAACTGCGCGTCTTCCGCAGCCGCACCGGAGGAAACGAGTGGGAGCCATTGACGAAGGGATTACCGCAGAATAACTGCTACGTCAACGTGCTGCGCGACGCCATGGCTGTCGATTCACTCGACAAGTGCGGAGTGTATTTCGGTACCAGCGGTGGACAAGTCTATGCCTCGGCCGACGCCGGAGACAGCTGGGCTCCGATCGTTCGGGATCTGCCGGCGGTGCTGAGTATCGAGGTGCAGACCCTGGACTGACAGAGGTCCGCAGGTGGCGATGAATTATGTCGGATTGCAGGAGATTGTGATGCCATCACGCCAGGCTTCAGAGGCGCAAATCCAACCGGTCTGGGGTTCGGCGAGTCGCCGCATTGGCACAAGG
Organism: Candidatus Sulfotelmatobacter sp.; assembly: GCA_049584315.1. Classification (GTDB taxonomy): domain Bacteria; phylum Acidobacteriota; class Terriglobia; order Terriglobales; family Acidobacteriaceae; genus Sulfotelmatobacter. The sequence goes on along the minus strand of JBAUXO010000081.1, from coordinate 29,047 downwards.
GGCGTCTTTGGTTTTGCAACTGGGGAATGCAAGAGGTCGTAGCCGTTGATCTCGCGGGCAAGACCCAAGTCATGGTTCACGTGTCGACCAGCCTTCCATTTTGCATTGACTGGCAACCGCGATGGACGCCTGCTCGTCGTCGCAGGGCGCGAGAGTCTTCTCCTGCGCCAAGAGCCTGACGCGATGTGGCTGACTCACGCCGACCAGCGCCGCCTGTCGAACGAAGGCTGGAATGAGATTGTCGTGGACGGCCGGGGGAATCATTGCCTTGGTTACCCCCGATGGCTCGGCTCGACAGGTCGCCGACGGCATCGCCTTCCCGAATGGCATGGCCGTGATGCCTGATACCTCAACCCTGATCATTGCCGAGTCCCACGGCAAGAGACTCACCGCGTTCGACATCACACCAGACGGAAATCTGTCGAACCGGCGGGTGTGGGCCGAAGTTGACGGCCACCCCGACGGTATCTGCATGGACGCCGACCGGGCTGTATGGTACGCCGACGTTCCCAACAAACGCTGCGTGCGCGTGCGCGAAGGGGGCGAAGTGCTGCAGACCATCGATGTTGATCGAGGCTGCTTTGCCTGCATGCTTGGAGGTGAAGACAGGAAAACGCTATTCATCGTCGCGGCCGAGTGGCATGGTATTGCGAACATGATGGACGGGCTAGGAACCGGCCAGGGGCTCACCGCCCAAGCGCCCGCAACGGGGATCGGGTGGCCATAGCCGGGCGTGACAAGGCTGGGGATTTCACGTTCATGAAATCCGCTCTACCTGCGTCAGGAGGGCGACGACGCGTTGGTTGAAACCGGAGTTTCCTTTTCTTCTGTGAGAGGTGTAGCCTCGCTCGCAGCGGTGTCCTCGCAGAGAGGGACGGCGGAGCGCAGTGTCGTACCGGCGTTCGTCGAGCAGATGGTGAAATCGCCGCCGAGTTCTTTCATCCGCTCGCGGATGCCGGCAAGACCCACGCCAGAGCCGAATCCGGTGCGATGAAAGCGATCCATAACGGCTTGAGGAAGTCCCCGGCCAAAATCCTGGATCTCCAGGATGGCGCGATCTGGGAGTCTCTGGAAGTTCACTTCCACATTCGAGCTCGCCGAATGGCGATGGGCGTTGGTGAGGCCTTCCTGGAGCGCGCGGAAGAGCGCGAGTTCGACGACCTCGGGCATGCGGGCAAGTTTCAAGTTTTCCGCCGCGAGGCTGTCGGGGTGAGAAAAGTTGGTTTTGATGGTCATCGCCGAACGCTGGGCAAAGCCGTCGATGAACCAATGCGCCGCCGCCTCGAAGCCGGCCTCGTCGAGCAATGGAGGATGGAGAAGATAGGACATGGTGCGAATGCTGGAGACCGCGTGGTCGATCAGCTTGCGCGTTTCCTCGAGCATGGGTGACGGTTTCCCGCCGTCGCGTAGCAGCACCATATCCACATTGATCTGCGCTGCAGCCAACCACTGACCTAATCCATCATGAAGCTCACGGGCAATGCGTCGACGTTCTTCGTCCTGGACGCGCATGAGCCTGGCGGAAAGTCTTCGCAGCGCGACGGTCCGGCTTTCCACCAGCGACTCCAATTCGTCATGGGCTCGTCTTAATTCTTCCTCAACTTGTTCCCGCTCTTCGAGGCGATCGCGCATTTCGTATTGCCGGAGCCGCGAGCGGATCGCGATGCGCACGCTGCTGATCAGCGTGGCCGGACGGACGGGCCGCTCAATCAAATTGATGTTGCCCACGGGCGTGCGCGAGCGCACCATCATTTCTGTGTAAGGGGTGGTGGCTCCGCCCCCAGTCAGGACAATAATCGGAAAGTCGGACCAGGCAGGTTGTGCCGTTACGCTGCGCCCCAGCAATTCGATGCCTTCCTCGTCGAGCGATTCCTCGGCAACGATGGCAGCTCCGGCTCCGCCGCCCAGGTAGCGCGTAATCGCTCCGACGTTTCCGACCACCCCCACCGGAATCCCCGAGCGCTCCAGCACTTCGCGAACCAGGATGGCGTCCTTGCCGAATGGAGCCAGCACCAGCACTCGATAATCGGCATGAAGAACGGTCGCCATCGCTGCTCCTCAACTCTCCTTCGATCCACCCAGAAATGTGGGGGTGCCGGTGAGCACTCCCTGAAAATCGCGCAGGGGTCGTCCGATGTGGATCCGATCGGGACCCAACTTCAGTTCCCGAATGGAGTGCTCATGACTGCCGCTGCGGCGTTTGATGGTGGAGATCGCTTGGCGTAGTTCGCCGCGAGTTTCGAAATAACGCAGCAGCAAAATATTGTCGGCGAGATAGCTCACGTCGACCGCGCTCTGCAGGGGCGAGCTAATCGTGCCCGCCTGCGCCAGAATCATTATCGTGAGCACTCCGCGATTTCCTAGATAGGCAAGCAGCTCGTGAAGATGCACTGCCAGAAACTGCTCGCCCGGCATCGACTGGAGATATCCGTTCAAACTATCGAGGAGGACGATGCGAGCGTTTTCGCGCTCCACGTGCTGCTGAACATTCGCAACCAGTTCTCCGGGAGACATCTCTGCTGGGTCTATGCGTTCGATTACGATTTTGCCGCTCGCCAGGTGTGGACGAATATCGATGCCCAGTCCAGCCGCGCGCGTCATCAGGGTGTGGGGGGCTTCCTCGAAGGTGAACAGCGCGCAAGATTCGCCTCGTTTTGCCGCGGTGGCAGCCCATTGGACTGCGATGCTCGTCTTGCCACAACCGGCGGGTCCAATCAGCAGCGTACTGGTACCGCGATCCAGGCCACCCCCGGTCAGCGCATCCAGTTCCGCGATTCCGCTGGACACTGCCTCGGGCGGTTGCTCCGAGCGGGAGTGCGCTGCGACCAGACGGGGAAAAACCACAACCCCCCCGGTGACAATGGAATAATCGTGAAATCCTTCGCGATACGCCGAACCGCGCAGCTTTACAATCTCGACCTGGCGGCGAGTCTTGCCATACTCGCGGGGCACTTTGTCCATGCTGACAACGCCGTGGACCACACTATGCAACTGCAAATCGGGATCGCGTGAACTACGGTCATCCAGTAACAGCACGGTACACTCTTGATCGGCCATGAAGTCTTTCAGCGACAAGATTTGACGACGGTAGCGCAGTGGATCTTTTGCCAGCATGCGCAGTTCGCTGAGCGCGTCGATCACGAGGCGGTCGGGGTGAACGCGCTGAATTTCCTTGACGATGCTGCGCATGCGGTCGTTGAGCTCGACTTCGGCAGGATGAAACACCGTGTACTGCTGTTCCGGGAGCAGATCGTTTTCATTGGGAAGCAATTCGACGATCTCGACCTTATCCAGCGAGAGTCCATGCGACTGCGCGGAGCGATTCAGGTCGGCGCGCGATTCGGAAAGCGTGATATAGAGAGCGCGCTCCCCCTGAGTGACGCCCTCGCGCGTAAATTGCAACGCCAGGGTTGTCTTTCCAGCTCCCGGATCACCTTCGATGAGATACAGGCGGCCGCGTGGAAAACCACCATTCAGAATATTGTCCAAGCCCTCACATCCGGTACTGGTACGTGGATCGGGGCGCGGCTGTTGCCGATCGATCGCCTGCAGATTCGTTCTAAGACTGGCGCCGGCCAATTTTCCTCCAACGAATTGGGGTTAAGCACTGTAGATCCAAAAGCTGCGCGAACCTACAGGACAGGACATGATTGACCCTTGAGCCGGAATCATTCCAGATTTCTGCTTGTCGAAGAATGCTCGATGTTTAAAATGGCGTAGAGCGGTATGGCTTGGGTATCCGTAGCATTGCTGAGGGGTCTAAGGGGTTTTCTGTAGGAATCGGCCGACAAGCCGAGCGCTTTACGGATGCAACGCTGGTTACTTGATCTCGATCATATGGTAGGTTACGTAAGCATGGCGGGCCGCGTAATCCGAGTCATCCTCCCGCAACATCTGCGCACCCTGGCCGGGGTGGGGGCCGAAGTGCAACTCGAGGTGGAAGTTCCTGTAACCCAGCGTTCAGTGCTCAACGCACTCGAGCAGCGCTACCCCATGCTGCGGGGCACGATCCGCGACCACGTTACCGAGCAGCGCCGGCCGTTCTTGCGCTTCTTCGCCTGCGAGGAGGATTTGTCGCACGAGCCTCCGGATGCTCCCTTGCCTGAGGCGGTGTCATCTGGCTCCGAGCCCTTGCTGATTATCGGCGCCATCGCCGGAGGATAGTCCGTACTTATAGTGCTTGGACGCTAAGCCGGTCCTATTTGCCCGCACTGACTGTTCCAGCTTATAGTTTTTGTAGCCATGTTTGCAGATTTCACCGCCACCGATCGCTGGACTAAGAAACAGGTGCATTGCGTCTACCAGGCACTGATCGTCGCCATCGCCACGCGTCACGCCGATGCGGTTGACATAAAATTTCTGGTCGATGGGAAGACTGTCTGGGTGGCATTGCCGCACCCTGCCTGGGTGGAATACAAGAAACGCACCGGCAAAGCCATCACAGATTCTCTGGCTGTGGAAATTGCCGGCCACTATCTGCAATCCGCGCTGCAGGCTGGCGAAGGATTGGGCCGCGAAATGTATTCGCTCACCATCGAGGAAACTCTGGCGCATCTAGAAGCCGTGGTGTCCGCGATGCAAGAACCGGCCACCGCCTAAGAGACGGAAGGCAACCGGCACGGCGCGTTTTCCTATCTGTCCGCTCTCCTCCTAATCACATCTGCGGGTCGTTTGCAGGCACCCGAACCAGGAGCGGAATCGGCGTACGTCGGCGAGGTTGATATTGGAGCGCCGCGATCGCCACCGACTGACCGCTCCCATTGATGGATTGTTGAGAAAGGGGACCGAGATCGCGGATGGTGGCGAAATCCGCTGGGCCAAGGTGGTAAGAAGCTGCCGGAGGTGAAGCCGGGTGTGGCGATGCGAGCTCCGCTGTGCATCGGCCCACTGCGGGAATCTCCGCATCGCTCGCGTTCGCGTCGTGGACTTCCTTGCCGATCTTATAAATGTGAATCTGAGCCTGGAAGGCTTCTTTGACCTGCGCCGCGGTGCCGCTGATTCCTATGGACCGGCGGCCAGCAGTGATCTCTTCGACTTCCATGCCGTGGGCCTGCAAGCATCGGGAAACCTGCGTGGAATCTGCCTCCGAGACGCCGAAGCGCTCGCCAAAGTGTTCCGGAGTGAGCCGCTGATGGTAGTAAGGTGACTCGGGATCGTGCTGGGCATCGAGCAACCGGAGAAGCGCGGTCCACACAAAAGTCAGGCGAGACGCCGCCAGCGTCAGGAGTAACCTGTGTGAGAACTTTGGCGCGTCGAGGCTAACAGAACTGGTCGCTGAATATCTCGGCGGTGAAGGCTTGAATCGAGGCGCCTTTTCGCCAGGCATCCGGAGGTAAGCCGGCTTTGAGGCAGGTCTGTTCGAGGAAAGTGATGCGATCCCATTTGCGCTCGCCGGGAACCTGGGGCAGGAGGAGGCCACGGCGGCCATGTTGGCTGATGAGGAGGCCGTGGCGCCCGACTTCAACAGCTTCCCCCTCAATGAGCTGTGGAGCGGAGAGGATGCTAAGCTCGATTTCGAGATGAGGCGCTTCATCCCTGGTGACTGGTGGAAAGCGGTTGTCGCTGAAAGCGGCAGCACGGGCGGTCTCCGCGACGGCTTGGTAGACCGAAGAAGCGGGCAGAAAATATCCAACACACCCCCGCAGTTCGCCGCGCAAGTGGAGGGAAGTAAACACCCCGCGGAGCTCGGCGAGGTGCGGAGCAGGAGGATCAAAAGAAATTACGTAACCTGCAAACACGGAAGCAATGGAATCGTGTGCAAGTCGCAGCAACAGCAGGCGCTCTTCTTTCGAGAACTCCGGTGGTGCAGCTTCCGAGGGAGCGATGGCGAATGACGAATTAGGTTGAAGGTGCGACATCGGCATCGGTAGGTTGCGGCGCGGGTTGCGGCTTGCGTCGACGGCTGAGAATAAAGGCTCGGCGGCGGCGCTTGGAAACCTGCCGGTCGATTTTTGACCAGAAGGCGGCGAAATAATCGATGGCGGAAATCAGCGACACGCACACCACGAACCAGATCGCCGCAAAGGCAATCCAGTGCACCGGGAAAATGAAGTTGCCGTAGACCGGCCACTCCTTCCAGCGGTGATCGAGAATGACCGCGACCACGGAAACGATCTGCACCACCATTTTGAACTTACCCAGTTCGCTGGCTTCGATGGTGAATCCCCCCGACGCGGCGATAGAGCGCAAGCCGCTCACCAGAAATTCGCGGCCAATGATGATGACGGCGATCCAGGCAGGAACCAGGCTGGGATTGAATTGGACGAGAGTGACGAACGCGGCGGCGATGAGAAGTTTGTCGGCCATGGGATCAAGCAGAATCCCCATGGTCGTGATCTGCCCGCGTTTACGTGCCAGGTACCCGTCGATTCCGTCGGTCATGGAAGCGGCTATGAAGATGGCCGAGGCCAGCAATTCTTTAGTGCCCTGCTCGCTGCTAAAGTGGCTGGAAGAAAGAATCCAGATCAGCACAGGAATACTGCAGATGCGGATCAGCGTGATGGAATTGGGCAGGTTCACCGCAGCTCGGCATCGTTTCCGGAAGGGCGACCGGAAGACTGATTTGATTATCCTCCACGGTGCGGGGGAACGCAATCGAGAGAATTTGTGGTTTGGGCAGAGAGCTTCCGGGGAAGCTCTCTGCGCGTGCAGGATTATTTTGGCGTCGCCGGAGTCATGGCACCGGGCTTGGGTTGTTTGGCGATGATCTGGTCTTTGATCTTCTCGTAGGTAGCCTGGGGAATGATTTTCTTCTGGACCAGGTCCAGTTTGGTGCGATAGGGGCGACCGGCGATAATTTTCTGCGAATAAGCATCGCCGATGCCAGGCAGCGCCTTGAGTTGGTCGGCGGACGCGGTGTTGAGGTCAAGCTTGTCGGCTGCGCCCATTGCCCCCTGCGGAGCGACGCCCATGGCGGCGCGAGCGGGAAGAGCAATTTGCAGCAAGACGAGCAGCAGCAACGGAAGCAAACGCCCAAGTAAGCTCTTGCTTTTCCACTGCATAAATTCTCCTCAGGCGTAGATGCCGCGCTGGCGGATGGTGTAAGCAACGCGGTCAATCGCCAGCATGTAGGCTGCGATTCGATTGTTAACGTGGTGCGTCTCGGCGTAGCGGACCACGTCGTTGAAGGACGAAACCATGATCTCTTCCAGCTGCTCGTTGACCACAGATTCCTTCCAGAAGTAGCCCTGGCGGTCCTGTACCCACTCGAAGTACGAAGTGGTAACGCCGCCGGCGTTGGCAAGAATATCGGGGATGACGAAGACGCCGTTGTCGGTTAAGACATCGTCGGCGGCGGAAGTGGTGGGCCCATTGGCGCCCTCCGCCAAGATCCGGCACTTCACGCGATCCACGTTGCGCGAGGTGATTACATTTTCGGTCGCGGCGGGGATGAGGATTTCGCACTCCGTGGTGAGCAAGTCGGAGGCGTCGGCGGCGTCCGCGCCGGGGAAGCCGTGTACCGTACCATTTTTCTGGCGGAAATCGACCAGAGCATTCAGGTCGATGCCGTTTTTATTGTAAAGGCCGCCGCCTACCTCGGCGATGCCAACAATTTTGTATCCCCCCTGATGCATGAGATGGGCGGCGTTGGAGCCGACATTGCCAAAGCCCTGCACGATCACGCGACTGCCCTCGCGGGGCAGACCGAGCTTCTTGATGGCTTCGTCGCAAACCACCATCACGCCGCGGCCGGTGGCCTCTCGGCGTCCGCGGGAGCCACCGATGTTGATGGGCTTCCCGGTCACGACCGCGGTAACGGTCTGGCGCATGTGCATGGAGTAAGTGTCCATCATCCAGGCCATGATTTGTTCATTGGTGTTGACGTCCGGGGCGGGAACATCTTTCTCGGGACCGATGAATTCAATCAGTTCGGAGGTGTAGCGCCGGGTCATGCGCTCGATTTCGCCCATCGACATCTTGTGTGGATCGCAGATCACGCCACCCTTGGCGCCGCCGAAGGGAATGTTGACCACGGCGCACTTCCAGGTCATCCAACTGGCAAGGGCACGAACTTCGTCGAGCGTGACATCGGGCGCGTAGCGGATTCCGCCCTTGGCCGGGCCGCGCGCGATCGAGTGCTGCACGCGAAATCCGGTGAAGACTTCGAGATGGCCGTCATCCATCTGGACGGGGATGTAGACGGTAAGTTCGCGGTTGGGATAGCGCAACACTCGCCACAAACCATCGTCGAGATTCAGCTTCTGGGCAGCCAGGTCAAAGCGCGCCCGCTGCGACTCCCACGGATTGCTTTCTTTATCCACGTGCTCAGCCTGGGTCATCGTGGTCATAAAAGTGATCTCCGGAATGATTGCGATGCAAGCTGTTGGCCGGCGCCGGGGTATTTTCCGGGGTGTAAGGGCAAACGTTCAGAGTATATGAGCCGGGACGGTGGGGAAGCAAGCATGTTCACGCCGTCATGTTCACGCCCTCACCGTAGGCGCGCAGTCGCTCGCCTTGCCGCCCTCGAACTCTTCCATCAACTCGACGGCGTATTTGCGCATTGTTCATGGCGACACTCTGCTGACCGCTCGCCCTTCCCTTTCCAAGAACACGCCCAACCCCGCCCGCTGTGGCTCCGCACCGAAACGAAAACCCACGATGCCCCCCGTCTCCGGCCGCCCTGCTTTCGCGGTCGTTACCCAAACGATCAGGGGTGACCAAGTCTCGTTGCCGTTAATACGACATTTCTAACTGCCCCAACAGGAGCGGATCGAGGATCGGATCTAGGATGCGTCTCGCGCGCCCTGTAATCCCCCGCGAGTCAAGCCGAGGTGGCGATCGTGGTGACATCGGCGGCGGGACCGGTGCAATCGCTGTTCCTGCCCGGATCTTTCGAATCCCGGGCGGCGGTGTTCCACAGATGTACAGCGGCGTAAGCCCGCCAGGGGCGCCAAGCTTCGGCGCGACGCTCAAGCTCGTGCGCGCTGCGCAAATCCAATGCGCGCAGAAGGCCGAGGTCACTGGAGGGAAAGGCGTCAGGCTCGCGCAGGGCTCGCATCGCAACGTATTGTGCGGTCCATTTGCCTATGCCGGGAATTTCACAGAGGCGGGCGAGGAAGTCAGCAGAATCGGTCACCGCCTCAAAGCTGAGTCGACCGTCACAAACTGCCCGGGCAAGAGATCGGATGGTCTCGGCGCGTGCGCCGGTGAGACCAACCCCGGAAAAGTTGGCCTCGGCGAGAATTTGCGGCGTCGGAAATAGATGTGTGATGCCGGCGGTTGCGGAAACTGGTTGGCCGAAAGCTTTGACCAGGCGGCCCGCCAAGGTTGTCGCGCCCTTGACGCTGACCTGCTGGCCGACTATAGCTCGCACTGCAAGTTCGAAACCGCTCCAGCACCCTGGCACGCGTAACCCAGGATCCGCTTCAATCCGCCGGGCCAGCGCCGGATCGGTTCTCAGAGATTGGACGATGGCGGTCCAATCCGCATTCAGATCAAACATGGCGCGGATGCGCTCCGTAATAAAAAAGAGTGAACGAGGATCGCCAAACTGCACCCGAGCAGCGAGTCCGCCATTCGCCTCATCCCGAGAAACCTCAAAGTAGCCGTGATTGCCGTTCAACGAAATGGAACGAACATAACGATCGCGCTCCACGGCTTCGACCCCTGGCGTAGCACGAGGGGCCAGGAAGGCTAACATTCCCTTCCAGTCATAAGGCGGGCGGAAGCGAAGACGGAACAGGTATTGATTTTCCGGCTGGCCCCCGGTTTGTCGCGCAAGACGTCGTATTTGCGTAGGCGTTCGATGATAGACCTTACGAATGCTGGCATTGAATCGGCGCACGCATCCGAAGCCCGAGGCTACGGCAATTTGCGTCATGGACAGGCGAGTTTCGTCGATGAGCTTCTTGGCGAAATGCAGACGCCGGGTATGAGCCACGGCGGTCGGAGACGCGCCGAGATGCTTCAGGAATAAGCGGCGCAGGTGACGCGAACCCACTCCCAATCGCTCCGCCAGCGTCTCCACTCCACCGTCCTCGAGCCCGCTCTCACCGATCAGGCGCAACGCTCGCGAGACCGTGTTGGACGTTCCGAGCCAAGCGGGAGTTCCCGGCGAGCACTCGGGACGACAGCGAAGGCAAGGCCGAAAACCAGCTTCCGCCGCTGCCGCGGCCGTGGCAAAGTAGCGAACATTCTTTTCTTTCGCCGTCGGCGCGGGGCAGATGGATCGGCAATAGACACGACTGCCCACTACCCCGATGAAGAACTTGCCGTCAAAGCGAGGGTCGCGTGACAGCCGGGCTCGCGAACAGGTCTGCAAATCGAGCGTCATGGGCGAATTCCATAGTAGACGTTTCGCTGACCGGGTATGGACGTTTTCGGACTATGTCCAGCCGAGTTGCAGGCCAAAAGGTCTTCGAGGACGGAGACCGCGCCGAGGAAACTGGGGCCGTGGACTACCGCCCTGACGAGGTCCGCAAACGCCCAACTATTTGCAAGCCACGGTCTTAATGTTTTGATTGTATTGTTCCCTACCACCATGGTGGACCGCCTTCGCCACTGCTTAGAATGTCCGGGTGTAGCACCCGTTATATGATCGGATTCAGTCCATATCGAAACGGTTCGTGCCTTATGTCCCGTGTGACTGAGTCTGCTGAGGAATACATGTTGTTCTGTTTTTGCCGGAAGCCACCGGTTTGCAGTCGATGGAACGGGAGCGATCTGAAGAGGTATTCCGTCTCGACTGGAGCTTACTATCGCGGCTACGGTTCAGCGCAGGAGGTCTGGCGGTTCAGACACCAGGCAACGCCAAAGCCCGACTTTCTTAATGCGGAGCGCACCGAGAGGGAACAAAAGAGAAGCGAGTGACTCTCATTACTCTTTAGAAGATCTGCGTCCCTGGCGGGGAAACCCGGTATGATCAGGTCTTCCAAGCCCGCCGGTGATTCTTCTCGCCATCACAGCGAAAAAGCGCCAACTAGAGATTGATCTCCATCCCCTCAGCGGCGGCGCGCACTTTGGGATAGTAGTTGCGGGCTTCGTGTACGACCTTGTCGATGATGACATCGGTGTGGTCGGGATCATGGTGGAAGAGCACGAGTTCTTTGGCGCCACTCTCCATCACCACGTTGACGGCTTCACGCCAGTGGCTGTGCCCCCAGCCGCGGCGGCGGGCTTCGTATTCTTCGGGAAGATACTGCGCGTCGTAGATGAGCACGTCCGCGCCCTCGGCCAGTTTGCGGACGGCTTTGTCGAAGCTGGCATCGCCGGGCTCGTTGTCGGTGGCATAGACGAGAATTCCATCCTTGGTCTCGAGGCGAAAGCCCATGCATCCCTGGGGATGGTTGAGCCACGCGGTCTGCAGCTGGACGCCGTCTGCAACCGTGATGCGTCCGCTCTCGATGTCAGAAAAATCGCGGCGCGCTTTCATCTGGCCGATATCCACAGGGAAGTAGGGGGCAGCCATCTGATCGGCCAGGACTTGTTTGAGGCTGCGCATCCGGCTGGAGCATTGGAAGAGGAAGTGGCTTTCCGGATTCGCATACAACGGGCGGAAGAATGGCATGCCCTGAATGTGGTCCCAATGAAAGTGCGAAACGAAGACGTGGGCGGAGAAAGGGCGATCGCCGAACTCGCTTTGCAGCTGTTGGCCGAGCACGCGGAATCCGGTGCCGCAATCAAAGACGTAGATGTGGTCACCGAATCGGACTTCGACGCAGGAGGTGTTGCCCCCATAGCGCATGTTCTCGGATTGTGGAGTTGGCGTGGAACCACGCACGCCCCAGAACTTAATCCGCATAGGCTTTGAGACCGCACGAGGGCCGTTTGCTGGCAGCTTCCTTGGTATCTTCAGATGATGGGCCGCGCCCCGTCAATTGCCGGGATGGTTCGCGCCCAACTATTTCGCGCCAAGTACCGGGACGGGCGACCCGGCGCAGGAAGCCCTCCCCTATAATGAACCGCGAGGCTGCGCTGAGGCCAGGCGGCATCATCTTTTGCATGGCTTATCTTCCCATGATGAACCCTGAGTTCAAGGAGTTCTCTCGCCTGGCGCGGTCGGCGACGCTGGTACCGGTCGTGAAATCGGTGAGCGCCGACTTACTTACGCCCGTTTCCGCATTTCTAGCAATCGCCAAGGAAGAGCGGCACGCGTTCTTGCTGGAGTCGATAGAGCGCGGCGAGCAGATCGGACGTTATACGTTCCTCGGTGCGCGCCCTTATATGCGGGTGCGGGCGAGGGGCACTGCCATCGAAATTGAACGGAGACGTAAGCGCGAACATCGCGAAGGCGACGTATTTCAGATGGTGAAGCGACTGCTGGGCGAGCATCAGCCGGCATTGGTTCCCGGGCTGCCGCCCTTCACCGCAGGGGCGGTCGGCTACTTTTCCTACGATGTCGTCCGGCAGTTGGAAAAAATTGGCGAACACGCCAAGGATGATCTCTCTCTGCCGGATTGCGAGTTGATGTTCTTTGACCGGCTTCTGGCCTTTGATCATTTGCGCCACCAGATTCATATCGTGGCGGCGGGGGATGTTTCGCGCGAGAGTCCCCGGCGCGCCTATGAGCGGGCAGTGCAGGATATCGCTGCGCTGGAACGCAAACTGGCTGCCGGACTGCGCCCGGCGATGTGGCGTAAATCGAACAAGGCTCGCGTGGGAAAGCTGAAGATTCATGCCGGTACCACTCGTACGGCATTTCTGCACAACGTGGAGCGCTGCAAGGAATACATCGCCGCAGGCGATATTTTTCAGGTCGTGCTTTCGCAGCGGCTCGACTTCGTCCCCGGGGTTGAGCCCTTCGATCTTTACCGCGCCCTGCGGCAGGTAAATCCCTCGCCCTATCTCTATTTCTTGCGCATGGGCGAGACGCAGATTCTGGGCTCGTCGCCGGAGATGCTGGTGCGCGTAACCGGACACAAGCTGGAATATCGGCCCATTGCGGGCACACATCCGCGCGGGCGCGACGAGGTCGAAGACCAGCGTCTCGAGCAGCAGATGCGGAACGACGAGAAAGAGCGCGCCGAGCACGTCATGCTGGTTGATCTTGGGCGCAATGATTTGGGGCGCGTAAGCGAGTATGGTTCGGTCAAAGTGAAGGACTTGATGTATGTCGAGCGTTACTCTCACGTGATGCACTTGGTCTCCGCGCTCGAAGGAACGCTGCGCAAAGATCTCAGTGCGCTGGATGCGTTCGCCGCATGTTTTCCCGCGGGCACGCTGAGCGGAGCACCAAAGGTGCGTGCTATGCAGATCATCGAGGAATTAGAGCCTGTACGCCGCGGCATCTATGGCGGCTCGGTGCTTTACGCCGATTTTGCCGGGAACCTGGATTCGTGCATCGGGATTCGAACCATGGTGATGCAGGGGAAACAAGCTTACTTGCAGGCGGGGGCAGGGATTGTCGCAGATTCCGACCCGGCGAGCGAGTTTCAGGAGAGCATGAACAAAGCGCAGGCGCTGCTGCGGGCAGTGGAGATAGCCAGGGGAAGTGGGCAGTGATCAGTGGTTGGCGGTCAGTACAGCGAACCCACATGGTTCCTCGGCAACCACTGATCCCTAGCCAGTGACTACTGCCAGGAAATTCTCCACCAGCTTTTTGCCGGCATCGGTCAACACGCTCTCGGGATGAAATTGCACTCCCTCGATGGCAAACTTTCTGTGGCGCAGACCCATGATGGTACGGCTTCCGTCTTTCTCGGTTGCCCAGGCGCTGACCTCGAGTTCTGCCGGCAGGTTTTTTTCTTGCACGATGAGCGAATGGTAGCGCGTGGCTGTCATCGGCATGGGCAGGCCATGAAAGATGGTTTTGTCATCGTGGGTCACGGCACTGGTCTTGCCGTGCATCAGATGAGGAGCACGGATTACACGGCCGCCAAAGGCCGCGCCAATCGCCTGATGTCCCAGGCACACGCCAAGAATGGGGACCTTCCCGGCGAAATACCGGATCAAATCGATGCTGATGCCGGCATCTTGCGGAGTGCACGGACCCGGGGAGACTACGATCCGCTCCGGCTGCATGGCCTCGACATCGGCGACCTTGAGCTGGTCGTTGCGGCGAACCTCAACTTGGGCGCCGAGTTCCCCGAAGTACTGAACCAGGTTGTAGGTGAACGAATCGTAGTTGTCGAGAATGAAGACCACGGAATCTCTGTCCTGCTTGCAGTTTACACATAGCAGCTGGGCCAGTTGTCAAGTCAAAAGGCACCCTCAAGTCAGGCAATCGTGCCCACCGATGTGCCATTGTCGTCCCCATGGGTGGTATTGACGAGGGATGCTTCCAACCCTCATCCTTGGCCAAAGAATATAGTTAGTAGCCACTTCAATAGCTTGGAGTAACGCATGGCAGAAGCCCAGGAGAAAAGGGCCGCACGACGTTTCGCGCTGCGGATTCCAGTATCCGTCGCCCGCGGTGAAAGCTCGAATCAGAGCGAATCTGCTCAACTTCGGGACGTGAGCGCACGCGGTATTTGCTTTTATCTGGATTCGCCCATCGCCGAGGGCTCGCCCTTGGGCTTCACCCTGACCCTCCCGCCCGAAATCACGCTGACGGAAAGCATACGGGTGCAATGCAAAGGACGCGTCGTGCGGGTCGAGGAATCCGCCAACGACGGCAAGATGGCCGTGGCTGCAGTCATTGAAGATTACGAATTTCTTCCCGAGAGCTAAAGCCGGGGCATTGTCTCCCCGATCCTTAGGGGCGGCTGCCCGGACGCAAGATAGCCGCCGGCGCCACTTTTCCCCATTCCCGGCAAATGATAAGGTTCCTTGCAGAGGGGTGGAGGGGCAGTTTTTGTCGCGAGCGCGAATTTCATTTCTCAATACTTTGCTGGTCGCGGTGCTGCTTGCCGCAAGCGCTCGGTCGCAGACTGCAACCAAGAGCGCGCCTACGCCACTGCCGGCTCCCGTGAAGCCAGAGATCAGCCTTGTGACCAGCGTGAGCGTGGTTCACGAGCGCGGCGTCCCGGCACTCGAAATTCTTTCCACTCTCCCCGCAGTGCCGTCGATTCAGTTCCTGGACTCGCCGCCGCGTCTGGTGATTGACCTAGTCCACGCTCGCGTCGGACTGAAGCAGAAACGGATCGCGGTTCAGCAGGAAAACATTCTCGCTATCCGGGTTGAGCAACATCAGGAAGATCCTCCGGTGACGCGGATCGTTCTCGACCTGCTCGCTCCGTATGGCTACACTTGGGACGAAGCGGGCAACCGGCTGATGATCCGGCTGAAACCGCCCGAAGACACGCATGTGGCGGGCAGGAAGTCGCCGAGTCGGACACCCACGGTTTTGTCGCTGGGCTTGGCCGGCGGGCCAGCCGCAATGCCGGTCAGCCGAAGCAATGCCAACGTAATTGCCGATAGCCGCCTCGTCCCTGGATCCTCCCTGACCGCGGGCAACGAAACCGCGGTGCTGAGTCTGGCCCGAGGCGGCGAAGTGCACGTCTGTCCCGGCACGACCGTCTCGGTGACTCCCGCCAAGAATACGAAAGGCCTGATGCTGGGCATGAACACGGGCACGCTGGAGACTCACTACGCGCTCGATGCCTCTGCCGATACCGTGCTGACTCCGGACTTCCGGATCCTGTTCTCGGGGCCGGGCGAATTTGATTTCGCGGTGAGCACCGACTCGTATGGTAATACGTGCGTACGGGCGCTGAGGGGCAACGCTTCGTCTGCTCTGGTGAGCGAGCTGATCGGGGACCGCGTCTATCGGGTGAAGCCGACCGAGCAGGCGGTTTTTCATTCGGGACGGATTGATAAGGTGGACAGCGATGTGCCACTGGAATGCGGCTGCCCTGCGCCCATTCCAGTGATGGAGGCCAACTCGGCGGCGACTCCAGATTCCAAGTTACCGACGAATACGAGACTAACGCCCGGCGAGGCACCAAACACTGACACGAAGGGGGAAGGTAACGGCCAGGGAAGCGAGGTTGCGGCGAACAAATCCCAGACACTTTCCAGTGGAACCGAGACTCGCCCACTGCCGGCCTCTCAGCCCGATGACGTTCACGTTCAAGTCGAAGCGCCCTTGGTCTTTCGCGGCAAGAAAAATTCTGTTCCGCCCCCGCCGTCCCCGGAGGAGATAGCGGCGTTGCCTGCCGTAGCGGCCCCGCCCAGGCCGCCACAGCTCGAAATAGAGATCCAGCCGCCGCAGGCCGCATCGGTGAATCCAAGACGGCGCGCTTCGGCGCCGCATCGATTCTTTCACCGGCTCAAGAATATCTTCACCGCGCTCTTTCAGTGACAGAATAGTCAGTGACCGATTAGCTGCGGTTGATGGCGCGCCGTAGAGGCTCCACTTTGTCGCGCAGCTCGTCGGCCAGGTTGGCGCCGCGCTCGGCTACATCGCGAACACGCTCCTTCGCGTCGCGAGCCCGGTCTTTCGCTTCTTCGGTCCAATCCTGCAGAGTATCTCTTGCATCCTCATAGCCGCGCTTCAGATCACGACGAAATTGTTTGCCGGTCTTCGGGGCAAGCACCAAGGCGGCAAGGGCTCCTGCTCCAATGCCAATGAGCAGGAAAGTAATAGCCGTTCCTATGGGATTGCTGTCAGAGGATTCGTAACGTCCGGAACTCATGATTTGACCTCATTTCATTTTCTGCCGAGTGGGCGCTCGAGCAACCCACTTGCGCCCGCCGTTGATCTCGGACAATTCTAGTCCTGCGGACGTGATCCCGCGGGGATGGTCCGAGCAAACGCGGGTGCTATGGGATGAATGGGCCGGGGGAAAGGTTTTCTTTCTCCCGTGCGGAGTGTAGAATCATCTATTCGGTCCTCGTGTGCGGCGGAAAATGTGGCCTGCCCCGCCTTCCGTCAGCTCAGCAAACCGCACTTATTTGAAGGAGATAGTCTCAAGCGATGTCGATCCCTGCAACCCAATTGCGCCCCGGCATGGTCATCAAGCACAACAATGATCTGCACTCCGTATTCAGCGTCGAGCACCGGACGCCTGGCAACCTGCGGGCCTTCATTCAGGCCAAACTGCGCAATCTTCGTACGGGCGCCATGTTCGAGCATCGCTTCCGATCACCCGATCCCATCGAAAAGGTCAATGTGGACGAGGTCGACATGCAGTTCCTTTATGCCGACGGCGACAACTACTACTTCATGGACACCTCGAACTACGAGCAGACCCATCTGACCAAAGATGTCCTGGGCGATGCCGTAGACTACCTGATTGCTAATCTGGAAATCAAAGTTGAGTTTTTTGACGGTAAGGCCGTGGGAATTGAACTTCCTCAGACGGTGGAACTCACGGTGATCGAGACGGAACCCGGACTGAAGAGTGCGACCGCTTCGAGCGTGACGAAGGCGGCGAAGACTGAAACTGGGTTGGTAGTGCAGGTTCCGCCTTTCATCAACGAAGGGGAGAAGATCAAAGTGGATACCGCCGAAGGCGTGTATTTGTCCAGGGCATAAAGCAAAGTCAAAAGCATGAAGTCAGAATGCAGAAGGTGAAGTCCAGGGAGTTCTTACTTCTAGCTTCTGACTTGTAACGGCTGCGTTTTTCACATCGGAGCATGACCTCCAAGGAAAAACCGCTCGAAGCGCGCCGCTTTGTGGTTCGCGGGCGCGTGCAGGGGGTAGGCTTCCGCTGGTTCGTGGAACGGGAAGCGCACATTCTGGTGATCGCCGGATGGGTGCGCAACAACTCCGATGGCAGCGTGGAAGTGCACGCCCAGGGAACCCGCGATCAGCTCTCTGGACTGCGATCGCGACTGCGGGAGGGACCACGCGCCGCGCGCGTCGATGCCGTAGAAGAATCCGAAGCCCGGGTCACCCCTGGAGTCAGTTCATTTCGCATCGAAGGAGCATGGTAGATTGTCCCCCAACTCGAGCCTGAATGCCGACCAACTCAAGCGCCTGATCCGCGAAGTTCCTGACTTCCCTAAAAAAGGGATCCTCTTCTACGACATCACGACGTTACTCAAAGATAAGGACGGCTTCGCTACGCTGGTCGACAAGCTGGCGGAGCACTATTGCAGCCAGAAAATTGACCTGGTTCTGGGGATGGAAGCCCGCGGTTTCATCTTTGCGCCCGCGCTCGCCTACCGCCTGCATGCTGGATTTGTTCCTGTGCGCAAGGTCGGCAAGCTTCCGGCGGAAACCGTAAAGTTCGATTACGCCCTGGAATACGGAACCAACTCGCTCGAGATGCACAAGGATGCCATCCAGAAGGGCCAGCGCGTGCTGATTGTCGATGATCTGCTGGCTACGGGAGGGACGGCCGAAGCTACCGCCAGACTCGCGACCTGTCTGGGCGCCGAGATTGCAGGGCTTGGCTTTATTGTGGAACTGGATTTCCTCAGAGGCCGCGAGAAGTTAAAAGGCTACGACGTGATGTCGCTTCTGCATTATGACAAATAGCCGCGGCCTACTTCCAGACCCGCGTGAGGATCAGTCCGATTCCAATCCAGAAGCTGGCGCTGATACCGAACGCCACCAGTAAGCCAAGCGCTATGCTCCGTGGGCTGCGGTTGGACCCAGAATCACCTTGGGTGACAGAATCGTAGACCAACCACGAACGAATGAACCTCAGGTCATTCGAATCCGCCGGTGGCTCGCCCCACGCTTCTCGGGCAGGCATGCCACAGCAGATTTGATCAGTGCTAGATAGGGGGAAGAGCTTTGCCTTAGAGCTCATTATCCGCACCTCCGAAAGAGTAATTGAGCACACCAAATGCCATCTCGGCATAAATCGCAACTAGCTGAAATAGAATGACTTCCGATGGCGGGGCTGATTGCTCGAAATTGTTGGCTGAGCAAAAACTCCCAACTCAGCCCGCCCCCGCCCCCGGTCTGTTCCCAACCCTTCGCTCTTTGGCTGAAACAGAGAATGACCCTAGTCTCCCCCAGCCTTGGGGATTTCTCCCAGTGACAACTTCGAGTCCTTGGACAGATAGCTCTTGCGCCGAAACCAGTCTTCCATCGCCTCGCAAAGCTTACTCAAAGGCACATTCGTGCCAATCTCCATCAGGCCGTCAGCAATGGGTAAGGTATCGTCAAAAACGCTGGCGTTGGTGAAGTTGCGCATGGCGAAATTGTCCAGCCACTTTAGAGGGCAAGGCCGCTTTTGACTGGGATCTTGGAGAATATACTCCACACGAATCTTGCGAGCAAACATGTTTTGATTTAATCACAGAAGATGCAACCGGCGAGGTTCGGCTCCACCAGCAGGATCAGTACCAACTCCTCCGTATTCAAGAGCATCCCATACTCTCGCTGGCAGAGTGCTCCGCTGGTCAGGCCAATCGCATCTCGCCGGGCGGTTAATCTGCGAAGGCGACCCCAGGTCGACCGGCTTGCTATGCGTGTTTCAATTTTGTTATTCCTGTTATCCAGCTCAATTGCCGCTGTGGCTCAGTCGTCTTGGACAGGTCCGCAATCCTCTTATGACGGACAAACCGTCACCGCGGTGGACCTGATTGCGAACCCTCGCCGGAACGTAGGCCTTCTGCGCGCCTCGGTGGCGCAAAAAGTGGGGCAACCTTATGCGCAAGCGGATGTGCAAGCCAGCATCGCCGCGCTCGAACGGGCGGGCGGGTTCGAGAAGGTTACAGTCGATGTGATTCCGGATATTTCCGGGCTGCGACTCAATTTTATTCTCGAGCCCGCATATTATCTGGGAGTGGTGGACTTCCAGGGAGTCCCGAAATCTCTTTCCTATGTGCGTCTGCTGCAAGTTGTGAATCTCGAGGACCAAGATCCCTACGACCAGGCTCGCATCCCGATCGCGGAAACGGCGTTGGCGGATTTTCTGCGGCGTAGTGGATTCTTTCAAGCGCAAGTGCACGCGGACCTGCAAATCGATGACGCCAACCAGCTGGTGAATGTGACCTTCTCGGCAAATAGCGGAACACAGGCCCGGATTGGCAGCGTGGAACTCCGCGGACCTTCCGGTTCTGAACAGACATGGTTGCTCGACAAGACTCGTTCGCTGCGGGCCAGATTCAGCGGCGCGCTGCTCAAGCGCGGAAAGCCCTACACCCCGGAACGCATAAAAGCTGCGACTTCACTGATCAAGAAATCGCTGGCACGACAGCATCGTCTGGCTAGCAAAGTTCAGGAAGCACCGCCGCAATATCATGCCGACACCAATCGCGTGGACGTGATCTTCGAGGTTGAGGTCGGTCCCGCGGTGATCGTTAAGACCACCGGCGCGCGTCTTTCTGCGATCCCATTCCTGTCCGGACGCGAAATGAAAAAGCTCATTCCCATCTATTCCGAGGGAACCATGGATTCGGATCTGGTGCAAGAAGGGCAGCAGAATCTTACAAATTATTTTCAAAATAAAGGTTATTACGACGTGAAGGTAACCGCCGACCTCCAGCGTCAAGCTGATCGTATCGTGCTCTCGTACAACATTGATCGCGGTAGCAGGCACAAGGTCGATCGCATCTCTTTCCAAGGCAATTACCGGATCTCGTCGAAAGACTTAATCCCGCTGGTCCAAGTCAAGCGTTCTCATCTATGGACGCACGGCAAGATCAATCAAAAGCTGCTTAAGCAGAGCACGGATAATCTTCTCGCGCTTTATCGGGATAGGGGATACGAGGAAGCGAAGGTTAACCCGCAGGTCGGGGACCATGTGGGGAAACTCGATATTACATTTGCCATTGAAGAGGGCGCGCAGACTTTGGTCGATCACATTCAGGTTACTGGAAATCATAGGGTCCCGGAGGATCAACTTACCGCTCCAAAAGGGTTCGAATTAAAAGCTGGGTCCCCGTTCTCTGCGCGACAATTAGCGGACGATCGGAACCGCATTTCTGCGACCTACTTGAATCGCGGCTATCTCAATGCGGAAGTAAGTGCCACCGTGAGCCGTCACTCGAGCAATCCCCACCTCGTGGATGTCACCTACGCGATTTCCGAGCAGCAGATCGTACGAGTGGACAAAGTCGTCTACTTGGGGCAAAAACATACGCGCTTGCCGCTGATGCAAAAAACTGCCAACTTGCCACCCGAGACGCCGATGAGAAGGGGTCAGCTGCTGGGAGCGGAAACTCGCCTCTATGACCTGAACATCTTTGATTGGGCGAGCGTGGGCCCGAGAAGGCCAATTACGGATCAGACGGCTGAGGACACACTCGTCAAAGTCCATGAAGCCAAGCGCAACGAAATCACCTACGGGTTCGGATTTGAAGTTTCCCATCGCGGCGGCAACATCCCCACCGGCACAGTGGCCCTTCCGGGCGGGGGTGCGACGATTGGGCTGGGCAACAATCAGATCGCGCCCAGTCAGGCTACTTACGCCAGTCCTCTAGGCTCGATTGAATTCACCCGCCGAAATATGCGAGGCCTCGGAGAAACCGCCAGCGGATCGATTCTGCTGTCGCGCCTTGATCAACGGGCGATTACCAGCTATTTGCAACCGCACTTTCTGGGTTCGGGATGGAGCTCTCTGACCAGTGTCTCGATCGAACGCACCACCGAGAATCCACTTTTTGCAGCCAGCCTGGGCGATATGTCGTTCCAGGTGGAGAAACTCCTGAGCCGAAAGACGAGCACCCGCCTTCAGCTTCGCTACGATTTCAACAAAACCATTCTGTCGCAGTTGCTGGTTCCCGGGCTGGTTCTGCCGCAGGACCAGAATATTCACCTTTCTACTGTCTCGAGCACCCTAATTCGCGACACGCGGGACAAACCTCTTGACGCACACCGTGGGGTTCTTGAAAACTTGAGTTTGGGAATCACTCCGCAGGCCCTCGGCTCCAGTGCAAGCTTCGCCAGATTTTTCGGACAGTACGCGTACTACAAACCGTTTCACTCGGTGGTCTTCGCCAACAGCGTGCGCCTTGGCATGGCGAAAGCGTTCAGCGGGAGTTTTGTGCCGACCAGTCAACTTTATTTCTCTGGAGGCGGGACTTCCCTGCGATCCTTTCCCATTGATGAGGCCGGCCCGCAACGGCTGGTTCCTTTTTGTAATGTGCTGAAGGGTCAGACGGGATGCGTCAACGTCACCGTGCCTCTCGGCGGAAGGCAATTGTTCATTCTGAATTCGGAAGTACGTTTTCCACTCCGGCTGATGAAAAATCTGGGAGGCGTGGTGTTCTACGATGGCGGCAACGTTTATAGCGCTATCAATTTCAACAATTTCGCATCCAATTACACGAACACGATCGGAGTCGGCTTGCGCTATTCGACTCCCATCGGACCCATTCGCATTGACTTGGGCCACAACTTGAATCCGGTGCCGGGCATCAATCCAACGCAGTACTACATCACTCTTGGACAGGCATTTTAGGAAACCATGCAGCGGCGAAAAATCATCAGGGGCGGCGCGCTGGCGGGGGTTGGCATTCTGCTTATTGCCGCCGGCGTGGGTGGATATTTTTTCCTAAAGAGCAACCGCTTCGAAAAGTTAGCAATCGGAACCATCGTAAGAGATACCGATGCGGCAACCGGCGGCCGGGTATCGGTCGAGAGATTCGACTTCCAGCTTTCGACTCTAACCGCTCACCTTTACGGCATCACGCTTCGTGGCAGCGAGCCTGCCGACCAGCCTCCCCTGCTTCACGTCGATAAAATCACGGTAGGACTGAAGATCCAATCCGTGCTTCGCCGTCGATTTTCCCTCCGTCAACTCTTGATTGAGCATCCTGTGGCCAACGTACAGGTTGGCCGCAACGGCACGAGCAATCTGCCGCAGTCTTCCCACCCACAAAGCGGCGGCAACATGAGCGTGTTCGACCTGGCCGCGCAACATGTCCTTCTGACTGATGGCCAGGTCAACTACAACAACAAAGCGATTCCAGTCGAAGCGGATCTTTACGGCCTGAAAACGGAAATCCACTTCGTGCCGGCCAATACGCGCTACGAGGGATCAATTTCGTACGACGGCGGGCGCGTTCGCTACGGAACTGACCCCTCCTTCGCGCACAGTTTGGAAGCGAGATTCAGCGCGACTCCGGCGGGGCTTTCGCTGGAATCAGCATTGCTCAAGGTAAGATCTTCGGCACTCTCGCTAAAAGCGCAATTAACCGATTACAACCATCCCACGATCGAGGGCCGCTACGATCTTCGCATTCACAGCCAGGATTTTTCTGCGCTCTCGCAGCCGGTAACGACGGCCGGGG
This sequence comes from Candidatus Sulfotelmatobacter sp., assembly GCA_049584315.1. Taxonomy (GTDB): domain Bacteria; phylum Acidobacteriota; class Terriglobia; order Terriglobales; family Acidobacteriaceae; genus Sulfotelmatobacter. Next base: position 6,031 of record JBAUXO010000081.1, on the reverse strand, counting down.
ATGTTTTGCTATCCGGAACAATTCACTACCGGAGAACGGATGATGGGCAGCCGTGGCGAAATATTTCGATCGCTGGTCGTGCAATCAGCGACCAGCTGGCCGTGTGGTCGTCGGAAGGCCGGCTGGACATGCGACGGATGCAAGCACGCTATCAAGTGCAGGATGGGAACTTTCAAGCGCGCGAGGTTACTCTCGAAACGCTCGGCGGAAACGTCTCCGCGGATATTGAGCTTCGACATCTGGGTACAACCGTGGCTGGCCAACTCCGAACCAGGTTGCTGGGAATATCATTGCAAGCAGCGCAGCAAGCGGTTGGCGCGGCGGAGGTAAAACATTTACCCCTGGCAAGCGGCATCGACGGCACCGTCGAAGCTTCCTGGACGGGCAGCCTCAATGACGTTCTTCTTCGCACAGACCTGACCCTGAAGAGCGCTTTCCCTCCGACAATTCAGCGCTCTTCGGGTGCAGTGCCATTGAACGGATCTATCCATGCGAGCTATGACCGCCGGCGCAACCTCATCGCTCTTCGCGATACGTCGCTTCGCGTTCCTAGCCTAGCTATTTCTGCGCAAGGCGAGGTCAGCCAGCATTCGACGCTGCGAGTGGAAGCGGGCGCGAGCGACCTGCACGAGCTTGCCCGCATGATTTCGGACTGGGGCTGCAGGCCACCGGCATCACTGGAGATCGCTGGATCTGCAGCCTTGCAGGCGCTGGTTCAAGGCTCGATTCAGAAACCTCATTTAACCGGCCAGTTCAGTGCGCAGAATTTGAAAGTGCAAGGCAGCGAGTGGCGCACCGCGAAATTCGGTTTTGAGGCCAGTCCTTCGCGCATCGCACTGCACGACTCGGTTCTGGTGAGTGCGCATCAGGGCAAAGCTTCCCTCGATGCCAACGTCGCCTTGCGAGACTGGTCTTATCGTCCGTCGAGCCTGATGGCGGTTCGTCTATCGATACAACGGATGGCGATCGTTGATCTCCTGCGACTGGCGAACGTTCGCTACCCCGTCTCCGGCGATCTGTCCGCGGACCTTTCCTTTCACGGTTCGCAACTCAATCCTGCCGGCAGCGGTTCGGCGAGGCTCGAAAATGCGCGCGCCTACGATGAACCGATTCAGCATCTCGGGGCAACGTTTCGCGCTGACAAAGATTCCGTGACTTCAACCCTTGACGTCAGCCTGCCGGCGGGCTCGGCGAATGGAACCGTTTCCTATACGCCGCAAACCCAGGCATACGTCGTAGGGCTGAATGCTCCGTCGGTGGCTTTGCAAAAGCTGCAGATGGTGCAGGCGAAGAACTCAGGAGTTTCCGGAATTCTATCCATTTCCGCGAGCGGATCCGGGACTCTGGACAATCCGCAATTGACGGCCGCAGTACAAGTGCCCCACCTACAGCTCCGCGATAAGTCGATTTCGCAAATTAAAGGGCAGGTCGAAGTGACGAACCACCGTGCAGAGTTGACGCTGGATTCCGAAGTCGCGCAAGCCTCCGTGCACGCTCACGCGGATGTCACTCTGAACGGGGGCTACTACACCGAGGCTGCGATTGACACTACTGCGGTCTCGTTGGATCCTCTGTTTGCGCTGTACTCGTCGGGTGCTCCGCTAGGCCTTCGCGGCGAGACGGAACTGCACGCGACGTTGAAGGGTCCGTTGAAGGACAAATCCCGTATCCAAGCACACCTCACCATTCCAACCCTCAAGGCCAGCTATCAATCGCTGGAGATCGGCGCTGCCAGCCCGATCCGCGCGGATTACGGCGACTCCGTAATCACCCTTCAGCCGGCCGAAATTCGCGGTACCGGCACGTCGCTGCGACTGCAAGGCAGAGTTCCGCTGGGCGGAGCGACCGCGCCGACGCTTGCTGCGCAGGGCTCAGTTGACGTTCGTATTCTTCAAATGCTGGTGCCCGATCTGGAGAGCTCAGGAACTCTGTCGCTTGACATTCGAGCATCCGGAACGCCGAAAGACCCAGTTGTCCAGGGGCAGATTCACATTCAAGATGTGGCCTTGTCCACATCCACTACTCCCCTCGGCGTGCAGAAGCTCAACGGGACCCTCGACGTCAGTGATCGAAGCCTGCAATTCTCCAGCCTCAGCGGAGAATTTGGAGGCGGACAACTTTCACTTGGGGGGTCCATCTCCTACCGTCCCAATCTACAGTTCAGCCTTTCGCTGCAAGGTAAATCGGTTCGACTCCGCTATCCCAACGGGGTTCGAGCACTTCTCGATGGCAATCTGGCTTTGAGCGGAACCAGAGACGCGTCCACTTTAAATGGTCGCGTGCTGATCGATTCACTTTCGTTCACTCCGGATTTCGACCTGACAAAATTCAGCGATCAATTCAACGGCAACGTTCTCCCTTCGGAACCGGGTTTGGCCGACAACGTAAAGCTGGCGGTCAGGGTGCAATCAAAGACGGACCTAAGTGCGGCGAGTTCTCAAGTCAGCCTCGAAGGACAGGTGAACCTGCAGGTAGTGGGCACCGCCGCTAACCCAGTAGTGATCGGAAGAACCGACCTGACTTCCGGCGAGCTGTTTTACCGGAACGTGCGCTACCAGCTGCAGCGCGGAGTCATCAGCTTCAACAATCCCAACGAAACCGAACCCTTGCTAAACGTCTCAGCCACAACCACCGTCGAGCAGTACAACATGACCCTCACGCTGCGCGGACCTTTCGATAAACTGGTGACATCGTACACATCCGACCCACCGCTGGCCACGGCCGACATCATCAATCTGATCGCCAATGGCCAAACCACGCAAGAAGCGAGTGCCGCCGGCCAGAGCACCGATTCGATCCTGGCCTCACAGGTCGCGAGTCAGGTCACCGGCAGCATTCAGCATCTCGCGGGCATCTCCAGCCTGCAGGTTGATCCGTTACTCGGCGGGAACAATCAGAATCCGTCGGCCCGTGTGGCCATCCAACAGCGCGTGACCAAGAATTTTCTATTTACTTTTTCGACCGACTTGTCCCAGCCCGGAAGCGAGATCGTGCAAGGGGACTACCAGATCAACAAACGGTGGTCGGTGAGCCTGACGCGTGACGAAGTTGGAGGAGTTTCCGTGGACGGGAAGTATCATACGAAATTCTGAGTTCTACGCGGCCCGCTCCGCCTTCGCTTCGTCAGCGGGCTTATCCTTCTCTCGCAGCCGCTCGCCGTTTTGCTCTTTTAGCAATTCTGCGTTCCATGTACCGCCCGCCAGCAAGATAAAGTACGCCCAGTACAGCCAGGTCATCAACGCCATTACACCACCCAAAGTGCCGTAGGTCCGGTTGTAGTTTTCGAAGTATCGGAAGTAGATCCCGAGTAGGTAGGAGAGCCCTATCCAGCAAGCGGTAGAAAGAATTGCTCCGGGCAGGGTAGCCCGAAATTGTTGTTTGACGTTTGGAGCTAGGAAGTAAATCGTCGCGGCCGCAAGAACCGTGAAGCTTACGGCGATGCTCCAGTGAAGGAAGGGCCAGAGTGCTACGAAAACTATGGAGAGAGACAATCTGATTGCGAGCCAGTCACCCAATCTGGGGCCGATCGCCATTGTGGCGATCGCGCACATCAGCAGGATCCCAGCCGCAGCCGCCAGACCTACGGCCAGAAGACGAATTTTCCAAAAAGGACGGCGGTCGATAACCTCGTACGCCGTGTCGAGCGCGTCAATCATCTCGTCGAACGCAGCCGACACCACCCAGATTGTGCCCAATGTGCCCAGCGAAAGCCACGCGCTTGAATTCTTACCGAGTACATCGTCGAGAACGGAGTAAATCACTGGCATGCTGCCCGAGGGCAGCACGTGGCTCATCCCCACCAGTACGTCCCCGAAAGAGTTCGGCAAAGGCATATATGCCATCACTGCAGAGAGGAAAATCAGGGCGGGAAACACGCACAGAATGGAATAATAGGAAAGCGCCGCAGCCGCTTGCAGAGTCTGGTTCTTGAGGATGAGGTTACAGGTGCTGCGCGCCGCTCGGATTGTGCCGGAAAATGTCACTCCTCTTAGATGCAACTTTCTCAAAACAATGATCTCAGGGAATCCGGTAGAAGAAGAATCGAGGAGAGTGCCCGCGAGATCGGACGCGATGCTAAACCATGGGTGTGAACTAGCTCCTGGCAAATGGGGTTTGTAGTAAGAAAGTATCTCAGCGCAGGCTTCGCCATTCACTCCGCTCTCCCTTACCCGGGGGTCAGGTGCCAGCAAGTTCTCCCCGGGGGAGAATGCATGAACACCCGAGCGGGAGACAGATGGAACTATCGCCGCAGGTCCCAGGGTTCCTCAAAGCAGCCTGCGCTATTCAGAACTCATCTCTGACGAAAAGAAATGGTCGAAGGCGCTCATGAAGCTGGTTGGACAGCTTTGTGCGATCTTGTGGCATTTGTAAGCAACCGAAGAGAGGGGTGTGAGATGCTACGGGCGTTAAATGGGGTGACTGTAGTAAAACTGTAGTAGTTTCGGAGAGGTGGCCGAGTGGTTGAAGGCGCCAGTCTTGAAAACTGGAATACGGGAAACCGTATCGGGGGTTCGAATCCCTCCCTCTCCGCCAGACCTTTAATTTCTGCTATTTACAGTACCTGACTACCAACTTACTACCAAATTCCGATCATTTACTTCCGCGCGGTATTAGTCACTGGAGGCAACATGGCAGTCACACTCTATCGGCAGGTAGGCAAGGGCAAAGCTCGGCGCTATCAGTCAGAAGGTCAATCTTGGGCGCGGGCGCCGACCGACCAATCTCGCCGGTCCCTACTTCCTGCGGTACTCGCTGGCTGACGGCACCCGTCCATGGGAACCTGTCGGCGACGACCTCGATGCGGCAATCGACGCGCAGAAGAGCAAGCAGGCATACTTTGAAGCTCTCGATGCAAACGTCCCCGTTATTCAAGACGCAGACGAATCCGGTCGGACGAAAATCACTGACGCTGTGTTTCAGTGGTTCGCCGAGCTTCAGCTCTTTCAGGGCAAAGAGACCAACAGGGGAAGAGCGAGAAAACGCTGCGGGCTTACAACTGCCGCCTCGGATTCTTCCTCGACTTTACCGTCCAGCAGAACCTACGGTACCTAGACCAGATTGACCGCAACCAGCTTCTGCGGTGCGTGAAGTTTCTTCGAGAACATGACAGCGACCTGGATGACCGCACGGTTCACAACATCTTCGAATCCCTAAACACGTTCCTGCGGACGCGGAACATTCTTATTGCCGGCAAGATTCTGGCGGAACTTGATTACGCTGAGAAGCCGCCGAAGCCCTACACGAAGCAGGAACTCAAGGACATGTTTGCAGCCATGAACGACGAGGAGAAACTGCTCTACGGTCTGTTCTTGAATTCCGGGGTTCGGGACGCAGAGATGCAGAATACGGAATACGCAGACTTCAACTGGGAGAAATGCACACTGCATGTTCAGCCGAAGGCGTGGCGTAAGTTCCGTCTCAAGGGCAAGAGCAAGAAGAAATCCGCCAAGGACAGATTCATTCCGATTCCGGCAAAGCTGGTCTGGAAAATGAAGGACAGAATGCGAGAGCGGAACGCCCAGCCGCATGACCTGGTGTTTCCGAACGGTCAAGGTAAACCTGACGGTCACTTCCTGCGCAAGCTGAAGGCGATTGCCAAGATAGCCGGGGTGGAAGACGCTGAGCTCCACCGGTTCCGCAAGACCTACGCCGACACACTGCATGGGGAAGATGTCTCCGTGAACACGATCCGAATCCGGCTCGGTCATGAATCGCTGGACGTGACGCTTGCTTACCTCAAGGGCAAGGACGCTGAGTCAGAAGAAGCACAGGAGCATGCGAACAGCAGCAGCCTGGCGCTCTACGCATAAAAGCTAAGAACATCGCCGCGGGAGATTTCTGGTTGACTAAGCCGAGATCTCCCGTTCTCAATTCTTAGACCGATAGTTTCCGGGTTGCCCGTCAAGAACGAAGCCGCTGGCGCGGCGGACGCTGCGCGTGGGAGAGGGCCAGGGTTTGTGATTTTGCCCCTCAGATAAATTTGGGTCACAAGGAGGTCCCTGTGACCCATCTACGAAAAATCATGCTGGAG
>JBAUXO010000080.1:0-8598 GCA_049584315.1 Candidatus Sulfotelmatobacter sp. | reverse complement strand
CGTAGTGTCCGGAAAATCGATCGTTCAGTCCTGGGGAGTCCTGAAGTGGTCCGTGCAGTCCGACCGATAGGGGGTGTGTCCGTGTTCGGGTTGTCGATCAATTCCCCGCTCGATAGTCCACCCGCAGTCCCGCCTCGAGTGTGGAGAATACGGGTGCAACGGTGCATGGGCACCACGTGTCCCGGTCAAAGGTCGGGGTTGATTCTCACGCAGCCTTCGGGTAGTAGTAGTTCAGCAGCCCGCCGAGACGTCCTCGCCGATGCACTTCGCCTTCGCCGCCGGTATGCTCAGGCTCGGGACAGATCAGTGCATTGGCCAAACCTTGGTGGTTGCGCTCGCTGTGGTAATGCGCCATGAATTCAGCAGTCGCTTTCCGCACCGCGCTCTCGCCGAACAAGATCATCCGCTCCAAGCAGGATTCTTTGATCGTCCGTACAAACCGTTCTGCATAGGCGTTCAGATTGGGACTGCGCGGTGGAAGCTTCACCGAGGCAATGCCAGCTTCGCCCAGCAGGCTCAGGAACTCGGCCGTAAACAACGGATCGCGATCATGGATCAGGTAGCGCTTGCCATTCAGTAAACCGTCCACCGCATCCGTGAGGTTGCGGCCGACCTGATTCATCCACAACCCACTGGGACTCGACGCGATTCCAGCGATCTCCACCTTGCGAGTCGACAATTCCATGAAAAACAGGATGACAAACCGCTCTAGGCCCCGTCGTGTCCAGGCTTCGATGGTGAAAAAATCTGCGGCCACAATCAGCTCCCAGTGTTGCGTCAGGAACTCCTTCCAGGTGGTCTTGCGCTCTCGCTCGGGTGCCGGCTCGATTCCATGCCGGGCTAAGATCTCTGCAATCGTGCCACGGCCCAACGTGTGACCCAGATTAGACAGCGCTCCCTGGATTCGCCGATACCCCCAACTGCGGTTGTCTTTCGCCAGGCGCACCACCAGATCCTCGATCTCCTCGGATTTTCTCGGTCGGCCGCGGCCCCGTTTTCCCCTGCCATCATATTTCTGCGCGATCAGCCGGCGATGCCAGGCCAGCAGGGTCTCGGGCGTGACAATCGTAGCCACCTCTCGGAGAAGCTTCCTTCCCAATCCCTTGGCCTTGGCGGCCAATCGGCGCCGCTGGTCATCGTTGAACCGTAATCGCTTTGTACCCAATTGTTCGCGCAGCACTCGGTTCTCTTCTCGAAGGTAGTCGATGAACTGCAACTGCTGCTGGTTCATCCAGCCAGACACTGCGATCAGCAGGAACCGGAACGGGTCTAGGGATTTCGTCATGAGGAAAGTAACATTATCACCGGATCACCGGCAGTGCACGGCCCTGTCGGCGATCCCTTGCTGTCTATGCAGATCGATTTTCCGGACACTACGAGCTTGGTGTATTCGGCTTTGGCTTCCTCGTAGATAGGAATCCCGGGGTCAGCATCTTTCCAAAGGGTGAGGAAGTCTTTGTAGGCGGCGATGGCACGGGCGCGCGACGCATCGGCATCTGCCCCGCTGGAATTTTCCGTTTCCAGAGCATTTGCCCGAGCCACGCCCAAACGGGCTAATGCTCCCGTCCAGCAGTTCCAGACGAGGCCGCTGTGTTCGAGAATCTTCTGGAATTCGGCGGCGGCTGGCGCGCCCTGCCCGGAGGCCAGATAGGCTTCGCCGCGCACATAGGCCGGATACAGACAGGAAACGTTGCTCGCGAAATCAATGATCCCCAGTTCCACCGGAAAAGCAGCCGGCTGCAGAAGATTCAGGGCAAGCGACGGATTCTTCCTCTCGAGCGCCGATTGTGCCTGAATGGCCGGCAGCCAAATCGACTGCATCTGCGTGTCGAGCGGAAAGCGTTTCCCGAGTTCTTGTGCCATCGACTCGGCACGCGCGGAATCATCGGCCAGAGCGAATGCGAGAGCGGCCTCGCTTTGCGCAGCGCGGCTGGTGGGAGCAAGCTTGAGAGCTTCTGTCGCTTTCCGTCGAGCTTCCACGGTGTAACCGAACGCGGCTTCCCGTTGCGCCGCGATCGCCTGCACGATTGCCCCTCTTTCCTTATCGTCGGTGCGCAAGGCGACGTCCACGGCTTGCTTAATCAGCTCCCGGGCCTTACCGAGACGACCACCGTACGCTTCAGTATCGGATGCGTACTGATAGCGCTCGAAGTCGTGCTGGCCCACGATGCGTTGTAGTTGTTCCGCCATTGCGGCCGTATCCGAACTGAGAAAGGCGAGGGCATATTTAATGTCATAGAAGGAGACTTTGTCCTGATATCGCGTCTGCCAATCGTGCATGATCTGACGCGCTTCGTCGAAGCGCTGCAAGGCGAGAGCCCAAGTGGCGAGGTTAACGCAGATTTTTACACGATCCGGCCCCAAACGCTGGGCTTGGCGCGTTACGTCAAATGCATTGTCGTACCGCCCCAGCGCGGCATACACGATGCCGAGATTGGCAAACGGTACCGGGTTCTGGGGGTAGCTCGCGATGTATTCCTGAAATGTGGCGGCGGATTTATCTTGTTCTCCAGTGACGGTCTGATAATAGTCGGCGGTGATTTCTAGCCTTTCCCTTTCGCTGGCGTGTTCTCGCAATTGGAATGCCCTGCTGAAGTACTCATCGGATCGCGCGAATTCGCCGAGGTTGAAATACTCGTTGGCCATTGCGTGATAGGCATAGGCAAAGTTTGGGTCAAGCTGTACGGCGCGTTGAAAGTGCGGCAAGCTTACAGGGGCAGCTTTTTGTTTAGACTCCTTCTCGCCGAGGCTGAGAGCTTGCAGAGCTTCTAGCGACGAGGTTGTCGCCTGTTCGAGAGGGACATCAAACTTCTGGACCGTCTGCAGCGATTCGCCGAGTTCGCCGCGCAGTTTCGATGCCGCTTCACCCAGCACATCCAGCACCTTTTCCTTCGACCCTGCTGTGACCTGCTCCTCGGCCAGAGTATCTCCGCTCTTGCAGTTCACTGCCCGCAGTTCCATCACATACTTGCTACCCAGGCTGCCGATCGCTCCGGCGATGTAGGCTTTGCTTCCGCTGCGCAGGCAAAGCTCGCGGGCCACCTCAGGCGTAAGTTTCGTGTCCGAAGGCCGCTCCATCAATTTCAACGTCTTCGCGCTGCTGCCGTCAGAGAGCACGTTAAGGAAAGGCGATTGCCGCAGAGAGATATTGAGCGCGGTCTTCAGGGTGTCGTCGAAGATGGCGTCGCCGGTGCTGTTCGCAAAGTCGGCGAGAACGACAGTGTCATTACCGGCGAGATGGCGGGCTTGCCGGCGGGCTTGATAGTAAAGACCGGCGGCCGCGAGCAATGCGACCAGCACGGCAGCGGCGATGTAGCTGAGCTGCCCTAGTTGGAAGAGCTGAGGGAACCTGCCGTCACGGTAATCATAGGCGGCCGAATCGCGCGTCTTCACTCGACCGGCCACGCGAGGATGCCTGGCGGCCCGAGTCTGAATCCCGCTTCAGCTGTTGTAGATCGCTTCGCATATCGGCTGCGCGTTGGTAGCGCAGGTTGCGATCTTTCAGCAATGCGTTTTCGATGATCTCTTCGAGGGGCTCGGGAAGCTTTGGGCTCAGCTCGGACGCCGGGACGGGTTTTTGGTGCAGGATGGCTCCGCAAATTTCTCCCGAGCTGGAGCCATCGAATGGCATCTTTCCGGTCGCCATCTCGTAGAGGACTGCGCCAAACGAGAAAAGATCGGAGCGCGCGTCCAGCTCTTTGGCGCGCACCTGCTCAGGCGACATATAGGCCACCGTTCCCAGCATCGTCCCCGGGCTGGTGAGCCACTGGGCGTCGACTTCGGTGACCGTTCTCGCCATCGCCATCTGGACTGAAGAGCTGGTGGGCGGACTGACCTGGGCCAGACCAAAATCCAGAATCTTGGCGTGGCCGCGTTCGGTGACAAAAATATTGCCAGGCTTGATATCGCGATGCACGATGCCTTTGGCATGAGCAGCGTCGAGCGCATCGGCAATCTCAATGGCAAGGTTGAGCAAAACATCGGTGTCGATGGGCTTTCCTGCGATCCAACGCTTCAGCGTCATGCCATCAAGATGCTCCATGGCAATGAAGGCTTTTCCATCCTGCTCGCCAACGTCGAAGATCACGCAGATATTGGGGTGGTTCAGCGCGGACGCAGCTTGCGCCTCGCGCTGAAAACGAGCCAGCGCCAGCGGATCGCGAGCGACATCTTCAGGCAGGAATTTGAGCGCCACAAAACGGCGGAGGCGGATGTCTTCTGCCTTGTAAACGACACCCATCCCCCCGCCGCCAAGTTTCTCGATAACGCGGTAGTGCGAGATCACTTGCCCGACAAGAGTGGAGGGTGGCGCCATTGACCATAAATCTTAGGATTGCAGTTCAAAACAAGTCAATCAATACTCAGCGGAGCGCAAAACCAGGAGCGACAAGATTTCTGCAGGAATTGGCCCATCTGTTGCCCGACCCCAAATTGAAACAGGATCACGAGCTATTCAGGATAGTTGAACCACCAAAAACGAGGCGGGCCAGAAGTCGGGGATCTGGGAAGTGTGGAACATCCGCGCCTCTCTGTGGGAAGGCGGAGCGAAGGGAATGATAACGTCCTTTATCATTCACTACCTGGGTTGGCAAGCCAGCAACATGTTTTGGGGGCATTTGTCCGAGATGCTGCTTTATCGTGCAAGTGAAGCGACCACATTCGTAAACACTTGCCGACTTGTCGTTATTAATCCGGCCAACTCCGTCGAAGCCGTTTCTGGATAGCTTTCGGTTGGCCGACCATCCGACCACAGTCCCCATCAACCCATCTCCAACTTCGCTGTCGGCGGCGCTTCCTTTCAGCAACCGCATCGGCAGGCGTCCTAAATACCGGTTGACGACGAGCGCGGCGCTAATGTTCAGCGTGCCGCACGGCCCACAGGTTTGCGCGCAGCGGGTTGGAATTCTGCAGTGAGGACAACGCATTCATGATCTCCTCGATGCCGACAAATCTAGATCCAAGAAAATACTGAACTGAATTGGTTCAGACAAGCAATCTCAGTCCCGGCCAATCTTGACCCGAAAAACGGGACTTCTTCTCCACCGGCACAATGTCTTCGGGTGGACCATAACCGCGATCGTGTGCCTGATTCGAGACCGCATATATCTTCAGGTCGCTCCAACTCCACCGACTGGAAATGGGGAGCCGCCCGCAGGCACAGTACAGCGTCATTCATCTGCGAATCCTTGGGCCAGCGGCATTAAATACGATCCGTTACGGTACGGGCTGGAGCCAGGCAAATATCGAGTCAAGCATTTTGGACACTCAACGCAATGGCGACCACGGGAAGCCATGGTATGTGTCGGTGAGCTCCTTCGATGGAAACTGGCGGCATGCGCTTACCCCTCCGGCACGGCCTCGTCGAGCAGCAGCGCTTGGCCTTCGTCGCGGTGCGGACGCTTCGGTAGGCCCTCGTCCACGAGTTCCACGCGGCGGCGGTCGAGGAGCGTCGCAACACGAGCGATCGTCACCAGCACCACCCACCGTCGTGATTCCGATACTCCGATGGTGCCGTTGTTATTCGACGTACGATTCCTATCATCCATGGCGCCCGTTTGGGACTGGACTTTAGTCGATCTGCGGCCGGTACAAATATTCAACAACACCGGCCCCCGCGAGCAGGCGCTCATAATCCATCGGGTAGCCTTATCCCTTAATCCTCGCAACTGACCTTGGCAACGCATTCAGGGCTCTCGCCCTGAACATTCTGGGTCACGCGGCATTCGCGTGACCCAAGTTGTTCCCGCACAATCTCCGGCCCTGCGCCCTCGCGCAGCCTGGGGCTGGAATGCACGGTGCGGAAGCTCAGAAAATGCCTTGATCGTGGATTGCGCAGTGTGCGGACCTCCCCGAAAGCTGCTTGCCAACGTGCGCCGCGGGCAAAGTGATTTGCGGATGCGTCCGTATGACGTCCGCAACCGACTTGCCCATGTCTTCTTTTACCGGGGTTGCCAGAAAGCCGTGGACGATCTGGTAGGCGTGCGGCCCGACCGTCTCCAACGCCATACCGGCGATTTGTCCACTGTCATTGATGTTGCTGGCGTTAACTACGAAGAGGTGGGAACTTTCCGGAAATAGAGTGTTAAGGTCGTACATCACGCCGTTCTGCCAGAGGAGGCCGTGGGACCAGCTGTTGTTGTCGGAGTTAAGGGAGCTTCCCACCGCCTGGCCGCGGTTATTGATGCTGGTGGCAAAGGAGATAACATCTCCCGGCGGAAGTTCGCCGCCGCCGAGGGCTGTGACAGTATTGTTCTCCCAAAGAGCGGCCAGGGGTACTCCGTCAGAGGTAACGCCTTGCCCAACAATTTGGCCGCGGTCGTTAATCTCGTAGGCGACGGCGGGGGTTTGTCCGAGGCCGGGAAGCGGGGTGGCAGTGTTGTTGTCCCACAATACGCCGTAATTCACTGTGGTGCACGTTCCCGAGTAGCCTACGGCTTGGCCTTGATTGTTGATGCCGTATGCGACGCCGTCTGGATCGGTACCGATGGTGGGAAGCGGCTGGGCGTTGCCTTTTGTCCACATGACCGGGAGGTCGATGCGATTATTAGGATCGCCCTGCGGGCAGGTGGAGTCGACCATACCGTTTTCCGCATAGCCTGCGACTTGTCCTTTGTTATTGATGGCGCTGGCCTGCCCGTTAACGCCGCCCACGGTTGGCAGAGCGCTCATGACGCCATTTTTCCACAGAAACGGAAGGCAAATGTGGTGTGTGCCGAAGCCGCAAATGTCTTCGCCATTCGGATCTAAAGCAGATGTCTCGGACATCCCGACGGCTTCCCCGGGGTCGTTGATCCCGTTCCAATTGATCGAACTGTTGGCGCCGCCCAGGGTGCCGAGTTCGAGGTTGAGGTGGTCGATGGTGATTGAGTCCGTGCCTGACACGGCCGGGAACTCGGTGGAAAGGCTGAAGGGATCGAGGAACTGCTCCATGTTCAACGTCCAGCCGTAATTATTGAGGCCCATGGGCATACCCAGGTTGTCAGGATGCTGGACGCCCAGATCCTGAACTTTGTAGTGGGTTTGCGCGACCGCATTGCTGAAGCAAGCCACAACCATCGTCGCAACCCCGAGTACCCAGAAATTCCGCAACTGTCTAAGCGTGATCATATGTCCTCTATTCCTCCGGTAAAGTCGTGGTGCTGGGATCACTGGCGATTTACGTCAGCTACCCTCGGCGCTCTGACAGTGAGTGTGCAATTGAAAGCAGATTGGCTCACAACCCCACAAATTCCTGCCCAGTGGGAACGGAGGGAGCATGTGGTGTTCCACGTTTAGAACGATTACGCGAGACAACGGGCCGAGCACTTCAAAGTTCGAAAACGAGTGGGGGACTAACAAAATCTTGGGACGATCCCGCACCCCCCAGAGCGACTGTTTCTCCAACTTTTCATACACGCTTGGCGAAGAGGTTACGCAATTCGAGAACGGCAGCCGCCAAACGTGAAGCCGCTCAGTTATGATTGACTTTCAGATGTTTTAACGTACATACTGGTTGGTATGTTGTCAGCGCGTAAGAGTCCGAAACGTGGAGCGACCAGGCTGCGCGCTTCCGAGCGCACGCGGGAGCGATTGCTGCAGGCAGCATCCCGCGAGATCTACAGATCGGGTTTCCAGAGTGCCAGCCTCGACACCATTCTGAATATAGCTGGGGTCACCAAGGGCGCACTGTACTACCACTTCGACAGCAAGGAAGCCTTGGGACACGCCGTCGTCGAAGAGGTCATCGCCCCCGACGTCCGTGGCAAGTGGGTGCGCCCTCTACAGAGTGGCAAGGACCCCATCGACACTTTGATCCACGCTGTTCAAGGTATACCCGTTCGGTACGCGGCTGTACGGGGCGGCTGCCAACTAAACAATCTGGCGCAGGAAATGTCTCCTCTTGACGCAGGATTCCGGAAGCGGCTGGCGATAATCTTCGATGCCTGGCGGGAGGCCGTTGCCTCCGTCTTGCGAGAGGGCCAGGCCCACGGCAGGATTCGACGCGACGTGGAACCCGCTGACGCGGCCGGCTTACTGATCGCGATGGTCGAAGGCTATGCGTCGCTCGCAAAGAATGCTCAGGATCCGAAAGTAATGAAAGCCGGGATCAGAAACATCGTGGGCTGGCTGCGGTCCCTGCGCGCGCCGGGCAACCGCAACCGTGTCTGAGCGCACAGGTATCTCAAGGAGCAGTGACCCTATTACATACCAACCGGTTCGTATGCTGTGGACAGTTAAGCGGATTCGCGATCGGGCAAAGCCCTTCAAGCTGCACCGTGAAAAGGAGAACCGACAATGACAAGGATCGCAATGTCGCGCAGGAATCTGCTCGCAACCGGAGCCTGCGCGCTGGTTGGTACCGTGAGCCCATAGTGTCCGGAAAATCGATCTGCATAGACAGCAAGGGATCGCCGACAGGGTCGTGCACTGCCGGTGATCCGGTGATAATGTTACTTTCCTCATGACGAAATCCCTAGACCCGTTCCGGTTCTTGCTGATCGCAGTATCTGGCTGGATGAACCAGCAGCAGTTGCAGTTCATCGACTACCTTCGAGAAGAGAACCGAGTGCTGCGCGAACAATTGGGTACAAAGCGATTACGGTTCAACGATGACCAGCG
>JBAUXO010000079.1:0-9489 GCA_049584315.1 Candidatus Sulfotelmatobacter sp. | reverse complement strand
TGGCGGTAATCGAACCCGGTCGGAAATCGCCCAAACCGAGGAACTGGTCAAGGAGCTTAGCGCGTTCCAGCTCCAAATCGGTGAGAGATTCTGGCACAAGGCATTCTGGCATAGCTGGGCCTCCAATGATCTGAGAGTCTTACTACTCTCAGAACCATGACCCAAAAAAGAAAAGCCCGCCATTGACTATTCTTATGTCGCACACCCATTGTGTAGGCATGTCTTGACAAACCTTTACAATAGCGCTTACATGTGCCGTCGAACCGTCTCTGCCGTATGTTGGCCATCGGCTTTTCGGGGGGAGAGTCGATGGCCTTCATTTTGCCTCAGCCCTCACTGCTCCAACACATCCTACGCCGCCATGTCCGGCGAACAGAGCTCGCCAGGCCGAAGCCTAACAGCCATTGCGGTAGCAAGACTGTCCAAGCGGTCCTGCCTGCCCTTCCTCCCTTTTGAATAATGCTTTTCTGTGGTCTTGACGGATTCGTGCCCGAGCAGTTTTGACACTTCTTCCAGGACGCCTTTTTCCAGAAGGTCCACCGCGAAATGGATGCGGAACAATTTCTTGGATTGGTCCTGATTCGCTCATCACGGCCAAGCGTCACCGCGTCCCGAATGGCAAGGGCTGAAAACCGCATAGGCTGAATGAGCGCCTTCACGCGAGCCGCCTTCGTGCTGTCGGGAAAGCTGCTTGGGATGGTCTTTAAACAGCTTCGCGTATTCCTTGGACGTGAGGGGCAGCGTTGGTGCTTCCTATCGAGGACAGATGCGGCACGCGGGCCAGCTATTTATTGTCATAGCAGAAGCGGAGGAAATTCTTGAGCCGCGCCTGGACCATCCGCCGGGTGTTGGATGAAGAGTGCGCTGACGCTTGCAAAACGATCATTGCAAAGATGACTCATTTTTCGGGGACCACCGACCGCTTGCATCATAACCTCGCGACCGAAAATTACCTCACTACAGGAAAACTCATTATGGAAAAGACACGAATCGTTTCTCAAAAGCGGGTCCACGGAGAAGTTGAATCTAACGACGGTGAATTTGCCGAAATCCAGACGGTTAGCGAGAACTGACTTTAAGTGATTTGCGGCATGCCCAAAGTCAGGGCGTGGGATCAGCGCCACGCGCACTCAGACAAGAATTTCGATCAAATCTGCTCTCGCGAGCAACAATTGTTTATTCCGATGTTTCGAATTGCAGCCTCTACGTCTGCGCTCGCAACGACCTTCCCTTTTCGCCCGTCTTCGGTTGCGGAAAATTCCAAAAGCCTGATTTCATTGCCTTCTTGCCATTCGCACCCTGCGGGACAGGCGAAAGTCGATCACAATGTCGAGATGGGCATCCGATTGTTCCTCGGACAACTACATTGATCGGCTACCCCCACTCTTCCACGCTCCCACATGCTTGCCGCAAACTCACATAGCTACCAAGGCGGGCGCACTTCGGTCGATACCGAGGAAGGGACCCGAAAACCCCGTGGTTCCTCGCTTCCACTCAGCGCAAAGCAGATCAAAACTTGGCCGGTCCAGAATCAGAATGGAGATTGCTATGTTATCGAGGGCGCCGGCTCTCCAGCAACCCAGGAAAATTCTGAACCAGCATGAGGGAATTTCATCGGAAACGTCGCTTTCCTAGATGAACGGGGTTGTAGAGCAACCAAGCCACAAGCCCTGTTGAATCGCTGATAAGGAGATTACTATGCTGAAAATTTCTGCGGCCCGCCTCACCCGAAAGTTTACGACCACCTTCACTCGTCCGTTACTGGCGACGTTGGCAGTTTTTGTTTTGCTGCCCGTTGCGCTTGCCCAAGTAAGTGGAACAAATTATGAACTCGGCAATCCCGGCGACCCGAACTTCAATCAGTTGCTTGGCATCAACAACGGACGGGTAATCGTTGGATATTTTGGCGATGGCACAGTGGTTGCGAATAATGGCTATGTGCTGGTTCCCAAGAATCACTACCCGAAAGAGAACTTCACTAACTTGCCGGCCGGGGACTTTGCCTCACAGACACAGGCGATCGGGATTAACAACACGCAACTTGAGGAGATCGTTGGGTTTTACCAGGACCATACGACTGGTTTTATCCATGGCTTCCTGGATGAAAATGGGGTTCAGACGACTCTCGATGACCCTGCGGGTTTGCCGCCGAACGTCACAACGCCGGCTCAAAATCTGCTCGGCATAAATGATATTGGCGAGGCGGCGGGGTTCTGGACGGACAACGACGGCCACGAGCATGGGTTTGTGGTCACCATCAACTCTGGGTCGCCAAGCAAGTCGACGTTCACAGAGATTCCACCGTCAACTTTTGCCGGCGCGGTTGCGACCCAGGCCAGCAACATCACTAACAACAAGGAGGTCTGCGGCTTTTGGACGGATAAGAGCGGCAACAATCACGGTTTCTTTGGGCGTCTCGGCGAGACGTTCTATACGTTCAATGTCGAAATTGACGGCGTGACTGCCACCAGCACGACACCGTTTGGCTGCAACAACAATGGTGAGATCGTCGGTACTTTCACCGATAGCAGTGGCGCACACGGTTTTCTCTCTGCCTTCGGAGCATATTTTCAATTTGATTACCCAGGTTCGTCGCAGACACCGGCATTTGGCGTCTCGGGTACGATCATCAACGGCATCAACGACCGGGGTGATTTCGTCGGATTCTTGTCCAACGGCAACAAAGTGAGCGGGTTCGTGCAGTTGGCGCAGGGCCCCCTAGTAGTACTGGCCGGCGGGACGGCTCTCGGCAAGGTAGCAAGGCCACGCGAGTAGTCGGCAGGATTGCCCGAGGGTTCGGTGGCAACGGTATCCTCGGGCAGATTATCTGTGTTAACGAGTTCAAGGATGCCGAACGGGAAAGGCCGATCATAGAACGTGATCGGCCTTTCCCATTGTGAACCTACGTGATAATCGATTGTCCGACCGCTTCAAACTGGCGATGAGCAGTGTTCGGCAAGCGTCTCACGTCCAGCCAGCTAACGGGCAAAGACGGATCGCCGCGCCACGCGCCGACAGGGTGAGCAGATCAAGATGGCGACCAATTTGGCGAAGTGGTTTAACGAGGCTCAATCCGCGTTGGCGCCGAACCCCTCAACTTGGAGATGCTGCGGAAAAATCTTCGATCTGGAATCGATCACCAACAATCCTGCTGGCAACGTCTTGCTCGGATAGAGACGTTAGGCTTATTAGGAACACCAGAAGAACGACAGACTGCAATGGACGAGGGTCTTCGGTTTTTCAGATCTAATGATGGCGACCGGACCGAAGAGTGCGCTGACGCTTGCAAAACAAATCAGCCCGAAGATGACTCAACCTTCAGGGGACCATCGACCGCTGACATCGTAACCTCGCGGCCCAAAATTACTTCACTAAAGGAGAACTCATTGTGGAAAAGACACGAATCGTTTCTCACAAACCGGTCCACGGAGAAGTTGAAGCGAACGACGGAGAATTCGCCGAAATCCAAACGGCCGGAATCGAAGGAATTGAAAAGGAATTGAAAAGGACGTTGCCATTGGAAACTCTCCAAGTACACCGACCGGAGCGATACGAGCTATTCATGCGAACAGTTTCAGGACAGGTTCCCTGTTGGATCATGGCTGGACATCTGTACAACCATCGAGGTGAGGTCGATTACGAATGACCCCGATGAGGTTGGCCGGGGAACAAATAAGCGACGAGTCCGGCTGCAATAGCCAGAACAAGCCAGCAGCACTTCGTCCACCATGGCTTGATGGCGCGCAGTGGATGATCCTTCCGCACCCGCCCCTCGGTTACCTTTTCCCCCCACACAGCCGTTAGAACATCAAATATACGGAGGCGCACATACAGAAGAGGAGTCGGAGTATGAGAGGTTACTGTTCGCAGTTTTTTGTGCAGTTCGCCGCTGTCGTGGTGTTTACAACTGGCAGTGCGGCAAAGGACAAGCTTCCGCTGCCGCCACAGATCATGACTGCGAAAACGGGTTTACATCGACAACCAGAGGCCCGTCCGCTTTGGGTCCGCCCCTGAGGGCGCTTTGGGTCGATTTGGCCCCCTTGAGGTGGAATCGGGACGAAAGCTCAAATCGATCGTAACTTCAAGACAGACAGGCAACTGCAAGAAAGAATTGGAGGCGCGGGTCGGAATCGAACCGACGCATAAAGGTTTTGCAGACCTCTCCCTTACCACTTGGGTACCGCGCCCCTGGTGACTACGTTAGCGTTCCGGATGAAAAAAGTCCAACGCGGGAGGGGGATTTTAACAATGTATGGAGCGGGAGACGGGGGTCGAACCCGCGACATCGACCTTGGCAAGGTCGCGCTCTACCACTGAGCTACTCCCGCTCGACGAGCTTGATTATAACCAAGCAGGCACTCCGCGGCAATGATCTCCCCGCCGCCGTCAGAGCGGCTTGACATTACCACTCAGTGGCGTTTTACAGCATCTCTTCAGCGGGCGCGATGGCTAAAATCCCTCGGTGCCGGTTTCGGAGTAGCCGAGGCTTC
Organism: Candidatus Sulfotelmatobacter sp.; assembly: GCA_049584315.1. Classification (GTDB taxonomy): domain Bacteria; phylum Acidobacteriota; class Terriglobia; order Terriglobales; family Acidobacteriaceae; genus Sulfotelmatobacter. Next base: position 4,999 of record JBAUXO010000079.1, on the reverse strand, counting down.
GATAGAAAGGCAGCAACTCCGGCACCAACTGAACGCGCTGAGCTTCATAGGCTTGCGCGCATGATTGCGGCCGTACTCTTCAGCTGCCGTTGTCTCAACCGTCCCAGTCCCTTGCCGTGCTGGGTCGGAGGGAGCGCAAGCATGCCAAAATAGGCCGGCTCTCCTCACAGCTCCACCTAGGCGCAGGCAACGGTCTGCCCGTCGCGCTCGGCTACCGGAGTGTCTCCCTTGCGCATGATCGCCGACAAGCATTCCTCAGCGGTGCGCGTGCCGTCGAGAAAAGTCCTAATCGCAAATGCCTGGTTGTTCAGTGGAATCAAGACTGGCAAGTCGCTGGCGTTCGCGGTCCTCGCGGTCCGCATAGCGACCTGAGGCGGCTTCAGTGTGGCGCCCATTGCGGATCCTCTTCCGGCCGCACAATATGCCCGTCGCGTATGTGAATGATGCGATCTCCGAACTTGGCAGCTTCGGGATTATGAGTGATCATCAGCACGGTCTGGCCGAACTCCTGATTGGATTGGCGCAGCATTTTCAAAACGATGTCCGAATTTTCCGTGTCGAGATTTCCCGTGGGTTCATCGGCGAGCACGACCGCCGGCTGGTTGACCAGAGCACGAGCCAGGGCTACTCGCTGTTGCTCGCCACCGGATAGTTCCGAGGGTCGATGATTCAGGCGCTTGGTGATGCCCAATAAATCGCAAATGCGGAGGAAAAATGCGGGGTCACGGTCGCCATTTCCGGAAATCTCCTGCGCGATCGCGATATTCGAACGGGCATCGAGCGTCGGCAGCAGGTTGAACTTCTGAAATACGAAGCCGATCTTGCGCTTGCGCATGCGAGTGCGCTCCGCATCGGAGAGCGTAGCGAAGTCGTCACCATCCATCACCACTTTGCCGGAATCGGCGCGGGTCAAGCCACCAAGGAGGTAGAAGAGCGTGGATTTGCCGCTGCCGGATGGGCCGACCACGGTGACAAATTCACCTTTTTCCACGCCGAAGGAAACGCCGCGAAGCGCGGGCACGTCGATCTTTCCCACGCGATAGGTCTTATGTAGATCAATGGCTTCAATGAATGCGCCCATGCCAGCCTTGATCTTACACGATAGGATTCAGTGAAGGACCTGACGAAAGAGCGGTATGGATGTTCAGGCGACTCCGACTTGGCGTGGATGTGGAGCGGAGCGCTGTTGCATCCGCCTTGGGCCGCGCTTCCGCACCAGAAGGAGACGGATCCGCTCGAGAAGATCGGCAGGCGCGTACATGCCTCTCGCCAAGAAAACGTCGGCTTGCGAATCGTGATCGTAGACGCGCACTTTGCTCGATATCAGGATCGCTGGCACATGCGGCGACAAAGTCTTGATCGCCGCAATCAATTGTGGGCCGTCCATTCCGGGCATGGCCATGTCAGTGACGACAAGATCGATGCCGCCTTGCTTGAAGCGTTCTAGGGCATCTTCGCCCCGTGAACAACTGGCCACACGGTAGCCGCGAGTCTCGAGCATGATTTTGCGATAGGAGAGCGACTGTTCGTTATCGTCAACACACAGGATCGTGCGCTTAGGTTTCATTCACCACTCGTCCCCGAAAGATGCTGGTTCTAAGCCGCGTCTCGCGGGAATTTCTCTATTCGCGAAAGATTGAAGAGCGATGTGATGCTAACGGTAAGGAATGCGCACTGTAAAGTACCGTGGAAGCAAATGGCATACTCTAGCCATTGATAATTCTGCGATGCTGTGAAAGGCATGATTCTGTGATGCTTGCGCGTGATCGATCAGAGGAAAACTTCGCCGCGCATAATTTCAATCGAGTGTCCGCCGACGCGTACGTTAACTACCCGGTTATCGCCGAGTGAGGCACGCACAAAGATCCGGCTGGGACGATTCATTTCCACGCCTTGTTCGATCAGCACGCGCTCCTCGGATTTCGCCACGCCGTGCGCCACCATCCACGCTGCCGAACAACCAGCGGCTGAGCCGGTGGCCGGATCTTCGCCGTTGTAAAAGAGCATGCGGGCGTGCAGACGCGCCGCGCGATCCACGGTTTCGCGGGTGACGAAATAAAAAAACTTGCCGGCGGTCTTGGCTAGGTACTCAGCAGCGCGGCTCTGATCAATCTTCAAAGAGTCGCGCATAATGGCCAGCGATTTCAGCGGGGTCACGATGTATGGGATGCCAGTCGAAACTGTTTCAATGGGCAAGGAATCGTCGAAATCGTGCACGCTCAAGCCAGTTGCCCGCGCGACCGCTTCGCGCTCGTGCTGCATCCCGACGATTGGATCGAGTTGGGTCATTTCGCCGAAGGCGGGCTCTCCTGGAATATCCTGAAAGTGCACCGGCACTTTGCCGGCGTTCAATTCAAGCACAACCCGCTCCGCGCCGCTTTGGCCGCGCAGCGCAAAGGCCGTGCCCAAAGTGGGATGACCGGCGAACGGCAACTCTTCCCGTACCGTGAAGATGCGCACGCGAATACCCCGCTCCTGTTCAGTGGATGGATCGCGGGGCAGTACGAACGTGGTCTCGGAGAGGTTCATTTCCTTGGCAATCGACTGCATCTCGGCGTCGGTCAGTCCGCGGCCATCGAGAAAAACCGCCAGCGAATTGCCCTGCAGCGGACGGGAGGAGAAAACATCCCATTGAGCCATGGCCAGGCGCCTTGGAGAGTGGTTCATCTACCGTTCTCGGAACGAAGAACTTAATTAGAGACCCGCAAGAACACAGATGCTCAAGCCCGTTGTGCGATGCAGGAAAACTCGCAGCCATCGGCCGCTGCGGCCTGGCGCGGGTTGACACCGTCCGTGCGGCCTCTTATCCTAACTTACGTGATGTTCCCATCCACTCCCGGCGCCATGTGCTGTTGTATGTGTCCCGGGCCGTGTGGGTAGGGAATGAAAGAGATTTCTTCCAACCCACCCGGCGAATTGGGTGGGTTTCGTTTTTATCCAACATCCATCCCAACGCAGGCTGGCCAATTCTGAAACGTCGAGCCAATCGAATTCACCCTCAAAGGAGAAAAAGATGACCACGGAGACCGCAACCGAAACCTCCAGAATCCCTCGCATCAACGACACTGCGCCGAATTTTACCGCCGAGACCACGCAGGGCTCGCTCAATTTCCATGACTGGATCGGCGATGGCTGGGCGGTTTTGTTTTCCCATCCCAAGGACTTTACGCCGGTGTGCACCACCGAACTAGGATATATGGCGCGGCTGCAGCCTGAATTCGCCAAGCGCAACACGAAGATTATCGGCCTCAGCGTCGATCCCGTAAGCAGTCACGGCAAATGGGCTGCTGACATCGAGGAGACGCAAGGCGCCAAGGTGAATTATCCGATGATCGGCGATCCCGAACTCAAGATCGCGAAGCTCTACGGCATGCTGCCGGCGGAAAGCGGGAACACTTCTGAAGGCCGCACCGCCGCCGATAATGCCACGGTGCGTACCGTGTTCGTGGTTGGTCCCGACAAGAAGATTAAACTCCAACTCAGCTATCCGATGAACACAGGCCGGAACTTTGACGAAATCCTCCGCGTGCTTGATTCCATGCAGCTTACGGCGAAGCACAAAGTTGCTACGCCGGTAAATTGGAAGCAGGGAGACGAAGTCATTATTCTGTCGTCCGTATCGAACGAGGAAGCACAACAGAAGTATCCCGGCGGCTGGAAGTCACCCAAACCATATCTGAGAATCGTGCCGCAGCCGAAATAGGAGGACGGAACCGCGTTTCGATCGCAAGATCAATCCGGATGGATCGGATTTCCGTATCCCCTTCAAGCGTACTAAGGCTCTGTTCGGATTTGCGGGAATCCGCGGCAGTCTTGTGGAAGCGCATGCCTTCCGGTGATCGTCCCGGTCTTAAAATTGTCAGGAATACGTGACTTCAACAGCTTGCAGATGCAACCTGAGCACTGAAATGCAGGGAAATGAACCGAGCGCATAGATTCGTGACAGTAGGATTGCCTAAATTTTTCAACATGCGGGTGAGTTGAGGTTTGGTAGAGGAGGAGAATTCCCTCACCTGAGAAGTTAGGGTGATATAGGCCGTTGGTGGCTTTGTCTGTGGCTGTTGAAAACTCTTTTCAAGGAATTTCAAAGTTATTGAATGTTCGTGTGCCGTAGACGTGCCCGGTGATCTCTGTCGGCAGAAGTGATGTGGTCGCCTCGTCGCGTACCGCACAATCCATGTGTTGTTTGTCAACTTTGCCGCCAGACTTGAAAATCGCTCAGTTGCGCGAGGAGAGGACAACCCATCGCGAATTCCTGGCTGTTATTGGGGAATCCGGTCGAAGGTGAACGCGATTCCGGCCTGAAGCTGAACGCCATTCCGTTGTGATTCCGAACAGCATTCCGGTGGGAAGGTGAACACGATTCCGGTGGGAAGGCGAACAGTTTTGTTCGTCTACCGGAATGGCGTTCAGCTTGGAGCGGAATGTTTTCCACAGGTGAGCCGCAGTAGGCCGTAGCGACGCTGGACAATTACCCGGCAAAGAAACTCCCTAAATAAGGAGAACAGGGTGCCGGCTAGGAGAATGTCCATGCGGAAAACGAAGGAAGTCCTGCGGTTGAAGTTTGAGTTGGGGCTGGGGCAGCGCCAGATCGCGCGTAGTTGCGGGATGGGGCTGGGCACGGTCCACGACTATTTGGAACGGGCGGCTGCGGCCGGCATCGGTTGGCCGTTGCCCGAAGGCTGGAGCGAAAAGGAACTGGAAGCCAAGTTGTTTGGAAACCAACCGGTTCCGATCCAAGCGGCGAGGCAGCGTCCGCAACCGGACTGGAATAGCATTCATGAGCAACTGCAACAGCATCGTCATCTGACACTGCAGTTAGTCTGGGAAGAATACCGGCAAACGCATCCCGAGGGATACCGTTACAGTTGGTTTTGCGAGCGCTATCAGCACTGGCGGCAGCACCTGGATGTGGTGCTGCGTCAGGAACACAAAGCTGGCGAGAAGATGTTCGTGGACTGGGCGGGAGCAACGATCCCGGTCTATGACGCGACGACCG
>JBAUXO010000078.1:0-7928 GCA_049584315.1 Candidatus Sulfotelmatobacter sp. | reverse complement strand
AGCAGCCATTCCATGTTTCCGCAAAGGAGCGTACGTGGGAAGCGGCGGACAGAAGAGCAGCAACTGCGTCCAGACCGCTACTAACGGACGTTTGCGCCAGTCATACCGCGAAGCGGTTTAGTCCAATGCCAATAATGCGGAGTGCGTCTTTATGCAGAGTGCGGCAGCGTAGCAGGGGATGAACTTCTTTAGGTGCCAGCATGATGGGCTTATCGCTAGCGAGTGACAGCTTCGCATAATCTGCAATAGTCTGAACTTGACTTGATGAGCTGAGTTTTCGCGTGCCCGTTACTGCCAATCGTAGGATGCACGCGGCGGGATAACGAAAACGGCCTTATCCCGATTTTTCGCCCACCAATCCTTCCACTTTTGAGAACTCTCGGCGGTTGGGGGCGCATCTGCGGGTAGGGGCGGGTCCTTCACAATTTCTGCGAGGGCTCTCAGGATAAAACTGGTGCGACGCGCAGCCCAGAAAAAAGATCCGGCGCAGGCCTTCTGTGCGGCATCTCCTGGCTGCTTCGACGGCTGGTTCGCAGCTGTGACGCTCGCCACGCACGCGTCAAAGTTCTTCTGCGCATCCTGACTCATTCGATTGGAGCTTCCCAAGCCATCGATGAGAACTCCAACGGCGGTCTTGCCCCCCGCGAACCTGAGCTTCCGGATCGCCTCCAGCGGAAAGTTGCCGGGCTTAAGAGCGAACGAATTTAACTCCGTTGCGACTTGGCCCACGGTTTTCTGGTCTCCGAAACGCAATAAGGCGGCCTGCAGATTGCCCTGAATCTCTGAGTCTGGGTCCGGACGTCGATCTTCACTCCAAAGCACATCTGGGAATAGCTCTCTCGCTCCCATTACTTCCCCGGAACGCGGTGCAGGAAACCGCTTGAGGATTGCTTCCGCTGAAGGGCCACCAAACGTGGCGATGTCGAGAATGGCATCGGGATGGCCCCACTCAACTCTTCGGGCGAGACACTGCAGATAAGGATCCGATACGCTCTCGAAGACCGGCGTGCTCAGATGTTGTCCCTTGTATTTCCCAAGCCATAGCTTCCACTGCGCAATCCCGGAGGGCGAGTAGTCGGCGTCCGGAAGGTCCGGGACAACGTGCCGCCGGGCGATTCGCATGATTTCCGCGAGTATTCCGCTGCGGTAATCGTAAGGCCCGTCGGCCGGTCCGTGCTCTTCGATCATTCTGGGATCATTCGCATGCTGAATCAAAAACTCGACCAGAGTCTGGAGCGCCCAATCATCGCCAATAAAATCGATTCTGGCCGGGTACGGCCCGGCGCGATGTTGCGCCCATTGCTGCTTAATCGCCGTGTAAGCATTTTCGTCGCCGAGCTTCGCAAGGGCCGTCCGCGCCTGCGCATCGAAGGCTGAGCCAGTGCACGCGTTATGCTTGGGCAGGCTGGCAAACTGGCGAAGGACGGAGGTCGCGAGATTCCCTGCAACCGACGCCTGGACAAGAATTACATCGTGCCCATACTTGTATTCCATCGCCTGGAAGTCACCATAGGACGAGCAGGTGGCTAACACTGTTTGGAGAACAGTGACCGCAAGTTGCGGGTTGCTGGCGGTGCAGTTTTGTGCTGACACCGGAGCCGCAACGCAACCTAAGGCCACGAGAATAGCGGTGCACATCCACGCCTGTCCAAGGCCTGTATTGTCGGCTTGTGTGCAAAACACCTGGTGTCGCTTCGTCACGTTTGAAATCCTACTGCATATAGAACGAACACGCATGTAACTCTTGTGCCCAAAGATTCGCTCCGACGGCTAACTACCCTAGTCCGCAACTGGGGCAGGACCGGTGGGTTTGGTGATTATGAGCGACTGACGGGCAAACCGGAAATGGAGGTTCAGCCGAGTCCGACGATTCCGCTTCGTCCTCACAACAGCGCGTGTAACGTCAAGTCTCGCCTATCACACATAATCATGATGCTCCCAAGGAGGGGGAACATCATGCTGGTTCGCTATTTCAGACGGCCATCACGTGTCGAGCAACTGCGCAGTAGCACCGGTGGCCATCTGCTTGAGGGATTCGCCAAGGAACTGTCCCGAGGCCGCTATCAGTGGGTTGCAGCGCGCAAGCACATTCGGGCAGCGGAACACTTTCTCCATTGGATCGCCCATCGAAACCTGTCGATCGCGAGCGTTGAAGAACGATATGCACAGCAGTTCCTCAATCACTTGAAACGATGCTGTTGTCGCGGACACCGTCCATCATTGGAACCTCACCGGCAGAAGTATAGTGTCGCTCTTTGGTTCGGCTATTTGCGGCGCGCTGGCATTGTCCCGACTCCAACCTTTGAACCAGCGGTCGAAGCACCGATGTTGGTGTCCTTCTGCGACTGGATGCGTCGACAGCGCGGGGTTTCCGATGCCACTCTTTCTATCTACCGCTTCGAACTGCGTGCATTCATCAAGGATCCCTGAAGAGGCAGCAGGCTACATGAAGTTTCTGAGAGCGCACGTTCCCACGCTGGATGAGGTGATAGGGCAGTACATATCGGAGGCTCTCACAGCATTCAACCGTGAAGCATATTTCGCTGCTGCTGTAATGGTGGGCGCTGCGTCAGAGAAGGCGATCTACTTGCTTGCCGCGTCTCTGTTGAGTGCCTTAAAACCATCACGCCGACGCACCACACTTGAAACGGCGCTGACTAAGCGGCAACTCTTTGTACTTTTGGATTGCGTGAGGAAGACGATTGAAGACAGTTCCGCCAGTAATCCCGCGCTGATTCCCTACTCGGTGTCGGAGGGCGCTTCAGCTCACCTGGCTTCACTCTTTGAGGCAATCCGAACACAACGCAACGATGCAGTTCACCCGATGAATGCAACAGTATCTGCTTCGTCGGTGCGGTTGCTGTTGCACTCGTTCCCCTATGCGCTGAGCACGACAGAGAAACTGAGGGCGTGGTTAGATGCCAATCCCGCGGCTCTTTAGGGCAAGCGATGAAGAACGAGATTGTTGCGAAGCTAAATCCAGACATTGTTTTCTGACTAGCGCGGATTTTGTGCTTGTGAAAGGTTTTGAACCGAACGTCACGCCGATGCCTCATAATGTGGGAAAGACGTGTTGAAAAATGACCGATGAACGCCTCTCGCATCTGACGAGGTTTTATTCACTCCTCGACAAGCTGGAAAGGAAAATCGGCGGCACACGGACGCTTGCCGCCTGTTCCGGCCGGATGGATTGGCCGAAGCGAGGCGTCTATTTCTTTTGCGAGCCCGGCGAGTACCGCACGGAAACCGGCGAAGGTCCGCGCATCGTCAGGGTGGGCACACACGCCTTGAAGGAAGCCACACCTAGGACGCTTTGGGATCGGTTGAGCAATCACAAGGGCACGGCGAAGACAGGCGGTGGCAATCACCGGGGTTCGATATTCAGACTCATCGTCGGTACATCACTGATCTGCCGGGATGGGCACGCGTGCCTCTCATGGGGAAGCAAAAACGCATCGAGGGTCGTCGCGAAACAAGACGAAGTCCCTCTTGAGCGCGAGGTCAGCCGGGTCATCGGAAACATGCCCTTCATCTGGCTTGCCGTAGATGACGAGGCCGGTCCGAAGAGTTTGCGCGGCGTCATCGAAAGAAATTCGATAGCCCTGCTGAGCAACTACGATAAGCCTCCCCTCGATCCGCCGTCGCCGGGGTGGCTGGGTCTTTATTGCCATGGCGAGCGACTCAGAGATGCCGGCCTGTTCGTAAGAAACTCGGGCCTCTGGAATTCGAATCACGTAGACGAAAGCTACGACCCGGCCTTCCTGGACGAACTTGAGCGGCTGGTTTCAGCAAGGGGCGGCGCATCATGATCGTTGTTACACAGTGCCAGGTGGGGATCGCGATTCGGCACCGCGTATGCGGCTTTTGCCAAGAAAAACAGGCGACCAAAACTTACCGGCAGTTTTACCGGCAGTTGCTCTTTCCTGCGGTGACTATCAGTAACTTACAGCGCCGGGAGGCACCTCTAAGTACTTGCAATCACTGTTAATATCTGAAAAGGCTGGCGTCGGCGGTTCAACTCCGTCCCTGGCCACCATCATTCTAAATAACTTAGCGGAATCACGTCTTACCCTCCCAGTCCGCTCTCAGTCCGCTGTCTTTTGGCGAGATCCGGTTCGGTTCCTAGCTGCGATGATGGTGAAGGACTTAAACTCGAATTGCCTCTCGCTCAGTCCGCTTTCAGTCCGCTTCTGTCTGCGGCGTGGCTGAAAACCGCAGTCAGCATTGCCCCTGCCGCAGCCATGCGATCCTCGCTGACACTGTGGGTATAACACTGAAAGGTCAACTTATGCGACGGGTTCTGTATCGCTCTCGGCGCGACTAGGACATTGCTAGATTCAAGTCTCGGAAGCGTAAGTCCGCTGCAGTTGGCCGCCGCGGCGCCCGAACAGATGAAGGCGATTCAGGCCTGACACCCCTGGTCACTATGTTTTCCGGAGCCAGACTCTCGTATGATATCCCCCCCGGCGGATTCCCCTGTGCCAAAACGAAATGACCGACAGAAAATCGAATTAAATGTTGAGATCCTTGAGGGCCATCTTGGCTGCATGAAATCCACACATTCCATGAACGCCGCCACCTGGGGGCGTTGATGCTCCGCAAAGATAGAGTCCCGAACGCGAGGTGCGATACAACGACCGTGTGGGACGAAACAGTAACTGGCGGACATTCATTGCTCCCCCTAAGATATCGCCGCCGACTAGATTGGAATTCCAACTCTCCAGATCTTTGGGTGTAGAGACGGAACGGGACAGGATGCAATCGCGGAATTCGGGAGCGAAGCGTACGATTTGGCGCTCAATGGATTCGGTGTAGTCTTCGGTGCTGCCGTTAGGAACATGACAGTAGGCCCAAGCGGTATGTCGACCAGAGGAAGCTCGACTGGAATCGAAGAGCGATGGCTGGCCGAGCAGAACGAATGGTTTGTTGGGTGAAAGGGTCCTTTCAGCCTGAGCAATCTCTTCGAGAGAGCCTCCGATGTGTACGGTGGCGGCCCGCAGACATTCGCGAGCGGTCCACGGAATCGCTGCATTCAGTGCGTAGTCAATCTTGAAAGCACCGGGTCCATACCGAAATCGCTCCAGTTGCTTTCGATAGTCAGTGGATAGATGGGAACCGGCGATGCGAAGGAGTTGGCGCGGGGTGATGTCTGCGAGGACGAGGTCGGACAAAGGTAGCTCGGTTACTTCACGACCGGTTTCAACTCGGCCTCCGAGATCCTCTAAATGTCGGACCAGGGCATCCGTGAGAGACTGCGCACCGCCACGCAGGATCGGCCAACCTCTCGTGTGTCCAGCGGCTATCATCGTCAAGCCAACAGCAGCTGAAGCGGTAGTTTCTAAGGGGAGGATGGAATGGGTTGAGACGCCAGCAAAGAGGGATCGAGCCCGTTCTCCAGCAAAGTGGGAACGAGCCAACGACAGCGCCGGCAACAGAGCGGATAGGCCAAAACGCGCCAGCACGAACGGACTTCTGGGGATATGAAGGACGGGGCCGAGAATTTCTTCGACCAAAGCAGCGAAGTTAGAAACTACGGGTTCTATCAGTGATCGGTATGCTTTGCGGTCACATGCATCCAGTTGGTCGATTGTTTCTTCAATCGAGTGTTCAAGCACAACCGCGGTCCCGTCATCCAACGGGTGAGCGAATGCCGCGTGCGGTTGAATCCAAGGAATGGTGAAGGGAAGAGAACCATAGAAAGGGCTTGCAGCGCCCAGGGGGTATGTCGAAGAGCCCAGGTCGTGAAGAAAACCAGGTGTGATCTCGGCGGTTGAACAGCCACCACCAATCTGCCCATTACGTTCTAGTACGGTCGTCCTTACGCCCGATGCTGCAAGGACAATTGCGGCTGAGAGTCCGTTCGGTCCTGAGCCGATTATCGTTGCCGTAGACATACCCCCCGCTTTCTATAGCTCGCGTACGTCGTTCCCCTGCAAACGGGCGTGGGATGCAGCTTCTTCGATCAGAGAATCATGCGTCTTCTTCCGAACAGGAGGGCATCGATCGACCAGGCACCAGGCCCGAGCATAGCGAGCGCAACGCCCACTGCGGCCAGCAGGATTAGGGCCCAAGGATCGCCGGGTCGAGAAAATGCGGTCCAAACTGCGATGCCAGCCATCATGCTGCCCGCAATCGGTGTCCACAGGCCGACGCAAAGGAGCAAGGCAGCAGCGCCCTCGATCACCGTCGTCAACAAGGACCAATTTAAAGCCAAAGCGCTTCGGCTGAAGTGGAAAGCGATAATTGCCGCGGTCACGCGGAGGACCAAAAGTCCAATTCCAGGCCATCCACGGGCGAAGGTCGAATATAGGCGCTGCATTGCCTCTTCACTGAGCATAGGGCTCGGCGAGGAGGTTCGAAACCCTAATACAAGGCTGGACCTTCACTCTTTCGAGGGATTACAGTTCTATGATTCCGCGCTTCAGTCCGACGGTGACGGCATGCGTCCGGTCGCGTGCCCCCAACTTGTCAAGGATGTTCTTTACGCGGCTCTTGACCGATTCTTCCGAAATCGAGAGATGTGCCCCAATCTCTTTGTTGGCATTGCCCGCGGCGATCAGCCGCAGAACTTCCAGTTCCTTGGGTGTCAAGGTTTCTTCGCTGCTGTGCTCAGCAACCTGGGCGGCTGCCTCCGGAGCCATAACCTTGCGTCCCGCATAAACCGCGCGGATGTTGTCCGGCAGTTCCTTATGCATTACAGCTTTCAGGAGGTAGCCCTGCGCTCCGGCTTTGAGAGCGCGGAAAATCTGTACGTCACCGGCGTAGGTCGTCAGCATGATAATTTTTGCGCCGGGGAACTCGACACGGATCGACGAAACCGCGTCGACACCATCCATCTCGGGCATCTGCAAGTCCATCACTGTGACGTCAGGGCGATGAATACGAAATTGCTGGATGGCTTCGCGTCCATTCGACGCTTCGGCGACGACCACGATGTCCGGTTGAACAGCAATGAGCCCGCGAAGTCCCTCGCGGACAACTGGGTGGTCGTCAGCGACGAGAATCCGAATTGGGGGACGACCTGCACTCACCATCCGATCATCTCTTATGCCACCTCAGTCGCCGTGCCGAGGAACTTCGGAGCGAACTGGGCGGAAGGGCGGACTGCCGCGTAGGCGCTGGTGGCGGGAATGGTCAACTCGATTTCTGTGCCGGACCCGTCTCGACTCCAGATCTCCAGTTTGCCGTCCGCGATTTCAGCACGCTCCTTCATGCCATGTAAGCCGAAATGTCCCTCGCGCCTGCCTGCGCTAAGGACTTCTGGATCGATGCCCTTCCCATCATCCCGGATGCGAAGGCGGAATTGCTGTTCCTCATATCGAATTTCCACTTCAATCTTCCGCGCCTGCGCGTGCCGGAAGGCGTTTCCCAAGGCCTCAGCAGCAATGCGGTGAACTTCCTCTTGCCGAGCCGGATGCAGATTCCGCGGCTTGCCTTCAACCTCTACGCGGAAGGCGGGAGGGATCGAGCTGCTTTCACGGGCCGTGAGTTCTTCACCGAACGTCTTTATGGTCGCGGCAAGATCATTAATCTCCGCCGTGGACGAGCGTAACGCTTGCACTGCATCCCGGCCTTCTATGATCGCCTGACTGGCCGCGTTGATCGCCTTTTCCAGTTTTTCTCTTGCCTCATCCGGACGCGACGGAAGAAGGCTGTAAACCGTTTGAAAGCGGAGCAACAGTCCGTGAAAACTTTGCAGCAGAGTGTCGTGAAGTTCGCGCGCTATGCGTGTTCGCTCGTTAACACGGGTTTCTAGCTCTCCGGCACTCTTACGGTCCGTTATATCTACGTTTGAGCCGACGTAGCCAATGAATTTACCATCGGCGTCGAAGCGCGGCACGTCAGTGTCGACAATCCATCGATACTCGCCGTCATGGCGGCGGAGCCGGTACTCGTGCCGAAACAGCCGCCGCTCGCAGAAGGCGGTG
>JBAUXO010000077.1:0-3656 GCA_049584315.1 Candidatus Sulfotelmatobacter sp. | reverse complement strand
TGTTCGTACTTGGCATAGTAAAGATATCGACCGTCGGGCGACTCCTCCGGGGCAATTCCGCCACTCTTTGTAAGCCGGATGGGCGAGCCGCCATGGAACGGTATTTTCCAAATCTGGAAAGGCTCTGATCCGTGCTTCGAAGCGAAATAGAGCCACCTGCCGTCATGTGACCAACTCGGGGAGAGATTGTCCGCACCTGGAATCGTTTGGACCAGATGAGGCTCTCCTCCGGGCACCTCGACGGCATAGATTTCGCTCCTCTCGCGAGGGTGAAATTCGAACGCAATGTATCGTCCGTCCGAAGACCATCGCGCGCGTCCGGCAGTCCCGTGCAAATCCGTGAGCTGGTCGCAAGTCGTTCCGCCCACATCGCAGGTCCAAATGTCCCAAAATCCGAGCCGGTCCGATTCAAATGCAATCCTCTTCCCGTCAGGAGACAACTCGGGACGCGCCTTGTACCCCTTTTCAGACACCAAGGCGGAGGGCGGCCTTTCGTAATGTTTCGTGTCCTTCAAATCCAGTCGCCAGATGTTCGCCTTCGTAATCCACTGTTCGTATACCAGGCTGTTGCCCTTCGCTGGAATCGACGGCCACTTCGCATCTCCAAGCGGTCCAGCCATGGGACGGAGAGTCCCGTCATCCGGCGACACCCTCCACAATCCTGTAGTCGCGCTCCGATTGGAAGAAAAAACTATGTCCCTGCTGTCGGCGGTCCATGTCGGTGGTCCCATGATGGGCCTGTTGTCAAAGGTAAGCCGCTTTGGCGGACCACCAGTTGCGGGCAAAACGTACACATCGTTGCTTACTCCTGCCACGCTCGAGCGGATAAACGCTAGCTTTGTTCCGTCGGGAGAAAACGCCGGCTCGTGATCCAAAGAACCTGGTGGTGGTGAAGTCAACGCGTGAATACTGGAATCGGCTAAGGAGACAGTTGAGACCGTCGAGCGAGTCGGGTCTGCTGGACTGCTCTCCGGAAACGCGAGCGATTTCCCGTCTGGGGACCATGAAATACCGGATCCCAGCGACGTGGTGCCTTCGTAGACCCGGCGTTCGGTGCCGCCCAACGCTGAAACTACATAGATCGAACAGGTCTTGCCAGAATACCGAGTGAACGCGATTCGGTCACCGTTGGGCGACCACGTGGGACAGCAGTCTCCGGGGTTGTTTGTCACCTGCACCGATTTTTCACCGCGAACCGCTGCCGCATAAATTCCTGCATTACCTGCAAAGTCGCTCTGGCGGAACGCCACCAGCGTCCCAGTTGGGGAGAATGCTGGCGTCGCCTGAAATCCTCTCATGCTGATCAGGGGCACGATCTCAATTCGCGATAGCTGTGAGTCAGCGCTCGGCCTATGCAATGGCCAAATCGCGACAGCGCTGAAGAGTGCCACGAAGAACCCAGCCGTCATCCATATTTTCCCGGCCGCTCGCCTCGTGACTACAGCTCGTTCCTGAATAGCCGGTTGGAAGGTGCCTAAAACCGGAGTTGCTGGACGGAGTAAACCGATAAAGCGATAACCGCGCTTTGCCACCGTCTCAACGAAACGCGGCTTGTCGGCCGAATCGCGGAGAGCATCTCGCAACCTGGCGACTGCGCTGTTCAGACTGTGGTCAAAATCGACAAAGGTGTCGGCAGGCCAGAGCTCTACCCGCAACTCTTCGCGCGTAACCACGTCTCCGGCTCGCTCCAATAAATACGACAGCACCCGAAAAGGCTGTTCTTGTAGCTTGATCCTCCGACCTTCTTTGCGCAATTCACCTGCCCGAAGGTCAACCTCAAAAACATCAAAGCAGACCACCGCTGAAGCGAACCGAGTTTCTGACATTTTTCCACCACTGTTTGGACGTGAGTTCATCACCAAGGTTAGTGAGCACGGTTCGCAGGACCGCGAACTGCCTCGAACAGCGCCTCCTAACTTCTAGTTCTTCAGACATTTGCCTCGTTATCCACGCGTGTTCCACTCGTGTGCGCTGTTGCATTGCCAGCCAGCCCAGGTCGCCGTGAAAGTTGGGTTATGCAAAACGTAAACACATCTCTCTTACTTACGTTATCGGTCGTAAGCTGGTTCTGTTTTTTTACGGGGAGTGCGTGGAGCCAGGAAGGGCCCTCAGGTGCTGGTATAAGACAGCCGGATCCTGTGTCTTTGCAGAGGCGTGCCGAGCAGGGAGATGCAAAAGCAGCGTACCTTCTCGGCCGTTTCTATATGATGGGAAAAGGCGTTGCGCAGAACAACGCAGAGGCGGCAAAATGGTTTCGGCAATCTGCGGCGCAGGTATTTCCTGATGCTGAGTTCGCACTCGCCTACTTATACGAGCACGGGGAAGGTGTTCGCCGTGATTACAAGCGCGCGTTATGGTATTACGGCGGGGCGGCCAAACAGGGGCATCTGCTCGCACAAAACAACCTCGCCTCTTTGTACGAACACGGCCAAGGAGTAAAGAAGAATATCGATGAGGCCGAGCACTGGTACCAGTCGGCCGCTGATCATGGGAACGTTGTAGCAGAGTGCAATCTTGCTTCCTTGTATTTTCGCCAGCGAGATTTTCCGCAAGCATTAATATGGTTCCGCGTCGCGGCCCATTCCAGCGACCCAACCGCTCAAGAAGACCTTGCCTGGATGCACTACACCGGAACCGGCACAGCGCGCGACTACTCCGAAGCAGCCAAGTGGGTTCGTCTCGCTGCCGAACAGTCAAATCCCCGGGCACAACTCGATCTGGCATACCTGTATGAGCAAGGTAAGGGCGTGCCTCTCGATCCTGTCGCAGCGTATGAGTGGTACAAGGCTGCCAGTGCCGGAGGCGAAAAGCGGGCTGCTGCAAGACTTAAGAGCCTCACTCAGGTAATGACCCCGGAACAAATCAGCAAAGCCGATGTCGCAGCAGCGCAAATGACGAAATCCCGTCACACCGTCCACCCTGAAACCACAGAGCCAATTGGAAGCTCTTTCGTCGATTCACGGTGACGATACGAAGAACATCGTTCAGGCTTGCCTCATCCCGAAGCCCCGCATTTTCCCCTAGACCCCCGGCTTCAGCCGGGGCGCCGCAGCCTCAGGGCGAGAGCCTGCCCTGAGGGATTGACGGCGGAGCCGAGGTCGAATAGGGATCTTCGGTGAAGCTGTCGTTACTGAAATGCCTTGCAACCCCCTTTCCTGGATGGAACTTGCAAGGAATTCTCGCGGAGAGCGAGGGATTCGAACCCTCGGTACAGGTGTTAGCCGGTACAACGGTTTAGCAAATCAATCGTTCTCGCCGCCCGCACTCGTTTTCAACGGCTTACGGTCGGACCCGATGCCTCTGAGTCGGAGTCAGGGCCTCTCATTCGGCAGTGATTATGCTCGCTTTGTGCTCCGGATTTGTCCCGAGAATTGAAACGCCAGCCATTGCTTCCACATCCCGACAACCCTGCTTAACGCAGAACCGGCACCTTAGAGCCTGATGGGTCGCCGTCAAAACAAAAGGCTGCTCATCAGCGATGTCACATCCGCCCGCTCGCCCAAGCGTTTGCTGACCAGAACGCTAGATGGGTCGAGCGGTCGATGCTACAACGGATGCCTCCTTCACCAGCAATGGAAGTCGACATGGACGGCTTGACGCTAGCCACGTGGTGGGCCCGGTATGGCGATATTTCGGCGTGGAACTCAGCCGTTTGC
>JBAUXO010000076.1:0-104336 GCA_049584315.1 Candidatus Sulfotelmatobacter sp. | reverse complement strand
GCATTATGAAGCGCGGTGCGTAGCTCCCCCGCGATACGCACGCTAGTACGCGGCATGGGACCCGGATCGCTAAAACCCGCCCCGGCACGGTCATAGCTGCACGCACGCGTCCACTTTGCGATCTGCGGCTGCACCTTCGACCACGCGGGCGACCAGTCTCCCCATCCGGAATCGAAAACAACCGCGGGCGACCCGCTCCCCATGCAAACGAGATTCAGCCGGAATCCACCGGCGTCAACGAACTGGCCAGGGCGCGCGTAAACGATGTCCGCGGGAGCGCTGCCGCTGCTCGCTCCTGGCTGGCCGGAGACGGAGACTGTGGAGACGAGCACTGCTATAACTGCAAAGATAAGCTTTCGCATCCGATTAGACCTCCTGAGCGATGAACTCAAACGGCTGCGCTGTAGGGATTGGCCTGCCGTCCATCTACTACATCGTCCAGCAATGCTACTACATACTACGTATTAGTCAATTGGACGCACTTGGCCGCAGGAAGTGAGCACTTCGCTGTGTTTTTGTTTCAGGACGAAACAGCAGGCCGTATGGGCGACGGTTTGAAAGACTCCGCCGGCGATGACCGCTGCAAACAGGAATGTCACTAGGAGGCTTGCTGCACGGTAGGAGGTTTGTGCTGGCTCGGCCAGGCGGGCCAAGCGATAGCTCAGATGCGATGAGGCTGTTGCTTGCAGAATTCCCCCTTGCTCGCAAACCGCAAGCTTGGCGAGCGCTGAAACCAGTGCTGGCCCATGAGAGCGCCTGACCACAGATTCATCGCAGGAGAGTTCGCGATAAAGTGCAATCCGCGCTCCAGCGAGCCAGACGAGGGGATGGAACCACAAGACGCACAAAGAAACCTCATAAAGTAAACGGATTAAATTATCACGCCGTCTGGCATGGGCCAGTTCGTGAATCAGGACAGCGCGGAATTCATGTTGACTAAGCAGCCGATCGATGCCGGTCGGAAGCAGGATACGAGGGGAAAGGACTCCCCGCACTGCGGGACTCGGATGGCTGTCGCCAAAGCTCACAGGAATGCCGTCTGTTACGAAATTGGACGGGTCGCCGCGCTCGTTCAGACCGTCCTGCACTTTCGCCTCGCGACGCTCTTTGCGTATGCGTGAGATCAATCGCATGAGCATAGAGAAGGCTCCGGTCATCCAAATAACTCCGAGGATCACGGCCGTCCGGCCCTGTGTCATGTCCCAGACGGGATCGCCAATAGCACCGAGCGGCCTAGCCCAGGTCAAGTGCGGCGCCCAAAGCTTATCGATGAGTGCTCCTGAAGGGACAATGAAATTGAATGCGGTAGCAACCCAGATCCAATATTTGGTGGTGGCGCTTGCGCGCAGGAATGATGTCAGCACCCACGCCACCGAGGCGACAATCGAAGCAAACAACAGGTGGACGCTGAAGTGGTACATCGCGCGTGCGATATGCTCATGCACGTTTGCCTCCGCGGGTGCGGCCATTTTTATCACTGCGCGCCGCACTCTGCAGCGCCTTCAGGTCTCGTAAGCTAAGGGCGCCATTTTCGAGCAGATTAGAGACGAGCAGTCGCGGCGAGCCGCCGAACAGATCGAGCAAATCGCGCACTAATCTGCTGCGATGTTGGGTTTCGTTGATGGCCGGCTGAAAGAGCTGGGCATTGCCGATCTTCTTTACCTTCCGCAGCGCGCCCTTCTCTTCAAGCCGATAGACGAGCGTCTGCACGGTTGTGTAAGCAACGCGTTCGTCCTCGGGGAGGCTTTCCAGGATCTCGCGCACGGACGCAGTCCCGAGTTTCCAGTACTGTTCCAGGATGCGAGTCTCGGCTTTTGAAAGACGCGGCTCTTTCATGATCTCCTACTCACTCCGGCAATGCTACTACAAGAGACGGCATGGTGGCTATGCCTGGTCTTTCTGATCGGAGATAAGTTGTGAGCTGGGGGATTGGGAGAAGGCGCGCACGCGCCTCCAGCAGGCCTTCACCGAGCGCTCCGGGCAAACCGTCCGTCATCGGCACAGGCACTTTGGGGCAAGGCACGATGGTTGATCAGTTCCTTTTGTGGGTTCTTGCCTTTCTCGCGTCTGCAAATGCAGTTTCATTCTCGAGGAAGAGCTCCTTGCAGGTAACGAGTCAGCACAGCAGCCAGGCTTTCAAACTGCGTGGTAACCATGTCCAGGTGATTTCCGGGAACGGTCTCTACTTCGAAGTCCGGCGCCAGATCTGCCCAAACGGGCACCGGGTCGCCGGGGAAGAACGTATCGCCTTCACTCTTCACGAACTTTATTTTTCCGCTGTAAGGCCGCGGTCGATAACTCGCTAAAGCCAGATACGCCTTGGCCTTCACTTGCAAGGTTGTTTGCGCCAACGATAAACGGGAACCTTGGAGAGGCGCGTTGTGATGAGCTTCCGCGATGCGTAATCGACGTTGCACCCCATCAAGAAAGTACGAAATTGACTCAACGAAAGGTTTTTGCCTCATTTTAGATATACGGCTTCTCGACCGCTGCAGACCGAGCCGCAAACGCTGCCTCGCAGACATATATCGAGGATGGGGGTAGGCGTCGATGAGCACCAGCAGCCCAATCTCCTTTCCGTCCGCGGACAGCCGTTGCGCCATCTCCAGCGCCACCAGGCCACCGAATGAGTAGCCGATCAAGATGTAAGGCCCTTGGGGTTGAAGTTCTTTCAGGGCTCCGAGATAGAAATGAGCCATGTCCTCAACCCGCTCAAGGGGTTCTTCCCTGCCGTCGATACCTTTGGCTTGAATCCCGTAAATCGGATGGTCGGTATGAATATGCTTTGCGAACTTGGTAAACCTCGCGCGACCACCCAGACCATGCGCCATAAGAATGGGTGGTTGCCGCTTGCCTTTTCTTAGCTCAATGAAGGGTGAACACGGCGGCAACGTAGGCTGCTCCAGCACAGATGCCAAAGCCGCAATTGTCGGAGCGTGGAAGATTATGGCGCTCGGTAGCTCCCGGCCACACTCCCGCGCAATTTCTGCAAAGAGCAAGTCTGCCGATTGAACGTTCCCTCCGATATCGAAGAAATTATCGTCGATACCGATGGATGGCCGTCCTAGCACGCGCCCCCAGATCGGGATTAACATCTCGGCTGTCGCGGAGGCGGTTGTGGAACCTATGCTGCGACCTGATCTGGATGGATCAAAGAAAGCCATCGAAGACAACCTGCGGGTCTTTCGATCATACGATCCTGCGGGCGCGGAGACTATTCAGCATGGCTCTGCTCCCAAACCAAAGTACCCACGAACGAACCGTATTTCCCGTTTGAGTGTGCCGGCGATCATTCGAGACCATCTCATCCGCCGACCTGCATCGTGTTGAAAAGACGTTAGAATTTCGATACGGTCATCGGTCAGACTCGGTTCGATGGTGGTTCCGATCGCCTTTACAACCAGCTCTAGCTGCGATCAAGAGCTGAGGGCGATATGAAATCGTGTATTCACCCGCCGACGCCGACCGGGTCTTAGAAATCAGTTGGGTCCTTACTGGGACTAAGGCTGCCTGTCCTCGCAGCTTCAATGAATGGTCATCGACCCCAAAACGCATATCACGCTCTGGAATCTTGCCGAGTATGTGCGGGGAGCCATCCGGCCCGGGAATCGCGACAAGGACTCCGCTCAGGTGAACACGATTATAGGACGCATACGAGTTCTCGCGATTCCAGCTGCCCCGACCACCGATGCAGCGAGAAATAAGCATTCATCGTTTGCGGCATCTCCTTCCGCGGCAGACGCCCGCCTCCTTCCCCATTGCTTACCTTCGCATCGCGTGCCCGTCTAAGCCCAACAGCACAGCGGGTCAGGCTCGCATCGTCCCCAATTGTGTGTCCAGGTTGCGGCCGAAACAGCTGTTCGATTCCCACCAGAGAAGAGGAGTTTTCCATGCATAGAACTCGTCTTGTTTTGTTATGTGGTTTCTTGTCGGTGGCAAGTTTTTGCCCCGGCCAAACTGTAATGCTCAATCTCCCGCTGCAGAGCCAGCATGCCGTGGTCACCCAACGCATCGGCCTCACCGATATCACCGTCGACTATCACCGGCCGCTGGTCAATGGCCGCCAGGTCTGGGGCAAGCTCGTACCCTACGGCCAGGTATGGCGCGCGGGAGCGAATGAGAATACCACAATCACCTTCACCGATCCGGTCACCA
Source organism: Candidatus Sulfotelmatobacter sp. (assembly GCA_049584315.1). Taxonomy (GTDB): domain Bacteria; phylum Acidobacteriota; class Terriglobia; order Terriglobales; family Acidobacteriaceae; genus Sulfotelmatobacter. The sequence goes on along the minus strand of JBAUXO010000076.1, from coordinate 100,181 downwards.
TCGAAGGTCAGGCGCTCGACAAAGGAACGTACGGTCTGCACATGATCCCGGGAGAAAGTCAATGGACGGTGATCTTCTCAAAAATGTCCACCGCCTGGGGAAGCTTCAGCTACAAGCAGGACGAAGATGCGCTGCGAGTGGCGGTGAAGTCGCAGCCTACCGAATTCCACGATGCACTGACCTACGATTTTGATGAAGTCAAACCCGACTCCGCAGTAATTACCCTCAGCTGGGAGAAGATCGCGGTGCCCGTCAAAGTTACCGTTAACGTCAGCGACGTCGTGGAAGCCAGCCTTCAGCGCCAAATGCGCGGGCTCAATCAATATTACTGGGACACTTGGGACGATGCCGCTGGGTACTTCCTCGCTGCCAAAACCAATTTGGACGAGGCGCTGAAGGATGAAGACCAGTCGATTAAAGTTGAAGAGCGCTTTGACAATCTGATGAATAAGTCGCGCATTCTCGACGCCATGGGCCGCAAGGATGCAGCTGCGGAATTCCGCAACAAGGCGCTGGAAAAGGCCTCCGCGCAGCAACTTTATTTCTATGGCCGCCAGTTGCAGGGAGAGAAAAAACAGGAAGAAGCATTCGCGGTTTATCGCTCCAACGCGAAAAAGTTCCCCGATTACTGGACCTCACACGTCGGTATGGCCCGCGTCTACAGTGGCCAGGGGGACTTCGACAAAGCCGTCAAGGAGATGCAGGCCGCTCTCACGGGCGTGCCAGATGATGCCAACCGCTCTAACTTGGAATCCTACGTAAAGCGTTTGCAGTCGAAAGACGACATCAATCGCTAGCAACTTAGACCGGAATCCGTTGGCACAAATTGGGCCAGCCCGCAGGCTGACCTTTCATTTGTGCTGCTTATCACCAAACCCGGCACGCGTTCGCTCGAACCATCTTCTGGCCTGTCTTGCAACCAAAGGCGCGGGCAAACTCAGGCATGTTCGAAACCACGTTGTCGATGCGGAAAATGGGCAAAGAATGTGGGTTCGTGGTGACGACCAAGCGAGCTACTTCAGGCCGCACATTCGAGCACCACGAGTACGCATTGGCAAGGTAGAAGCGCTGCAGATAGGTCCAGCCGTCCGGACCTTTTTCGTCGAGCGATTTCCCTTGCTTCTTCAGGTCGGCCTCCAGCGCCATCAACGCCAGATGGATGCCGCCATTGTCGGCCGTGTCCTCTCCCTGCGTCAGCAACCCGTTTTGCTTGACCCCTGCTCCTGCATCCGGAACCTCCTGGGTGTACTCATCGGAGATGCACTTGCCGCGCTCGTCATACTGCTTGGCATCCTCCGGGGTCCACCAGTCGCGTAGATTGCCGCGAGCGTCGAACTTGCGCCCCTGATCGTCGAAGCCGTGGGTGAGTTCGTGGCCGATGACCATCCCGATGGCACCGTAGTTCACGGAATCGTTCATATTTTTCTCAAAAAACGGCGGTTGCAAAATGCCTGCAGGAAAGTTGATCGTATTCAATTGCGGATCGTAGTAGGCGTTGATGGTGGGCGGGGTCATCGTCCACTCGCTGCGCTCGACCGGTTTGCCGATCTTCGAAACCCAGCGCTCGAATTCGAACGACGAGGCCTGCTCTACGTTGGCCAGGTCGCTGTCGCGAGTGATTTTTACGCTGGAATAATCGCGCCAGTGCGAAGGATATCCAATTTTGTCCTCGATTCCCTTCAGTTTCACGATGGCCTGCTGTTTGGTGGCCGGCGTCATCCAACTCACACTTTCAATGTCGCTGTGCATTGCACTCTCGATGGCCTGCACCATTTCGATCGTGCGCGCCTTGCTCTCCGGCGGAAAAGCCCGATCCACGTAGGCCTGACCGAGGGCCTCTCCCAGGTCACGGTCAGCCCAGTGAGTGCAGCGCCGCCAGCGTGGAAGCTGCTCTTCCTGGCCGGCTAAGGTGCGGGCAAAAAAGTTGAAGTCTTCATCGGCCATCGCCTTCGTTAAGTAGCGCGCAGCGCCGTGGATCACCTGCCAGCGCATGTACGTCTTCCAATGCTCCAGCGGATGTTCTGTCAGCAACTTGTCTTCAGCGCGAAAGAAATCGGGCGAGGAGACGATGTAGTGCTCACTCACGGGAGCATTGACCGCCTTCAAGTAAACGTCCCACTGGATCGATGGCGTCAGTTCGCGAAGCTGAGCCAGGCTCATTTTGTTGTTGATATTCTTGGGATCGCGCCGCTTGACGTTATCCATCTGCGCTTTGGCCATCGCGGTTTCCAGTTCGACTACGGTCTCCGCATCGGCGGTGGCTTGCGTTTCCGCCTCACCCGCGAGCACCAGCATCTTTTGCACATGGGTCTGATATTTCGTCAAAGTCTCCACCGACTTCTCATCGGTATTGATGTAGTAGTCGCGATTGGGCAAGCTAAGGCCACCTTGATCGATCTGCGCTACAACCTTGGAAGCGTCGTCAAAGTCTTGCGCACCGGTGAATCCAAAAAATGGTGAGTTCGTTTGATTGTCGGATTGCTCCCATGCACCGGGAAACAGATGGTGTAGATGCGCAATTTCAAGAGTAATTTCCTGTTTTGACTTGATCGCCGCAATGCGGTCGATTTCCGGCTGTAACGGCTTCAGCCCAGCCGCTTCAATGCCACTCTCGTCCATGCAGGCGGCCCAGTAGTCGCCGATTTTCTGCTGTACCGCACTGCGGCTTGCATCGTTCTTGCTGGCAGCTTCCAGAGTCTCGCGCAGGACGTTGTCGTTCCACATTTCCAAACCGCCGCCCGTGCTCCAGTACACTTGGTCGGCGGGAATGGGATTGGCGGCAATCCACTTGCTGCAAGCGTACTTATAGAAGTCGTCGCAAGGATCCAGCGACTTATCGACCAGATCCGGATCGAAGTGATCGAGTTTAGGGGTGCTTTCTTGACTGGCCGCAATGGCGGCTGAGGCGGGGGAATTAAGAGTCGCTTTTTGTGCCAGCAGTATCGCTGGCAGAGTGAACAAGACAAAACCTACGATGATTCTCGAAATAGGCATGGGCCCTCTTGTGTGGATCGGACGAATTTGGAGCAGGAATGGCAAAGTTAACTGAGACGCAACCGCAAGCGCGAGACATGCGCACCAAGAAACGCAGGTTTCCACCAGCCGAAGGAGAGGGAGAAAAGTGCGCGCGTCCTTCCGTAGAACAACATACTACAGACGGGCCTTAGACCGTATGGTTAGCGGCCACTCTGCCCATTTAGACCTATCCTGTGTTGTGCAGTCCGGCAGCGATGCCGTTGATGGTCGCGCCCAGAGGATATTCCAGCTTCGCCCAATCCCCTCCTTGCTGCTTGCGCCGCAAAAGTTCAACCTGGATCAGGCTCATCGGATCCACGTAAGGATTGCGCAGATGGATGGAGCGCGCCAGCACCCGGTTGCGAGCCAACAATTCGCGCTGGCTGGTGATGCTGAGAATCATGCTCCGGGACCGCAGAAACTCTTCCTCCAGCATGGTCAAGACACGCGTGCGCAGCGCCGCATTCTTCACCAGCCCGGAATAGAGCCGGGCAATGTGAAGATCGGCTTTGGCAATGCCGAGTTCGACGTTGCGCACCAAGTCGGAGAAGATGGCGAAGTGTTTCAACATTTCGCGCAGCAGCTGCTCGTGACTTTTTCCCTTCAGGGCAAAGCTTTGCAACCCCTGGCCTACGCCGTACCACGCCGGTACGGCGTGGCGGCTCTGCATCCAGCCAAAAACCCACGGAATGGCACGCAGATCCTCTAACCGCCGGCCCTTGGTCCGGCGCGATGGCCGGGAGCCGATCCGCGCCGCATCCAGTTCATGCACCGGCGTGGCCTGCTCGAAATATTCGAGCACCTCAGCATTCTCCGCAATGTCGCGCCGATAGACACGGTAAGCCGCCTCCGACATTTCATCCATCGCCTCTTCCCAGCGCGCCTGATCTTTGGCTGGCTGCGAACCCGGGCGCGTGAGCGCTTCTAGGCTGGCGGCAATCATCAGTTCCAGGTTCCACTCCGCCAGCACCGTGTCGGCGTACTTCCAGTTGAGAACTTCTCCCTGCTCGGTGATGCGGATACGCCCGGAAAAACAGCCTTCCGGCTGCGCCAGAATTGCCGAATGCGTCGGTCCGCCGCCCCGTCCTACCGTGCCCCCGCGGCCATGAAAAAGCCGCAACTTCACTCCACATTCTTGCGCCGCATGGTGCAGTTCGCGATGCGCTTTATACAGTTCCCAGGTGCTGGTCAGCATCCCTCCATCCTTATTGGAGTCGGAATAACCGAGCATGACCTCCTGCCATCGCCCCCAGGAATCAAGCAGCGGCACATATTCCGGATTTCGCCACAGGTGTCGCATCACATCGCCAGCCGCGCGCAGAGAATTGATCGACTCAAATAGCGGCACCGGCATCAGTCCGGGATCGTCATCAGAGCCCGCCAGATGGACACCGCAGCTTTTGGCGAGTCGCACCACGTTGAGCACGTCTTCCTCAGACTCCGCCCCGCTGATGACGTACTGCCGGATCGACTCCGCAGGATAGGTTTGCTTGAGTTGCAGGATGGCGTGGAAGGTATCGATCAACTCCCGGGTCTGCGGAGAACCGCGTTCGCCACTATCCGGTAAATGGGCACCTGCCGCCAATGCCGGCGCAGTCTCTCGTAATTCAGCCTTTCTTAATTTTGTCTTTCTTAGTTCGGGATTTCTAGGTTCGATCTTTCTCGCGTCGATCTTCAGTGCCGCAATCTCCTGCCAGACTTCGGCGTGAACGCGGGCGTGCTGGCGGATATCGAGCACGTGCAAATGAAAGCCAAAAGTTCGGAGTTGGCGCAGCAAGGGATCAACAAAAGTCTCCGCCAGCCGTTGCCCGCGATTCGACATCAGGCTCTTTCGCAACAGGATCAGATCAGCTTCAAATTCCGCCGCATCGTGGTACGAATCTTGGGCGTTCGAGCCTTCCCGGCTGCGCTGCAAGCGATGAATCATGTAGGAAAGAAATCGCCGGTAATGCTCCTCCGTGTTGCCCGGCCCCCAAAGGATGAAGACAGCGGGCATCGACTGCCTGTATTGCGCCAGGCGCGCGAGAATCTCCGGCGAAGCGCCCGTCTGCCGCGACGACGAACTCAGGCAATCACTCAAGAATTCCACCTGCCGAATGTATTCTCGGAGAATCATCGTTCGCGCCAGTTCTAGCGCATCTTTCATGCATTCCGGCTTCACCAGCGGATTGCCATCGCGATCGCCGCCGATCCAGGATCCGAAACCCAACAGGCTCGGCAACTCCGTTGCACCGAGGACGGCTCCGTAAACCTCGCGAATCGATTCCGCCACCTCGGCATAAATGCGGGGCAGCGTTTCAAACAGCGAGAGCCGGAAATAACGCAGGCCCATGCGAATTTCGTCGTCCACCGTGGGCTTGGCTTGTCGAACCTCGTCAGTTTGCCAAAGGGCGGAAATTTCCGCGTGGATGATCTGTTCGCATCGCAAGGCTTCGGCCAAAGTGAGGGGAAGGCGATCCAGCCGCTCCAACTGTTCGGCGATGCGGCGGCGCTTCAGCAGCACCGTCTGACGCGCGACTTCCGTGGGGTGGGCCGTGAATACAGGAGTTACGATGACTTCACCAAGCGCCGCCAGCACCGCCTCAGCCGGCATCCCCGCTTTCTTCATCCGCAGCAGGGTTCCGTGGAACGATCCCGGCAACGCATGTTGTCGGTGCAGTTGCCGGGCGCGGCGGCGGCGCTTGCGATGGTTGGTCTCGGCCAGATTGGTCAACTCAAAGTAAATTGCGAAGGCCTTCGTGACCTGATAAGCGCGGCTTACATCCATCTCCGAAATCATCGCCTGGGCACTGGCCATGAGCTCGCCCTGAGACTTAGCCGTGGGGCTGTCCGCGACTCGCTCGCGATGCCGAATCATGAGCTGCCTCAGCGCTTCGACGGTATCGAACAGCTCCGGACCCACCTGCTCCACCAGCACCCGCCCGAGCAATGCTCCCAGCGAGCGCACATCGCGGCGCAGCGCGTAATCCTTGGCGGAATCGTCCGACTGCGCGGTAAGTTCGAGCAAGCGGGCCTTTTGATCGTCCGCTTTCCACAGTGATTTGGATCGGGTCATGATCGAGCGAATCAAGATGGTTAAGACGACAGGATAAATCAAGACACCGGTTCTCAGTTCTCAGTAAAACCGAACCTTCATCCCAAGAGGTGAGACCTCAGGTATCGATTGGCGAGTGGCGAGTAGAAATCAGATGGGATGGAAAACTGAGAACTCAGAACTGATCCCCTACTTCGGAGTCTCGAAGCGATAGCCGATGCCCCGCAGGGTTTTCAGATACCGTGGGTGGCGGGGATCGGTCTCGATTTTCTCGCGCAACCGGCGCACGTAAACGTCGATCGAGCGCGGCGTCACAAAGGGAGTTTCTTTCCATACCGCATCGAGCAACTGATCGCGCGTGAGCACGCGTCCGACGTGCGTGGCCAGATACTCCAGCAAACGAAACTCGCGCACGGTTGTGAGAATCGCTCTCCCCTGCACCTGCACCGTCATCGAAGAGGCGTCAATTTCGAGATCCCCCAGGCGAAGCGTTTCCGGCGCGGCCGCTGGCTGACGAATGCCCCGCAGCACACTGCGCACCCGGGCTACCAACTCGCGCGGACTAAAGGGCTTGGTGATGTAATCGTCCCCGCCTAGTTCGAGGCCCCTGACGCGGTCGGCCTCAGCAGTTTTCGCGGTGAGAAAGATAACGGGCGTCGCCGAGAGGGTTGCCGACTGGCGAATCTGGCGGCAGAGTTCAAAGCCGTCGGCGCCGGGCAACATCACGTCCAAAAGAAAGAGCGAAGGCATTTCGCGCACGGCTTCGGAGACCACCGACGCGCCACTGATGAAGCTTTGCACGTCAAAACCAGCGGCCTGTAAGTTATGGGAGATCAGCCGGGCGATGTCTTCTTCATCTTCGACCACGAAAACCAGGCAGCGAGGTAGCGCGGCATTTCCCGCCTCGCCTCGCGGTTCGTAAGATCCCATGGGAAGCTGCATCGTCGCTGATTTCAGGTTCAGTCGGCTCCGGGCCGTGCGCCTCTGGATTTCTAGAATGTATGTTGGAAATGTTGCGAGAATGTTTCCCGCATGTTAACGAATGATGAATTTCGGGAGCGCCGGTCGTTTCTGAATTTCCGGGGCTGGGTTGGTTTTATGGGAAACCGTCGACCTGCGCTAGGATGGGGGAGCTGAGATTGGAGGTGCACCGTGGCGAAGCTCCGCGTTCTCTCCTTTTTCGTTTTCTACGTGATCACTTTGACCTCGCCCCTGGCGTACGGGCAAGGAGGCATCAGTTCTGAGTTTCTTCCCAATCAAGAGATCCGGGTCGCGAACCTGCCCATTTTAACGGCGCCGTCGGCGCACCGATCGGCGGTGTTCGCAACCGCGCTGGAGACAGTGCTCCACGACAACGCGGTATGCTGCGGAAAGGATTCTGCCCTAGAAGACGTCGCGCTTTACGCCACCCTCTTGACGCCGCTGTCCTGGAAGGAACTCAGCACCAAGTTGCAGGGCAGGCATCTCTTGAGCGACGGTCGGCCGGTCACGGTAAAGGCGGAGTATATTCCCCACGACTCGATTAATCCCGCGCTTATCATCAGCACTCTGCGGCAACAGCACGCCCAGCTGATCGAGTGGAAATCGCACGTGTACGTGTTGTACGGAGCACTTTTCGACGAAACCCGTGACTCATCGAGTGGCGTACGAGCCTATGCAATCCGCAAACTCTTTCTGTTGGATCTGCGATTTTCTGACCGACGCAGAGAAGCCGTATTCGACCGCGAAACCGACGATTGGGGGCAGATGCAAGGGTTGCTGATGGTCGGATTTGCCATCCCGCCGTCGCCGTGGAAGTAGCCGCCGAGCCTACCGATGTAAGCCAGACGAGAGCGTCCTGGTTACGTGGCCGCGCGCTTCTTAGGAGCATGCCGCAGGCTGCGACCTTCGATCAGGCTGTAGAGATCTTCGGCGAGATTGGTGGTATGGTCCCCGGCGCGCTCCAGTGCCTGCGCCATGAGGAGCACTTCAAAGCTGGACGGATTGCTCTGCCCACCATGGTCGGTGAGGTGCTTCTGGAACAAAGCATGACAGACACGATCGATGTCCTTGTCCATCTGTAATACCTTGCGGGCGCACTCCAGGTCGAGATCAACAAATCCGCGGTACACCAGATCGAGCATCTCGCGCAGGATCGTCGACATCTCCACCAGTTGGCGCACATCGGAAGCTGGCGTCTTCGCCGTGCGCGCCTGCACTCGCAGGGACATGCTCATGACCAGATCGCCGATGCGTTCGAGGTCGGTCGTACATTTCAGGCTGGTCAGTAGCTGGCGCGCCCGAGTTTCATTCACGCGCGTGATGGCCGCAGGGGTCCGCTCGTCGATGTAGCGCTCGATAACGTCGAGTTCCTGCTCGCACTCCTTGATGGCAAGGAACGCCATACGCGAGGATTGCGTGAACAAATCTGGCACATTAGCGGCAGCGTCGCGCGCGATGAGAAATGCTTTTAGTGCCGTCTGCGCCAGATCATCGAGCGATCCCGTACCTTTTTTCGCAGCTTTCTTCTCCGTTTCCGGATTCTGACCCAAGCTGCCAGGCGTGTCCGTTTGTTCTAGCACTGTTCGCGACGAGGATATTCTGCGGGGCATATTCAGCGACGTTCGAAGCCGGGGCAACACGGGGTCGCCTATAACCAAGAGTATCTCATGGCCCGGTCAGCCAGAAGTCTACTGGACAAGTGTGAATGATCCGTTAAATATCGGGTTGAAGTTCGCGCCGTGCGCCGATTAAATTAGTTGTGGGCGATTCGCGGCCTTGCGTCAATTTTTCGAACTCTTCGATTAGGGAGTCTGCATCGTGGAATTGCTAGAACATCTACGACGTCAATTTCTCTACGATGCTTGGGCCAACGCTGAGGTCTTGGCGGTGATCAAGGGCGCTCGATCCGGACCACCCCCTCTGCGGCCTCTGCAATTGCTGGCGCACATTCTGTCCGCCGAACGCTTGTGGCTCGATCGCATCCGGCAGCAGCCGCCAAGCCTGCCCGTCTGGCCGGAGTTCAACCTCGACCAGTGCGAAGCGCAAAACAACCAGCTTGCCGAGCTCTGGCGCGAATATTTCGCCCAGCTTTCCTCCTCAGCACTTTCTGAGAAGATCACTTACAAAAATAGCAAAGGCGAAGCGTGGTCGAGCACTGTGCGAGATGTGCTGACCCACGTTGTACTGCATTCGGCGTACCATCGCGGGCAGATCGCGAGCCTGATGCGCGCCGGCGGACAGGTTCCCGCTTATACCGATTTCATTCACGCCGTGCGCCAAGGCTTGATCGATTAGTCAGCGAATCGAAAGGCATTCGATGGAAGACCGACACTTCTATGTGTTTGCCGTCGTTCAGATGGTTCATCTTGACCATGCCCGGCCCCTGGGACTGGCGGCGGAGCCTGGGTACAGTATTGCTCATCGCCGGCGTGGCCGGAATCGCCGTGGCACGCTATCAACTGGGCAGGTCTTTCGCCATTAGGGCGGAGGCCCATCAGCTGGTGACGCACGGGGTCTATTCGAAGGTTCGCAACCCGATTTACGTCTTCGGAACGGTGCTGATCGCCGGTTTTGTGCTGCTCATCCACCGTCCCATGCTATGGCTCGTTGTGCCGGCCGTCATCATTTTGCAGACGGTGCGTGCTCATCGAGAAGCCCGCGTTCTCGAAGCCGCGTTTGGCGATGCTTACCGTGAGTACTGCCGCAAAACCTGGTTCTGACACCGGCTGTTAGCCTCACAACATAGGGCGCAGGGTGAGTTAATATCTCTCCAATGAAAAGACTTTCGTTCCTCACCCTGCTGGCGTTTTGCGCCGTGGTCCTTCTGGGCGCAGACGAACCCAAGTTCCCCCCCATGCCCGCCGCCGTTTCCAGCAACGCCGTGGCTACGCTCAAAGGCGGCTTCCAATTGTTTTCCATGATGGGAGTGGGCCCGAAGAAATCTTGGGACGATGTTACCAACCAGGTCTACGTGATGACCTTCTCGCACGCAGGCAAATGGAGCCAGGGCCGTGCGGTTCCTGGGCCCGTAGGCCGTTTGAATGCCGCCGCCGGCGGCGTCAAGGGGGTAGTCGTTCTGATGGGCGGCTACGTCGTGGACAACCAGGGCGTTGAGCTCACCGTTCCGGACGTAAATGTCTATGAGCCCGGTGCGCGCCGCTGGTCTCGCGGCAAAGATATCCCTTTCCCGGTTGACAGCGCGGTCACCGGCGTCACCCATGATCGTTTCGTTTATCTGATCAGCGGCCGCTCGCCCAGTGGCCCGATGAACAACGTGCAGGTTTACGACATTGATCGCGATGCGTGGAGCCAGGCTACGCCTTTCCCCGGCACTCCCGCCTTCGGCATGGCCGGAGGCGTGGCGGACGAAGAGATTGTTGTCGTCGATGGCGCGAAACCCGGGCCATCCGGCGGCCCGCGCTACGTGGCTTCCAACGAGTGCTGGCTGGGCAAGATCGATCATAAAGATCCCGGCAAGATTGAATGGACCAAGCTGCCGCCGCATCCCGGAACCGCACGCTTCGGTATCTCCGCCGGCGGTGCTGAGCGGGAGCACAAGATTTATTTTTCCGGTGGCACCACCACTCCTCACGATTACAAAGGGGCTTCGTTTGATGGCCAGCCCGAAGAGGTTTCCAACGTCACTTTTGACTACGACCTGCATGGACATCGCTGGGAGACGATTGACGAAAATACCTACGACCCTCGAGCCGACGGCCGCGGCCTGGTGGAGACGCCGCTCGGCCCGGTGGTCTTGGGAGGGATGGTGAAAAACCTGGCGGTTACGTCGCGAGTGACGCTTTTTACGAAAAAGTAATCCGCGTTCGGCTGGACGGAATCTATTTGGCGGATGCCCCCGTTTCGCGATACAATCCCTCTAATTTAAGCGTTGGTTTGCACCTGGGCCTGCGTTCCTTTTTACGATCCGCGTCAAGGCAACGACAATGTTTAACCCTCGGTAGTTCGCCATCCCTCTGAGTCCGCAAGCCGGACCGTTTGCTCCGTCTCTCGTAACTTTGATCGCGCGGCCGCCAGATTTTTTCTAGGGCCATGCGCCGAAAGCTCAAAGGTATTTATGGATGCCACAACCTCCTCTGCCGAGAAGCAGCACACATTCTTGGCCTCTCTGGTGGAAGCCGTTCGGGGCTCACACCAGGACTACACCACCGGCAGCCTCAACCGGGCGATCTTGCTGCTGGCCGTCCCGATGGTTTTGGAGATGGTGCTGGAGTCGCTGTTCGCCGTGGTCGATGTCTTTTGGGTGGGACGGTTGGGCGCGAACGCCGTGGCCACCGTCGGCCTTACCGAATCGATGCTGAGTTTAGTTTTCTCGGTAGCCATGGGGCTCAGCCTATCCACGACCGCCATGGTGGCGCGCCGCATTGGAGAAAAAGATCCTGAAGGCGCCGCGGTTGCAGGCGTGCAAGCGATCGCTCTTGGCTTGTTCGTCTCCTTGGCGATCGGTGTGCCTTGCTTCATGTTTGCTCCGAACCTCCTGCGCATGATGGGCGCATCCTCGGAGATCGTCGCCACCGGCAGCGGCTACACCAAGATTTGTCTGGGCGGAAGTTTTGCCGTGCTGCTGCTGTTTCTCAACAACGCGATCTTTCGCGGCGCTGGAGATGCAGCCATCGCCATGCGCCTGCTTTGGGTGTCGAACATCATCAATCTGATCCTCGATCCGTGCCTCATCTTTGGCTGGGGGCCGTTTCCGCGCCTGGGTGTAACCGGCGCGGCTTTGGCCACGCTGACCGGACGTAGCATCGGGGTCCTCTACCAGTTCTATCGCCTGATGCACGGCACCGAGCGGATTCGCATCCTTAGGAGCCAGGTACGCCTGAGTTTGCAGGTGCTGCTGCGGCTGATCCGCGTTTCGCTAACCGGCATTTTGCAGTTCGCCATCGCTCACACCAGTTGGATTGGTTTGGTGCGCATCGTGAGCATCTTCGGCGCCAGGGCTCTCGCCGGATATACGATTGCCATTCGAATCGTAATTTTCGTGATCCTGCCATCGTGGGGGTTGAGCAACGCGGCTGCGACCTTGGTGGGTCAGAACCTAGGCGCCGGCCATCCCGAACGCGCGGAAAAAGCAGTGTGGCGTACCGGCCTCTACAACGTAATCTTTCTCGGCGCGGTGGGCGTGGTCTTCATACTTTTCTCCGAGCCCATTGTCCGCTTATTCACGCACGATCCGGCCGTCATCCCGCTGGGCGCGGCCTGCCTGCGCATCGTGAGCTACGGAAATCTCGGATACGCTTATTTCATGGTGATGATGCAGGCCTTCAATGGCGCGGGGGACACGATCACCCCGACCATCGTGAATTTCTTCGGCTTTTGGCTGTTCGAGATACCGCTAGCGTATTGGCTCGCTCTCCCGCTGCATATGCGTTCGAACGGCGTATTTGCCTCCATTGCCATCGCCGAGAGTTCGATGGCCGCCGTCAGCGCGATCCTATTCAAGCAAGGCCGCTGGAAGAAGAAGAAAATCTAGCCGCCAGGATTTCGCCACCCCATGCGAGCCGCGCGCATCGCGGCCAAACTGAGAACAGCCTACCGCGCCCGCGCCAGCACCAGCGTAATGTCATCTGGCTGCTCGTTGTCCCCGATCCAGTCATCGACCGCGGAGGTCACTGCCTGGCTGATCTGCATCAGCGGCAGACGGCGATTCGCCCCCACCAGGTCGATCAGCCGTTCCTCGCCAAACTCTCCGAACTCATTCTCCGGCTCCGTTACCCCGTCGCTATAGGCAATAAAGACTTCGCCGGGATGCATCTCCACCGAGCCCTCGTCATAGGTCATGTTGTCGAACAGGCCCACCACCGTCCCGCCTGCTTCTAACCGTCGCACCGCGCCATTCTCGCCAATGAGAATTGGAGGCAGATGCCCGCCATTGCTGTAGGTCAACTGGTGCGATCGTCCGTCATAAATCCCCAGGAACAGGGTGGCATACTTTTCCGGCGGAGTGCTTTCGTAGAGCTGATGATTGAGCAGGCCGAGTAATGCTCCGGGAGAGACTTCGATGCCCTCCGGCCACGCCGCCATGATTCTGCCCGCGCCGGCCACAGCGCCAACGGCCACCGGCTCGCGCATCTGCGGCAGGCTCTCCACACTGTAGGCGCGCACCGCCGAGTGGATGGTCGCCATCAGCAGAGCAGCCGAAATTCCCTTCCCGCTTATATCCCCAACGGCCAAAATCAGTTTGTGAGAACTCGCCGTCAGGAAATCGTAGTAGTCGCCACTGACCGTTCGCGCCGGACGGCAGAAGCCGTGCACTTCGAGCGACTCCAGCTCTGAAACCTGTCGCGGAAACAGCTGCGCCTGTACCTCCTGTGCAATGGCGAGTTCGCCCTCCAGCCGTTGCTTTTCCTTCTGCTCTTGAATCAGTTTCTCGATGGATTCAGTCATCGAGTTGAACGACAGTGACAACTGCGCCAGCTGATCCGAGGACTTCACCGGAATACGATGGCTGAAATCGCCGCGATCAACATTTCTGGTTGCGTTGTAAAGTTCGCCGACGGCTCTGGTCATGGTGCGCGTCATGCGCGATCCAATGATCAAAGCAATCAATTCAATGACAGCAAAGAAAATGAGAATCCCCAGCAGAATGTACTCCACACCCCGCGCGATATCTCCCAGGGCGGCGAACAGATGGCTGTAGAGCACGGAGGGCCGGGTGCGCACTCTTACCAGAGCGCCGGCCCGCTCGCGTTCACCCGTGCGCCAATCCACCACCGGGAGCGGCGTACCAAAAGTGATCTCGCGGTCCATCGTGCCCGCAGGTGCGGCGAGCGAGCCCACGGTAAAGCTCGGACGGAAAACCCGTTGATCGTCTTCCAGGCTGGGACCTGTCCCCGCGTCCCGGCTGCCGCCTTCGACCTTACCCTTATTGGGGTCATCAAGAAGGCGCGTTTCAAAACCGCTTCCCTTAGCCGCACTCGGGTTCTGGTTTTTCTCTTGCGAGTGCTCGAACTTGATCCCAGCTGCATAAAGCGTGATTTCGCCCAAGTTCGCCGCGATGTCGGCGATCATATCTTTATCCAGAGGTTCGCCGGTGACGACCGTAAGCTTTTCCGATCCCACCACAAACACCGACGCCACGCGCAAATACAACTCGTTGTTGTCGCGAATAATTTCTTTGAAGGGCTGGCCCTCACGAATCGCTTTGGCGAACTCGCTGTCGTCTTTATTGAAAAACTCGGGAAAACTCATGGCCGACGGATTCTGCGCGCCGCCGCTGAATAACAGAATCCGCGCGCCGTGCCAGGCGCAGACCCGCCGTCTTCCCCAAGCCCGGTCCCTCTTTCTTAGCCCCTCCAGCGAATCCGCCGTGGGCGCTTCACCTTTTTCGATGCGCGCCGCCAGTTCATTGCTCACCGCAGCATTCACCGCCTGCATGCTGCGCAGCTGCGAGTTAATTTCCGAAGTCACAACGTAACTGGCGAACTGCCCGGCGAAAAGGTAAATGGTGATAAGCGCCATCGCTATCAACAGAACGGCTGGAATGACGCCGATAAAAACGTAGGTGACGATCAGCCGGTTGCGCAGCCGCCACAGAAGCTTTCGCTTCATCCCGCGGAAGGCAAGAATGGAAAACAGCAAAGCTGTGTCGAAAAGAAGAAATCGAACCCAGCCCTCAAGGCTGCTGCTGGCAGCCGGAGCGAATAGATTGAGCACCATCTCTAGAATGAAGAGCCCAGCCGCCAAGCCCAGTGAATACCAGGCTCCGCGCGCGATCCAGCCCTGTGGCCACAAACCGGCAGCCGTCATTCTTGCGCGCAATTTCCAGTAAACGTCTCGCATGACTTCGACTTGCCGCCTGCGGTTAGGCCTTGGGTTATAGGTTGTTAGGTCCTGGGAGGCCAACCTCCCGAGATCTAATATCTAACGACATTTTCCGGAGACTCACTCACCCGTCCCGAAAAACAGCTAGATCTCGGGATAGAGATCGAAGAACGCCTCCAGGCTGGTGCGTAACTGTTTTTCGATCTCTTCTTTGCTGCCTTCGAGCACGTGCATGGTGACGTGGGCCTCGCGTCCGTTAGCAAGCTTCACCGGAGCTTGCCCGACTTCGACCACATCCTCGGAGGGCAGCAGCCGCATGCCATAAACCAGCGTGAGATTCGCCATCTTCGAATTCTAACCGTCTTCTTCTCCCGGGCAAAACCTTCTCCAGGGTACCGCGTTTAAGATTTTCCCCGGTCATCATTTAGAATTCCGCAGTGCTCCCAATCATCATCCTTATTTTCGCCGGCACGCTATTCGCCGTTCCGGTCTTGGCGCAACAGTCGGCCGAGAGCCCCTCGACCCAACCGCAGGTAAAGGTCAACGTGCTCAACGTGTGCACGCCTTCCGCCGAGGAGCAGAAGGAGATCTCCGCGGCCCTGGCGCGCATCCCGAAGCAGCCGTCGTTCGGTCCTGACTTTGAAATTTCTCATGGCGTCTCCACCTTGACCGACGCGCCGAACTTCCTCGAGCCCGGACAAAGCACGCAAATTTCTGGCGAGCCTTCCGTCGCGCGCTACGTTCGCATCCGCCGTGAGTTCCCCGCGCAGGTCTGGTTCTCCAGCGTGCAGTACTCGTTCAGCGATGACGGGCAAAACATGGTTGAGACCCTCGTGCTGCATGTCCGCGACCCCAAGGATCTGATCCAGGTCTCGATGGAAGACAGTGCCTCGGCCATCAGCAGCGCCGCCACCATGGTCGCCGCCAACACCCCTGCCAGCCGCATCCGGCTGGAACGATTCGGAAAATCATCGGTGGCGCTGGCCCGCTGCGCCGGAGCGGATAACGGCCCGCCGCCGGATCAGAGCGCGTATGAACCGCTATTTCGTAGCGCCTCCGAAGTGCTCGCCGATTATCGTCGCCAGCTGGGAGTGAGGCGTACGGTGCCCGCGGAACTGGCGCAGATTCCCAGCGCCGCACCGGCGACAGCCGCAAAATCCAAGTCCGTGAAGCCCGCCGAGGAAAAGAAGTAAGTGACAATTCCTTCGTAGAAGTTAGTTGTGGTTAAGTTTTGCTCTCGGCGGCACGCAGCTGCACAATGCATCGAAATCTGAAATCCGCAATCTAACGACTACGTCTGAACAATCATGAGTGAAACTCGCACTGTCGTAATTATCGGTTCCGGCTGCGCCGGACACACCGCGGCTCTCTACACTGCGCGCGCCAATCTGAAACCCCTTGTGGTAGAGGGCCATGAACCTGGCGGCCAACTCTCGATGACCACGCTGGTAGAAAACTTTCCAGGTTTTCCCGAGGGCATCATGGGACCGCAATTGGTCGAGAACATGCGCAAGCAGGCGGAGCGTTTCGGCGCTGAGTACCGCATGGCGCATCTCACCAGTGCCGACCTCAGTCAGCGTCCATTCCTGCTCCATCTCGGTAAACATCAGGTGCACACTCAATCCCTGATCATCGCCAGCGGCGCTTCTGCGCGGTGGCTCGGCCTGCCGAACGAACAAAATTTGATCGGTCACGGCGTATCCTCCTGCGCCACCTGCGACGGCTTCTTTTTCTCTGGAAAAGAAATCGCGGTGATCGGCGGTGGCGATTCCGCTATGGAGGAGGCTCTGTTCCTTACTCGCTTTGCCTCCAAAGTCACGCTCATCCACCGGCGGGAGACTTTCCGTGCCTCCAAGATCATGCTGGAACGAGCCCAGCACAACCCGAAGATCCAGTTCCTCACCGATACCGTGGTCGAGGATGTTTACGATCCCAGCAAGCACGAAGTAACCGCGCTCAAGCTGAAGAACCTGAAAACCGGCGTGGTTTCGCACTTCCCCGCGAGCGCGATGTTCCTCGGCATTGGCCATGACCCCAATGCAAAGGTGTTCGCGGGGCAACTCGATACCGACGCGGATGGCTATCTAAAGACGCACAACTACGTGATGACTCGCGTCCACGGAGTCTTCGCCTGCGGTGATGTGCAGGACCGCCGTTATCGTCAGGCGATTACCGCCGCTGGAAGCGGCTGTATGGCCGCTATCGAGGTTGAGAAATTTCTGGAAGAGCACGGGAACTGAAGAGTCCGCGACCCCTCAGAGCCGATCAATCCCAGTTTTTCCTCGGTTTCGACGGGCTTCCAAACACCGGCCTCATGGGGTTACCGACGTAATCTTCACCGTAGGTTGGATTCCCCGTACTCTGCCTGCAGTCCCATGAAGCCCGTCCTCAGGCACAACTTTGCGCTTGTGGCTCTTGCGCTCTTAGCCCTCGTGACGGCTGTTTCCGCCAATCTGGTTGCTCAGGAGCCGGTGGAAGGCGGTCGCAAAGTTTCAGCCCGGGTAGTCCCGCAATATCCCAGCCTGGCTCGCACGATGAAGATTCAGGGAGTCGTAAAAGCGGAGGTACTGGTTGCGCCAAACGGCACCGTGAAGTCGGTGGAAATAAAGGGAGGTCATCCCTTATTTGTTCAATCTGTCCAGGACGCGCTGCGGCAGTGGAAGTGGGAACCCGGTCCTCGCGAAACCCACGAGCTTGTCGAACTGAAATTCACTCTCTGACTTGCTGAGTCGTTAAGCCATCTTCCATCCCCTCGTGATTCAGTTTTTCAACAGACACGCCCGTTCTCCACAGTTACGATGGTCCGTTGGCTGGCGACAGACCCGTCGTTCCCCGATTGCGCAAACCCAGTCTTGGGGAAAAACTTGCTTCGTGCCCGCCTAATGTCTGCTGGCGGTTCTCTTCTTTGCGTCTGCGGCGGATGCCTGAGGCCAAACCGGCGAGGCCAGTTCGATGCGCCAAATTGGCCCTCCCATGTAAGACAGTGTCTCGGACTTTAGCAAGACCGGGGCTTCGCCGCCAAGAATCCAAATCTGCGAATCTGGGGGTTGCTTTCCTACCATCGGCGCCACCACGCCGGCGACGCCGCCAAGGTCAACCTTCGCGACATAATGCACGGCCTCGCGACTGAATCCCCCCAGGGAAAAAGGCTCCGTCCCCTGGGCATTCACCACCACTTTCACCAGCCTCGGCTTCGGCGCAGCCACCACCATGGGGACTTCGATTTGTGGCGTGCCGTCTTGGATATTCATCAGCAGCGTGGGAATCAGACCATTGCCTAAGTCGGGCGGGAGCGCGAAGTGCTGGTTTGCTACTTTCTCTTTGCCATCGTCGTCGGTGTAGCGAACCGTAACCTGCCCAGTGGCGCATGTAACCGAAAGATCGCTTGCGTTCTTGAACGAAGGCCCCTTCTGCACCAGGTGATAGGAGATGAGCCGGAAGTTGCGGCGCTGCGAAAAAACGGTGGTTTCCTCTTGCCGCGAGCCGTCTTTGAAGCGGAACGCGAGTTGAGTTGTAACTTGATCGCCGCGAGCGACCTGGGTTAAGTCGCCGGCAGCGATCGCTACCCCATCCAGCGTGCTGAGCAGCAGAAAGCCGTGAATCAAGCCTTCTCGGTAGCGCACCGCCACCGGAGACGCCGACGCTGCAACGCCGGAAAGGATACAAGTAGAAATCAACAGAATGGCGAGAACGCGGAAGCGCAAAACCGTCACCCCTTGTGCCCAAGAGGCGGCACAGTGCTTCGATGCGGTTACCGCCTGGTTGGTTTGCGTGATTGCTCGACGGAACGAGGTGCTACGCGGCCGGCTGGGCGTGGACGTAGTGCTAGAAATGGCCGGCCATCCTGACTCGATCCGTCGGATATTGTGAGGCGCAAGGGAAGAATTTTTCTACTTGCGACCGCAGAGGTTTCGCACTGCACGTAAACTGTTGAAACATTACAATCACTGTCGCCAGCTTCACCCCCCGCCAGCGCAAGAATCGCTCAATCTGCTGGTCTGTTAACCACTCTGGAAACTCAAAAATAAAGCACGACTCGTCTACGGCTCAGCGCCTATGAGAAAAGCAGTCTGTCACGGCTGATTCGCTCCGTCTGTTAACGGTGACGCTAAGCAGACGCGAATGCTCGAGAAAGCGCATGTTTACTAGCTGTTTTCGCAGTTCGACATCATTGTGATACAACTCTCTGTGATCTTCCTGCACCAATCTGAATCGGCCGCTTACCACTTGTCAGGTGAGGCATGTTAAGAGCGTTCTTCGTCCATCTTTCTGAAAACCCATCTTTGCGCAATTTTGCCGAGCGTTCTTCTCTGGGCCGTCGTCTCTCTGGCCGGTTCGTCGCCGGCACGGAAATCTCCGACGCCGTACGCGCCACCGAAGCCATCAATCGCGCCGGAATGAGCGTCAGCATCGACAATCTCGGAGAGAATGTCACCAATCCCGACCAAGCCCGCCACAGCGCCCAGCTCTATCATCAAATTCTCGACGCCATCGCCGCCAACCAACTCAATGCCAATATCAGTCTCAAACTGACTCATATGGGCTTGGATGTGGGTGAGAAATTGGCCCGCGAACTGGTCAGTGGACTGGTCGCCAAGTGCGCCGCCATGAATCCTCCCGGTTTCGTGCGCGTCGACATGGAAGGATCGCCCTACACTCAACGCACCCTTGATTTCGTCCACGAACTCCACCGCACGCCGGGCAACGCCAAGTCGGTTGGCACCGTGATCCAGGCGTATCTGAAGCGCTCCGAGAGCGATATTGAGAAACTTCTTGCCGATGGGATTCGCATTCGTCTTTGCAAAGGTGCGTACAAGGAGCCCTCTGAGATCGCCTTCTCCGCCAAGCACGACGTGGACGCGAACTACCTCAAGCTGATGAAAACCCTGATGAAGAGCGGCATCTATCATGGCCTGGCGACGCACGACGAAAGCATCGTCCAGCAGGCCCAAGCCTTCGCGAATGCCGAAAAGCTCTCGCGCGACTCCTTCGAGTTTCAGATGCTTTACGGCATCCGCCGCGACTTGCAGCAGAACCTGGTACGCAACGGCTGGCGCATCCGGATCTACATCCCATTCGGCACCGAGTGGTATCCCTATTTCATGCGTCGGCTGGGCGAGCGTCCGGCGAATGCCATATTTGTCGCGCGTAACCTGCTGCGGGCGTGATGGCGACGAACCGTTTAGGAGCAGCCCCGACGACGCCCCAGGAGCGGCTAGAGTCTCTGGTCTCCATGGCTACATTTTTCGGCTAAATCCATTAAGATGCTTAAGGCACCCCGGAGCCGGGATGCGCCATGGATACTCCCTCCACTCCAAGAAAATTAGCAGGCCGCTACGAGGTTCGCCAGATCCTCGGCCAGGGCGGCATGGGCTTGGTTTACCGCGCCTACGACACCGTTGTACGCCGCGAAGTGGCGGTGAAAACGATCCTCGACATTCCCGATCCCGCGTCGCTTCAGTTGTTCTACAAAGAGTGCGACGTGCTCGCCTCCATGAGCCATCCCAACATCGTCGAGATCTTCGACATCGGAGAGTTCGAAGAAGACGGCAAGAAGAAGCCCTACTTCGTGATGCCGCTGCTTCCCGGAACCACGCTGGAATATTTCATCCGCAAAGCCAGCCATCGTCTCACGGTCGAGCGCACGATCGACATCATTTCCCAGACCTGCCGCGGCCTGCAGGCTGCGCACGAACGTGGTCTCGTCCATCGCGATTTAAAACCGAGCAACATCTTCGTAATGGAAGACGACTCGGTGAAGATTATCGATTTTGGCGTGGCTCACATGGCCGACGCTCACACCACGCGCGCCCAGAAGGGGACTCTGCTCTACATGTCTCCCGAGCAGATCGAACTGAGGCCCCTATCACCCGCGTCTGACAATTTTTCCCTCAGCGTCGTCTGCTATGAGGCCATGACGGGCCGCAATCCTTTCCAGCGCGCCCGCGCCGACGAAGTCGTCGAGGCCATCCTCCATCACATTCCGCCCCTGGCGACCGAACTGAATTCCACGGTAAGCCAGCCCGTGAGCCGCGTGCTGCACAAAGCGATGGCCAAGCAATCCTGGCATCGTTTTGCCAGCGCCCGCGATTTCGGCGACACGCTCAGCAAGGCGCTGCGCAACGAGCCGATCGAGTTTTTTGATCCCGAGCGCACTCGCCCGCGCTTGCAGCGCGCCACGAAAGCGCTGGAAGAAGGCGATTTTCAATTCGCCAGAGAAATTCTTGGCGAACTGGAAGCGGAAGGCCACATGGATGAGGCCATAGGCTCTCTGCGTAGAAGGCTCGATGGCGCTGTCCGGCGCAAGACCCTCTCGCAATTGCTCGATGCCGCCCGGGCACGCTTCGAGGAGGAGGAGGATCCGCTCGCCCTGCAGAAATTGCAAGAGGCACTGCAGATCGAACCGGATAATGCCACCGCCTTGGCTCTGAAGAGCAGAATTGAAAATCGCCGCAGCGAGCGCCAGATCGATAACTGGTATCGTCTGGCGCGGCAGCACATTGACAACCATGCCTACGGGCATGCCCGCGAGGCCTTGCAAAACGTTCTCCAACTCCGGCCGCAGGAAGCGCGGGCGTTGCAACTGCTGGCCGAGGTCGACCGCCAGGAACTGGAATACAGAAAACTCCGGCAGGAGAAAGAGCAGCTCCATCGTGCCGCCATGGAGGCCTGGCAAAAGGGTGACGTCAGCAATGCCCTTTCCAAGCTGGGTGTGGTGTTGGATCTGGACCGCCGCGCCCCGGATTCCATCAACCGCGAGAGCGGCGCAAACTATCAGAGCTTCTACAACGAAGTCCGCTCCGAGCATGACGCGATGAATACCGCGTATGCCGAAGCTCGCCGGCAACTCACCGAGCACAATTTCGCCAAGGCGATGGCCGCCTGCCAGGCATATCTCACAAAGTATCCGAACAACGCAATCTTCCAGGCTCTCCGCTACGACATTGAGGAGCAGCAGCGGCAGGAACTCTCGGCCTTCATCGCGTCCGTCGATCGCCGGGTCCAAACGGAACCCGATCTGGATAAGCGCGTGAGCATTCTGCGAGAAGCACTGGATCAGCATCCCGGAGAGTCACACTTTGAGCGGGCGCTGCGGCTGGTCCAAGACAAGCGCGACCTTGTGAACTCGATCGTGGCACGAGCCCACTTGCACGAAGAACAGGGTGTCTACAGCGATGCGCTAAATGACTGGGAAATCCTGCGTACGATCTACAGCCAATATCCAGGATTGAACTTCGAAGTCGATCGCCTGCAGAAGCGGCGTGAGCAGCAGACTCGAATCGAGTCAAAGACCCGGCTGGTCGAACAGATTGATGCGTGTTTGCACTCCAGTGACTACGCCCGCGCCCTCGATCTCCTGCAATCCGCGGCAGCAGAATTCCCCTACGATGCGGAATTGACGGAGCTCGAGAAGCTCGCCCAGGATGGCGTCAAGCGCAAGACCGAAGCCCACCGCCTGATGACCGAAGGCCAAGATCGGTTCGCGCAGAAAAACTCCGCCGACGGGCTCACGCTGCTGCGCCAAGCCTACGAGCTCGATGAAAACAATTCCTTATCGCGCGCAGTTCTGGCCAATGCGCTGGTCGAAATGGCCTACTCCGCCGTAGAAAGCGATTGGCGCGAAGCCGAAAAACTCGCCAAGGAAGCACTCGAATTGAATCCCGGTCATCCGATGGCGAAGACGATCAAGACTCTCATCCTCGACCACAAAAAGGAAAACTTCGTTGAAGAATGTGTCTCGCAAGCGCGCAAGTTGCAGGCTGCTGCTGATCTGGCCGGTGCTCTGTTGCGAATCGAGGAAGGACTATCGGTTTATCCCCGCGAGCCCCGGCTGCTCCAGATTCAGGAGACCGTGCAGCGGGATCTACAAACGCAGCGCCGCCAGCTTCGCCGCCGCGATGTGGAAGAACTGCACCGCATCGAGAATGAAGTCGAGGCGGCGGGGGATGCGGCTTCGAAGCAGGCATTGGCCGATCGTGTGCGCGCCGTCGCGGAAAAGTATTCAAAGGATGGAGAAGTTCTCTCCGTGGCGAATGGCCTTCTACACCGGCTGGGCATGCTGGAAGTAACCCGAATCATCGCCTCCGTGTCGCCCGATAGTGAGAGCCCGACCAAGACTTACCACACTCCGCCGGCCAAGTCGGGGGAACCCTCCTTGGAGGGCACCCGTAACGCGGCCTCCTCCCAGGTATCCGAAGTAGCTCCAACTCCTGCCCCGCCGCCACTTACACCACCGCCGCCTTTGGCCTCAGCTGCACCCGTCAGTTCGGCTTCCAAGCCTCTTACGACCGCAGCGAGAGCCCCTTCCTCTGCCCGTCCCAAGCAACCGGCGAAATCGCCCGAGCGTTTCACCACGACGATCCTGGTTTCCGCCGCCGTAATGATCTTGGTAATCGCGATCGTTCTGTTTGCGCGAAGACATCACGCCCCGCCAGTCGCCTCGGCGCCCGAACCCAGCGCAGCTCCTGCCACTCCGGTTGCGGTTTCTCCCGAGCCGGTATCGCCACCTCTCGACGTACCTTCCGACGCAAGCGCAGAAAAGGTGGCCTCCGACGATTTGGGTACGCTCGTGGTGATCGCCGGTCAAGACAAAGCCAAAGTTTTTCTCAACGGAAGGCTTCAGTCGCAATTCACCCAGAACGGCCAGCTGCGCATCCCGAATCTCGAACTCAAGGACTACGCGGTCCGCGTATCCAAGTCCGGATTTCAGGATCTTCCCGAGCAAAAGGTCCGAATTCGCAAAGGCGAGCCAGCCAAACTGATCTTCAATCTGCAACCCATCCCTCATCTGGCTTCGCTGACCATCCAAGGTGGAGTGCCCGGTTCCACCGTTCTCATCGACCAAGCTGCGGTAGGAACGGTTCAGCCCGATGGTACGCTTAACGTGGCGACCGTGAATCCGGGAGACCATACTGTCGAGGTCCGTAAAGACCGGTTCAAGCCCAGGCAGATCAAAAGACACTTCGTCGCTGGCTCGGCGGCTTCCCTGGCGGCTGCCGACGTGGCGTTGGAACCCGCTCCTGGCGAGGTGAAGATTACCTTTACGCCCGCCGATGCTCAGGTAACTCTCGCTAAGTCGGGCGAGAGTCCCACGAAAGTGACCAGCGGCAGCGCGATGAGTCTCACTGCTGGTTCCTATACGCTCACCGCGAAGACCGCGGACACCTTCACGCGTACCTCGACGCTGGAAATCGCGGCCGGCCAATCCAGGAACCTGGATTTATCTCTCGCGCCTGACAGCATGTCGAAGTGGGATGACCCCGCCGGCTGGAAGCAAGAGAAAGGCTCATTTGTTCGCAAGGGCGGCGACTTCGTGATGTACAACCTCTCTCCCACCTCGGGCACCTTTGTTTTTTCCGCCATGCTCGCTAAAGGTCATCGCCTGCGGTGGGTGCTCAACTGCATCGACGCCAATAATTACATCCTCTTCGAAATGGATGACAATAATTTCTACCGCACGGTCATCCGCAACGGCCAAAAGGGAGACGAGATCAAGATTCCCCACAAGACGGAAAAGAAGAGCTTCCGCACTTTCCAGATTCGCGTGGGGCCGAATGAGATCGTCCACCAGATTCGGCAGGGAGACAGTTGGGTCGTCCTCGACCGCTGGTCGACACCGGGCAGCAATTTAAGTCTCGGCCGTTTTGGCTTCTACCTTCCTAACAGCGACCAAGTCGCTCTTTCCAGCTTCGGCCACTATGTTGACTTGACCATTCGATAGTCTTAGTCTGCGGGACAAGAGGGAAAGGCCCAGAATGCATTCCTTAACGCGTCGCGATTTCATGCGCATCGGTACGGGCTCCGTAGCTGCCGGAGCCGCGGTAAAGTTCACCCTCCTACAACCGGCCGCTCTGTGGGGCGCGGACCGCGCCGTTGCGCCGAGCGATCGCGTCCGATTTGCCTCGATCGGAACAGGCACCCGGGGATGCGAGCTATTGCAAGCCTCGCTCGCCGTACCCGGCATCGAATGCGTCGCCGTCTGCGATCTCTACGATAGCCGCCACGAAGCGGCTCGGGAGGCCGTGCAGAATCAAGTCCCAGCGACTCGTAACTACAAAGAGATTCTCGACCGCAAAGACGTGGATGCGGTGATCGTGGCCGTCCCCGATCATCAGCATCGCCGCATCGTGGTGGATGCTTGCGCCGCGGGCAAGGACGTCTACTGCGAAAAACCCATGTCGCACACCGTAGAAGACGGCTTCGCCATGGTGGAAGCGGTGCACAAGGGAAATCGCATCATGCAGGTGGGAAGCCAGCGTGTGAGTTCCATCGTTTATGAGAAAGCGCGCGATCTCTACGCGAACGGGGCGCTCGGCGATGTGTTCTTCATTGAAGGCTCATCGGATCGGAACTCGCCCAGCGGAGCCTGGGTCTATCCCATTCCGCCGGATGCAAGCGAACAGACCATCGACTGGAATGCCTTCCTGGGAGACGCGCCGAAACGCCCGTTTGACGCCGCCCGCTTTTTCCGCTGGCGCTGTTTCTCCGACTACGGCGAGGGCTTGGCCGGCGATCTGTTCGTCCACCTGCTCTCCGGCATTCACTTCATCTCGGGAACGAATGAAGCCGCGCAGCGCGCCCAGTCAAGCGGCGGACTCTTTCGCTGGAAGGACGGACGTGATTTCCCGGATTTGATTGAGACGCTCTATGACTATCCAAACTTCCGCGTGGTGCTGCGGTGCAATCTGAACAACGCCGGCGGCGAACCGATCAAATTCCACGGCACGAAAGGCACCATGGAAATCATTGGGCAAACGCTCACCTTCATCCCGCAAGATGTAACTCCCAAGCCGGAAGAATATTCCACGAAAGGCTGGCCGGCACGGCTGCGCAAGGAATATTTGGCGCAGTGGGCAGCCGATCATGCCCAGCCCGGTCCCCTCGACTATCAGCCCGTGGAGGCCGAAACCTTCACCGCGCCACAAGGCTACAGCGATGTGTCAGCGCACCAGGCAAATTTTTTCAATGCGGTTCGATCTCGCAAGCCCACGGTGGAGAACGAGGTGTTCGGAAACCATGCGGCCATCGGCTGTCATCTCGCCAACCACGCTTACTTCAACAACACCATTGCCACCTGGGACGAGCGCGCGAAGATGATTCGTGGATAACCCGCGCCGTCGCGCCGTTTTGAATTGAGGACCTTAAGATGCTTCGAATTTCGAGAAGAACTTTCCTGAAGACCGCCTCCGCGTCCGCCGGTTGCGCAGCCCTATGGAACAGCACGGTTCGGCTGCTAGCCAATGCTCTCGGCCTGCCGCTCGGCCTGCAGTTGTACTCTGTTCGCGATGAGCTTCCCAAGGACTATGACGGGACCCTCCGCCAGATCGCTGCACTGGGCTACCTGGAAGTGGAGGCCGCTGGTTTCTTTGGCCATTCTCCCACCGAGATAAAGCAGGCCATGGATCGCGCACGCCTGCACTGTGTAAGCGCCCACTATTCCCTGAAAGATTTGTTGCCCAAAGTTGATGAAACCATTCAGTTCGGCAAGGACTTGGGACTCAGCTACATCGTCTGCTCCTCACCCATGCTGAAGGATCCTTCGCGCGTGAAAGATCCCGGATCAGGCGCAGCCAGGGCATCAATGACGCTGGACGACTGGCGCTGGAATGCGGATCAGTTCAATCGCATTGGGGAAAAGGTAAATGCAGCCGGCATGCGGTTTGCCTACCACAACCACACGCCCGAGTTCCGTTCTGAAAACGGCGTGGTGTTCTACGACGAGCTCTTGCGGCAGACCGATCCGGCGAAGGTGACCATGGAATTGGATTGCGGCTGGGCTGTGGTGGCCGGTCAGAAGCCCGCAGAGCTCCTCTCTCGCAATCCCACGCGCTTTTCCATGCTGCATGTGAAAGATTTCAAGATGACTCCTACATCCACGCCTTCCGACCATCCACCTTCCACCGAAATGGGACATGGCAACATCGATTACCGTCCCATCTTTGAAGCAGCGAAGAAGGCGGACATCAAGCACGCGTTTGTGGAACAGGAGGAGTTTGACATGCCCCAGATGGAAGCGCTGAAGATCGACGCCGACTACATGCGAGCAATAACGATGTAACACGCCCCTAGCGCAACGCGCTCCGGATGGCCAAATCCAGGCCGACCATAATTACGGCGGAAGCGGGAATCACCAGCAGCGCTGTTTTCAAACGCCGCGGGTCGCCACCGGCGATCGCGCCGATGAGGCGCGAACTCACGGCGAGGCCGGTCCATCCGCAGGTAATCACGAAGCCAATCGCGGTCCCGGTCATACGCGGGAAGGCATCGCCCACAATCGCTAAGGTGGTTGGAAAGACCGGCGCCATCGCAATTCCCGCAAGAAAAACCAGCACCGATGCAGCAACAACTCCCTTTGCCCGCAGCATTAGAAAAGTCGTCACCGCCATAGCTGCGGATCCGACCAGCGTGACCGTAATCGCGGGCGCGCGGGCGAGAATAGGCAGGATGGCCCCGCGGCCGATGAGCATGCCGAGTGCAAATCCCAGGGAAAGTATGTTAAGCGCTCGCGATTCAGGAATGCCCTGTGCGATCAGGTGACGCGGCAACCAGTTCCACATCCCGACTTCGCAGGTAATGTAGAGAAAAACAAAGAACCCGATCAAGAAAAGCAGCGGGCGTCCGAGCACCGGTGCTGCTTCCACTAGCACGAATCGGCCGGCTCCAGTAGCCCCGGGCATTTTGATGACCATCTCGATCACCAGCGTAACGACCGTCAGGGATGCGATGGTGTAACACAAGCGCATCGAGTTCCGGGCAAGAAAGTTTGCCGCGATCAACGGTGTAGACAGCGCGCCGAGTCCAAAGAAGAGATTGGCCAGGTTCAGTGCCATAGCGCGGTGGGCCTCGCCCACATCGCTCGCCAAAGCATTCGCGCCCGTCACCATGATCCCACCGCCCACTCCGAGCAAGAACAGCAGCAGCACGATGCTGCGAAACCCCGGCGCGCGTGGCAGCACGAACAGCGCGGTCGCGATCAAGACAAGTCCGAGAACGATGCCGAGTTTTTTCCCTTCGTTATCGAGAACAGGTCCGGCCGCGAGGGAAGCGAGAATGAGACCGATCGCCTGTGCGAAAGCGATGGTGCCATTCTGACTGGGCGAGAGCTGAAAGCGATCCGAAAGCTCGGGCAGGATGGTTCCCAACATGGCGGCGATCATCCCGTAGATAAAGATGGCAATAATGGCGGCGAGAATTAACACGCGTTCCTCTCAATTGCCAGATTCGGCTGTCGGGACATCAATCCACCCTCCTGTTCGATGGCTTTGGAGCTCTGCGCGGAGGATGACCAACTGCCGCAGTCCATCGCCGAACTGCGGGTACTCGATCGCGCCACCCGGATTGCCGATCGAGGCATAAAAGCGCCGGAAGACTTGTTTGAAGGTGTCGTCATACCCTTCGCTGTGGCCGCCGGGAAGATCGGCATAGCTGCGAGCCGCCGGCTTGAGCAGAGAAGGATCCTTCACAACAATCTCATTGCCCGCGTCGCGATGCCCGACCCATAGTTCGTCAGGCCGCTCCTGATTCCACGCCACGGAAGATCGTGTGCCGCAGATCTCAATGTTGAGCCGGTTCTTCCTTCCCGCCGAAACTTGGCTGGCGGTAACGCTACCTCGCGCCCGCGCGCCCATGCGAAAAATCACGGAGCCAAAGTCTTCCGTATCTACAACGGTTTCAACAAAGTCTCCCGGGTCCAGCAACTTATTGGAAAAAGTCTCCACCGAATGTTTCGGCGTCTTTCGCGTAGGATGAAAGGTTTGAAGATCGGCACAAAGAGAAGTCACGCGCAGTCCACTAAGATGCTCGGCCATATCGAACCAGTGCGAGCCGATATCGGCCAGGCAGCGCGAAGGGCCTCCCGCCTTAGCATGCACGCGCCAGTTCCAGTCGGTGTCATAGAGCAGCCAATCCTGGAAATAAGTCCCTTGAATGGCTAGAATTTCACCCAGCTCTCCGTCCTCGCGCATGCCTCGCATCTGCTGCACCATCGGGTAATAACGCAGATTGTGACAGACGCAGTTCCGCAACCCCTGTCGTTCCGCGAGCGAGACGAGTTCTTCGCCTTCTTCCAGGCTTGTTGCCAGCGGTTTTTCGCAGATCACATGCTTCCCTGCCTCGAGCGCTTCTTTCGCCATCAAGAAATGTTGCGCGTTCGGCGTGCAGATGTGGACTGCATCGATTGCCGGGTCTCGCAGGATCTCGCGATAGTCTCCCGTAAGGGTTGGAGTGGAGAATCCCGCGCCCAAGCGTCGCGCCGCGTCCACGCTTCTGCCCGCGATTGCAGCCACCTCAACGTGTTCCAACCGTCGCACCGCTTCCCGGTGCACGCGTCCCATAAAGCCTGTGCCGACGATTGCCGTCCTGATGGTTCTCATTCCCATTCGCTCCCCTTCGCCCTGCGTCACACCCACCAGGCCGCGCCCGGCTGCTCGCGGATCACAATGCTGTTGAGAAAATTGGCTGCCTTCGTCAACCCTTCCTCCGGCGAGAGCAAGCTGTCCTCGTGCTCGATCGAGAGCACATGATCATAACCAAACATCCGCAGCGTCGAGACAAACTCGCTCCACCATTCCGCGCCGTGACCGTAGCCGCACGTTCTAAAGATCCAGCTGCGTTTGCGCTCATTGGTATACAGGTTGGTGTCGAGCACACCGGTGCGCGGCAAGTTTCGAGCGTAGATCTGCGTATCCTTGGCGTGAACGTGGAAGATGGCATCGTTAAGCACACGCACCGCGGCAATCGGATCGATACTCTGCCAGAAAAGATGGCTGGGATCGAAGTTGCAACCCACGCCAGGTCCCGCAATCGACCGCAACCTCAGCATCGTCTCCGGACTATAAACCACGAACCCCGGATGCATTTCGATCGCGATCTTAACCCCGTGATCAGCCGCGAACTTCGCGTGCTCCGTCCAGTAAGGCGCGACCTCCTCGTTCCACTGCCATTCGAGTACTTTCAAATATTCTGGAGGCCAAGGACACGTCACCCAGTTCGGAGCAGTGGCATGCGCCGAATCCCCCGGGCAACCAGAGAAGTCGATCACCACAGAGACGCCGAGTTTCTCTGCGAGCAGGATCGTCTTCCGGCTGACCTCACGGTCGTGCTGTGCCCGGGCACGATCAGGATGCAAGGCATTGCCGTGACAACTCAATGCACTGATCGCGGCCCCATGCTCGGCCAAGATTCTCTTAAATTCGGCTAAGGCGGTCGCGTCTTCGAGCATCGCCAGCTTGCAATGCGCATCTCCTGGATAGTTGCCCGTGCCAAGCTCGACGGTGTCGATCTCGAGCGTCTTCAGTTTTTTTAGAACCGCGGCCAGCGGAAGTTGCGAGAGCAGGGGCGTAAACACTCCAACGCGCATAGAGATTTCTAGCTCCTATTTCTTTCTTTGAAGACTAAATGAGCGCCGAACCTTACAAGCGACCAGCGGCGCTCACTTGATTGCAGCGTCTGCGCTGGTCAGCAGTTCGTAGCTCACGAATGCTACTTTCGAACTATCCGGCGACCACGACGGAACATTCATCGTCCCTTGGCCGCCGAACAGCTTGGCCAGAACCGAGATCGGGCCATCGACCTTTCCTGCGCTGACGTTCATGATGCGCAGTTGCACATCCTTACCGGGCGGGTGACCGACGACATCGCTCCCGTACGAGAGGAACACCATCCACTTGCTGTCCGGAGAAATGTGGGGAAACCAATTGTTGTAATCGTCGAACGTAATCTCTTCCTGTTCGCTTCCATCCACGTGCATGCGCCAGATCTGCATATGGCCGCTGCGCTCTGAGTTGAAGTAGATGTACTTTCCATCCGGCGAATATTCCGGCCCGTCATCCAGGCCTTTCGCCGTGGTCAATCGAGTTTCATCGCCACCGCTGAAAGGGATGGTGTAGATATCGAAGTCGCCATTCCGCTCGCCCACGAAAGCGAGCGTCTTGCCATCCGGCGACCAACCGTGCCAATAAGAGGGAGAGTCCTTGGTGATTCGCCGAGCCACGCCGCCGAGAAAGGGCACAATGTACACGCTCGACTTGTGGTCGGGCTGCGAAGAATCGCTAATCGCCAGCCATTGCGAATCCGGAGAAATGCCGTGATCGTTGTTGCAATGGATGGCCGTGCCGGTATCGACGGTCGTGGGCTCTCCGCCATCAACCGGCAAACGCAGAATCCGGCCCTCCCGATTGAAGAGAAAGCTAGACCCATCCCGAGTCCAATTGGGCGCTTCGAAATGACTGGCGTCTGTATAGACGACACGGCGATCGGCAGATTCAATCGCCACCGTCTCCAGCGTACTGTAAAGCACCGGCGCACCGGCACTGTTTGCGCGCGTCGCGAGGTCAACGTTCGTGAAGACCGCCCGCTCAACCACATCCTTATCGTGCGAGCAAACTCCAATACCAACATAAAACGATCCCTCGAGCGGCAGCTTGATCGAAGCGCCCGTGGGCCGCAATGGTTCGCCCGCGGCCGCCGTTAAGAATACATAGATCGAGTCCCCTCGCTTCTCAATTCGCAAGCGATGGGGAGCGGAAATGTTCGACTGAATCTCGTGCGTGGTCGCACCTTTCGCCTCGCGATACTGCAGCGAAGTGAGTCCGTCGCCGTGCAACGCCACATCAACGTAGGGCGAATCGGCATCGAGGGTCTGTCGCATCATCAGCACCGCCTTACGATGCTGATTCCCGCCCGTTTGCGGGAAGGTAACGTCCGCGGTCAAAGCAATGTCGCCAGAGACCTGCTTCCAGGCAAACTGAAAGGCGTCGGAGGTGAACCACATGTTCTCGCCGCTGCCCGTGAGGGTGTAGGCATGCTGCGCGGAATCATACTGCGTGGAGCCGGCATGTAACGTGATGCCGACGTCAGAGTGATTCTGAAAAACACCTAAAGATGCCGGTGCATTCTGCGCCCCCACAAGGTTACCCGCGGAGAGCGCAAAGAGGAAGCTACCTAAGAAAGATAAGCATGAATGCCCAAAAATGATTCTGCGCACCTGACAGCCTCCGCGACCGCCCCACGAAAAGGTAGGGCGGTGGAAGGCAATTGTCAATCAAGCCAGACGGCGGATGAGTTCGTCAGTTGGAAATTCGACGGCGGTCATCCGCGCAGTAAGAAGACAGGAAGTTTTCAATGTCGCGATCACCGGCCAATCTGCGAACCGGTACCTGGGGTCCGTGGGACAATCTCATCGCCTCAATGCGCGGCCGGTTGACTCGGTCAAACTTCCGGATGAAAGCGAGTACTTCGGGGAGATTACCGACTCGATGGGCCTCGCCTGGCCTGAAGGCGCGCGTCACTACACGCCAGATGCAGGACAACTTTGAGCGCTCGAGCCAAATCAGGAGAGTAGCCCGGGGTAAGCGGATATCAAAGCTCGTCAGCGCGAAAT
Source organism: Candidatus Sulfotelmatobacter sp. (assembly GCA_049584315.1). Taxonomy (GTDB): domain Bacteria; phylum Acidobacteriota; class Terriglobia; order Terriglobales; family Acidobacteriaceae; genus Sulfotelmatobacter. The sequence goes on along the minus strand of JBAUXO010000076.1, from coordinate 67,989 downwards.
TGCCGTCGCTGATCCATTCATCCCCCGCGTGGGCGTTCCTGATCAGGGTACGGAAGACGGAAACATCCTTCTCGCCCCAATGCCGCTGCCAAATGTCGTCGAGAGAGATGACAGGCGCTCCCGTGCGCTCGCCGAGCCGCCGCGCCAAACTGGTTTTTCCGCTGCCCGCGCAACCCAGGACGACGATTCGCACCATAACCCGGGTCGTATTCAATGTTCTACTTGCGCCCATCGTCGTTCAGAAACGTCCCCTCTTGCAGCTCCGTGAATGCCCGCCGCAGTTGCTCCTGCGTGTTCATTACGATCGGTCCGTACCAGGCCACTGGCTCTTCCAGAGGCTTTCCCGAAACCAGCAGAAACCGGATCCCATCATTCCCCGCCTGCACCGTGACTTCGTCCCCGCGATCAAACAGTATGAGAGATCGGTTATCCGCCTCTACCGGAGGAGTCGTATCCGCCCACTTGATCGCTTCGGTCGGCACAGCCAGCGGGCCAGACGCGTTCGAGAACTTGCCCGCTCCTCCGAACACGTAGGCGAAAGCATGTCGCGTCGTCTCCACCGGTAGAGTTTTTCGCTTGCCCGGCGCTACCGACACATCCAGATAAATCGGATCGGCCGCGATCCCATCGGCCGGCCCACTCTTCCCCCAGAACTTTCCACACACGATTCGCACGTGCGTTCCGTCATCATCCGTGACCTCAGGGATCTCCCCGGTCTTCACTTCCTGATAGCGCGGCGCCGTCATCTTCAGCGACGACGGAAGATTCGCCCACAATTGAAATCCATGCATCCGCCCCGCTTGGTCCCCCTTCGGCATCTCCTGGTGGATAATCCCGCTTCCCGCCGTCATCCACTGCACGTCTCCCGCTGCGATCGCGCCGCGGTTTCCCATGCTGTCGCCGTGCTCCACGGTTCCTGCCAGGACGTAGGTAATGGTCTCAATCCCGCGATGCGGATGCCACGGAAATCCGGCAAGATAGTCCTCCGGAACATCATTCCGAAAATCGTCGAGCAATAGAAAAGGGTCGAAGTCTTGCGTGTTTCCGAAGCCGAATGCGCGGCGCAGATGCACGCCCGCACCCTCAAGAGTCGGCTTCGCCTGAATCACCCGCTTCACCGGTCGAATCGACATATGCATCCTTTCTAAAAAAATGTTTTGATGTTGGGTCAAGCAATCGCGATTCCCAGGACACCCATCGCAGCAGCCTGAAACGCTCCCGGCCGAGCTCCCGGCGCACTAACGATGCGAAAATGTGATTCATCGAATCGAAATTTTGCATCCCTCCATTTTGCAGGTAATTTGACGCGTTGGCTAGCTTCGCGCTAGTATTTTTGGAGCATGTCAAGTTTCAGCAATTTTCGCCAGGAGTGCATGTGTGCATGTTGTTGTTGTGCATGCGTGTGCTCTGGTGCGGGTAAATTGCTGACTTAAGACTTTCATAATATCGGCACTTATACCCACCGCCAGAGAGCATCTGGCGGTGGGTTTTTCTTTTTGGCGCAAATATGAACAACACGGCAACAGAAACCAAAGCACAGAAGTCCGAGCGCCTGAAGCGTGCCATGAATCCGTGGCAGGGACTAGCCGAGATTCGCCGCTTTGCTCGCGAAGGCTTCGACTCGATTCCTCCCGAATGGATCGGAACCTACTTCCGCTGGTGGGGAGTCTATACGCAGGGCGATGGTGCCGGCGTCGTCGGTGGTCAGGGCGGCGTGGGACGCGCTTTGCCGTTCTTCATGCTCCGCATTCGCATTCCCAACGGCCTTCTGCGCTCTGACCAACTGCGAACCATCGCCAACCTCGCTCGCCGCTACGCCCGAGGCACCGCCGATCTCACGGTGCGGCAAAACATTCAACTGCACTGGATCACGATCGAGGCTCTCCCCCAAGTACTCGAAGAATTGTGGCGCGTCGGCCTGAACTCGATCGGCGCCTGCGGCGACGTCACTCGCAACATCACGGGTTGCCCCGTCGCCGGCGTGGACGCAGACGAAATCTGCGATGCTTCGTCGCTGGCGCTCGAAGCCGATCGCATGCTGGCCGGCAATGCCGAGTTCTACAACCTCCCGCGCAAGTTCAAGATTTCAATCACCGGATGCCGTGTCTGGTGCCCCTACCCAGAGATCAACGATATTGGCCTCACCGCGCTCCCGCGCGTCGTCGGTGGCAAGCCTGAGATCGGCTTCGCTTTGCGCGTGGGTGGCGGACTTTCCACCGAGCCCTATCTGGGCGTGCCTTTGAACGCTTTCGTCCGCTGGAATCAAGTCCTGCCAGTGATCCAGGGAGTTGCCGAATTATTTCGCGATGCCACTCAACTTCGAGAGCACCGCGAGCGCGCCCGACTGAAGTTTCTCTTCCTGCGCCATGGCTGGACTCCGAGTGATTTCCAGAAAGACCTCGAGCGACGTATCGGATTTCAGCTCGATCCTGCAGAACCCGAGCACGCGCCCTCCGACGTCTATCGCGATCACGTCGGCATTCACCTGCAAAAACAGCCTGGCTATTGCTTCGTGGGATCTGCAGTTCTTCGCGGCCGAATTACTCCAGAACAGATGGATGCCGCAGCCGATCTCGCCGAGCGCTTCGCCAGCGGTGAACTGCGCACCACCAACATGCAGAATCTGCTGATCATCAACGTCCCTCGCTTGCGGGCGGACGAGCTCGCTAAGGAGCTGGGCGAAATCGGACTGCCGGTGAGTGGCTCGCCGTTCTTCCGCGGAGCCATCGCCTGCAGCGGCAGCGAGTTTTGCAAGCTCGCCATCACCGAGACGAAAACCTTCTCCCGCTGGCTGGTTGAAGAATTGGAAGAGCGCCTGCCTGGCTTCGATCAGCATCTGAAGCTGCACGTTACCGGTTGCCCCAATAGTTGCGGACAACACTGGATCGCCGACATCGGAATTGAGGGCAAGAAGCTAAAAGTCAACGGACAAATGTTGGACGCCTACTACTTTTGCCTCGGCGGCGCCGTCGGTCTCCATCAGGCCATCGCGCACCCGGTCGGATACCGCTGCCTCGCGACTGAAGTCCCGGAGGCCATCGAGCGCCTTCTGCGCCGGTATCTCGCTTATGGCAACCCGGGTGAAAATCTCCGGCAGTTTTTTTCTCGCCACAGCGATGCGGAATTGCGCGACTACCTTGCAGGACAAACCATCGCTCCAGTTCTGCGCGATCTGCCCGAGGGACGCGTTCCTAGCGGAGTGGAAGGCTGATCGAACCATGAGCAACTTATTCCCCATGTTTCTGAAGCTCGAAGACAAACGTTGCCTGGTAGTCGGCGCCGGTAAGATCGGCGAGCCCAAGATCGGCGGCCTCATCGACACAGGCGCTCGCCTCCACGTCGTCGCCCTGGAGGCGGCTGCCGCGGTCCATGACTGGGCAAGAGCAGGTAAGATCACGCTCGAACTCCGCGCCTTCGCCGCGGAAGATCTCAACGAAACGTTTCTGGCGGTCGTAGCCACCGCATCCCCTGCGCTCAACGAATCGATTTATTGGGAAGCGCAGCGCCGCCACGTTTTGTGCAATGTAGTAGACGTTGCGGAATATTGCGACTTCTATTACCCCGCGGTCGTACGCCGCGGCGATCTTCAAATTGCCGTCTCCACCAGCGGACAAAGCCCGTCCCTGGCGCAAAGGATCCGGCAACAGCTCGAACGGCAATTTGGTCCCGCATACGCGCAGTGGGTCGCGGAACTGGGAGCCACACGACGATTTGTACTGGCCAGCAATCTTAGTCCGCAGCGCAAACGTAAGTTGCTGCATTCGCTGGCAAACCGGGAGGCTTTCGCGGCCGCCCTGGCAGAAGAGTCGCAGAAAAATGCGTTCGCGGAAGACGACAGGAGAGTAACCGTATGAACGGCAAAGTGTACTTGGTGGGCGCAGGTCCGGGCGATCCCGAATTGCTCACCCTAAAAGCTCTTCGGTTGTTGCGAACCGCGGACGTGGTCCTCCACGACGACCTCGTCCCGCCCGAAATATTGCAATTGATTGCCCACCCCGCCGAAGTGCGGAACGTAGGCAAGCGCTGCGGATCCAAGACTTTGCGGCAGGAGGAGATCAATTTTCTCCTGGTCACGCTGGCTGCCTCAGGACGGCAGGTGGTGCGCCTGAAGAGTGGTGACCCACTGATCTTCGGCCGCGCTGGAGAAGAACTCGAAGCGCTGCGGCGAGCGAACATCGCCTATGAGATTGTTCCCGGCGTTACTTCCGCTCTGGGTGCTGCAGCCGCAGCCGGTATTCCGCTCACCCGCCGGCAAACCTCTTCCACCCTGGTACTGACGGCTGGTCATCGTGCTTCTGAACATACCCGTGAAAATTGGGGCCGCTTGGCGGGATCAGAGTCGACGCTTGTGATCTACATGCCCGGCCACGACTACGTCGGAATGGCCAGCCGGCTCGCAACCTCTGGATTTGCACCGGAGACTCCCTGCGCCATCATTTCGCGGGCAACCACTCCGCAGCAGCAAGTGCACCGTACCACAATTTCGCATCTCCATCGGGCTCCGAAACTCGCCGCCCCCACCCTGCTCGTGGTTGGCGAAGTGGTGAAATTCGCCGACCGTCCTGCTGATCAGATCGAAGCCGACTTTCCCGTTATGGAGACGGTGCTGGCGCAGAGTCTCACCTCCCTTGGGGGGGCGAATGAAGAGGAATCCCGGTCATGAAGAAGGAAGAAGTTGTGCGTTTGCAGGCCGCCGCCGAAAGCTGGAGCCCAGAACGTGTTCTCCGCTGGGCCTTCGAAACTTTCGCCAACACCGTGGCAATCTCTTCCGCCTTCGGCGCGGAAGGCATGGTCCTGATCGACATCGCCTCCCGTACCCGCCAGAATTTTCGCCTCTTCACTCTGGATACAGAATTTCTCTTTCCCGAAACCTACAACTTAATGGACCGTGTCGAGCAAAGATACGGCGTCACCATTGAAAAGGTCTATCCACTTCTCTCCCCGGAAGAGCAGGAACGCCTTTACGGTCCAGCCCTCTGGCAACAGAATCCTGATCAATGCTGCAATCTGAGGAAGGTCGAACCGCTGCGTCGCAAGCTGGGCGAACTGCGGGCCTGGATCACCAGCATCCGCCGCGATCAAACCGCTGCCCGTGCCAGCGCCGGCAAAATTGAATGGGATGAAAAATTTGGTTTGGTGAAAATTAACCCCCTCGCCGACTGGAATTCCAAGCAGGTATGGCAATACATCCGCCAGCATGACACGCCATACAACGCGCTGCACGACCGCGAATATCCCAGCATTGGTTGCACTCATTGCACTCGCGCCGTGCGCGCCGGAGAAGACTCCAGAGCCGGTCGATGGTCTGGATCTACCAAGACCGAGTGCGGCCTTCACCTGATCCAACCGCTGCCCAATCCGCCCGAGGCAGGTGCCTGAAAGACTCGCGCTTGATGCTTTTCCAAAGGAATTGGAAGAAATTGCGTTCGGTCAGCGATTCCGGCTGGCACCGAATCCGGTCTTCGTCATTGGCGGCAGCTTCTACGGTCCTTGGCACCACATAAAAGGAAATAGATGGTTCCAAGGGCTGATGCGTCATGCCAGGATGATCCGCAGCTGCCCGGCATGCGGAGCAAGAGATTAGCCGAGATCACGGGCGCAAAACTCACGACACTCAAACGCGCGGACACTTCAGCAGAGATATATTGTCAGGAAGTATGGGGCTCAGATCAGAGAGTTCTTTGATTTGCCTGGCGTTCCTGTAGGTTAACAAGCCTTTTCGAATTTTCTGCTACCCTTGCGTACCAATCGAAAAAGGAGAAAACCCATGCGAAAACCTCTTCTGATAATTCTGTTGTGCGTTCTTGCTCTGCCCGCTTTTTCTCAGGAAAAGCAAGCCTCTGAGAATCCGTTCAGCACGATCAACAAACGCAGCTATGAAAGAACCAAGGGAATCCTGCTCCGTTCCGCCGAAAAAACGCCGGAGGAAGATTACACCTTCAAGCCCGTCGACAGTGTCCGCAGCTACGGCCAGATCATCGGGCACCTGGCCGACGCGCAGTATCTGTTTTGCTCCACCACTTCCGGTGAAAAAAATCCCGACCTGAAAATTGAGAAGACCAAAACCTCAAAAGCCGATCTGATCGCCGCACTTAAGGAGGGGTTTGCCTATTGTGACAAGGTGTACGACTCTATGACCGACGCAGCATCCACTCAAATGGTGCGCTTTTTCGGAAACAACGTACCTAAGTTTGCCTTGCTGAATATCAACATCGGGCACAACATGGAGCACTACGGAAACCTTGTCACCTACATGCGGATGAAGGGCATCGTCCCTCCTACGAGCGAGCAGCAGGGAGCGATGCCGTCACCCAAGCAGGACAAGTCCGATACACAACCTAAGAGATAAAAATGCGTATGTGGGGCGCGCTCCTGCCCGCCTGCGCACCCCAACAAACCCAGTCAGGAACAATTCACGGAAAGATGAAAGCCGCTTGGTAGGAGAAGCAAGGCGCATCGCCTTGATGGTATTGCGATTGGCAGACCGAGGGTCTGCAAGTTCGACAGCTCGCGAACACTCCTCCGGAACTAGTGATGGCGCACCTCGGCATTAGCCGAGAAACGTTGCCGGCCATTCCAAAGACGAAGCCGCTGATTACGCCGGTGTGACTCGATTCGCGCAGCCTGAACTCTGGGATAACAACAGCCAGCGTCCCGCACAAACTAGCGTCCGGCCACGCGAGAGGAGGCTAAAGTCGATCCAATGGCCAAAGCCTCGGAGGTCTTGGGCCACGACGTGTCGCGCTCATGACGGGTATGTACGCGAGTTCTTTGCGTGTTTCGATCGAGCGCAGCATCAGTCCGCCACGGCTCATATCGCCTCTTCCCACGAATTCCGCGGGAAAGAACAAACGGTCCCGAAAAACGTGAAGTAAAGGTTCTACGTACTTGGGCGTGGCAATGCTGCCGAGCAGAACAATCTCGCACTGATCGTGGATCCTTTCCAACAGCAACCGGCAATGACGGTCGAGAGGGGCGCGGTATCGAGGATCACCTGCATCAATGTTGATTCCTGACCACTCCCGCAACTGCTCGATAGTGACAACCGTTTCCGGTGGAAGCAAGCCCGCCGTCACAGTAATCACGAACGCTCCAGATGCATCGAGTGGGGGCATGGAAAAGGCTTGGGCGTACGCCAGCTTGCCGCGAAAGTACAGGCCGCTGAGAAAACTGAACAGCTCCCCCAGCGTCACGCCCGCTCGGCGCAGCCGGGACGCGAAATCGGACTCAGCACTTGGGCGGAGAAGGTACGCGGCGCGAATGCCTGAGAGGCTTGCGGGTGACAGAAGGAAAATTCGATGCTTGCTTTGTGATCGAATGGTCAGACTGTTGTGTTCCTTTCAGAATCAGATTCAATTTTTTTGTGGCGCCGTTGCCAAGGCTCGTGGTCGGGCTAGCCGCGCACAACTTCTCCGTAGTCTCCGCCTACAAGCGTTATTCTAGTCGCATAGATTCCGGAACTTCTCCGGGCAAAAGGCAGGAGCTGCCAAGGGCAGCTGCAAGCTGAATCGGGTGCCCTTTCAAATCCTCGTTTTTGAAAGGGTTGAATTTGAAAACATTAGAAACCCTGTCGTTAACTCAGGTATCGAATCGAGAAAGCGAACGGAGTCGCTATAAGCCAAAGACAGTGGTGCTCGTATTGGCTCCCCTGGTGTCGACAGCTTGGCTGACGGCTCAGCAATATCCGCAGACCGGCTCAACCAGGCCGGGCCTACGGCCGCAGGACAGGCTACAGTCAAAGGCTGCCTGCAGGCCGCGAACGGAAGCTATACTCTGACCTCCGATTCCGGAGCACCTATGAACTGCAGGGGATACCTCTAAGCTGAACAAGCATGTTCGACACGAGGTTCAGATCACAGGTTCTCCCTCTGGAACTGGCAGCTCTGTTCCCGATTCAGACCGAAACGAGGCATGGACAAGCAATGACTTTTCTAACTGCGGTGTTTCCTATGACGGGCCTCTTCGAACGAGAGATGGACGCGCTCGTCCGGGGATGAGCGAAAACGGCAGATCACGCTGGAATATGACTCATCTCGCGTGATACCAAGCGACATCCGGTTTGTGTTCCGGAATGCAGGCATACGCCTCCGCAACGACGCCCTTAAGGCCGCATAATGCTCGAGAGGATCGGCCCCCATGCCGTTTTCCAGATCCGAATCCAAAAGCGGCCGGTAGCTTTTTGGCATCCAACCTGTTTGGAGGAATCATGAACGTTCATCTAGCACAGGAACTCTTAAATGAACTCGGCTCGTCTCTTGAAAGTCTAGAGGCCCAACAGAGTGCTCTTTTGCAGTTCTTAAAAGAGAAAGGCGTCGTCACGGATGACCAACTCGCTCCTTACTTGAACCAGGCCAGCAATGCCAGCAACGTACGGTGGCGCGCGGCTCGCGTGAGATTAGAGCGCCTCTTTTCCGTCGAAACAGAAAAAGAGCAGACTGCGGCACAGGAACAAAAACAGGCTGCAGCGCAACCTCCACCACAGTCCATGGAAGGCGCTAAGGACAAAGGTAAAGATGATAAGGATAAGAGCGAGAGCAAGAGCGACAGCAAGCCAGCCGCAAGGGAAGGAGCGTCGGCAAAAAAAGAGAAGGCTAGCGCCGAGACAAAATCCGCAGTTCCGGCAAGCAAAGAGGCGACGAATGGCGAGGAAAAGAAACCTTCCACCACGAAACGGGACGAGGAAGCGGCGTAACAGCTAACTTTGGTTCTGAAACATAATTCCGGACTCGAAGGGCCTATGATTGGTCCGGCGGGGTGAGCTTGTATCCGAGTTGGGCTTCGAGTGGAGCGACCGCTATTTACTAATCTGACTATCAATCCCATGACTCAGACAACGATGGGGACGGCTGAGAAAATCCCGATCGCATGACCCCTCAGCCGCAGGACCAGGATTCTGCCAAAAGTGCACTCTTAAGGGATTCCTAGAGACCAGGTTTGTTGAAGCTTGGCGTCAATCGGATGGCTGCCCTGCGGCATCCGAACGGCAAGTTCCCTATCGGTGATGGGAGATAAGAAAATGGACTTTGCTATCGCGATTCCGCAGACCTATCCGGACCCAGTTCGTATCCAGCGCTTCCTGCACCGAGCCGAAGAGTTGCACTTTGCAGGCGCGTGGTGCATTGAGCAAGTGATCGGAACCGCTCCAGTTCTCGAATCGGTAACAACTCTGGCGTATGCGGCAGCAGTAACGAAACGGCTGCGCCTCGGGATAGCGGTTCTTTTAATCGCGCAGCGTAACCCGATTGACCTGGCGAAGTCGTTGTCTTCAATCGATGTGCTCTCCAACGGTAGACTCATTGTCGGAGTGGGGCTTGGCGCGAGCCGCCGACACTATCCGGCTTACGGACTCGCGCCGGAAGGCAGGGTCGCCAGGTTCCGCGAAAATCTGGAGATCATCAAGCGGCTGTGGACAGAAGACCGAGTAACGCTGAAAGGACGCTTTTCCCAGCTCGATAATATTCCGATGGAGCCGAAGCCGGCGCAGAAGCCGCGCCCGCCAATCTGGTTCGGCGGACATGTCGAGGCCGCTTTGCGCCGGGCGGTGGAACTGGGTGACGGCTACATTGGCGCAGGTTCGACTCCGATGGCAGCGTTTCTCGAAGATATCAAGCAATTGCCGCCGGACTTTCCAAAGGCCAAGCGCTTGTACCTCGCGCTGGGGGATAATCTACCGCGGTTGAGGGAGTGGTTCGGAGCCTTCTATCACAAGCCCGAAATGGCGGATCAGGTCGCGGCATGGGGATCGCCAGAATATATTGTCGACCAGGTCAGACGCCTGAAAGATGCCGGAGTGAATCACGTCCTCTTGAACCCGGTGTTCGATGAAGAGGAACAGATGGAGCGCCTGGCGGACAAAGTGATGCCTCACGTATAGAGAGTTGGCGATTTGCGTGCATCATCGTTTTTGAGCGGACACATGGAATCACGCGGCTTTCGATGACTGGTCGAGGGCGGCGCCCACTCGCTCAACGCCGAAATCAGATTTCGGCGAGCATTCAGTCTTCAACAACTCGAATCCGCAATTGACAGAATCAAGCGCCACATCCGGGAACCGGAACCAACCATGGAAGATTTTGATCGACCCGGATGCGCCGCGACAGCGGCCGGCACCTGCGCTTGCATTCCCATGTGCATTCAGATGAGGAACTCCAGCGCTTGCCGGTTGCCACCCTGACTACCTACCTCAGCCTCCAATTCTTGGCCGGCTCGCCAATTCCGACAAATAAACTTCCACTCGGTCATCGGCATCTCACAAGCAGGCATCTTACAAGCGGAGAAGTTGATCATGGTAGTGCACAGATCGGGAGAAAAAGGGTCAGCAAAATCATCATCATCGAGGGGCCGCGGACAAAAGGGCGGAAAACGCTGGGTTGCAAAGGTCAAAACCGACTCTACCCATCCCCCGAAGGGCCTGTTTACCAAGGATGCCTCTACCATCGCGCGGTCGCTCGCCTCGAAAAAGGTTTCTCCCAAGGGTCCAAGCTCGGGCATGCGCATGCTCACGTACTTTATCAATCGTGGAGGTAAAGGACTGAGCGCCGCCCGCCGGCGTGAACTGGAAAGAGCAAAGAAGTTGCTTGCGGCACGCGTGGAACAAGCGAAAGCGAGCCAGCACAACAGAGCAGCCTAATCTGCCTCGCATGACGCGCCACACCATACATCCTCCGACTCTAACAGCTGCCTTTCCTCGTCAAAGCGCCATCCGCAGACCGTCGCAGAAACCAGTTCGACCGGCTTTGGACGGCGAGGATGTGATCGAGAAGCATAGATTTCAGCACAACGGATTAACACTCTCGTACCTCGACCATGGCGGAGGCGGGCAGATACTTATCGCTCACCATACGCGTTGGATGGAGGGTGAGACATTCCCGGCAGTAGCGGATGCATTGGTGCCAAATGGCGCGTCATTCCACTCGATCGAACGTGCAAGAACGAAATCCGAATGCCCGATGAACGAATGGGCCGATTCACGAGGCGCGACCAACCTCGCCCGATTCCGCTAACAACTCCAATACCCGGCGCAAGGTCAGGAAATCCGCCACCACGAAGGAGGCCCGCGTGGGGCCACCACCGACGTGCACCGTCCAAGCAGGATTGGGTAAGCGCTCAAAAAGATCTTCGTCGGTGCGATCATCGCCAGCCGCAAACAGAAAATCAGGATCAGGAAGGTCTCTGAGCAGTGGCGCGAGCGCTTCGCCCTTGTTGGCCCAGACCGGCTTTACCTCTACGATTTTCTCTCCCCGAAAGGCTCTGAGTTCCGTCTCGGCCAGCATGGCCTCCAACATCGCTACTAGCTCGTTCGCCAGCCACTCGCCAAATTCGGGCTCGGCCATGCGATAGTGCCACACCAGAGCGTATTTCTTTTCTTCCACAAAACTGCCGGGCGTGCGATCCACGAAGTGCTCGAGAATAGGCATGACCGTAGACTTCCAATCGGTTGGCGGTTGCGGTCGCAAGGATTCCCAGGTGGATGCAGACGGAGTTTTGATCTCAGCGCCATGCTCGGCTACGAGGCACAGTTCTGGAATCTTTCCAAACCACCGATCCAGGTTTTCCGCCGACCTCCCTGATAGCAGAGCTAGAAGGTTTTTCGGATCGGCCGCTAGCGCACTTAGAAGATCAAGTACCGCCGGAGGCGGAGCCGCTTGCGGTGGCCGTTTTGCGAACGGGACTAAAGTTCCGTCGTAGTCGAGAATCAACAAACGCCGATTCGCGCCGAGGTAGGCATCGCGCACTTCGCTCGGTCGCAGCCTTTGCGGCTGCGTGTCAATGTAGCGCCCGCGCTCCGATACCGCATCCTGAAGTGCGGCAAGAAACCGTTCTCCCCAATGGAAAACGTCGTTCCGGAGGACTCGATTGTGAAGAGCCGTCATCCGCAACTGCCGCTCCTGCTCATCGAGGGCTAGAGCACGTTTGATGGTCGCGGCGGTGCGCTCCTCGTCAAAGGGATTAATCAGAAGCGCTTCGCCCATTTCGGCGGCGGCGCCGGCAAATTCGCTCAAGACCAGTACGCCGTCTCCTTCGGGCTTGCAGGCTACGTATTCCTTTGCCACCAGGTTCATGCCATCGCGAAGAGACCCGACCCAGCAGACGTCGGCCAGTTTGTAGAGACCCACCAGTTCACTCCGTTCAATGGAGCGGTTGATGTAGACCAGAGGCGTCCATTCCGGGGTGCCGAGTTTGCCGTTGATTTCCCCGGCCAAGCGGTTCACCTCTGTCCGTAAGTCCTGATATGTGTCGATAGCTTCACGGGTAGGCACAGCGATCTGAATCAGGACGACCTTCTCTTTCAGCTCCGGAGAGGAGCGAAGCAAATACGCATAGGCACGCAGGCGCTCGGGAACACCCTTTGTGTAATCCAGCCTGTCGACGGCGAGCAGCACTTTTCTTCCCTGATAACGGGCAACCCATTCCGCGTATTGCCGGGCCGTAGCCTTATCGTTCTTCAGCAGGTCTGTATATTCTTCGGGCGCGATGCCGATCGGGAGAGCTTCCATACGCACCGGACGGCTCCCGACCGCAGTCTGCCCGATTCTGCTCTCCATGCCGAGCACGCGCAGCAGCGCGGCGCGGAATTGCTGCAAGTATCCGTGCGTCTGAAAAGTAAGCAGATCCGCTCCCAGAAGACCCTCGAGAAGTTCCTCGCGTCTGGGCAGAACAGGAAAGATCTCTGAAGATGGAAAAGGGATGTGCAGAAAGAAACCGACTGCGGCGTCTGGCAGCTTATCGCGCAACATCTGGGGCAGGAGCATCAAGTGATAGTCGTGTACCCAGATCAAGTCATTCGGCTGATAACGCTCGACGACCGCCTCACAGAAGATTCGGTTCGCTTCGACATAAGCTTCCCAGTCCTTCGCGTCAAACTTCAATCGAGCTGGAAAATTGTGAAAGACCGGCCAGAGCGTTTGGTTGGCATAACCCTCGTAGAATCCCGCCGCTACATCTTTCGGCAAATTCACCGCGAAACAGTGGTCCGTCTCGGCCCATTCCGAAAGAATCGCCCGTCGCTCCGGACTGTCTTCTCCCCCGCCATCTCCCGCCCATCCGATCCAATCCCCCCCGGTTTTTCCCAGCAGTGGATTCATCGCGCTCGCCAGACCTCCGGAGCTCCGGACTGTCTTCCAGCCTTCTTCCGTCTTCTGCAATGTCAAGGGAAGCCGGTTCGAGACCACAATCAGCCGGACGCGTGCGCTAGGCCTCATCACCTTGAGATTAGCACCCGGTTGCAAACCCACGATTTCACCATCTCACTTCCGGCCATTGAACATGGCGGCGGCTCACGACCGCTCGAACACAGTCCACAAGCTTTCGATGCCGAATTGGTACTAATCGTTCGTAATCTGCGTTCTCGGACCTCAATATGCGCCATCCCCTTAGGCGTTCGGACCGCATCTAATTAGGCGTTCGGACCGCATCTAAAGCGAGACGAGAGGACGAGATGGCGCGGTCGGCCAAATGATTCGAATTATCACCATTGAGCGCGAATACGGTTCTGGAGCGGCGGCCATCGCCGAAAAAGTGGCTGCTCGATTGGGCTGGAAGCTCTGGGACCAGTTGCTGACAGAAGAGATTGCGCGTCTGGCACATTGCGAAAGCTCGGTAGTACAAAAGCGGGAAGAACGGCGCGATCCTCTTTATTACCGGCTGATCAAGTCTTTCGCGTTAGGCAGCTACGAGGGCAGCCGGGGCGCACCCATCGAAATGCTCGATGCTGACAGCATTGTGAGAATCTCCGAGCAAGTGGTCGAGCGCGTCACGAGCGCCGGCAATTGCGTGATTGTGGGACGAGGTTCGCAGCACTTCTTACGCCATCGCAAAGACACTTTTCGGTTCTTTCTCTATGCCTCCAGAGAAGGGAAGGTGAGACGCTTAGTGTCAGAAGGCAAGAGGGGCTCGGATGCGGCAACATTGGTGGATAGGGTTGACCGCGAGCGTGCGGGCTTCATCAAGCAATATTTTCATGTCGAGTGGCCTAACCGTGCCGTCTATCATGCGATGTTCAACACCGATGCCGGCGAAGAAATAGTGGTCCAGGCAATTCTGGACTTTTATCAGCAAAGCCAGTCAGTCGGAATTGCGGATTGATCTTGTCCGCTGTTTTTCTGGGGGCTCCTAAAGTAAACCGTTCTAACTCCTTGGTTGGACGAGACTGACCACACTGCGGATCGTGCTTTTCGGCCCCGCCGCCTCCACCGCATCGAGCTTGTTCACAAGTTTCGTCACGACTACCTTAGCCTTTGGATCTCGCCCGCAACGGGTAATGCGATTTCCGAACACCCGCCGGACGGCCACGCTCCATCAGCCTCCCCGGAGGCGAAAGGCATCGTAAAATAAAAAAGTACTAAATCGGTCCCATTTAGGCGGCGTTGCATCAAAATCATTATGGCTAGGTGAACTTGCCGATGATTCGCCTGGGAAAATTGACCGACTACGGCTTGCTCGTGATGTGCCGGATTGCCCGCAGTCCGTTGACGGAATGGCACACGGCGCGAGAGCTGGCGGCCGAGTGCCATTTGCCATTGCCGACGGTCGGAAAGCTGCTCAAGGCATTGATTAAAAACGGGTTGCTGGCATCCCAGCGCGGGATAAAGGGCGGCTATGCATTGGCTCGCAAGCCGGAACTCATCTCGATAACCGAGATCATTTCAGCGCTAGAAGGCCCGTTTGCTCTGACCGAATGCTGCAGTACGGATGTGTCTGGACTCTGCGAGCTTGAGCCCTCATGTCCGATCCGCGACAACCAGCGAATCATCAGCCAGGTGGTGCACGGAGCGCTCGCAAGAGTCATGCTTTCCGATCTAAGCCGGCCGATGCAGTTGACGGCAATTCGGGATGGCAGAGGAAAGCTCGTACCCATTGCCGGCGCCCTAGCAGGGAGAATGCAATGAGTGCAGACGTAAGTACAATTCGCAACCTCGCGGAACGTGAATACAAGTGGGGTTTCGTCACCGAGATCGAAGACGAACGCGTTCCCAAAGGTTTGAATGAAGAGATTATCCGCACGATTTCCGCCAAAAAGCAGGAGCCGGAATTCATGCTGGATTGGAGGCTGAAAGCTTATCGGCACTGGGCCTCGCTGGAAAAGGCGCAGGCGGAGCCGAAGTGGGCCAATGTGAAGTATGGGCCGATCGATTACCAGGACATCGTCTACTATTCGGCGCCCAAACAAAAGCCGGGGCTGAAAAGCCTGGACGAGCTCGACCCGGAAATTCTTCGCACCTACGAAAAACTCGGGATTCCCCTGGCTGAGCAGAAACTGCTGGCCGGGGTGGCGGTCGATGCCGTCTTTGACAGCGTGTCGGTTGCCACCACCTTTAAGGCCAAGCTGGCAGAACTCGGAATCGTCTTCTGTTCGTTTTCGGAAGCGGTTCAGAGGCATCCTGAACTGGTCCAGAAATATCTCGGATCGGTCGTTCCGCACACCGACAATTTCTTCGCCGCTTTGAACGCTGCCGTCTTCACCGATGGTTCCTTCGTCTATGTCCCGAAGGGCGTGCGCTGTCCGATGGAGCTTTCAACCTACTTCCGAATCAATGCCGCCGAGACCGGTCAGTTCGAGCGCACGCTAATCGTTGCCGACGAAGGCGCGCACGTCAGCTATCTCGAGGGTTGCACCGCACCCATCCGCGATGAAAACCAGTTGCACGCGGCGGTGGTGGAGTTGGTCGCCTTCGACAACGCGCAAATCAAGTATTCCACGGTCCAAAACTGGTATCCCGGCGACAAACAAGGACGCGGCGGGATCTACAACTTTGTGACCAAGCGCGGGAAATGTTTGGGCGTGAACTCGAAAATCTCCTGGACCCAGGTCGAGACCGGTTCGGCAATCACCTGGAAGTATCCGAGCTGCATCCTGCAAGGGGACAACTCCGTGGGCGAGTTCTATTCGGTTGCGCTGACCAACAACTACCAGCAGGCGGATACCGGCACGAAGATGATCCATCTCGGGAAGAACACGACCAGCACAATCGTCTCGAAGGGTATCTCGGCTGGGCACGGTCAGAACACGTACCGCGGAATGGTCAAGATTCTGAAGGGTGCTTCTCATGCGCGGAACTACACGCAATGCGATTCCCTTCTGATCGGGGATCAGTGCGGCGCGCATACGTTTCCCTATATCGAAGTGAAAAACTCCACTGCTCGCATGGAACATGAAGCCTCTACCTCGAAGATTGGCGAGGATCAGCTCTTTTATCTGCAGCAGCGTGGCCTGAAGACCGAGGATGCTGTCTCGATGATCGTGAACGGCTTCTGCAAGCAGGTCTTTCGCGAGCTGCCGATGGAGTTTGCGGTGGAAGCGCAGAAGCTTCTGAGCGTGAGTCTTGAAGGCAGCGTGGGTTGATGTGGTTTGAGAAAGCGCCGCGCGAGTCGGGAAAGGAAACATTTAAGGAAACATTTGATGAGCTTGCTTGAGGTCAGAGATTTGCACGTCGCCGTTGCTGGGCACGAGATCCTGAAGGGTATCAACCTGACCGTGAATGCCGGTGAGATTCACTCCATCATGGGCCCCAATGGCTCCGGCAAAAGCACGTTGGCACAGGTCTTATCGCGACGGGATACGTATGTGGTGACAGCCGGTGAAATTTTCTTCAGCGGCAAGGACCTGCTGGCGATGAAGCCCGAAGAGGCTGCCTGCGAAGGTGTGTTCATGGCCTTTCAGTATCCGGTCGAGATTCCCGGAATCAGCAATACGTATTTCCTGCGTTCTGCGTTGAATGCCATCCGTCGATACCGCGGTGAAGATGAAATGGATGCCATGGATTTTCTTCCGATGTTCCGTCAAAAGCTCAAGCTCTTGGACATGGATGAAAAGCTGATGAACCGTTCGGTCAACGAGGGCTTCTCGGGCGGAGAAAAGAAGCGGAATGAAATTTTGCAAATGGCGGTGCTTGAGCCCAAGCTGGCGATTCTTGATGAAACCGACTCCGGCTTGGACATCGATGCTCTCCGCATTGTTGCCAAAGGAGTGAACGCCATGCGAAGTCCCGAGCGGGCGATGTTAGTGGTCACGCACTATCAGCGCTTGCTGAATCACATCGTTCCCGATTTTGTGCACGTGCTGGTCGACGGGCGCATCGTCCGCTCCAGCGGCCCGGAACTGGCGGTTGAACTCGAAGCGAAAGGCTATGGTTCAACCGAGGCTGCGGCTCGGCAGACAGTTTCCGGGTAGTGGCGCGTAGTGGACACGGTGGGAGGAAGTGGAGAAAAAGTGAGCGCGAATGTGCAAAACGTCGAAACTTATGTGCAGGCCTTCAGAGAGTTTGCGAACTCGGCTGCCGGTCACAATCGGCCATGGCTGCGGAAACTCCGCGAGGAGGCATTCGCCTTATTCTGCCAGACCGGCTTCCCCACGACTCACGACGAGGATTGGCGCTTCACGAACATCTCGGCGATTGCCCGCACCCAGTTTTCTCTGGCACGCGAAGCCGCTCCTATTGCCGAATCGGAGTTGAAGGCTTGGACGCTGGATGGTGCTGCGGCTCGGATGGTCTTTGTCGATGGGCACTTCGTCCGCAGCTTGTCTTCTGTCAGCTCTTTACCCCCTGGGCTAAAGGTTTCGAGTCTGAAAGAGGAAATCGCGAAGTACCCCAGCGCGCTGGAAGAGCATCTGGCACGATATCTGGATGTCCAGCGTGATCCTTCTTGCGCTCTGAATACAGCCTTCCTCGAAGACGGGGGGTTTGTGCACATTGGACGAAATGTCTCGTTGCACAGGCCAATCCATTTGCTCTTTGTGTCGACCGAGAGAGATGTTCCGACAATGCTGCACCCGCGCAATCTGCTGCTGGCTGAACGCGGGTCCCAGGCTCAGATCATTGAAGAGTATGTGTCGCTCGGCGGCGGTACAGTTTTGTCCAATAGCGCGACAGAACTGGTTGCAGGCGAGAATTCGACCGTCGTGCACTACATGATTGAACGTGAGCACGCTAATACATTCAACATTTCTACGTTGCGCATTCAGCAGGGGCGCAGCGCGAATGTGGCCTCTCATTCGATCCTGCTCGGAGGCGGCCTCGTTCGCAATAATGTGCATCCCGTGCTGGCCGGGGAAGGCGGCGAGTGCCTGATCAATGGCCTGTTTATCGGCAACGGTCAACAGCATCTCGACAATTACATGTACGTCGAGCACGCCAGCCCGCATTCCAGCAGCCGTCAGTTCTATAACGGAATCCTTGATGGCCATGCACACGGCGTCTTTCACGGGCGAATCGTCGTCCATAAGAACGCCCAGAAAACCGACGCCAAGCAGACCAACCGCAACCTTCTGCTTTCTGACGATGCGCAGATTGACACGAAACCGCAGCTTGAGATCCATGCCGACGACGTGAAATGTACGCACGGAGCTACGATCGGCCAGATTGAGGAAAGTGCGTTGTTTTATCTGCGCTCACGCGGAATCGACGAGGCATCCGCACGCCGGCTCTTATTGGCGGCCTTCGCCAATGAATCCGTGGAACGCATGAGTCCCGGAATCGCACGCCGGCATGCCGAGCATTTCATCGGAGCTCATCTTCTGGCAATGGCTCATGCCTCGCAGTTCGGAACTGTAGCTGATCGCCAGTTGGAAAGGAATTGGGAGGAAGTTGGATGACAAAGGTTCTCGGGATGCCGGCGAGTTCCGTGCGAACGGGGTTGCGCGAGAGGGCATCCGGTTTCGACCTCGAGCGCGTGCGAGCCGATTTTCCCATCCTGCGTAGGAAAGTCCGCAGCCGTGAACTCGTCTATCTCGACAACGCCGCAACATCGCAGAAGCCAAAGACAGTGATGGAGGCGATCGTCCGCTACTACGAGCAGGACAACGCCAATATCCATCGCGGAGTACATTATCTGTCGGAACGTGCGACGGCAGAGTTTGAAGCCGCCCGGGAAACCGCACGGGAATTTCTGAATGCACGCCGGCCCGAAGACATTGTTTTTGTGCGTGGTACGACGGAGGCAATCAATCTGGTGGCCCAAACCTACGGGCGGTCTCACCTAACCGCAGACGACGAAGTGTTGATCACCGCCCTGGAGCATCACTCCAATATTGTTCCCTGGCAGTTACTTTGTGAGCAAACGGGCGCAAAACTGCGAGTCGCTCCCATCAACGAAAAAGGCGAACTGATTCTGGAGGAATTCGAGCGCCTGCTGGGGCCTTACACCAAGCTTGTCGCAATTGCTCATGTATCAAACGCGCTGGGCACGATCAATCCGGTCGCCACAATGGTCAAAATGGCGCACGCAAGAAACATTCCGGTGCTAGTCGACGGCGCTCAGGCCGTTCCCCACATGCCGGTCGATGTGCGGGAACTGGACTGCGATTTCTATGCTTTCTCCGGCCACAAGGCATACGGCCCTACGGGGATAGGCGTTCTGTTTGGCAAATCAGAACTGCTTGAAAGGATGCCTCCGTATCAGGGCGGTGGAGACATGATCAGTTCCGTGACTTTTGAGAAGACGACGTACAACAAAGTGCCACACAAATTCGAAGCTGGAACGCCGGATATGTCTGGAGCCGTTGGCTTGAAGGCGGCGCTTGAATACCTCAGTGAGCTAGGAATGGAAAACATTGCCGCACATGAATCCCAATTGTTGGCATACGCTACCCACGAGATTTCCGCGATCCCGGGAACTCTAGTGATCGGAACGGCGAAGGAAAAAACCGGTGTGCTTTCTTTTGTGATGGAGGGTGTGCATCCGCATGACATCGGAACTGTCTTGGATCAGGAGGGAATTGCCGTCCGCACCGGCCACCATTGCGCCCAGCCGGTCATGGAGCGGTTTGGAGTCGAAGCGACGGTACGCGCATCTTTTGGCCTCTACAACACAAAGCACGAAATCGACGCGCTGGTGCGGGGCATGCAAAAGGTGAGGGAGGTCTTTGGCTGATGGCCGACTTGCGCGAACTGTATCAGGAACTGATTCTCGAACACAGCAAGGCTCCGCGAAACTATCGCGAGCTTAAGCATGCGACCAGCAGAGCTGAGGGCTATAACCCGCTGTGCGGCGACCGGTTTACGGTATCAGTTCAAACGGAGGGTGATTCCATTCGGGACATCGCTTTTCAAGGTTCGGGGTGCGCGATTTCCAAAGCGTCAGCTTCCATGATGACCGAAAGCGTCAAGGGCAAGACAAAAGAGCAGGCCAAAGAACTCTTCGAGCACTTTCATCGCACGGTTACGGGGAGTCAGAACGGAAGTTCGGCTGATCTTGGAAAACTCGTTGTATTCGCCGGAGTCGCAGAGTTCCCGGCCAGGGTTAAATGCGCCACTCTTGCTTGGCACACTTTACAGGCAGCCCTTTATGGAAAACAGGAGGCCGTCTCGACAGAGTGAGGTCGTTCAAGTTATGAAACCGGGTGAATTGATTGAACTGAAACGCGAATGCAAGGCGGTTGAGATTCCGAGGGGAATCGAGCGTGTGCTTCCCGCGGGCAGTTTCGTGCGAATGTCCCAGTCTCTCGGGACGAACTACACGGTAATCAGCGACATCGGCTACATGTGCCGCATTGACGCCAGCGATGCGGACGCTCTTGGACTGACGCCAAGCCAGGCTATCGAAAAGACAGCAGCTCAGGGTCCATTCCAAGCGGAGATGGTGTGGGATCAACTCAAGACAGTTTACGATCCAGAGATTCCCGTCAATATCGTCGACCTCGGGTTGATCTACGAATGCAAGATCACATCGGCCGAGCTTGGCGGAGAGAAAATCGAAGTAAAAATGTCGATGACAGCCCCCGGCTGTGGCATGGGAAATGTCTTGCGAGCCGACGTGGAGCGTAGGTTGAAACAGCTGCCAGGCGTCAGTGAAGTCTCCGTGGAGGTCGTGTTCGATCCGCCATGGCATCCTGCGTTGATGTCTGAAGCGGCCAAGTTACAACTCGGGTTGGACCTCGATCGACCGCCTGATCCATTCGTGCGCGTATCTCGATGACCGCCCGCGGTTCGAGGAGTCGCTGTCGAGGGATTAGGCTGTCTTGGCCTGTTTCTCCTGTGCTTCAAGGATCGGACGTGGATCGAACACGAGCTTGAGCGTCTGAATCTTCCCGTTTGCGACTTGGTACCACGCGCAACCGAAGATATTGGCGACGGAGATCGGCAGCTCATAAAAAAGGCAAACGTCGTTTCCATCGACAAAAACCTTCTTCACGTCGTATTTGAGGCGCATACGCTCCATGTCTTTGATGTAGACGTCGCCTCCCTGACGCAAGCCCAGGGCGGCGATGAACGACAGGTCGTCGCTAACGTATTTTCTGGCGGTTTTGATCCTCTAGGTTGAGCGCGTTGACGCACCTCAGGACCACTTTTCTGGCATCGGCTGGCATAGTGACTGTTTCGATTCTCCTTGCTCCCAATCTGATGCGCTGCAGAATGCTTGAGTTTTCGATTTTACGAACTCACGGTTTCCGGCGCATGTGCATCTCAATGACCTATGGCGAAACGATCACAACCCAAGGCAACACGCTCTGACCAGACCAAAACGTTGAAAGGGTGGAAAGAAATCGCCGAATTTCTGGGCGAGCCCGTCTCGGTTGTAAAGCGATGGAGAGCGGAGGAAATGCCGGTCCTCGAGCAGGGCCGCTTCGTCTCCAGTACCCCCGAGCAATTGAGCGCTTGGCTGGGACGGGAATCCGGCAAGCCCGTGCATGTGGTCACCTCGGAAACAGACCTCAGCTCCGAGTTGAGGCGTGGCATCGCCTTTGCCCGCCGCAGCCAGAAGGGTGAAAAGAAGTCAGGATAATTCGTCGAATTCAAAGTTAAATTGGGACCTGTTGAAATGAATTCGTCGCTGAACGATCGGGTCGCGCTTGTCACCGGCTCCTCGCGAGGGATTGGCGCAGCCATTGCCAGGAAACTTGCCCAGGCGGGGTGGTAAGCTTGTGCAGATTCAGTTCCTGCTCGACACGCATCGGTCCAGACTACGAAACGCTATCACGGCTGCAAGCAAAATCTCGGACATCCCGACCTTTTTAACCTTAGAAGCGACTTCCGCCCTCAGGAAGCTGAGTGCGTAGCTGAAGCGCAGAAAGGATTCAGCCTCGTAGAAACGGTGTCTCGCTCAGAGGTAGAATGTCGAGACGGAGGATCTGCCCATGAGCAGCCCATCCCGATCTCTCATCCATTACGGTTATGCCAGCGCGAGCGACATGACATGGTCGAGGTCAGAGAAAGCCATCGCGCGCCAAGCTTACGACGCTGCTCTGAAACGGGAGCTTCACGAGTTGATGCAGGAAGCAAAAAAGATCGCCGACCAGATCAAGCAGCCGTCGGACCTGTGGGATCTGCAGGAATACCTAACCCAACGCCGTAAAGAGATCGACCACAAGTACAACTATCGGTACTCGCACCTCACGCAAGTGTTTGGGAGACTCTTGCACGAGAACCGAGTCAGTGAAGAAGAGCTACGCGGTTTCAGTGAGGATAAGCTGAGGACGGTCCGTTCGTTCGCCAAATTGTTGGCGGAAGACGCAGCCTGACCTGCATTTTGAGCGCAATCGCCTGACGGCTGTTGAGTTTCAGCGACAACTTACTTGGTTCGTTGCCGGTGGGCACCTAACCCTCTTTCGAGATCGGCGCCAACATGGGGTGTAAACTCTTGGTCGCGTGCGCCTCGAAGGTGCGCATCATTTCATCGAAAGATGTGCCGGTGGGAGCATCAAAAGGTTCAAACCGCCAGCCACATTCGGAGCCACCAAAACCCCGAAAATGCGGTCGCTCAATCCATAGCAGCGTTCGGCTGATTGCCACCTTCTGCCGGAGTCGGGCATCTTACTGCCTCTCTGTCTGTGACTTTTTCGCATGAATCGCCACTCGTAGATAGAAGTGAGCACGTCCATCGAGGAATGGTCACGATTGAGTTTCGAGAGGGGGGGATGGACGACGTTCTCTGTGGGCACCTGCCCGAGCACGAGCTACACTTGCCGCTTAAGCGTGTTCCAAAATCCTGGACGCGGAGCAGGGTCTATCGAGGAAAACAGACCGTCCGTTCCGGTCGCATTTTCTGAACCCCGGTCCCATGTTTCCTCTTCTGATCTGGCGCGCTTTTTGGTCAGTTCCTCGGAAGGTAATTCTTCCGAAAGTAGAGAGGCGACGATCCGCAGGCTCTCGATTTCGTGGCGGACACGGGCAAGGTCTGTTTCTTTCTGCTGCAAAACTTCGTAAGCATTCTTCATCGGCTCTCCTGGGAGGGTGTACCATCACGGTCGTTCCGGTTCGTGAAGGCTCCGCATTCAATCTTAGCTGCAGAGAAGAATAGGAGCTCTGCTCCAGAAACTCAACGGGCCGGAAGTACACAAACTTACCGTTTGGCGACGCCCCTTCGGAACGCCGGTTTCATCGAGTGCCTTCATCTATGCAAAAGCGGAGAACGCATAGCGCCCTCGATGGCGATGGTCTCTTAACTCCAGCGGGGTGGGCTGATTGTAGGCGAAATCCCGATTACGCTCAAAACCCCAGCCGACAGGCGAACAGACGGCGCAAGCTGACGCCGGTTCTCGCCAGTCATGGCAAAAGAGGGAATAAAGTAGAGAGCAACTCGATGATGCCTTCCCCAGCTCGACTTTTAACAGCAACTTTATTGATTGCTGTGGTGCTGGACTCGTGCGGCTCGGCGGCCGCGCAGGCCGCGGCTCCCGTGCACGGCTTGTGGGCGTGGAAAGGACCGTCCATTGTCGCGACCACGGGCGGCATCGAGCACCTGCGTGATTTTTGCAGCTCGGAAGGCGTCAACGAGATTTACATCTCGGTCTCCTCGCACGGCAAGCTGCTGGAAGGTGATTTTCCGAAACTGATCGATGTTCTTCATCGATCAGGCGTGCGCGTTTTGAAGCACAACCCAAATCCCGCATTTCGGGCAGGTAACGCACGAGCACACAATGCGATCGGCCATGCACGAACATAGGGTCGTACTGAATGGAATCGGTCAAACGCCCAAATTTTCCGATAAAAGGCGTCTGTTACAGCAGAGTGAATATCATCTTCATTTTCCACAAACGCAAATCGTGGTGCCTTGTCGTAGAATCGCGAGCGGAGGTTCGCCATGATGACGAATCCAGTCTTCACCATCAAGCACGAAGTCGAACATCTAGTGGAAATTCAGATCGATACGTTACGCAAACCGTCGTTATTGACCTCATTGGATCTCGATGAGTATCATTCGCGATCGCAAAGGATCGCAGCCTTATATCGGCAATTGGACACAATCACGAGAAATCGTTTCAACAAGATTCATCCAAGAACCTCTTGACCACGCACGGGGAGGGCGCCCGAGTTTCCGCTCCCGACATCATGGTCGGTCGGGCGTCGACTCGTAATTTCTAGGCCGTGGCGCCCAGATCGTCTTCGTCATAATCCTCCCAGCCTGCTTCTTTTTTCATCTGCTCCTCGTACGTGACCGGTTCTTTCTTCGCACTCCGGACGGGCGGGAGTTCGGCGTGGCTTGGAGGGAAAACAAAAGGCCGCACGAAATTGAGCCGGTCGACGTTGAGTCTGTTTCCGACAATTTCACGCCGGGGCTGCTTGCAGAATTCGCAGAAGTCTTCCGCATCAATCATCTGTTGTGTTTTGAGTCCACTGGTCAAGTCCACTGGTCCCCACGGTTTTGCACTCGCGGCAGCAGCCCCGCTCAATCCGTTTCAGCGCTTCATCGGCGCAAATATGAAGACCTTTGGCTAAAGCATGTTTGGTAAACCAGTCCTGCGCCATTCTCGCTCCCCAGCCGGTAGAGCATTGATCGCACCGCACGTTGGCGAGCGGCGGAGCAGTAGGGTGACCTCTTCGAGGGGGGCGAGATCAAGTCCAGAAACACAAGCCAGTCGTAATCTCGGTAGAGGCCGGTCTCACCCACGTCGCCGACCCTCTGGCCGACGCTCTCGCGCAATCATTGGCACTTTGAAGCGTGAGGGAAGTGGCGCAGCCTCGCTGAAATCGCTGGCCAAGCAAGCGCGAAGCGCCGCCCGCACCAAAGGTGCAAGAGGCCGCTCTCAGGCGGCACAAAAGGCCGCACGCACGCGCGCTGGATAAAGTTGACGATTATCGGTCTCTGATGCAATCAGGGTATGATTGTGCTGAAATAAACGAAGGCACTTTGTTGAGCTCTAACGGATGTCGGAGGCGGTCTAGGTCGCGGTTCGCCTGGATCGTTTGTTTGCTAAGCGTTTCCTTATTCTATGCCGATGCCATCGGCGCCGGAAGCGCCAGCAAAACTGTGACAATCAAAGAGTGGGATGTTCCCACTCCTAATTCACGCCCCCATGATCCGGCCGTCGCTCCCGATGGCTCGCTCTGGTACACCGGCCAGATGGCCAACAAGTTGGGGCGCTTTGATCCAAAGACTGGACACTTCAAAGAGTTTCCTCTCAAAACGCCGAAGTCCGGCCCGCACGGCCTTGTTGCCGACTCCGACGGAAACATTTGGTTCACGGCGGTTTTCAAAGGATACATCGGGAAACTGAATCCCGCGAGCGGCGAGATCACGGAATATCACATGCCGGACCCGCGTGCCACAGATCCACACACTCCCGTTTTCGACCAGAAGGGAATCCTCTGGTTTACGACCGAAGAATCGAATTTCGTTGGAAGACTCGATCCACGCACAGGAGAAATCAAACTGAAACAGGTCCCGACGCCTCATGCGGTGCCGTATGGGATCATAGTTCTCTCATCCGGGATTCCGTATTTTTGCGAGTTCGGGACGAACAAACTGGCAAGCATCGATCCTGAAAGCATGGCGATCACCGAGTACGAGGTGTCCCAGGGAGCGCGCCCTCGCCGCCTCGCGGCAGCGACTGACGGCACAATCTATTACTCGGATTTCGAGCGCGGCTATCTCGGGCACTTCGATCCCACAACCGGGAAGATCGAGGAGTGGAAGTCCCCCGGCGGTGAAGGATCCGAGCCATATGGCATTACCGTGACTCCCGACGGAATCGTTTGGTACAGCGAGACCGGGGTGAAACCGAACAACCTCGTGCGTTTTGACCCGAAAACCAGATCTTTTTCGTCCACGCCGGTTCCATCGGGCGGAGGCGTCATTCGCAACCTAGCCGCAACGAAGGACGGAAGAGTGTATCTCGCGTGCAGTGGCGTCAATAAAATTGGGATCGCACAGGTCAACTAACCGGCATGCAGACATTCTCATTACCTCTTTCTGCCGTCGGAGAGCAAGGCCGGCGGTGATCTTCGATGGCCACCAGCCTTCTTGCATCATCACAGCGACGCTAACTCGGAATTGACTGGTCGGCCCATTCTCAACCAATCATTCGGGCAATGAAGCGCATCCAACCTCAACTGAGAACCGCAGAGTGGGGTCCCATGAAAACACAATCCCTCGATACGAACCCACGGACTCCCAGCCTGGATCCGGAATATCCCCAGGTACTGATTGCTGGCGGCGCACCGACCGGGCTTTGCTCGCCAGTGAATTGGCGTTCGCAATGACGATTTACCGCGCCTAATAACTAGCGAAATCGGCTCCTTAGACAATCCGAAACACAAACGAAGACGCCGAATTTGAAAGCAAGATTCGGAGTGGTTTCTCTCCCAGGAGGTGTCATTTTATAAACAACGATTGGGGGCTATGTGGATCGAGGGGAATTCTTAAGCCGACTGGAAAAGACCTGGAGCATCTTCAAGGAATCCTACGCCGGCTTGTCCGATTTACAACTGACCGAGCCTGGTGTGACCGGCGAATGGTCGGTGCGTGACATCGTAGCCCACGTGACTACCTGGGAGCAGGAGGCGCTGAAGCACCTGCCGACGATTCTCAAGGGCGAAAAACCCCCGCGATATTCGGTAACACATGGCGGCATCAATGCCTTCAATCGAACCATGACGGAGCAGAAGAGGGGCCTTACGCTCGCAGAAGTTCGAAGGCAGGCCGAAGACACTCATCGTCGGCTCCTCTCCTTCATCGAAAGCGTGCCGGAAGATCAGCTCCGCAGTGAAACGCCTTTCCGCCATCGCCTGCGGCTCGACACCTACAGTCACTATCCGAAGCACGCGGAGGCAATCAGAAAGTGGCGCGCACATCTGGAGAAAAAACCATGACCCTGGCTTCAAAAAAGCAGATTCCCGTGGAGAACCCGGCCGACCGCGTCGGTCACCTTGACTGGCAGCGTCTCAGGCAGAATCTCGATGAGTATGGGAACGCAATTCTTCCAAGAATTCTGTCGTCAGAACAGTGCGACACTCTCGCTGCCCTCTACCCCGAGGATAAGCACTTCCGGAGCCACGTAGTCATGGAACGCTTCAGCTTTGGGAGGGGCGAGTACAAGTACTTCCGCTATCCCCTGCCCGAAATCATCTCGGAACTCAGGGCCACCCTCTATTCGCATCTCGAAGGCGTAGCCAACAGGTGGAACCAAATCATGGGCATCGATGTGCGATACCCCAATAAACACACCGGTTTCCTCCGGCGTTGTCATCAAGCTGGACAACTCCGGCCGACGCCTTTGCTGCTCGAGTACGGCCCTGGTGATTTCAACTGCCTCCACCAGGATCTTTATGGCGAACACGTGTTTCCGATTCAGGTCACGATCTTATTATCGGAGCCCGGGCAGGATTTCACGGGTGGCGAGTTCGTGCTCACCGAGCAGCGTCCTCGCATGCAGTCGCGAGCGGAGGTGGTCTCTCTCAGGAAGGGTGATGCTGTGGCCTTTGCGGTGCACCATCGCCCGGTTCAAGGTAAACGGGGATTCTATCGGGTGAATTTTCGCCACGGCGTCAGTCGCCTGACTTCCGGGCGCCGCTACACGCTTGGAATCATCTTTCACGATGCCACCTAACGTTTGCCGCAATAATCATTGCTAGGCCAGAGATAGCAGTGCCCATCGATGAGTTCGAAGCAGCCAACTGGGATCTCCCAAAGACGGCGGAACTGTAATCGATTACAAATGGGCTGGCAACCCATATGAAATCCCGGCGAATGGGGATGGTAATCTAAACCACCATGAATATTAAGGAAGTCGCCGCCCGCGCGCGCCTATCCACCGCCACCGTGTCGCGTACGATTAATCAGAGCGACCTGGTCCGCCCGCGCACCGCCGAAAAAGTGCAACGCGCCATCCGCGAGCTTGGTTATTATCCCAATACCCAGGCGCGAGCGCTGGTTTCCGGACGCAGCCAAATGTTCGGCCTGATCATCTCCGATATCGTCAACCCGTTCTTTCCCGAGTTGGTGAAGAGTTTCGAGTTTGCCGCCATCCATCGCGGCTACGAAGTGATCGTCGCCAACACCGATTACAACTCCGAGCGCATGGGTGGTTGTGTACGCCGAATGATTGAGCGCAAAGTCGACGGCGTTGCCATTATGACGTCGGAACTCGACCGCCATCTTCTGCAAGAACTTTCTCATCGTCGGCTACCCATTGTGTTTCTGGACGTGGGCAAGCTGAAGCCGCTGATCAGCAACATTAAGGTCGACTATTCCCAGGGAATCGGACAAGGGGTTCAGCATATCGTCTCCCTGGGGCACCAGCGCATAGGCTTTATTAGCGGGCCACTTACACTGAAGTCGGCGCGGACACGCCGGACAGCGTTCTTGAAATGTATTGAGGCTTGTGGAGTAGGTGAGCGCCAGCGCAGCGTGGTCCAAGGAAACCACAAGATCGACGGGGGAGAGGTGGCCATGACGCAGTTACTCTCACTCCCCAAGCCACCGACCGCTGTGCTGACTTCCAACGATCTGACCGCAATCGGGGCGCTGCGTGCCATCGCGCGCGTTGGCCTGCGTGTGCCCGATGATATCTCGGTCGTCGGCTTCGACGACATCGAACTCAGCCAATTCACCCAGCCGCCGCTCACCACGATTCGTCTATCTCGCGACGAACTGGGACGACGGGCTTTCGATTTATTGTACGAGACGGTACAGGGCAAGCAGCGTTCCGGACAAGAGATCAAAGTCAGCACCGCGTTGGTGTTGCGGGAATCCACGGCGCCAGTCAAGGCGTCGTCTGCCGCGCGAAGCGACATCACTACGGATTAGACGGGCCGGTGCCGTGCAGGTGCTGGCGCGCGAATCTTTCCCAAGCTTCGCGGCATAAGGGAAATCGGCATACCGCCCCACACATCGGTGAGCATGAGCTTCCACTTCCGCTCTGCGTTTAGATCTTCCAGCGGAGAAAAAGAAGTTGGTTTGCTGGCAGCTCCGCACCTTCGCAAAAGAGGCCGTGGCTATCCGTCTGCGTTGATCTCGGCCCGCGCGCCATCGGCAGCTGAACAGATGTAGACTGTCGGCTGAATTCCTAGCGCTTGTTGATAGCGAGCCGAGATTTGGTCGGCGAAGCTTTCGGCGTCCCTCGCCTCCACAAAGTTAAGGGTGGATCCGCCGAATCCACCGCCGGTCATGCGGCCGCCGTAGTAGCCCGGAAGATCTTCGGCAAGCTCGAACATGACGTCCAACTCGGGGCAACTCACTTCGTAGAGATCACGCAGGCTGAGGTGCGATTCGCGCATCAGCTGTCCAAAAGCATGCAAATCGCCGGCGCGGAGCGAGCGTCCGCCATTGAGCACGCGTTCATTCTCTTCCACGACGTGACAACATCGTTTGTAGATTGTCTCGGGAATATCGTGACGGTGCTGGACCAACTGATCCATTGAAAGATCGCGCAGGGCCCGGATTCCCGGATACCATCTGGCCAAGATTCTTACCGCTTCCTCGCACTCCTCGCGCCGCCGGTTGTACTCCCCGCCAGCGTGTTGATGCTTCACCATCGTATTGCAGATCACCATCCTGACGTGGTCGGGAATCGGGATGAACTCGAACTCAAGGGAGCGACAATCCAGCAAGAGCGCGTGTCCCGCTCTCCCCAGACAGGAGACAAACTGATCCATGATGCCGACACGGGCGCCGATAAACGCATTTTCGGTATGCTGACACAGTCTCGCGATATCCTTGAGCGATAAGATCGCGTTATTGAGGCTCAGAAGCGCCAGCGCGCTGGCTACCTCAATGGCCGCCGAAGAACTGAGGCCAGCCCCGATCGGGACCTCGCTCTGCACAAACAAATCCGCGGCCGGAGGGGCGTGGCCGCTCTGCCGCAGGGCGATGGCAATCCCCAGCACATAGTCACACCAAGCTCCGATAGCCTGCGGAGGCAGATTATCGGAATCAAATTCGAACGAACCGGGAAAGCTCAGGGAGTGAATCCGAAGCTTGCGCTCAGGACTGCGGGATATCGCCACGCGGGTGCGAAGGCCGATGGCGCTGGGCATGACGAATCCCTCGTTGTAATCGGTGTGCTCACCGATTAAATTGACCCGGCCGGGCGCACTGAAAATGGCAGGGTGCCCGCCGAACATGCTGGTGAATTGCCGGCTCAACTCCTTCGACTCCATTTCCCCAGCCCCGATGTAGTTTATGAAGATCCGATCAAACGACGCAATTCCCACAAAACGTGCAAGCGATTACATTCGCAGCGAAAACCATAAGTGTATCCGCGCGGCATGTCAACCGTTGCCAGACTAGGAAATTTTTGGAACCGGCGTGTAGCCGCGATGACCACAGCATGGAATGAAGAGGCCGGCACGTAAACGTTTACAGGCGTATCTCGATCGGAAGATAATTCCCCTACCGCAGAGGTGAGGAAGAGGGAGTGTTATGGATCGACGCAACTTTCTGAAGACAACTGGGACCTTGATCGCGGGCGCGACTCTGGTTCCCTCAGCCTTTGCGCTGGAACAGGGAACCGTCGAGGGCCGGCTGATTCTCCCCATGAATCGAAACTGGCGGTTCAGCCGGAGCGTGATGGAAGGTGCGCACCTCAAAGACTTCGACGATTCCGCTTATGAATCGGTGGTTGTTCCCCACACTAATGTTCGTCTGCCGTGGCACAGCTTCGACGAAAAGACTTATGAATTCGTCTCCAGTTACCGGCGCCGTTTCAGGCTGCCTCCGGAAGCGCGAGCAAAGCATGTGTTCGTCGACTTCGAAGGAGTCATGACGGCATCCACGGTTTGGATCAACGGCATGCGCCTCGGAGAATACAAGGGCGGCTACACCCCGTTTTCCTTCGAACTGACCGCGCACCTCGATTTTGCCGGTGAAAATATTCTGGCCGTGGATGTGGATTCGAGCGAGCGATCTGACATTCCTCCCTTTGGCTATGAAATTGATTATTTGACCTTCGGAGGTATTTACCGCGAAGTATCTCTGCGGATCGTTCCCGGAACATTTCTCGAGAACGTATTCGCAAGACCGCAAGATGTGCTGAGCGAGCACCCCAGCATGGACGTCGACTGCCACTTTCAACATCTGGAGGCGTCGTCAGAACCATTGAGACTGGAAGTCGTGCTTCGCGACGGCGACCGGATGCTGGGTAAGGGTTCTCAAAATGTTCCCGCTTCCGCCGCGACCAGCCAAGCGGTTGTGCGTACAGTTCACCTCGCCAATCTGACCTCCGTCAAATTATGGGATCTCGTGCATCCGAACTTGTATAAGGTCGAGGTTTCGTTGTGGCGCGGAAGCCATCAGATCGATAGCGTCTCGCGCCGCATCGGGTTTCGCGAAGCGCAATTCACCGACCAAGGATTCGAGCTCAATGGCAAGGTGATCAAGCTGCGAGGGCTGGACCGTCACCAGACTTTTCCATTCGTTGGGCAGGCAATGCCCGGCCGGGTGCAGCGGCGTGACGCCCAGATCCTGCGCAGCAACCTCAAGTGCAATATTGTTCGAACCTCGCACTATCCGCAGTCGCGGCACTTTCTGGATGCATGCGACGAGTTGGGGCTTCTGGTACTCGAGGAAATTCCGGGTTGGCAACATATTGGCGACGAAAACTGGCAGAACATCGCGGTGGACAATGTGAGCCGCATGATCCAGCGCGATTGGAACCATCCCTCGATCATTCTTTGGGGAGTGCGGATCAACGAGTCCAGAGACAACCACGACTTTTATACGCGCACCAATGCGTTGGCGCACAAGTTAGATCCGACCCGCCAGACGGGAGGCATACGGTATTTCCAGGAGTCGGAGTTTCTGGAAGATGTCTTCACCATGAACGATTTCGGCTTCCCCCTGAAGCCGCCGAATCACCCGCGATACCTCAATACGGAATTCGTCGGTCACACGTATCCCACCAAAACCATTGACCAAGTGGAACGGCTGACGGAGCACACGCTGAGGCACGCCCGCATTCACGACCAGTTGGCGTCAAATCCGCAATACGCGGGGGGCATCGGCTGGTGTGCTTTCGACTACAACACGCATGGCGACTTCGGATCGGGAGACCGCATTTGTTATCACGGAGTCACCGACATTTTCCGCGAGCCGAAACCCGCCGCAGGCTTTTACAAGTCGCAATGCGATCCTGCCGAAGACATCGTGCTCGAACCAGCCTTCCATTGGGCGCGCGGCGACGCATCCGTCGGATTCTCGCAGGCCGTGGTGTGTTCCAACTGCGATCATCTCAAGCTCTACATTGCGAACCAACTGGTTGCCGAAGCCGATCCTGACCGCACACAGTTCGCCCACCTTCGTTATGCACCGTTCGTGATTGAGTTGAAAGAACTTTTCCACAAGTGGGGAGATCTGCGACTCGAGGGATACATTCAAGGCAAGCTGGTGGTGACGAAAAACTATTCCGGGAGAGGCGTCGATATGAAGTTTGAACTCCTGCCGGATGACACCACCCTGATTGCGGACGGAGCCGACACGACGCGAGTCGTACTGCGTGTGATGGATGAATTCGGAGCGATTCGACCTTTTGCCAACGATGCGATCAAGCTGCAGATAGAGGGTCCGGCGGAGATCATCGGAGACAATCCCTTCGCGCTCATTGGCGGTACCGGCGCGATCTGGATTCGCGCGAAAGAAGAACCGGGAGCGGTGCGCCTTACAGGAATTCATCCGACGTTGGGAAAAGAGCAAATCGAAATTACGATTGCGCCGGCTGCTCGGGAGCTGGTTTAGCCTGCGGCAGCCAGGCTAATCCTCGCGCGCCTTGGAAGAAACGAGCGCGCGCGTTGCTCCTATGGATATTCCGCCGTCCACCAGCAAGGTTTGACCCGTGATGTAGCGACTGGACTCTGCGGCGAGAAAGACCACGGCCGCGTCCAGATCCTCGGGGTGACCGGGGCGCTTGAGCGGAATGCGGTCGCAGAGATATTCCACCCATTCTTTATTTTCGTAGAGCACTTTGTTCTGTTCAGTGCGAAACCATCCGGGCGCCAAGCAGTTCACTGTGATTCCATGCTTCCCCCAGTCGTCGGCCAGGCTCATGGTGAGTTGGCGAATGCCGCCGCGGCTGGCGCCATAGGGGGCGAGACCGGCATAGCCGGCAACGCTGGTGACGGATCCGATGTTGATGATGCGTCCGTATTGACGAGGAATCATCCGGCGGGCGACGGCTTGCGCCACAAAAAAACTTCCGCGCAGATTAGTGTCGAGAATTAAATTCCAGTCATCCCAGGTTACGTCCAGCGCCGGCTTGCGCACATTGCAGCCGGCATTATTGACCAGAACATCCAAATGGCCGAACGCTTCTTCCGCCTCTGAAGCCATGCGCTCGATGCTTGCTTGGATGCGAACATCCAGTTCGAGCAGAATCGCACGTCGTCCCAGAGCATTGATCTCTTTCTCAAAGGTCAGGAGATGATCGCGATTGCGGCTGGTGAGTACCAGATCGGCGCCGGCTTTCGCCAGTGCGCGGGCGAAGGATTGGCCGAGGCCGCGGCTGCTTCCGGTGACAATCGCCACGCGTCCATCGAGATCGAAAAGGTTATTGCTCACGATAATCCCCCGGCGCCAGCACGATCTTCATCAGATTAGGCTCGCGCGCGTAGAGGCGTTCGAACCATTGCGGGCCTTTTTCCAGCGGAGCGATTGCGGAAATCAGGGGCTTCACCCGAATTGCGCCCTGGCTCATCAATTCAATCGCGCGCGGATATTCGCCGGCAGAGGCGCACGATCCCTGCAACCGAATCTGGCGAGTAACCACCCTCTGCAGAGGCAGGGTAACTTCGGGCGAAACATTGCCGACCAGAACCACATTGCCGCCTTTGCGAACGCTCTCGATCGCTGCGCTCACGGTTGCGTTGATGCCAACGGCTTCCACGGCGGTGTCGACACCGATTCCGTTGGTGGCCTGCAACATCTGCTGCGGGAGTTCGGGAGCGGCGAACGTAGCGGTCGCTCCCAATTTCCGGGCCAATTCCAGTCGCGTTGAATCGAGGTCTGAAACGAATACCTGCGAACAACCAGCCGCTCGTAAAGCCTGCAACAGCAAGAGTCCAATTGTGCCGGCGCCCACGACGAGCGAGGTGCTTCCTGAAGCAATCGGGACAAGCGACACGGCATGGAGCGCTACCGAAACTGCCTCGAGCATGGCGCCTTCTGCGAACGAGAGAGCTTCGGGGAGACGATAAACGATGCGCGCCGGAACAACCACGAATTCGGCAAATGCCCCGGCGCGTCGGTAGTCGCCGCAAGAGACACCTAAGACTTTCCGATGGTCGCAAAGATTCACGTCTCCCCGAGCACAGTAGTCGCAGCGGTTGCAATAGATGGTCGAATCGAAAGTAACGCGCTCGCCTTGGCTGAAATCTTTCACATCCTTGCCGATCGTATCAATCGTGCCCGCGGCCTCGTGCCCCATCACGAGAGGGGGGATACGGCGGCCCGACGATCCGTCATAGCCATGCACGTCGCTGCCACAGATTCCGCAGGCGGCGACACGAATCAAAACATCGCCTGGACCGGGCACAGGCAGCGCCAGTTCAGCAATTTCGAGAGAGCGATATTTCGTCAGTAACAGAGCTTTCACGTTGTGTGCGGCGTCATCAGACGCGCCTCACTGCCCACTTTAGCAGGACCAGCTTTTCTGGCGCGGGTGGGACATTTCTTTTTCCCTCACGTCTTCTTGCTTTGCTCACTCCTTTCTCTTCACCTCGGGCAAACTGATAATCCCGCTGCCTTCGCGGATGATCAGTATCTGGTTAGCCTTGATATGGGCGAACTTTTCGACTTTCTGCGTAGTCGGCCATTTCACTTCGACTAAGTCAACGGTCTGCGATTTTCCCAAACCAAAGTGGAGACGCAGGTCACTTTGTGACATTACGCTAGCACCGCTGTGAACCTCATCCATTTGCACATGCGTGCCTGTGATCACGCGCACGCGGGCGCCGATTGCGGTGCGGTTACATTTAGTCCCGACCAGTTTAAGCTTGATCCAGTTCTGTACATTGCCACCATCGTTGCGCAGAAGCGAGGGTAGGTCGTTGAGGTTGAGG
The DNA here is from genome assembly GCA_049584315.1 of Candidatus Sulfotelmatobacter sp. GTDB lineage: Bacteria > Acidobacteriota > Terriglobia > Terriglobales > Acidobacteriaceae > Sulfotelmatobacter. Next base: position 32,785 of record JBAUXO010000076.1, on the reverse strand, counting down.
ATCAGCGCGTCGATGTCACCATCGTTGTCGAAGTCACCGAACGCGGCACCGCGGCTGGAAAAACGCTCGGCGATACCAGGCCCCATCTGGGCGGAGACATCCTTGAACCGGCCCTGACCCAGGTTCTTATAGACAAGACGCGGATTCTTGAACTCCTGTCCAATGCCGTGTCCCTCGATTTCCGGATAGACGTGACCGTTGACTTGAATGATGTCGGGCCAGCCGTCGTTGTCGTAGTCGACGAACCCGCAACCCCAGGCGACGTAACGGTTGTTGATTCCGACTCCCGACGCAAACGTTTCATCGGTAAAAGTGCCGTCGCCGTTGTTGTGATAAAGATTGCAGGTATCATCGGCGAAGTTCGTCTTGAAAATGTCGAACCATCCGTCACAGTCGTAATCGCCCACGGCAACGCCCATGCCCGCTTGCTCGTGGCCATTATCGCTGTAAGCGCAGCCTGCGGCCACGGCGATGTCGGTAAAAGTACCGTCGCGGTTGTTGTGAAGCAAAACACTGGGTTCGGAATCCACGGCCACATAAATGTCGGGCCAGCCGTCGTTGTCAAAGTCGTACGACACGGCGGTGATGGAATATCGCGGACCGGGTTTGAGGATGCCGGATTTTTCCGATACGTCGGTGAAGGTGCCGTCGCCGTTGTTGTGATACAGAACGTTGGTGTCCCCGGCGAGGCCGCGCGGACCGCACATCACGGGGATTCCCTTCCACTGGCAGAGCACGTCTCTGCCCGGCGAAGGGATTTTGGCTGGATCAAGTTTGATGTAGTTACATACGAATAAATCCAGGTGCCCGTCACGATCGTAGTCGAGCCAGGTGCAGCCCGCGCCCCAACGGACTTGCTCATCGTACACACCGGCCTTGCGGGTTACGTCGGTAAATGTTCCATCGCCGTTGTTGTGAAAAAGAATGTTGTGTCCCCAGAAGCAACAGAAAAGATCGTCCCAGCCGTCGTTGTCGTAGTCACCGAGGCAGACACCGGTCTGCCAGCCCGTGCGCGCCAAGCCTGACTTGTCCGTCACGTCGGTGAAGGTTCCGTCCCGGTTATTCTTGTAGAGATGAGAAGTGGGAGCTTGTCCGGGCGGCCAGTTGGCGTCAAGCCGCGTTCCGTTGGTCAAATAAATGTCGAGCCAGCCGTCCTGATCATAATCAAAAAAAGCCAATCCGCAGCCCTTGGCCTCAATGATGGAACGCTTGTGATCCGGGGCGCCCCACACGTTGGGAGCGTTGAGGCCAGCCTCGCGAGCCACGTCGACGAACACGACCTGAGACGATGATGAACTTGTCGAGACTCGAGCAAGAGCATCTGTCCTCTTCCATCGCCAAAGCGGCGTGGTGAGCGCGTCCAGCAAAGTACTGCCGAGGACGACCCATGACGAGCCCAGAAAGTGCCGGCGGGGAACTTTCATGACTATCGACTCGGCACCTTGGGAAACAGATGTGGCACGATTCCCGAACCTTCTTTTACCGCGATGATCTGGTTGAGGGGCACGTTCGTCAACTTTTCAACCTGGCCGCTTGGCCAAGTGATTTCCAGCGACTCGATTTTTGTGCGCTTGCCCAAACCAAAGAAAATTCGGGGATCGCTGGCCGACATGTAACTCATTCCGCCTTTGGCCTGCTCCACGTGTACGAATCCCTCAGAGGTCAGCTTGAGCGAAGCACCGATGCCGTCGCGGTTGGACTTGGTCCCGATCAAAAGAACTTCCAAAAAATGATTTGCATTGCCGCCGTCGTTGCGTAGCAGTTCGGGATAGTCGCCGCGAATGTTAAGGGCAATGTCGAGGTCGCCGTCATTGTCGAAATCCGCCGTGGCCAGGCCGCGCCCTGCGATGGGACGCATGAAGTCAGGGCCCAGAGAATCCGAGACTTTGGCGAATTGGCCTTTGCCCAGGTTTCGGTACATCAACAACGGCTCCTTGTAGGTCACTTCGCTGTGGTAGAGATTCACATTGTCGAGCATAGCGCCGTTCAATTGCACGATGTCGTCCCAGCCATCGTTATCGTAGTCCATGAACTTCATGGAAACGCCGCTCATCAGGATCGCTTTGTTGCCGATGCCAGAGCGGAAAGTGGCATCATCGAAAGTTCCGTCTCTGTGGTTGAGGTAGAGACGGTTAAGCTCGAAATCAAGATGAGTGATGTAGATATCCTGCCAGCCATCGCCGTCGACGTCGGCTGCGTCAATCCCCATACCGGCTTCGTAGCGGCCGTCTTCTCCCGCTGCTAAACCGGAAGGGAACGACGCGTCCTCAAACGTTCCATCGTGTTTGTTGAGGAAGAGAAAATTCGGCCAGGAGTCGTTGGCGATGGCGATATCGGTCCATCCATCGTTGTTGAAATCGGCGAGCACCACGCCCATGCCCTTGGCTTCCGGCTTGCCAACTCCCGAAGCATCGCTTACATCGGTGAAAGTTCCGTCGTGATTGTTATGGTAAAGCTTGATTCTCTGACCCTTGTAGTTCCCCGGATGACAGTAGGAACGGTAGCCGGGGCGGCGATCTCCGCACCAAAGATTATTTTTCGGCGACCAGTCGATGTAGTTGGTAACGACCAAATCCAAATAACCATCCTTATCGTAGTCAAACCAACCGGCGCTAGTGGACCATCCTCCCGCGTCGGCGACTCCGGCCTTTGCCGTAACATCGGTAAATGTTCCGTTGCCATTATTGTGATAGAGAATAGCTCTGCCATAACCCGTCACGTAGAGATCGGGATATCCGTCGTTGTCATAGTCTCCGACGGCAACGCCCTGACCGTAATGCCCCACTCCGCCTAGACCCGCTTTGTCGGTGACGTCAGTGAAGGTTCCGTCGCCGTTGTTGTGATACAGGGCCGAGCGAATGGGATGAGGAGGCTTGTACCAATCGGTGGCCGCGGACTGAACGAAAAACAAATCCATCAGGCCGTCCTGGTCGTAGTCGATCCATCCCACGCCAGTACCCATCGTTTCCAGATAATTTTTCTCGTCGGTGGACGTCGCGTCCTCGAGAAACGTGATGCCGGCTTTTTCGCGAACGTCAGTAAAGTAGACAGGTATCGTTGCGTTCTGCGGTTTCGAGGTTTGCCCCAGAAGTGCGGTGAGATAAACGGTTAGACCCAAGATAACAGCCAACGACAACCTGGGACGGCGCGGGCTTCGTGGACCGCGGTTCCTCTTGGTTTTCGGTTCTTTGCTCATTTCGATACTACAATTGTAAGGACTGCAAAAACCCCTCGCACTTTTCAGAGAGTGCGGTCCGCGAGGAAAAGAGCGAACTGAAGCAGCTGTTGGCGCGCGTCTTGAGACATCGCGTCCCTTGCCGATGAAGAGGACGAGGCCGGAGCATTGGACAAGACTTGCTCAATACGATTCACATCGAGTCCACCCGCATTGCTCCCCTTGAAACGGGCCAGCACTTCCCGCGCCTTGTCAATTTGTCCGGTCTGGTAGTAAAAAACTCCCAAGGTTGAATAGCTACCAGCCCATTCGGGAAGGAGCTCGACGGCGCGCTCGAGTTGTTCAGCAGCCTGTCCCGTCTTCCCTTCGAGGACTGAAACAATCCCCAGTCCCCATAAGATCTTCCCGGAACTCGGAACTCGAGCCAGCCCCTTGTGTAATGTCTCCTCTGCACCGGCAGTATCGCCTTGACGGAGCTGAACCAGGGTGAGGGAAAGATAATACTGGTCGTTGTCAGGATTGCGCACAATTGCATTCCGGAAAATGTCGGCCGCTCGCGCACCCTCTCCCATATGCGCGTAAATATCTCCCAGGAGGGCGAGCAGCGCGTCATCCTGCTGGCCCTGGGTCGAAACCTGTTGTGCGATTTCGAGTGCCGGCCGATACTTACCGCTTCGGAAGTACGCGTCAGCCAAGTCGAATTTAACATCATCGGAATCAGGATTCGCGCGGAGAGCCGTCTGAAAATGCTGAATGGCATCGTCGTACAGGCGGAATCGCGCAAGCAGCACGCCCACTCCGGTTTGGGTGCGGAAGTCGGAGGCACTTAACTGGTCAAGCTGCGCGATCGCGGTTCGAGCGTTTTCGACTTTACCCAGCTTGAGATAAGCTTCCGCCAATAAATACAGATCCTGCGGTTGCTCGGGGTGTTCCTGTATTTCTTCGGTCAACTCGCTCAGGTCCAGTTGGGTACGCGCCAGGGGATCCAGCTCCGAACGGTTGTTGAGATAGTCGAAAAGATGCTCGTAGGGATACGGGCCGGTAGAAGCGTTCTTGGACAAGGTTTGAAACACGCTCAAATCGCGTTGCGCGGCCTCGTTCTGATGGAGACTCCGCTCCACCAGGGCCAGCTTGTAGTATCCGGTAGCGGGATGGCGGCTGCTCTTGACGTAACGCCGAAGCAGACCGGCAGCTTCCGCATAATTTTTCTTCTTGATTCTCAGATTGGCCAATTCCAGTAAAGCGTCGGGATAGTCGGGATTCGCGCGCAGCGTTTCCTGAAACATTTTCTCGGCGCCCGCCTCGTTTCCTTGACGTTCCTCGATGTAGCCGAGGTTGAACAAACAGGAATCGTTGTGGCGATCCCGCTTCAGTCCTTCCTGGAAATATTTCGTGGCTTCGTCGAAACGGCCAAGGTTGCGGTAAGAAAGTCCCATAAAAGCATAGGATCGCGCGCTGGGGTCGAGGGCGATGAGATTCTGAAACTCGGCGATGGCTTTATCTGCTTTGCCAGCCATAAAGTAGCTTTCACCCAGCGCGGCGTGGAGATCGGCTCGCTGAGGCGCGCGTTGCAAGGCGGATTCGAGGAGAGGAATCGCGTCTTCAAAATAATTCTGGCTCATGCTGATCTGGGCCAACAAGAACATAACATCCGTATTTTCCGGTGCCAGCTTATGCGCCCGCGCCAGAACATCAAGCGCGTCCACCGGCCTCATCTGACCGGCATACACCTGCCCCAGCAAATAAAGGGTGTCGGGAGAATCCGGTTTCGCTTTTAGAGCTCGGTTCAGAACCACTTCCGCTTTCGCGTACTCACGGGTCCGAAGATAAGCGTGCCCGAGGTTATACAAAATCTCGAATGTTTCCGGCTGCAGCGCATTGGCCCTCTCCAATTCGAGTCGCGCTTCGCGATAATGCTTGGCGGCGGCGAGAACAACGCCGAGAGTAAAGTGCAGCTTGACATCGTCTTTGCTTTGAGCCGAAAGCGTGGTGGCGAGACTAAGACCCGCGGCGTCCTGTCCGGACTGGAGATAGCAGCGCAGGAGATTGAATTTCGTCTCCATGTTGGCTGGGCGGATGCGTTGCAAGTGAGGAATGGCTTCGGCGGGTAGTCCTTTGGCCATCAGGAGAAGAGCCAAATTGTAGTTCCCGTCGCGATCCGCGGGGTCGAGGCGCAGGGCCGTGCGAAACTCTTTCTCCGCGAGGTCTGGCCTGTTTTCGGTGACGTACAAATTGCCGAGATTGTTATGCGTTCTGCTGGAATTAGGGCTGAGTTGCAAGGCGTGCTGGAATGCCTGCATCGCGTGGTCGTGATCCCGTTCGCTGCTGTACGCAATCCCCAACAGGTTGTAGCCGGCAACGCTCGCCGGATCGAGCACCAGCTGTTCCTGAATTTTTTGTTTGGCCGCTTCGACGGAACCTTCACGAAGCAACGCTTCGGCCTCGGCGAACGGGGATGGAACGGTTCGAGGCTTGCGGGCCGTCGTCGGCGTCGCATTGGTTTGCTGAGCCGGCGAAGGCGTGCCGACTAAAGTGAGGCCCAGGATCAGAGCTAGGATCCCCCATAACCGCAGACTGTTCTCCGCCCCAGGCCGTGGATGCGGAAATGAAGTGCCCGTCAGCATTTCTCGATTACGCCTCCGCGTTCCGATCATGCCCACCCCGTCTGCACGTCAATGTAGCATCTCCAGCGCTTGCTGAGCCATCTTATGTCCGGGTTGCAGCAGGAGGAGTTGGTGCAATACTTCCTTGGCCTGAGGCTCGTTGTTCAAAACGACGTACAAGCGGGCCAGATTCAAATAACCCTGATCAAAGTTCGGAGCCAGGCGAATGCAGGTCTTGAATTCCTCTTCCGCTTCAGCATAGCGTTGTTGACGCACAAAAATTACGCCCATATTGTTGAGCGCATCGGAATACCCCGGGCGCAAGGTCACGGCTTTGTTCAGATATTGCAGAGCGCGTTCGAAATTTTCCTGCCTAGCGTAGAGCATTCCGGCGGAGTAATTGGCTTCTGCATCATCCGGCTCGAGATCGAGCGCCTTGGCCAAAAGCCTTTCGGCCTCCTCATAGTTGCCGCGTCTTCGATAAAGATTCCCGAGGTTGAGCAGAGCGACCGTGTAGGTGGGCTGTAATTGGAGAGATTGTTTGAAGCGCCCGATCGCTTCGTCCGGCTTGCCCTCCTCGGCGGCGATCATTCCAAGATTGTTCCACGCTTCGGGATAATTCGCGCGTAACTGCACCGCCCGCTCCAGGTAACGGCGAGCCTCCGGCAACTGATTTCTTCGAAGATAGAGGGTGCCCAGATTGTAATAGGCTTCCGGAGCCTGAGGCTTGGCGACAATAACCTGCTTGAACGATTCGGCCGCTTGCTCCAGATAGCCGCGCTGAAACAAAGCCACTCCGTAAGTGAAATCGTTGCGCTGAAATCCGCCATCCGGCGTTACCCCTGCGAAGGGAAGCGCTTTCTTGATGCGATCCGACGAGGTCCGAGGCGCCGACCGCACATCCTCCTGAATCTGTTTGGGCTCGACAGTTCCCTGATAAATTTTGACGACCATCCCGGAGGGATCGATCAGGAACGACGACGGTAGGAAGAGATCTCTGCGACGATCGAACAGGTACCGATAGATAACGTTATAGATCCCCGCCATTTCCTCGGTTGCGAGCAAATTGGGGAAATTCAATTCTTCTTTCGCTGCGAATGCCTTCACCGCTTGGAGATCCAAAGGATCGTCGAGGTTGACGCCGACGACGTGAATGCTGCTTGCGGCCAGGCTCGATTGCCCTTGGCTAAGGAGGCGCAACTGGCCGGTGCACATCGGTGTGGTCGTCCAAAAACTGAGAAAGACGAAACTGCCCTCGAACGATCGCAGACCGCGCAGGTTACCCGCAACATCCGCCAGTGAAAAATCAGGAGCACTTAGCGGCTGGATCAGCCAGGTCTCAATCAGGGAAGGCGATGGCTCCGGCGAGGGAGGATCGCCTCCCTGGGCCCAGGAAGCGGGAGAAGTCGCAAACGGCTTGGCAGTAAGGTCCGGAGAGCCCTCTTGCACATCGACTCGCCGATTTATGGGCAGGCGGTCGAAGCTCTGGCTCAGGCCGCTAGGCCAATGGATCCGGGCGCGAACCGGGCCTTCGGCTGTTCCCAGCCCGAAGAAAAGTTCCTTGGTGTGCTGGGCAAGAAATCCCGAACCCGCCTGCAGGTACTTTGTTTGCCGGCGGCCTTCCGCTTCCACCGTGACCGCCGAACCAATGGCATCGCGGTTGCTTCGCGTTCCCTGGAGGCGGAACGCGATCGCGTTTCCGAGATCCTTGGCGGCGTTGTGCAACACGCGCAATTGCGGCGCGTTTCGGTTCTTGAGGACAACTTCCAACCGCCCATCGTGGTCCAGGTCGGCAAACGCGAAAGCCCGACTATCGTCTGGAAAGTCCAGGCCAACCGCCCCCGAGATTTCGGAGAACGTGCCATCGTGATTATTCAGATACACAACGTTCCTCTCGTGGCCACTCCACGAGAGGTCGGACCGAATCGACTCATTGATGGCATTCCATCCGCGCTCGTAGTTGGGCGAGGGGCTCGCAGTCGAGGGTGACTTAGCGACGACCTGCCGCCAAAAAAAACTCCCCAGATCGCGGGTGTCGAAACCTGAAATGTAGCCGTTGGCGATGTACAGGTCTGAGTAGCCGTCGTGATCGAAATCCCATGCGTCGGAACACCAAGCCCAGCGGCCCATCTCAGCTGCCGACTCAGCGCTTACATTTCGGAACGCTCCATCCCCCAGATTCCGATAAAGCGAATTGCCGCGCGCATGTCGTCGATAGAGATCACGGATGTCTTCCGGGTCCTGGGGATGGAAATTCTTCTGCTGCGAAACACGCAAGCCCGCCGCAGACCACATATTCGCAACGTAAATGTCCTGTTTGCCATCGTTGTCGAAGTCGAACCAGGCCGCGCTCATTCCTGCGCCCACGTCGTTCACCTGTGCTTCGGCAGAAACCGCGGTGAATGTCCCGTTGCCGTTGTTACGGTAGAGATTATTGCGGCCAAAGTCGTTAGCGACGTACAGGCTGGGGCGGCCGTCCGAGTTGTAAGCTCCCCATGCGCACGCGAAGCTGTAGCGATCGTTCTCGACGTTCAATCCAGCAGCTTCAGTTTGATCCTGAAAAGTTGCTCCTCCCTCGTTGTGGAATAGAAAGTTGGGAGGACCATTGCGCGCATCAAAATACGGAGCGGGATAGTGATACTGATCGAGGCCGAGATAGTAGGAGTAGAGACAGAAATAAACATCAAGCCGGCCGTCGCCATCGTAATCCGCGACGGCGGCGTGGGTAAATGTTCCTTGCGGAGGCTGCACAAATTTGAAGGCGTCGGGTTTCAATTGAAACTTCCGGTTGCCCTGATTCAGGAATAACTGCGGACCTCCTGCACAAACGACCAGCAGATCTTGCCATCCTTTATTCTCGAAATCGGCGAACAGAGCACAGGCGGTGCCCTCCAGCAGGCCCAGTCCCGACTCTTGGGTGATGTCTTCGAATGTACCGTCGCCGCGATTGCGATAGAGCCGATTGGGAAGGCCAGGCGGCTGGCAGACGTAAAGATCATCGAAGCTGTCGTTGTCGATGTCTCCCACGGCCAATCCGTTGTTCCCATAGACATCGATTCCGCAAGCCCCATCGAGAACCGTGCGCCAGTAATCGGCGCCCTGAAGCATTTGACGCTTATAGGATTCCGTGTGACCGAGCGCCTGTGCGCTGACATCGACGAACCAAGGCTCGCGTACCTGGGTGACGGTTTCCTCGCTTGCTTCCCAGCGCTGGGCGCGCCAGCGGTGGGGATCCTCGCGCAACCACTGCGTGTGCCAGAGCCCGACCCGCTCTTCTCGACCGCCGTCGAGCTGCGCTCCCACGAAGTCATAGCGGATGTCGACTCGGACCGGCGTGGAGGAGGATGTGGCTTCCTCGATTCCAACGATCTGGAACTCGGCGGTTTCTATCTTCCCCAACCCAGCCAGGTACGATGTAATTTCTGAGAGAAATCGGTCCCGGCCGGCAACCGCATTTCCCGGGAATCGCCTGCGCCCAACCTCAATCCCAGCGTAAGAGCGCAAGCTAGCTTGCTGCGTGGGATCGAGTGGAGTGGCGGCAATCGACGGTGCAAGAAAGGGTCGAATCCGCTCATGGCTCGGAGGGAGCCCTCGCAGGTCCGCACTCCACGCCTTGAGGATTTCCATCAGATCAAAAGCGTACTTCTCCGTGGGGTAATCATCGAGGTCCGGAGCGACGAGGTGCAATAGATCCTCGAGCGGAGCTTTGCTGGGGTAATGGGGAATGAGGCGGGACTCGGCGAGAGGCAAGAATGACGGCTGACGCCCAAGAACAAGGGCGGTGGGCAATCCCTGAAAAGGTGCCGCCAGAAACAGGGTTGGAGCCCAGCTCAGAGACTTCAAGAAGGCTCTGCGAGACAGGTAAGCCAGGACGTCTGACTCACGCGCCATGCTCAAACGTCCTTGCTCCCAAATGTCACGAGGCAAATCTTAGCACCACTCTCCGATGACAAGCTCATGCCTAAGATTGGATTACACGGCCGCAGCAAAAATCGACTCGAAATCGCCCGCGGTTTCCGGGTAGTACAAAACGATTATTTTTCAGTTGACAACGAATTTGGACCTGCCGTATGGTAGCGCTCAAATCGGAGGTGAGAGTTTCTTGCTGTACGCCCAGATGTATACGATTACATTTTTCGCGGGTTGATCAGTGCCAGTGCAAGGCTTGCCAGGACGCAAGCCCGGCTCAAAAGGAGAGCTCATGAACCGACAGGAAGTTTTCCGTTTCCGGCAAGGCTGTTTGACCTTTGCCATTTGTGTTGCTCTCGGCGTCAGTTCCCTCCAGGCTCAAGTGGATACCGGTTCCATCACCGGCTCCGTCACCGACGCTTCGGGAGCGGTCGTAACTGGGGCCAAAGTCACGCTCACCAATGAGGGCACCGGCACGACCCTATCGACTGTTACCGGGCCTGATGGGGTTTACGACTTCAGCCCGGTGAGAATTGGATCCTACAGACTGGAAACTGCCGCGTCGGGGTTCAAGACAGAGGTCCATGCTCACATCGCAGTCGACGTGAGCGCCCGCGTGCTCCTGAACTTCAAGCTCCTACCCGGAGCCGTCAGCGAGACCGTGGAAGTAACTACCACCACCCCCGTCCTCCAGGCCGAAGATGCATCCGTGGGTCAGGTGGTCGACCAGCGCAGCGTGAACGATCTTCCCCTGAACGGTCGAAACTTCACTTTTCTTGCGCAACTCGCCGCGGGCGTAAATACTCCTGAAGCAGACACGCGTGGGAATGCGGCGAGCGGGGCCTTCACGGCTAACGGAAACCGGCCCGCACAAAACAATTACATGCTCGATGGCATCGATAACAATTCCGACACCGTCGACTTTCTCAACGGCACTAATTACGTGGTGCTTCCTCCCGTCGATGCCATTCAGGAATTCAAGGTTCAGACCTCCGATTTCAGCGCGGAGTATGGCCGGTCGGGCGCTGCGGTGCTGAACGCCACGATTAAGTCCGGCACCAACCAGTTTCACGGCGCAGCCTGGGAATTCTTCAGAAACGATAAGCTCGACGCCCCCGACTATTTCGAAGATGCCGGCGGCATTCCCAAGGGCGAACTGCGACAGAATCAGTTCGGCGCAATGTTGGGTGGACCGGTTATCAAAAACAAAATTTTCTTCTTCGGCGACTACGAGGGACTACGCCGGATTCAAGGAACGATTCTGACGGGCTCGGTGCCGACGGCTGCGGAGCGAAGCAGTGGTTACACTGATTTTTCGGACTTGATTACATTGCAAACAGGCAGTTTGACCGATCAGCTCGGCCGAACCATGCCGTATGGAACGATTTTGGATCCAGCTACCACGCGTCCGGTGACCGCCAACGTGACCGACCCCGTGTCTGGCCTCAAGGCGACCACGAGTGGCTTTGTCCGCGACCCGTTCGGGACCTGTGGCCCCAGTACCACGGCCTTTAGTCTGAGTAGCTGCGGGCTGAACCAGCTCCCGGCTGGACGTTTGGATCCAAACGCCATCAAACTGCTGAATCTGTATCCGGCTGCGACTGACTCCAGCGTGCTGATTTCGAATTTCGCCAATTCGCCGAAATTAGACGAACATCGCAATTCGTTCGACACACGACTCGACATCAACTTTAGCCAGAAAGATCAGGTGTTTTACCGCTTCAGCTACGTAGACGATCCGGATTTCATTCCGGGTATTTTCGGCGGCGTTGCCGATGGCGGTGCCTTCCAGCAAGGCAACCAGACTGCCTTGGCGCAGCAGAGCGCGTTGGCCTATACTCACGTATTTTCGCCGAGCCTCGTCAACGTAGCCCGCGCAGGATTGAACTACCTCCAGACCACGCGTGCGGGTCCGGTCGCGAACGATCTGACCAATATTCCGGGCCAATACGGGATTCCCGATATTCCGCAGACTAGCAAGAATGGAGGGCTTCCGGCCTTTGGAATCAACGGGCTTAACACGCTGGGTAGCAACTCGTTCCTGCCTTCGGACGAAGTCAGCTCCACATTCCAGTTGACCGACGACCTCACGAAGATTTACAGCAAACACACCTTCAAGATGGGTTTCGAATGGCAGCACGTGAAATTCTCCACCCTGCAACCGTCGTGGTCTCACGGAGAGTTCGACTACGACGGCGACTTCACGGAAATTCCGAGCGGTCTGCCGAGCAGCGATCAGGGCAGCACCGGGCGAGCCGCGTTTCTGCTGACGCCGATCCCTTCGACCGTGACGGGAGGTGTGCCGTTTGATGTTGGCGGCTCTACGAACGTCTACGCATCCAATACCTACCTCACCGATGACGGAAAGAATTACTACGGCGCCTACTTGAACGACGACTGGAAGCTTACTCCCAAGTTGACCGTCAACTTAGGACTGCGCTGGGATTTCTTCACTCTTGTCTATGAGCATCACGGCGCACAGGCCAACTTCGTTCCGAGTGGGGCACCGACTGGTTCTCCGATGTTCATTTTGCCGGGTCGGACAAATGTAGCGGATCTTTCCACCAGTTTCACCAGTTTGTTAGCTGCCGACGGTATTGCGCTGGATATCACCAACAAGTACGGCAAGGGCTTGGGAAATTCGCAGACATCGAATTTCGCGCCGCGCTTCGGTTTTGCCTATCAGGCAACTCCCAAGCTTGTCGTACGCGGTGGATTCGGTCTTTTCTACAACGGATTCGAAAACCGCGGCTACTCGCCGAACCTGGGAGAAAACTATCCGTTTGAGTACGATTTCAACTTCACACCTCCGAACGACGGGACACCGCATACCTTCCCGGGTTGCAGCGCTGCCGCGCCTTACAACGGCACCGCCGCATTTGAGGTCGGCTTCGCATGTACACCCCTGGTCCCGACGCAAGTCCAAGCCAATGGTTTGACTCTGCGCGGAATTCAATTCAACTATCAGACGCCGTATACGATGAGCGGCAACTTTACCCTGCAATACCAACTCACCCCGACTATGACGGTTCAGGCGGGCTATGTCACGTCACTCGCTCGTCATCTCGAAGTGTTCCCGAATTCCAATAATCCCACGCAGATTTTGCCCGCGGGCACACCGCTTACGAACACTGCCGGGCCGAACGGCACTGCCGGCTGCCCACCTCCGTTGGCTTATCCTGACTCGGGATGCGCCTTCCCAGCCTCCCTGGGGGGAATTGCGTTCCCTGATTTTGGAGAGTCCGGTAGTCAGGCATACACCGCCGGCAACAGTTTCTACCATGGCCTGCAGACCAAGGCAGAAAAACGGTTTGCCAGTGGGTTGGACTTTCTCGCAACCTACACCTGGTCCAAGACGCGCACTGACGCGGTCGATCTGCTCAACAACGGAAGCAATCAGGGCTACCGCGCTCCCCAGGTGGTTGGCGCAGGGATCCACTACGACTACGGATTGGCGAATTTCGATATTCGCAACGTGTTCCACCTGAGCGGTGAATATCAGCTTCCGTTCGGCACCGGCAAGCGGTATTTGACCAACAGCGGACCGGCGAACAAGGTGCTCGGCGGTTGGAGCGTCAATACGGCCATCGTGCTCGAGGGAGGTCAGCCGATTACTTTCACCTGTCCCACCGCAACCTGGGCGGCAACCAACAACAGCAATAACTGCTTCGATCTGCTGGTTGGCGACCCGCAGCGCGGCCTGCACATCGACAGCAATGGGAAGCTGAGCTTCATCGGCAACGCGGCGGCGTTCACGCAGCCTGCGCCCTGCACGGCTTTGCCGTGTCCTCTGTCGGCTTTGGGAGGACGGCCGGATCAGATTGCCGGTCCTACTTTCAAGCGCATGGACTTCTCTGTGTTCAAGGAGATGCAGCTTACTGAGCGCTTCCGGTTGGAATTCCGGTCGGAGTTCTTCAACCTCTTCAACCACCCGAACTTTAGCGCTCCGAACTTTGGCGGCAACGGCGTGATTGCGGTCTCGGGATCGGGGAACTTTACCGATTCGACCTTCGGCGAAATTGGATCGACTCGCGACGCCCCGTATGATCCGCGGCAGATCCAGTTTGCTCTGAAACTTTACTACTAGACAGAATTGAACCGCGGGAGGGAAGCGGCCCTCCCGCAATTCTGTATGACGTACGGATAACGCCTCTCGCCTTCAGTGGTAGCATGCAAAGATTGTGAGCCTAAACCTTTGGTTGACGTCTGTCCTTTTCCTGACTCTGGGGTGTGCGTCTCCGGCATTCGCAGGTGGCGGACAAAGCGCTGAACTGGACAAGAAATTCCAAGGGGCTGTGGCGCAGTATAACGCGGGCCAATTCGCGGACGCCGCGGCAGCATTGGAAGATCTGTTGCGCGAAGTCCCGAACAGCTTCGAGGTTCATGAGCTCCTGGGCATGGCTTACGCGGGAGAATTGCAAGATAATCTGGCCAACCAACATCTCGCCGAAGCCGTGCACCTCAAGCCGGGTTCTGCCGCCGCCCGAACCAACCTCGCCACCAATCTTGTTCGACTGGGTAAGCTCGAAGGGGCAGAAGAACAGCTAAAGAAAGCAGTCGCTCTCGGTCCGAGCGGCTTCGATGCCAATCATAATCTTGGGGAGTTTTACGTTCGGGTCGGGCAACTCCCAAAAGCAACTCAATATCTCGAACGCGCCCAGCGAATCGATCGGTTGTCATACGACAACGGTTACGATTTGTCGTTAGCCTACATTCTGACTGGACGACTTGCAGACGGACGCCAGCTTATCCACGATCTTTTGAAACAAAAGAACACCGCGGAACTGCACAATCTGCTCGGAGAACTGGAAGAAAAAGACGGCCAATTCGTCGCCGCGGAAAACGAATTCGAGGCAGCGGCGCACGAGGACCCGAGCGAGAGTAATCTGTTCGACTGGGGCAGCGAGCTGCTTCTGCATCGCACCCTTGGGCCGGCGGTGGACGTCTTTCAGAAAGCAACCGAGCTTTATCCCGGTTCGGCACGGCTGATGATTGGGCTTGGCGTGGCGTTGTATTCGCGTGGTAATTATGACAATGCCGTTGCTGCCCTGTTGAAAGGCGCGGATCTGAATCCCTCCGATGCGCGTTGTTACCTGTTTCTTTCCAAAGCTTACGACAGTTCACCAAGTCAGGCCGAAGAAGTAATCCGTCGATTCCGCCGATTTGCGGAGCTTGATCCGGCCAATGCGCGGGCGCTTTACTATTACGCTATGAGTTTGTGGAAGGGCAAGCGGGCGGAAGATCCAGATGTCGATTTCCACCAAATCGAAACCCTGCTGAAAAAGGCAATCGCAATCGATCCAGCTTTCGCTGAGGCTCACTTGCAGATGGGCAACCTCTATTCCGCTCAGAATAAATATAAGGAAGCGATACCGGAGTATGTGCGCGCCCGTGAACTGAATTCGGATCTCGCCGACGCTTACTACCGGCTCGGGCAAGCCTATGTTCGGACCAGCCAGAAAGATCTTGCACAGCAGCAGTTCCAGGTCTATCAAGGTATTCGCCAGCGGCACTTGGCGGATCTCGACAAACAGCGGGCGGAGATTCAACAGTTTGTGTTGTCGGCAAAGGACAATCCGTCGGCTAAGCAATGAGAACGAAAAAAGCAGCGATAACGATAAAGTTTCACTCCTAGACTCCGGGTCATGGTACCCCTCAATCAATCCTCGGTGGCACAGGAGCTTGCCCGAAGGCTCGCCTTGACGCGACGCGATTTTTTGCGGGATGCTGCAGGCTTGGCGCTGGGCGGCACGCTGCTCGGTTCCGGTGTTCTTGCTCGCGCCGGGATCGCCCCTAGGAACAGAAAGATTGTCGTCATCACGTTCGGTGGCGGCGCGCGCGACCAGGAGACCTTCGCGCCAGAGGGTCAGGGAAATGTCCCGCACCTGATGAACGAACTCATTCCGCAATCGAGTTTCTTTACCCAAGTGGTGAATCGCGGCATCCTGGGTCACTACGTGGCTACCGCCAGCCTGGCTACGGGCGTTTATGAAACCATCAATAATTTTGCTTCCCTTCCTCCCGAGCACCCAACCGTCTTCGAGTACTTTCGCAAAGACTGCAAGCGTCCGGCCTCGGATGCGTGGGTGGTCGCTCCCAGCAACGGTTTCAACCGCATCGGCGAAAGCAGCCACCGTTCCTATGGTGCCGGCTTCGGGGCCAGGGTAATTCTTCCCAAGCATCTGCTGACGGCCGCCCTTTCGAGCGGCCACAGCGATTACCAGCACTTGCTGCGGGATAATTACGAAACTCCTTTCTATGTTCCGGAACTCGGAGGAGGAAGCGAAGTTGAGCTGGAGCAACTTGAGAATATATTGAACCTCTCGGTCGCGGACTTTAAAGCTCACGCCCGGACTTTGTCGAGCCCGGACGAACTTTCCGTATATGTCGTGCGGCAATTGATGCGACAGGAAGCTCCCAGCCTTTTATGGATCACGATGCACGATATCGACGTGGCGCACTCCGGTGCTTTTTCGCTATACATTGAGGGCATTCGGCGCACCGACCGCTTGTGCGCAGAAATCTGGAAGGTGATCCAGAGTGAGCCTGAGTATGCAGGCAAAACGACGTTATTCATCCTGCCCGATTTCGGGCGGGATTCCGACGAAGATTCGGGTGGCAACGGATTTCAACATCACCGCACCGGAGACGCACCCTCCCGCACCACATGGATGATGGCTCTGGGCGCCGGCGTGCGCGAGAACGTAGTTTTCGACCATGCCATGGAGTCCACGGATCTGGTCCCGACCATCGGCGCAATGCTGGATTTTTCTCCGTCCCTGGCGCAAGGCAGGCCGATTCCCGAACTGGCTTAGCCCCCATGCTTCCACGCGAACTCAAACCCGAACACTTCCGTGGCTACCCTCCCGAGGCCAGGAAGCTAATCACCCATTACCTTGCGGCGCTACGCCAGCTGCCGCTTAGTTTTGTGCCGAACCTTTTGCGGGAGGCGATCGACTACGACTTCAAGTTTCCCGCGGAACGCAGGGCACTGGAAAAGGAACTGGCGAATCTGCAATCGCTTTCTGCTGTGCATTCCCTAGAACCTTCGCCGGAAAAACAAAAAGACTGGTTTCAGGGATTCGCTCAAATCACGCTCTCTCCACAGCTCGAGCAGGTAGACTGGGTAAACTCGCCCGCTCAGTTTGTCGAACAACTGTCAGCTCATCTTTGGGCAACCCACCAATTGGATGCGTTCCGCAAAGTGGCAACCGATTACGCCGAGCGCTTGCATGCGGTTGTGCTGCCGGAACCGCCTCCAATTCCCCGACTCGGAATCGCCGTGATCGGCCAGGGAGTCTCGACTTACCACGAATCTCTGTTTCAGAAGCTGCGGGCGCATGGGGGATACTTCAGTCGCGTAAAGCCAGAGGGTGGTCTCAAACTATTGCTCGATGCTATAGCGGCTCGTGCCCGCGCGCATCCCATCCCCTACGGCCACTGGTACGTCGATGGCGGGGAAGAAATAGAGCACTCCCCTGCCCTGACCTGCGTTTCCTACCACGCTCTCGGTCCCGTGCGCTCGGTCTTGCTACGTAAGATGCGCACAGAAATTGAAAAGCCGGGCATGGGCCCCGAGGCGTTGCGGTCAACCCTTGCCCGGATGAGCCCGTCGGATGTGGGGATGGGCCAGGCGGGGGACACGGTGCTCGATCACTTCCAGTTAAAACTTCTCACCGGGGGATCAGGAACGCAGATTTTCAGCACCACTTTTGCGCAATGGACCGCACGTGAGGCGCTCCGCCGAGCTCAGCCCTGTACAATGCTGGTCCGCTTCGCTCCCCGCCAACGGCAAAAGCCGATGAACGAATTGATATCGGAAAAACAGGATCAGCCCGAACTCGACCCGGAGGGTTCCTTGATGGATTCGGACATGGGCGCCTATTACAATTGGATCAATCAGCGGAGGCTTCCCGGTGCCGATGAATCCTCATTCTTGGTCTGGTTTGAGAATCACAGCGAGGCAGTGGCCATTGGCCCTGCGTTGCCCCGAGGAACTGTCTCGACCAACTCCACCGATCTCGACGAATTACTTTCTCTCATCACTTAGCTGGTAGATAACTTAGAATAATGGTCTCGCCTTACCCCGATTCAGGCACCACCTAGGGCTGGATCCTCGCTGCCCAGCCGCCTCCAGGCGCCAGCTTTATCATTAACTTCGTGGTCTTGTCTACCTTGGCTTTTATCTGCTGATAGTCGCTGCCATAACGAGCGGCGTTAACTCCATCTTGATAGGAGGTCATAGAATAGTTGCCGTCGGGTAAGAATGACAAGTCGATTTCTAACTCGCGCGGCGTCCAGCTTGTCATCGCACCCACGTACCAGTCGCTGCCGCTTCGCCGAGCCACGACCACGTATTCGGCGATTCGTCCGTCGACCACCTTGGTGTCATCCCACACTGAAGGCACAGGACCTAGAAACTCCATGATCTGTGGCTCTTGTAAATAATTCGACGGAGAATCGGAGAGCATCTGCAATGGACTTTCGTAGACCACATACATCGCAAGTTGGTGGCAGCGTGTACCTTGACTCATGGGACGATTGAAGATCGGGGCAAAGCTGATTTTTTGCGCATTGATCATCGCCCCCGGCGTGAAATCCATAGGGCCCAGGAACATGCGGGTGAAAGGCAGGGTCACGTCGTGGAGCGGATCGGTTTCATTGCTCCACTTATCCCACTCGAGCCCTCGGACTCCTTCGGTGCTGATCAGATTCGGCCAGGTGCGGGTCATGGTGGCCGATTTCTGGCAGCCATGAAAATCGACCAGCATTTTCCGCTTAGCCGTTTCGAAGCTGACCTTGTGAAAGTAATTGATCAACAATTGGTCGCTGCGTTGCATGAAGTCAACCTTGATTCCCTTCACCCCCCATCTCTGATAAAGATCGAGAGCTGGAATCAGTTGATCGTCGAGCGTTTTCCAGACTACCCAGAGAATCACGCCCACGTTTTTCTGTCTTCCATAGGCCGTAATCTCGGCAATGTTCATGTCGGGAACCACATCGAGCGCGTTTCCCAGCTTGTACCAGCCTTCATCGATAATGATGTAAGGAATGCCGTATTGCGAAGCAAAGTCGATGTAGTACTTATAGGTCCGGGTGTTGATGCCCGCCTTGAAGTCAACGCCGTAAACATTATTCGCGTTCCACCAGTCCCACGCCACCTTGCCCGGCTTGATCCAGGAGGTGTCTGCGACCTGCGAAGGTTTTTCCAGCAGCCACACTAACTGGTTGGTAAGTAAATCTCCGTCTCTTTCCGCGATGCCGATTACCCGCCAAGGAAAGGTGCGCGTACCGCGGGTTACGGCGATATAGTCGGCACTCTCCACGACCTTGAAGTCCCGATCCCTCTCCAGTTGTTCTTTCAAGGGATAAGGTGGAAAGGTCGCGGCGAGAGCGGGGCCGCTGGTGCCACGGAGCCAGAGGCCGGGATAGTCTTCCAGGTCCGATTCCCCGATCGCAACTTTTACCCCGTCTCCTGCGTCCACAACCGCCGGCAGAGTGGCCAGCGATGCGGGGGCAATCTTGCTCATCGTCTGCGGAAGATACTTTCTTTCGTTGTGGGAGAAGAAGCTGTCCTCGGAAGGATAGTAGACGGTGTCATCCGCCGCGAAATGGAAGAGCGCCTCTTCGTTGTAAACATGCACCGCGGGCTGCGGCAACGAGGTTTCCAGCCGGTAGGCCGCGCCCTCGTTGTAAGCGCGAAATACCACCGTCAAGCCGCCTTCCAGTTCCAGGCGCAATTCGTTGTAGTGGTCGCGAATCTTGGCGCATTTCTGGCGGACGGCGGGCTCAAGGATCTGATCCGCACTCCGTTCCCTGGTGGCAACGATTTTCGGATTGAGCCCAAGAATTTTGTGATCGATATCAATGGAAATCTGCGAATCCTGGAGTAGAGATTTGCCCTGGAAGAAGACATCGTACGTGAGGCGATCCGCGGCGCGGAGTTTGACCTCAATTCGACTGTCGGGAGATCGCAAGGCGTAGTCCTGCTGAGCCGTGGCCATGCACGCGAGGCTGAGGATAACTCCGATCGCCGCCGAAGCCTTCAAGAAAAAAGAAAAGCAGTTCATGAGAGCACTCTCTTTACCGTTTCCGTTCGTCGTCCGGCATTGTAAACGATTACACCCAAGGCCGGAATCGTTTTCAAAACATACATTTTCTCATCTCGCCCTCTCCAGTAGGGGTTCGCAGAGGATGGGCTTGAAGCTTTTCCGGCGGGGCGGCGTGGAAAATCCTCCACGATCGTTACCGCCCGGACGCGCTGGCCCGGGGGTCTCGCCTCATTTCGCGCTCGGGATTGAGCGGCGGCACGAATGTCTTTCCCAAAGAAATTGAGAAAACCATCGTGCAGCCCCAACGGCCGAGGCTACAGCGCGAACAGCGGTGGCCTCGCCGGCCTGTTTTCGGGCTCGCCTTTACTCGATTCCGAACGGCGGATTTCCCTGCCAGTCGGGAATTGATCTGGGGTGCAGGTCGGTATCGGTCGGCAAGCGACGGATAAGGAATTTGAGCGAGAACCCGGCTGCCTGGTACGTGTAGTTGCGCGCGTTGTTGGCGGTAGCGAACATCTCAAAATAGGCGTGCGGCGAGACGCGATACCCCAGGCGCAAATCAGCGTCATAGTTAGGTCCGGTGTGCACCTGAGAGGCGTACAAACCTTGATTCGGAAGTGCCGCACCCGCAGACGTCGGATAGAACGGGGAGGCGTCCTGGGAAATGTACTGAACGCCGCCACTGACGCGGATTCGGTACTCGAAACGTTGATGACGCGCGAAGTAAGAGATCGGGATGGAGGCGACACCGTATTCCTGAGGGCTGAAATATCCGCCTTGTCCGAGCGAGAAGAACTGCAGATTCTTGTCGTAGTGCATGCCACTGAAGTTGACTCCCATCGTCAATCCCTTCACAACCTGTCCGTAGACTCCGGCATTACCGAGCACCTCCCAGTTATCGGGAACGTTCTTTCCCTGAAGATAGCCGCCGCCGCCGGAGATATACATGCCGATACGCTCGTACTGACCGTTGGAAACTGGATTCCACTTCAGTTGCGCCGTGCCGGTATTGGAGACAACTCCTCCCCATACGATGCCGGTGCCGGGATCACGCGCGCCGGCATAGGAAACGAGGCTGTCTTTCACGCTATCTCGCTCGGCGGCAAATGTGACGGGGCCATTCCGCGGGCGGAAGCGCAGGCCCCCCGTCAGGTTGTGGACGGGGAATCCCTGCGGCGTGGTTCCGAACATCAGGCCGAACGTATTCGTGGACAATTGTGCTTCTCCGGCATAACCAAGTGCGGATTGCTCGCCGAATACCGCCCCTTGAGCCAACGAGCCGAAGCGATCTCCGGAACTGCCGTTCGGGGTACCGCTGAAGAGATACACACCATGGCCTCCGATGCCGAAGCGAACTTGGTTGGATGCCGTGTAGACGTTGGTCATTGAGCCGTCTTCGACAATCAAGCGACCGAACCCGGCGTCTCCCGTGCGCCCCGACACAACATCGCTGGGGGCAACAAATGGAGTGTTGCGGTTTTGGACGACATCGATTTCATCCTGAATGTTGCGCAGCTCTTCGATGTTGACACTACCCGAACTCGAGTCGGTGGAAGTCTGGCTGATTGGCCGGACGCGAAGATCGCCGGGCGTGCTTCCGGCCGTCACCTGACAAGCGGGTGCGCTGGACGATGAACTCAGCGGGTGGACGGCAGAGGCCGGGTCTGAACGAAGGGCGGAAGCAGCCTCACGCTCCAAGGCGTCGTCCGATGGCTGCGAATTGAATGGTTGAGCATTGGGCTCCTGCTTGCGTGACGCAGCCAGAGCCAATTTCAGGTAACGCTCTCCTTCCTGGTAATTGCCCTGAACGACGGCCTGCTTTGCGGTCATGTGCAGCAATTCAGGATCCTCAGGAAATATCAGCAGACCTTGCCGCAAATAGTGATCGGCCAGCATGCTGTTGTGAGCCGACAGGGCCGCGCCCGCTGCAGAGCGGTAGTCGCTGGCGTCTGCGCCGGTCATTTTCCACGCCTCGTAGACGTTCAGAGCCTTCTGCCACTCACGCTGCTGCCGGTATACCGAAGCCAAAGCAGCGGGGATTCGGTGGTCGTTGGGCAGTTCGCGTTGAGCATCGGTTAGAATGGCGACCGCTTGGGCGGGCTCTTTGGAGTCGAGGGCCTGGCTTGCCCTGCGAATACTCCAATTGCACCATATCTCGTCCATCGTGGCTCGCTGCTTTGGCGTCAGATCTGACCGCGCCCGGGTCGTGGTCAATAAATCCCGAAGCTCCGGGTCGTGCTTCGAGTTGTCGACCATGGCCCACGCCAGTTGCACATCGAGATCGATCGCGGTCGGCTGGCCCTGCAACCGGTAAACCCTGCGGGCTTGCTCGAGCAGCTGAATCGCTTGCTCTTTTTGTCCTGCCGTCGACTGTGCGCTGGCGAGCAGCGTCAAGAAAGAGGGGTCCTGTTGAAGCTGCGTAAAGACCGGCGCGGGAATGCGCGGGGCCTCGGCCGCAGCGGTTTTGTCGTCGCGCACATCGTGCAAGGCGGTGAGGTACCCACGCCAGGCTTCCGTGGAATGGTCGTCCCGGGCTACGATCTGCTGGTACGCTTCGCCAGCTCTTTCGTAGTTTCCTTCACGCATCCAGATATCGGCGAGCTGGAGTCGAGTGGACTCCGCGGGCTGACGTCCTGCGGCCTGGTCGATGGCGATCGAGCGGTTCAAGAAATCCTCGGCCTCCCCGCACTGTCCTTGCGCGGAGTAGATTGCCGCGACCGCGTTGAGGAAGTCGCCCCCCTTTGTGGCTGCTTCGTAGGAGGCTTGCGGCATCGAACGAACGGCAATCTTGGCACGCGGCCAGTCATGCATGCGTACGTACCCTCCGATGAGTCCATTCCAAGCCGAAGAATTGTCGGGATGGGACTCTGATGCCTGCCTGTAGATGTCAATGGCGCGCAGGGTCTGTCCGGTATTCATCAGCGCGCCCGCGATTTCAAGGCGGGCATTCAGGGCATCCGGATTGTCAGAAGCAGCGGCCCTATTTAGCGCCTTTTGCAGCGCTTGATCGCCGGCCGACGACTGCTTGGTGTTGTAGTAGGCGAGGGCTATCTGGGACCAGTAATCGGAACGAGCTTCGAGTTGTTGCCTGGCCGCCGGAGGAATCTGCTGGGTGGCCTCGAGGACAGCCTGTGGCATTCTTAGGCCCATCTGGGATTTCATCAGGCCGAGCCAACTCTGAACGTCCGCAGGGTCGGCTGAGGTCAGCTGACCGTAACAGCGGATGGCCTCGGGATAGTTCCCCGTGCGTTCCGACGCATGCGCCAAGCCAAGCAGAGCGTCTTTCGCGGAGGGGTTCTCCGCCAGCGCCTGGCGATAGGCCGCGACCGCGGCGTCGTTACGGTTCTGATCGAGCGCTGCCGCCCCTTGTTTCATTACGCCCCAGAATTTTGCGTTGCGATAACCCTGGTCAACGTCGGTGCGGTTGGGCGAGAGTGCATGTGCCTTTTCCAGAAAGGTTTGGGCCTCGTCAAACTTTCCCTGGTTCAAGCGGATGAAACCCAGACCAGACAGGGCATCGGCATCATTTGGAAACTGGGTCAGGACTTGCTGGAATTTTGCCTCGGCCTCGGGGTAATTTTTCTTTTCGACTTGAGCCTGCGCGATCCCAAGC
Organism: Candidatus Sulfotelmatobacter sp.; assembly: GCA_049584315.1. Classification (GTDB taxonomy): domain Bacteria; phylum Acidobacteriota; class Terriglobia; order Terriglobales; family Acidobacteriaceae; genus Sulfotelmatobacter. The sequence continues at coordinate 9,433 of JBAUXO010000076.1, read as the reverse complement.
AGCGCCTGTGCATCGGCCGGACGTATGGCGAGAGCATCCTGATAGGCACCGATAGCGGCATCGGGGCGGTTTTGCTGGCGAGCGGTTGCTCCCTGCTCCATCGCAAGCCAGAACTTGGCATTATCGTATCCTTCGCGAACATCGGTTCTCTGCGGGGCGAGCGAGCGGGCGCGTTCGAACAACGCGACCGCTTCGCTGAATCGTCTTTGGTTCAGACGAACAAAGCCGAGACCTGCAATGGCGTTGGCATCGTTGGGGGAATGGCGCAAGACCTCCTGAAACTTCGCTTCCGCAGTCGCAAGGTCTCTGGACTGCAAGGCTTGAAATCCATGTTGTTTATCTGCGTCCTCCTGGGCGTGCTCTTGTCTTTCGCGCAGCGAGGCTAGGGAATTCTCTAACTCGGGATCGGGATAGCGGTGAAGGTAGGCATCTAGCGCGGCCTGTGCGGCCGGGTTCTCTTTTTCCCAGAGAAGAGCCTGGCGCCAGGGTGCACGAGCCTGCTCGACCGCGCCTGGATCCTGGATGGATTCAAGGAGACGAAAACCTTCCATACGGGTCTTGGGATCGTAGGTCAGAACGAGCGCCAGCCAGAGACGAGTCATCTCGTTGTTGGGATTGCGTGCGCAAATCTGGCGCAGCTGGGCAATCGCCCTGGCTCGCCCATCGGTGCTGGCGGCCTCCGTCTCATAAAATGGCTCCGCCCATTTGCCCGGAGGAGGTTCTTCGCCCAAGATGTCGTGATAAATTTTCATCGCTTCGTCGGGCTTGTGCTGCATGCTCAGACGGCCGGCTTCGTCCAACCGTTTGCGCTCATCCGGGGAGACGACATGCATCTTTTCAGTGGCAGCAATGTCGGGGTCTCTGGGATCGACCTTGCGGAGGCGATCGAGATAAACCCGTTCTTCTTCGCTGTTACCGTTCTCTCTCGCGACACGCGCAAGTCCAGCAAGCGCTTCGGTCTGGTTGGGATTCACCAGCAGGATCTGGCGCCAGGTTTGCGATGCCAGGTCGACTCGGCCGCGAGCCTCGAGGGAGCGCGCTTTGCCTAGCAAGATGCTGATTCCATCCTGTCGAGGCTGTGCGGTTTGCGCAACAAGACCGGCCGGCAGCGAAAGTGCGAGGAAGAACAACCAGTTTAGACGAATGAATCTGCTCCTACGTATTGAATCCCTCATGGCTAGATCCCTCCTGCAGCCAAGCGCCGTGCCGCGACGCCCTCCGTGCTGCGGTTTAACCAGGCCCCAACCACGAACGCGAGCAGCGCGACAACGAACGGGATGAGCCGGTAGTTTTCGAAAGCGAAGACAATGGCACGCTGATAAGAATCGAGATGGCCAGAGTGATAGGTGCGGGAGCCCACGAGGAACGATTGAAAGCGACCGTTCTGCGATATGGTGACGCCGCCGTAGACAGGGCCTTGGCGGCTCCCCTGCATAAAGAACGTTGGGATCGCGTCTGGTTTATGGAAATAGACGATCGCCACGACGGAGTGATCCGGACGAAGAGGCGAAACAAAATCTTCCGCGATTAGGTCGGCGGGTACCCCCTCGGAGAGCACCTTCGCCAACCTGCTCCAATCTCTGTCGCGAAATGGGATTTCAGGGTGCAGGATTCGACTGGGGGCTGGCGTCTCGTTGACATGCATTCCATGGATCGAGAAACCTAAAGGCATACTGGCTTGCCATTCCGAAAGAAGGGGCTGGCTGGCCGGAGTGCCAAGCAGGACCAAGTCTTTATCCTGCACGGATTCAACATGGGCTGCGTCTGTGATGGTCAGTTCGCTGGCCGGCGATCCGGTTTGGGCGCCGAAGAAACCGGCCATATCGAGCAAAGCTTCATAGTCGGCAGAGACCGGCGCCTGGGGCAGGATGACCGCTGTCCCGGCTAGGTCGGGCCATTTCGTGAACGGGTAGCCAGCGTCGCCGAAAAGCTCCAACCGTGGCAGCAACACCGAGTGGGGGAGCCCCCGCAAATCGAGCGACGAATCGCGATGAATCGCGGCGTACTGCCGCGCCTTGCGAGAACTGTCGGAGCCAAAGTAGAAATCGATGGTCAGGGTGTTTGTATAAGGCTGCAGTCTGCCAGTAGGAAGGCGCACAACTTCTGACTCCTGAACCAAAGAAGCTGCCGGCCGCAAGAGAATGGTGTCAATATCCTGTCCGTTCAACCGGACATGAAGCCCCGCGTCGGCCTTCTCTGCCACACCGGAGTACTCATAGTTAAGGAGAAGAGGAACCGATTGCTGCGCAGGTAAGAACAAATCGGGTGGCAGACGGAAATAGAGGTTGATGGATCCCGAACCTCTCAATTGGAGGCGCTCGGCGGTCGTGTAGGTTCCGATGGTGGCAGGCTTGTCGGCTGCGAGCCAGCGCGGAGCGGCATACTCGGCGGCCGCGGAGACGCTGACATCGCGGACACGAACCGCATCCGCGTGAAATTGATAATGGTTGCGCGTCACGAGGGCGCGAGCTGCCTCGAGCAGGTCGTCAGGCCGGTCGCCGGCGAGAATCAACAACTTACCGTAAGGATCGTGGGGATTGTCGCGGATGGCGATCAGTGGGCCGGGCTGGGATGGCAGCGAGAGGCTGGCGGCAAGGGCGGAGCGCCGCAGTGTGAGCACGACGGCATTCCCCGCGGGCAGTTCTCCAAGGCTGACGGGAAACCGTACCCCACGAAAATCAGAAAAGATACCAAACCACGAAGCCACAACGGAAGCCGCCTGCAGAGCGTCTGCATCAGGGTGCTCTGCGAAAACCACCGGCAGACTCCACGGACGTTGCCCTGCGGCATCGAAGAAGGGGATGGGCAGAAGAGCGAGGTCATTGGGCAGCGCCAGTTTTGTGCCGGTGAAGGTGACCACGCTGTGGGCATCGATCGTGACCCAGGCGCCATGAGAGCGAGCGCAAGCCCGACAGGTTCCCAGGAGCTGAAAAATAAGAGTGTTGTCCGTCGTCAGCAGGTCGGTCGGCAGGACGATCTCGGAGTGCACGTCGGATCCGGGTGTCAGCACCACCGTGCCAATCGACGTCCCGTTCAGGTTTAACTCCAACCTGCTTTCCTCCGCCTGCAACAAGGGGGCTGCGTAGTGAAGCCTCAGGGTTGCGGCGCTCACGATTTTGGTGACGGGAACGCCAAAGAAAAAGTTCTGTGAGGCTCCGGCGGTTTGCAGTGAAAACGTCTGCTGCGTGCTCCCTCCAGCAAGTTCGTATTCATCATGAAAGGGGGCTGGCTGGGTGGCCGTCGCGCCTGCGGTGGTGCCCGCTGGAGCATTCGATGGGTAACACTTTGCGGGGCTGGTGAGGGCAACTAAACTTGCGAACAAGATGGATGCGGCCACCGCGGGCTCACGCCCGCCCTTCTTGTGCGGCGTCAGAGGGCTGCGCTCGGCCGGCCGTGACGTGAAGAATCCGACGAGGACAATCAGGATGCCGCGCAGTGAGAGTAAAAGGATGCGAGCCAAGCTGATGAGCGCGTGATCTGCGGGCCGCGAGCGATGCCAATAGACCCAAGCTTCCGGGCGCGAATAGACCAGATTCACCAAAAAGCGTTCTTGCGCCAAGGTGAGCGAAGGAAAGAAAAAGTGTTGACCGCGGCCGTCCGACTGCACAACCAGGGCAGGAATGTCACAACGCGACTCGGGCCCATCCAAGCTGAGCATGACCCGACTCCCTCTGGCAAAACGCGCGGGCCCGTCGAGCTTTCCTGCTGTCCCGCGAAGCGAGAGGTGAGCCGTTTCGCCCGCAATCCAGCGGTTGTCAGCCGTGGTCAGGATGAAAGGTATGCGCAAATCCACACGGACCTGGGATCTTCGCTGCCGCCGCTCCCAGGCGACGGATGCGGCCACGGAGAGGATCGCAACGTTGTAGAGCGTCCACACGGAGTTCATCATCACCGTGTCGTGATGAGCGGGATCCGCGATGTAGCGCTGTCCCGCTTTGTACAGTCCGAAGATGTTCAGCGCCAGCAACAAGACGTAGGGCAGTGCGATGCGCCGATCAAAGAACGAGCGGCGGACGACACCGCCCTTGCTGGTAACGTTAAATTTGCCGAGGCGTGGGTTCACCAGAGCGAGCAGGGTGGGGAGCAGGATGTAGGGGGCAAGCACGATTTCGTAGATTTCATTCCAGAAAGAAAAACGGTGGTGTCCCTGGATGCGGGAGTTCGTGAGAGTCGAGAGCACAATGTGCGGAAATGCATAAGCCACCACTGCCAGCGAATAACCGTAAATGTTCACCATTCCGAAGACGAGATAGGCCAGCGGAATGGTAAGGAAGATGAGACGAGGCAAAGCAAACAGAAAATGAGTGGTGGCATTCAAGTAGCAGAGGCGTTGGGAAAAGGTCAGCCCGCGGACAAACAGCGGATTCTCGATGCGCAGGATCTGTACCATGCCTCGGGCCCAGCGAATACGCTGGCCGATGTGAGCGGCCAGGCTTTCGGTCGCCAGACCGGCGGCCTGGGGAAGATTGATGTAAGCAGTCTCCCAGCCTTTCGACTGCAATCGGAGTGCGGTGTGCGCGTCTTCGGTGACCGTTTCGACCGCAATCCCGCCGATCTGATTGAGCGCCCGCCGTAGTAGCACCGCACAGGAGCCACAAAAGAAACTTGCATTCCAGAGATCGTTGCCATCCTGGATAAAGCGGTGAAACAACTCGCCCTCGTTGGGAATCTTGCGGAATTGCCCGAGATTGCGTTCGAAGGGATCCGGCGAATAAAAATGGTGAGGAGTCTGCACCATGGCGAGCCGAGGATTACGGAAGAACCAGCCCAGGGTCGCCTGGAGAAATGACCGTGTGGGGGCATGATCGGAATCGAAGATGGCAACCAACTCGCCGTGCGTGAGCCGCAAGGCATGATTGATGTTGCCGGCCTTGGCATGCTGATTGTCGTTGCGTGTAATGTACCTGGCTCCCACGCTGGCAGCAAAATCGCGGAACTCCCCTCGCCGTCCATCATCCAGTACAAAGACTTTAATCTTGTCCGCGGGATAGTCCATGGCGAGCGCGGCCATGACCGTTGGCCGGACCACGCTTAGAGACTCGTTGTAGGTAGGAATGAAGACATCGATGGTCGGCCACCGGCGAGAATCGGGAGGCAGCGGGATGGGTCGGCGCCGCAGGGGTCGCAGGGTCTGGAAGTAGCCGAGGAAAAGCGTGACGAAAGCGTAGAACTCCGCGCACACGAGAAGCAGGACGAAACCTGTGTCCCATTGATGTAGATGTCCAGAGCTGGTGACTCCTTGCCACGTCTGCATCACGCGCCAATAAGCGTAACGCAGGGTGCTGAAGACCGAGATTGTAATGAGAGACAGGGTAACCAGCGGCGATCGCGAGACAATGTTCAAGAAGATCGCGATCGCAACCGTGGCTCCGCCCAGGATGGTTTGTTCCTGCCATGGGAGAGGAAGTATCAGAACTGATCCGAGTGCAAAGATGGCAATGAGGAACAACAATGTCCTCAGGACACCATTACGCGGGAAGCCTTCCCGATAGTTCGCGGAGCGACTCAAGCCGCGTTCCCCTTGAAGCAGAGCGCTCTAGAGATAAAGTAAGGGCGAATCTCCCTCAGACACAAGAGTAAACAACCCTCGGTAAGCTTCCGCTTTGGGGACAATTTTTTCATGTCGGATCAATGCCACGAATGTTGCAGCTTCCCGTCGTAACTGTTCAGTGCAGATTGTGCAATATTGATGCCATTAGAAACGTTTGGGTTTGCGCCGGATGGGCTCAGGGTTTCACCTTAGGGTCATGCGAAAACAGTGCGATGCCAGAGCGTTAAAGGGAGAAATGCTCGCATGTTTAGATCTGTCCTCCCGGAAGAAAGCAAATTCTGCGTAGGTATCAGCATCAGACCTCAACTGATCGTATTTCTTAGACTGTGCTCCATCGGGAGCGAAGTAAGCATTCATTACCTGCTCTGAGGTAAGAAACACAACGCTGTGCGGGTTGGAGTAGAGTCGTTTTTTAGCGTCCCTTAGACGTGGCAAAGATGCGAAGCGCGCGCTCAAACCGAATCTGGTTGTTGAATTTGCTGTTTGGCATCATGACCGTGGTGAATTGCACGGCTCAGGACTGGCCGCTTTGGAAGAGTTACACAGAGCATTTCATGGACAAACAGGTGCGCGTCATCGATCACGATGCGGGAGACCGCACGACCTCAGAAGGACAGAGCTATGGGATGTTCTTCGCGCTCGTGGCCAATGATCGCGCTCAATTTGATGGGTTGCTGCATTGGACAGAATCGAATCTGGCTGGAGGGGATTTGTCGGCCCAGCTGCCTGCATGGTTGTGGGGCCAAGGAGAGGACAAGAGCTGGGGCGTGCGTGATAGTAATCCCGCCGCCGACGCGGATCTGTGGATGGCCTATACACTGCTAGCGGCCGGAAAAGCGTGGAACGAACCACGTTATACAGCGTTGGGCACCGCCCTGGCAAAGCGAATTGCAGCCCAGGAGGTAGCACAAATAACCGGCTTCGGATCGATGGTGCTGCCCGGACCGAAAGGCTTTCAGCACGGTAGTTCCTATCGTCTGAATGCGAGCTACGTTCCGCTGCAAGTCTTGGCCGAACTTGCTCACGAACTTCCGGACGGGCCCTGGCAACAGGTTCAAGCGAAGCTGCCCGCTCTGCTCGAAGGCTCGGCGCCCCACGGGTTCGTCACCGATTGGGTAGAGGTCCGGGAGGGAGGAAGCTTTGCTCCATCGGCGATTGGGAGCTATGACGCAATTCGCGTGTACTTGTGGGCGGGGATGCTGGATTCAGAGACTCCGCAGCACGCCGCCGTTCTCAAAGCGTTGGGAGGAATGGAGCACTACCTCCAGGCGAACGCGGTTCCTCCGGAAAAAGTGAAGCAGGATGGAAGCATTGAAAGTCCAAAGGGCCCGGTTGGTTTTTCTGCCGCCTTGATGCCGTTTCTCGCCACGATTGGCGAGAAGAATCTGGAGAATCAGCAAGATTCGCGATTGCGATCGGAGTTCGATACCAAGACAGGGCTGTACGGCAGTCCAGCAAAATATTATGACCAAAACCTGGCCCTTTTCGCGCTCGGCTTTATGGAGCGGCGGTTCTGGTTCAACTCCCAAGGCGCGCTGCAGCTAAGCTGGAAACACAGTTAGGCCCAGCTGATATATTTGTTGCTGTTGCTTCTTGCGAGCAAAGCTTCGGCAAGATTGCGAAGCTGCTCCTCTCGAACCCGCCACCCGCGAACCAACAAACTGGGAGGATGTCGCTCGTCCTACCCTTGTTTTTCTTGCCCTTGTGAAGTTGTTGGGCAACATAATTCCCGATACCCATTTCGCCGATCGCGTGTGGCCGGCCTTCCAGTTAATCGACATGCTCTGCGTCGTCGCCGAGGAAGCGTTGTCCCCGATTTCGGCGGCCACCTTGATGGCTCCCGTTCAATTGCTTCACAGCTTGCATCTCCAGCGCGAGGTCGCTTTCAAACTGCGCCTTGTCGTTGCTGCCGATATTGATTTTCCGATGTCGGCCGTGTTCGGAGTCTGTACTTTCAATAGCTTACGCATTGCAAAGATCGTCGGCCAACTACAACTTCAGAAAACCGTGGTGTTTACTTGATCGAAAGGCTCACATCCGTGGCAAGTTCGTTGGGCAAAAAATCTGCTTTGTTGAAGGATTCTCGTTATAACATTATTGTTGCTTCGTCATGGTGCTCGTGGCATTTTCTGAGTGCCTTTGTAGATTTGCCCAAGCGGGGATGAAACGATGGCGACCGACGCTTCGCTGTCCGCCCAAATCTCGAAGACGACCGGAATGCGTTACGCTGTCGCTCTATTGGCGACTGTAGTGGCCTTACTGGTCCGTCTGGAATTTAGTCGCTTTCTGGGCGACGCCGTACCGTACATCACGCTGTTTCCTTCGATAGCTTTCTGTGCCTGGTATTGTGGAGTCGGCCCGTCCATCGTCAGTCTGGTTCTTGCCCTCATCGGGACGAAATATTGGTTTATCCCGCCGGTACACTCCCTTCGAATCGGCGGCACGGAGCAGATCGTCAGTATTTTGGCGTTCTCGCTAGCTTCCGGTGTCTTGGTGGCGATGGGAGAAGTCCGCCGCCGACGCGAGGAAGTACTGTTGGCAGCGCAGGTAGAACTTGAACAAGCCGTACGTCAGCGGACCACAGAACTCGACAGGAGCAATCAAAATCTGCGAGAACTGTCGGCGCGTCTGATGCAATTGCAGGATGATGAGAGACGGCGCCTCGCCCGGGAGTTGCACGACAGTGTGGGACAAATGCTGGCAGCACTAGGGATGAACCTCGCCACTGTAGGAGCCGACCTCAAACGCCTCACCGAGACCGCCAACACGGTTAACGACAGTGCAGCTCTGGTGCGAGAACTCAGTCAGGAGGTCCGCACGATCTCCCACTTACTTCATCCGCCTTTGCTGGATGAAGCGGGACTTGCTTCGGCACTCCGCTGGTATGTGGAAGGTTTTGCGCAACGCAGCAAGATTAAGGTGGACTTGGAGGTCCCCGCGGACTTTGAGCGCCTTGGGCGCGAGTCGGAAACGGCAATTTTCCGGACCGTGCAGGAATGTCTCACGAATATTCATCGTCATTCGGAAAGCCCTACAGCTAGAATTCGCATTTCCGCATCTGACGGTCAAGTTTTCGTAGAAGTCGAGGATCGAGGCAGAGGCATACCGCCAGAAAAGCAACTGGAGATGGCCTCGACCGGCACCCCAGGAGTGGGAATCCGGGGCATGCGAGAAAGATTCCGGCAATTGGGTGGCAGCCTTGAAATCCATTCGAACGGAAGGGGTACGCTCATGGTGGCGCGGCTGCCGGTGGCAGTTGCCTCCGACAGTCCGGCGGCGGCGTGATCTTAGTTTGCCCATCTTCCTAAGCCCGCGATGTTTGTAACCCTGCGCAGATAATAGCTTCGCGCTCCCAAATCATCCCAGCATCTTCGCAACCACCCTCACGACGGGGCTGCATATTGCAGCCGCGGTTTAGCAGGTCGAGTTGAGACAGAGCGTTTTGTTCCTCAGCATCGGTCAACTGGCCGAGGCGATAGACTATAGCGATTGCACTATGGACTTCCACTAAACTTCCCCACCACACGACCGGCAGGAACTTCCGCAGTTGAGCATGCGCCTGACGACTCGTCGATTCATGCACACATAGTGCCACCAGCACGCTCGAGTCCCAATAAGCAGGTTGCTTGCTCATAGCGATTATTCCCGATCTTCAAGCAGAGCAAGCGTTCCCGTGCGGCCAAGGTGTTTGCCGTTGGAACCCGCAATACCTTCTCCGGATCGACCGGCCCCTCAGGTGTGAGTTCCGGAAATTCTGACCCGCCTAATTCCGGAAATTCTGAGCCACCACCACCCAGTGATAGTCACAAGCGGTAGAACTTCTCCCTATGCCTCCGCGCCGGTCAAAGGACCGGTGGAGGCGGAGGGAGAGGAGGATGTTGC
>JBAUXO010000075.1:0-120859 GCA_049584315.1 Candidatus Sulfotelmatobacter sp. | reverse complement strand
ATGGACGAACTTGTCCAAAGTGCTACGCGTCTGGACATCGAGTTGGAGCGGAAGCGCGACTCGGGCCATGCTCCAGCGTACCAGAAGTTATTGTTAATATAAAGAACTATCTGTACGATGTACTAGTCTAGCTCGGGTTGTGAACCGAAGTCCATACGGGAAATCCTTAGGGGAAAAGCTACGCACTTTCGGTCCTCAACCCGTCGTTGAAATAGAGGGCTACTGGAAACTCCGCGAACCCATTTGAGATCTCCAGCCTGGATTGAGTGCAGTTTTTACTCAGATCCGGTACCTCACCCGTAAAAGCGTTGCGGTAATTCTTGGAGCATTCGCAAGATGGCAACCAGAGATAAGTATCTTTCCATATCTCATTTCCGATTGGCGAGCTCTCCGCGTCATTGAGCAATCCGGCTACCAGGCGCGGGACGACAACAAGCGCGTTGCTTTCTCCAAGCCTTCGGATGAACGCAATGACGTGATTAGCTTTGGGGCCGTGAACAGGCAATGGAAGGTACTCACCCTGATGGAAGAGATCTGGGTGTTGCTTACGCAAGCCTAGAGTTTTCCAGGTCACATATAACTTCAGGCGACCGTCTTCCGGCGTTTCGAGCAACTCGCGCGCGACCGAAGGGCCGGCGCTGGCAATGTTGCGGATGCTTTCGAATACTTGCTGACGGCGGAGATAGTCCACCGGGCGACGGTTATCCGGATCCACTAGGCTGAAATCCCATAAATCATTGCCTTGGTAAATGTCGGGAACGCCCGGGCAGGTCAGCTTGAGCAGCGTCTGTGAGAGGCTGTTCCACAGGCCCAGGCGAGCCACTCGGCGCTGGAATGGCAGAAAGTCACTCAGAAACCGATGGTTGGAATCGGGATCTAGCAGCGCTCGCACGAACGACGAAACGGCAGCTTCATATTCGGCGTTGCGATTGATCCAACTGGTGTTCTGCTTGGCTTCGCGGGTTGCCTTCAACATGTAGTTTTCGACTCGCTCCCGCAAAGTCTTCCAATCGTTCGCCTCACGCAAAGGCCCCGCGGGCCAGGAGCCGACTAATGTCTGATAAAAAAGATATTCATCATTCGGGGAAGGGGCCGGCTTTTCGTTGACCAGGGTCCGGTGGCTGCTGTTGAGCTGCCTCCATTCCCGTATCCGAAGCCTCCACAACCCCGACATCTCGGAGAGCACATTGATTCGGGCGCGCACGTCTTCCGAGCGCTTTGAGTCGTGGGTGCTGGTGGCCAACAGGGTGCGAGGCCAGTCGCACAGGCGTTCCTGGTTCGCCGCGTGAAACGTCTCCCCTGTGATTCCGAACTGGTGCAGATCGCCTCCGACGTCGTTCAGAGAGACCAGCCGGTTGTATCGGTAGAAGGCGGTGTCTTCCAGTCCCTTGGCCATCACTGGACTTGTAAACTGCTGGAATTTCATGGCGAAACCGGTCACCGCTTTTCGATAGGCAGGGTCTTGTCCGTCCGCGATGCGAGTCAACAGGACCTCTCTGATGAAGTCGAACACGCTGGTATCGGCGGCCGGGCTTCTTCGCTTGGCCTCCGCGACTGCCCGTTCGATGTAGTGGGCATCGTGGTCGGAAACTCGGGAAGGACCGACGTAGGTTCGATACACAGGAAAATTCGCTGCTACTTCCATGAGCGCGTCGCGCAAGCTGTTGAGAGTGAAATCGCAGGTATGTCGTTTGGAGAGCGCAATCCGCGCAATCTGATTGGCCAGCACGTTCAATTCACTGACCAGAGCGACGCGAATGATGAGCTTCCGGCAACGGTAGGCAAGGTCGTCAAAGTTCACTGGCTCTCTGGTGAAATTACGATAGATTCGCTCAAAGCGCGCGGCCGCTGCGGGGTTGACGAACAGTCCATTCACCAGATTCGCAAAATCGTAGCCGGTTGTGCCTGAGACCGGCCATTCAGCGGGCAGACGTTCCGAGCCGGTAAGTATTTTCTCGATGACTACATAAGCTCGCTCGCCATCTGGGTTCGGGGAATTCTTGGTTGCCTCAGCGATGCCGCGCTGCAAACGTTCAAAGTATTGAGCCGGGTCATACAATCCGTCGGGGTGGTCCACCCGCAGACCATCCACTTTGCCTTCTCCCACAAAACTTAGAATAAGCCGGTGCGTCGCCTGAAATACGGCCTCGTTCTCCATGCGAATGCCTGCCAGGTCGTTTGAGTCGAAGAAGCGCCGATAGTTGATGTCATCGGACGCGACCCTCCAATTCGCTAAACGAAACGTTTGCGCTTTGATGAGTTCATGGAGCGCTTCGAAGCTCGCGGGATCGGCAGCAGTCCCGTTGATGGTGTCGACGGCAGCTTTGATGCAAGCAGTAATCTCGGGAGCTCGCGCACACAATTCGGCCAGGCGGCGCTTATGGATCTCTTTGTCCCGCCTGCGCTCAGCCAAAGGTTCGCTGCTTGTCTCCTGCCGCCCCGGTAAGTGGTTGAAGGCCGTGATCAGGCTCTGAAACTCTAGTAGGTCAGGATTCTGCTCGCCCATCTGCGCAACCAGCGATTTCGTGCATGGCTGCAGAATTCGAGGATATTCTCGCGGACCGATGGGAAAACGGTGGTTCCGGTAGGAAACATAGAATTCACCGCTCTCTTGGCGGAAGACCAGCTTGAGTTCGCCACTCTCGAGGACTGCCCCGTAGTGATCATGCAGAACCGGAACGAGAACCTTTCCATACAACTCATCTTTCAGCGGCCGCCAGTCAATGTCGAAAAACTCGGCGTAGGCCGAGGATGGTCCGTTCTCCAGAACATCCAGCCACCATTCGTTGTCGCTCCCCATCACCGCCATGTGGTTCGGCACGATATCGAGAATCAGGCCCATGTCATGCTCATGAAGCGTATTCACGAAGTGACCAAACTCTTCCGGGCTGCCGATCTCTGGATTTAACGAGTTGTGATCAACAATGTCGTAGCCGTGCATACTGCCTGGTCGGGCCTTGAGGCAAGGAGAGATGTAGCAATGACTGATGCCGATCGTAGCAAGGTAAGGAACGATTGCCGTAGCCTGGGCGAACCTGAAGTCGCGATTCAATTGCAGACGATAGGTCGCGCGCGGGATGGCGGAACGCGATTTCATGACTGAAGCAACCAAACCACGGACCAGGGTGGCAATGCTCCTCGTCGGAGTAATTCGTTCCCTTGGAGGTCTTCGCTAGCATAGATAATAGGTGAATCGGGAAGAGTGACACCCGAGAGTGAATCCGTCCCCAGATTTGCGAGCAGGGTCAGTTTTGCGCCCGAGAGATTCCACTCGGCGGTGAGTTTGCTGCTCCGCGCTTCATAGTTTGCCTTGATGCCGCATGCCAGGGAAAGACGCGGAACGATGTAGCGGCATCGTAAGGTCAGCAGCGTCCGGTATAGCACTAGCCATTCTTGATGGACCGGTTCCGCGACCGTGTTCCAATCCAGCCGCGAGATCTCGAATGTTCTAACCGCGTTCGGATCGGCGATTCCCTGGCGCGTGGCTGGGTTGCTGAACCTGGCAAAACGAGCGAACTCATTTCTTCGACCTGCGGTAACCGCGGCCGCCAGATCCTTCTCGAAATCACAGAAAAACAGAAACGGGGTTTGCGCTCCGAACTCCTCACCCATGAAGAGCAGCGGGGGCGAAGGATTGAGCAGTAGGATCGCCGCCGCCGCACGAACGGCGCGGGGATCCGCGAGGGTGAGAATCCGTTCGCCGAAAGCTCGATTGCCAACCTGATCGTGATTTTGCAGGAACGAGACAAACGCCGTTGGCGGCAAGCCTCTGGTAGGATCACCCCGTGTTTCGCCATTCCGATAGAGCGACGCTTCGCCCTGATATGCAAATCCCTCAACCAGGCAACGGCCCAACCGATCGAGAGGGCGGTCGACATAGTCGGAATAGTAACCGTCCTTTTCGCCGGTCATGATCACATGCAAAGCGTGGTGGATATCATCATTCCACTGCGCGTTGTATGCGCAAGGCTGGCACCTCTCCGTCCGACGAAGATAACACGACTGGTTGCGATCATTCTCCAGGACCAGATGAACGTGTCGAAGTGGTTCGATGGCGCTACGGGCCGCCTCGGCCAATTCCGTGAGCATATCGGGAGTGGAGTCGTCCAGGATCGCGTTCACCGCGTCCAAGCGCAGGCCATCGAAATGGTACTCGGTCAACCAATACAAGGCGTTGTGGATGAAGAAATCCCGGACAGCCCGGCTTTCTGCGCCATCGAAGTTGATGGCATTGCCCCAAGGCGTGTGATGACGATCGGTGAAAAACTGCGGCGCATAGAGGCCGAGATAATTTCCTTCCGGACCAAAGTGGTTGTAGACGACGTCCAGGAAAACCATCATGCCGCGCGCGTGAGCGGCTTGGACTAGCAGTTTGAGATCCTCGGGGCGGCCATAGGTGCTATCGGGTGCGAACGGGTAGACGCCGTCGTATCCCCAATTTCGATGGCCCGGGAAATCGGCCACCGGCATGAGCTCTAGGGCTGTGACTCCGAGGTCTGATAGATAGTCGAGGCGCTCGCAAACTGAAGCGAAAGTTCCAGCCTGGGTAAAGGCGCCGACGTGAATTTCGTAAATGACAGCCTCCTCCCAGCGGCGGCCGAGCCATGCATCATCCTGCCACTCGAAAGCACGAGGATCCACAACTGCGCTCGGACCATGCACATCCCGAGGTTGAAACCTCGAAGCTGGGTCCGGGACCTGCTGTCCGCGATCGATTTGGTATCGGTAAAGAGTCCCCGGCTTCGCCGCATCGCTTACGATCTCAAACCAACCTTGACCGCAGGGGTGAAGAGGCAGGGGTTTGGTTTTTCCATCCTCCTCGAGGCACACTGCCACCTGATGCGCAGCGGGACCCCAGAAGCGAAAGCGCACGCTTCCATCCGGCCGATATTCGGCGCCAAACGGCATGCTATGGCTGCGCTTCATTCGAATCTTCTTTCACGTCTTCCTTTTTGCCGTTGCCACGACGCTCCATCAGCACGACCATGGAGCGTGCCTGTAAGGGATAGGTTGCACGGGAATCATAAGTGTCGGCCGGACGTAAGCCGTTCTCGCGAGAGGTGTCCATCCACGCCATCCAGCGAGAGGTTGGTCGAAACGCCGGCAAGGTGAATGCCACATCCTCATGGTGCGGGTTGAGAAGGACGAGGAAATCGGTGTCGCTGACTTTCCGTCCGCGTTCGTCGGTTTCGTCGAGTCCCTGGCCGGATAAAAACATTCCCAGGCTATGGACGGAAGAATTGCGCCACTCCTCTTCAGTCATTTCATTGCCGACCGGGCTCAGCCATAGAACATCTTTCACATCCGCGCCTTTGATGGGCCTTCCCTGGAAGAAATGACGGCGACGAAACACGGGATGTCTTTTTCGAAAGTTGATCATGCGCTGCACGAACGCCAGAAACTCACGATCCGGTGGCGTTAAGCTCCAGTTCAGCCAGCTCAGCTCGTTGTCCTGGCAGTAGGCGTTGTTATTCCCCGTCTGCGTGTGCCCCATCTCATCTCCCGCCAGCATCATGGGTACGCCCTGAGACAGCAACAAGGTCGCTAACAGATTCCTTTTCTGCCTGGCGCGCAAAGCCAAAATGTCGGGATCGTCGGTAGGGCCTTCGACCCCACAGTTCCAGCTCCGGTTATCGTTGTTGCCGTCGCGATTGTTTTCGCCATTGGCTTCGTTGTGCTTGTTGTTGTAGCTGACCAGATCCTGCAGCGTGAAGCCGTCGTGCGCGGTGACAAAGTTCACGCTGGCATAAGGACGGCGCCCGCTGTGGGCATAGAGATCGCTCGAACCTGTGATGCGGTAAGCCAGATCGCCAAAAACTCCTCCGTCGCCTTTCCAAAAAGATCGCACGGTATCGCGATAGCGATCGTTCCATTCCGCCCAACCTACGGGAAAGTTCCCCACCTGGTAGCCGCCTTCTCCCAGGTCCCAAGGTTCAGCAATTAGTTTCACTTGGGAGAGCACAGGGTCCTGATGGATGATGTCGAGAAATGCGCCGAGTCGATTGACTTCATGCAGCTCGCGGGCAAGAGTGGCGGCAAGGTCGAAGCGGAAGCCGTCGACATGCATCTCCAGCACCCAGTAACGCAGGCTGTCCATGATTAGCTGCAAAACGCGCGGATGCTGCATGTTCAGAGTATTGCCTGTGCCGGTGTAATCCTTGTAGTAGCGCGGATTCTCGGCCACCAGGCGATAGTACGCGCTGTTGTCGATGCCCTTGAGCGAGAGGGTCGGTCCCATATGGTTCCCCTCTGCCGTGTGGTTGTAGACGACATCGAGAATTACTTCCAGGCCCGATGAGTGCAGGGTCTTAACCATGGTTTTGAATTCGCGGACCGAGTTGGTCGCCAGGTAACGAGGCTCAAGGGCAAAGAAGCCGATGGAGTTGTAGCCCCAATAGTTGCGTAGACCGCGCTCCACAAGTGAGCGATCGTCCACGAAACTATGAACGGGCATGAGTTCGATCGAGGTTACTCCCAGCCGTGTCAAATATTCGATCACCGGCGCTGTTGACAGACCCGCGTACGTCCCGCGCAAATGCGCCGGAACATCCGGATGAGACTGGGTGAATCCTTTTACATGCATTTCGTAAATCAGGGTCTTGTGCCAGGGAATGTTCGGACGCGCGTCGGTGCCCCAGGTAAAAGCGGAGTCGATCACGCGATTCTTCGGCATGTTCGCGGCATTGTCGCGCCGGTCAAACGACAGGTCTTCTTGCTTGTGCCCGACTCGATATCCAAAGTGGGCGTCGTTCCATTGAATGGTTCCCTGGATTTGCTTGCCGTAAGGGTCGAGAAGAAGCTTGTGGGGATTAAAGCGATGGCCTTGCTCCGGCGCGTAGGGACCAAAGGCGCGGTATCCGTAGAGTTGTCCGGGCCTTACTTCCGGCAGATAACCATGCCAGACCATGTCGGTTTGTTCGGGAAGGGCGACGCGAACCGTTTCGCGTCTGCCCACGGTGTCAAAAAGGCAAAGCTCGACTTTTTCGGCGTGCTCCGAGTAGAGCGCGAAGTTTACGCCCTCGCCATCCCAGGTTGCGCCCAACGGGTACGGGCGGCCCGGCCAGACGATCGGGTGACCAGGATTAGCCATCTAGTTCTGCCTCCACCGGGGATGAACAGAGGGCCATTGTGAAGTGCGGAATGTGCCCCTGTCCAGCACAAGTTGCATGGATGTTTTATTCCTTAAAATGTGCGGATAAGAATCTTCGAACGTGCAGCGCTACTCGGATGAAACCCCGCTCTTGATCCGGGAGCACCCGGGCTCAAGCCGTCGAGACATGTGAGCCGCTCGTTGAATTGGCCTAGGACCAGCAATGGCTCCCTACTTCCCGGCGCAGAGCGGTTCGATCCGACACTTCGATGCTGCGGGCGCGCCTAAGTTTGCTATTCCAGCCACGCCCGAATATGGCGGCTGCAGTGCAGTAAAGTCTATCTCTTTTTTCGCCCCTAGTCCCTCGCCCGACTTAGCTTATTTGCAAGTGTTCTTATCTCTTTTTCCCGCGCCACGTTCACGATTCCGCTTGCATCGTCGTCGAGGCTTTCGCGGAGAAGCGTCGCAAGCCGAGTTTTGCTCCTTGCCCGCTCTGCAAACGGTCGCGGGACATGAATGGTGGAAGGGAACCGGGTACATGTCAGAGTACCCCCGACAAAGCTGGACTTGAGACGGAGATCTGATTCTTTGGAGACCTGACCCATGGCTTGCGCACTGAAAAAGGCAAAAGCAAGGACGAGTGCAAGCGGCGTGAAGTTCTTCTGGTTGCGCACATCTCTACCTCTCGATTCCCCCGACGGAGTAATCCATTCGTGATCCATCGAGCGCAAGGGGAGATGTTCGGGTGCACATCGTGGTTGCTCCGTTAGGGGAATCTCACGCGGGGTGTACTGCTTTCGCCCTATGGGACGGGGAAGGGAAGACAAGACGTACAGAAGAATTGCTATCGCGGCCAAACAAGAGAGCCGGGCTAGTAAGCGTTGAGTGTCACTTTATCCAACCAGACGTCATACGGTTGTTGCTCGTAGTTGCCATCCAACTGAAACGCGACATCGATTTCTTCCTGGTACCACTGGGGCTGCGCCGTGCAGTGTAGTTGCTGTCGGCACACTAAGGTCGATGTGGTGCACCTGATTGCCCACGCGCTCGAAGTTCCAAACCAGATGAATCCAGGTTTGCGATGGGAAGTGGTTGCATGGAATCGAGGTGAGCCGCCACACTTCGTTAAGAGGATCCCAGATATTCCATCTCCCACTCTGGTTAAAGTGGCATTGCGTTCCGAAAGTCCAGCGCGTTCCGCCGAACGCCTGGATGACGTCGAACTCTAGAGATTGTGGAGCGTTCCCGTTATCGACGTAGAACCGCAGATCGTAAGCAAAATGGCTCACGCTGTTCCCCCCTCCCACCGGATACCAATAAAGCTCATTGGAATACGGGTGAGGTCCCCCCATAGTGAACTCTGCTGAAGAGTCATCGAGCGACGGTGAGGATCGTCCCTGGATGAATTGGGAGGTGGCCGTTCCGCCTCCACCACCTGCTCTTTGCGGATCAGATTTACGGATGCGGATTTACGTCGACGGGCTGTTCTCACGCTGAAGGACTCGCTTGGCAGTCAGGCATGAGCCTTCCTCGTGCGGGCGGCCTTTGTAGCCGCCCGGCTGCGAGCACTCTTTCCACGCTTTGCCGCCGCAGTTTTGGCTTGGCGAGCGAGAGCTTTGGAATTGGCTGACTTGCGAGACTCGCGCCGCAACGCGCCTTCGGTCGCTCGCGAGCGGGTCTGGGAAATTTTCTGACCCCGGTGTTCTCCAGCCTGTTCATCCTGCATTGCTTTTTTTCGCAGCGAACTCGGACCTGTGGGAGCACCCAGCTTGACTCCGGCTCGTCGCGCCTTCGATAGTCCGATGGCGATGGCCTGTTGCGGGGAGCGGACTCCATGTTTGCCTTCGCGCACGTGATGTATTTCTTCACGTACGAATTCTCCCGCCTGCGTAGATGGGGACTTGCCTTCTCGGGCATCTTCACGAGCTCGCTCGATCGTCTGTGGCTCAGGCATGAAATCTTGACCTCCCAAAACACGGCCTACGACAACTAGTGTTAACGCAGCCTCGAAGGTTGCAGAATCGGAGAATTACCGTAGTTTTCTACGAGAGATAGCGCAGACTCCGCTTGCGCCAGCTCAGGTTTTCGAGCAACCAGCGATAAAGCGAAAACGAATGGTTTCTTAGGGTGGCGGCTGTATTGCTGGCCAAATCTCCTTCCGCCATAGTTTGAGAGCTTGCACGTATTGCGATTCTGGCAGTTCGCCGCTTCCGATCCTGGATTCCAGCGTGGGCAACCCGGTGTTGGAGGCCTGGTGAATGCGCGCAGTCATCGCTGCTCTTGGCGGCAGTTCGTTTTGTGAGATCCGATTTTGTGGAATCTCTCTCCTCATCCTCTTCAGTCTGACCTTCGTGGCATGCAGTGCCACTTCCAGCATGACCGCCACCCCCACCTCGCCGACCACCCCTACGACCCCCACCCAGCCCTCGTATCCATCTACGCCGCCGGTGCCGATCACCTGGTCGCCGACTAGCAGTCTGCTGCCGGCGCCGACGGCGCAGGATCCCGGGACGTCGGACTGGGGAAGCGGATCGAATGATTTTCCGCTCACGGTTTCGAATCCGACAGCCGGGGTGAGTGTGACCTCGCCGATCAATGCGGTGGCCTCAGCTACTCCGAAGAACCCAATCTTTTTCATGCGCGTGTACGTTGACGACGTGTCCGTTTACTACACATCTTCAAATTCGATCAACACGCAGATATTCGCCTCGCCCGGTTCCCACACTGTGGAGGTGATGGCCGAAGACTCCAGCGGTTACGTCTCCGCGACTCCGATTCAAGTTACGGTGACGTCTCAGGCGCGGACCACCGTCAGCGGCATTCAAACCATGAAGGGGTGGCAATCGTGTTCCGCCTTGTTCCCCGCCGGATCGCAACGCGCCGGACAGCTTTGTGCCGCGGGCAATAAGACTCCACCGGTTTCGATGATGACCGAGGGAGTCTTGTCGCCCTCGATGGACGGCAAGTCGGCTCAGTTCAGCATGAGCGCGCCCAACGGCACTCCCAACCCGTCGTATGGCTACTCGAACGAACTGTATTTCAATCCCATAGCGGGCGGGAATAGCGTCAGCAATTTCACTTACGACCTGTATTTCTACATTGATAACCCCGACGCGCCGCAGGCGTTGGAGTTCGACGTCAATCAGGGCTACAACGACACCACCGATGGGGGCAGCCCGCAACGGTGGACTTGGGGATCGGAATGCAACTTCAAGGGCGAGACGCCGCCGCAGTGGGATATCTGGGATGATGCGGCCGGGATGTGGAAGCCCACCGGTTTTCCCTGCAACCCGTTTCCGGCGAAAACCTGGAACCATCTAACCTGGAATCTTGAGCGGGTTGGAAACCAGGTGCACTACGTCACTTTGACCGTAAACGATCAAGCGTACAACGTCGATACCTATTACAACAATCAACCAGGCTGGACGCTGGAAGAGATCGATACGGCCTTTCAAATGGACTTAGACTCCAACGCGGATCCGTATAACGTGTGGCTGGACGAAGTGAATTTGACTGCGTACTGAGGATCAATCCCTGAAGTATCGATCGGGAAACGAGCGAGAGGAAGTGTACTTGAAACTGCGAATTCGGATTGCTCACCCTGCCGTGGGTTTGAAACCATCCGCCTGCTCCCGTTGTGCAACTAACCACGGGCAGACATCACGCCTAACGGCAAACAGGAGGAACCATGAGCAAGAATTCTTTCGAGAAGCTCTATATCGAGGAGCTCAAAGATTTATTCAGTGCTGAAAACCAGCTTACGAAGGCATTGCCAAAAATGGCGAAGGCTTCATCCTCAGATGAATTGAGGCGAGGTTTCGAGGATCACCTGGAGCAGACCAAGGGCCACGTCGATCGTCTGCAACAGATATTCGAAATGCTCGGAGAAAAAGCTACAGGGAGAAAATGTTTGGGCATGGAAGGGCTAGTGAAAGAGGGTGCGGAGATTATGGGCGAGGATTTTGAGGACGCCACCCTGGATGCTGCCCTCATCTCCGCTGCGCAACGGGTGGAACACTACGAAATCGCGGGCTATGGCACCGTCATTGCCTACGCCGATCTGTTAGGAGAGTCCGAGCAGGCTTCCCTCTTGCGGGAAACCCTCGAGGAAGAAAAAGCGACTGACGAGAAGCTCACCGAATTGGCGAAAGAGATCAATGCCGAAGCGCAACGTGGAGATTCGGAGGAGCAGGAAGAACAACCGAAGCGCAAATCCCGTAAAGCTGCTTAATCATGTCCTATGAACCCAGCGGGGAGTCGATCACGAGCTCCCCGCGTTTTGCTGCTCTGCTTGATCAGAGCAGAGCTGGTCACAGGAAGGTCGGCCTCCATCCGGCTAAGCGGGGTTCCACTGGGCCGACGCCAGGTCTCGCTCGATGGGTTGTGAAAGCAGCGACTTCGCTTTTTCCGGCTCCGCCTGGCGCGCCGCTCAAGCCCCCGCCTGCTCGCTGGATAAAATAGATCAGCGTGCGCATGCCCGCAGCCCGCCCTTTCGGCGAAACCTGCTTCGATGCCAGACTCCGCGCTAGGGGCGGAAGTCTCTTGTGTGAACAGACGAGCGGGCGGAGGAGTGGAGTCGCTTTTTACCTTCGCCAGCCCGGCGTCGTGTCTTGAAATTCGCCATGTGTCTTGAAGTTCGCCATTTCGACATCCTCGAAGGAACAGAATCTTCAGAAGTTCGCAGAGCCGAGATGGCAGCCTCTCCATGGACCCTCGAAACCACGATGCATGGCTGTTGATTCCTCGCGCCTCGAGGAGTCAAGATCAAAACGAGGGATCAAAAATGCGGAGTTCTGCCGAAACAAACCTCTACTCGAGGGTTACATTCATCTCGCCGTGTTTGTCGAAATGAATCTGCAGCATTTGTTCCTTTCCACTGGCAAACTCTCCGCCAATGGTGGTGGAGTGATCAGAGGAACCCGGGTCGGAAATGACTTGTACGCGCAGGGTATGCTTTCCCGGGGGGATCTGCATGGCATGAAACTCGTGACCTTCCACATGGTGAAAGACAACCATATGTTTCTTGTCTGCGCCTTCCAGCCGATGGGTATAACTTAGGGTTCCATCGACCCAGATTGACAGATGCGCCTCCGCGAAATTGTGCTCTACTTCGATCTCTAGAGTCGCCTTGTCAACTGCCGAAGATGTCCCAGACCTCACGAAACCGACTGGTTTCATCGTGGAAGATGCTTTCCCTGACCTGGACCCGGACTTCATCGCCGGCCTGGTCTGCGCCGTCCCTGCGGCTGAAACGGATGCAGCAGGGTTACGGGAGCTCAATTCTGGCACAGGCGGCGGTACGGTATTCATCATTGAGGAATGGTCCGCCGCGGACACGGAAGCGGCGATGCGGCGGTCCTCTAGATTCTGCCTGTGCAGCGTACTTGGCCAGACCAAGTGGCCGATTCGAACCGCGAGGAGTAGAAGTCCGGCAGCGAGCACAACCGCGGCAAAAGTCGGGTTCCTCATCTTGTCCACCAAGTTGTGGGCCGCGCTATTCCCATTGGACTTTATCGGTGTAGCCGCGCGTTGACCTTTGCTCGACGATTTGGTTTTCTCACGCAACGGCTGGGTGTGGCTGCCAACTTGCAAGTCTGGTTGCTTCGCTTTGCTCCATAACTCCCTGCCTTCCCGCAGATCCTGAACATCCAAGGCCATTTCCATGCCCCGCTGGTAGCGTTGGGCTGGGTCCTTTGCCATGGCGCGGCCGATGATGTAGTCAATTCCCGGCGGCAACTCAGTGTCGAGGACGGTTGCCGGAACGGGCTCGCGGTTGACCACTTTGAAGGAGACAGTCATCGCGCTGTTGCCTTGAAACGGCCGGTAACCGGTCAATACCGTATACAGAATTATGCCCAGTGCAAATAAATCCGACCGCCCATCCACCAGTTCGCCGTTTAATTGTTCGGGGGACATATAGGCGGGGGTTCCCAAGGTACGTCCCCCCAGGGTGTGATTGCCAAGATTCAGTTTAGCCACCCCAAAGTCGGCAATCTTGGCGTGGCCGTCTTCCGTGATCAGAATGTTTGAGGGCTTCAGATCGCGGTGAACTACCCCTTGACCATGCGCGCAATCCAGTGCCTCCGCGAGTTCGTGGGTCAATTGCAACGCTGCCTCGAGCGATAGCTTGTGTTCCTCCTGCGCGAGCCACTTCTCGAGCGACTGACCGCTGACGAATTCCATGACGATGTAGGGAGCGTGCGTCCCAGGCTCCTCCCCTACGTCGAAGATGGTTACGATTCCGGGGTGTGACAGTCGGCCCGCGGCCTCCGCTTCGCGAAAGAAACGTTCGCGATATTCCTGCTCCTCCTCCGGGGACTGGCTGGCCAATGAGAACGTCTTCACCGCAACAACACGGTTGATCTTGGGGTCGCGCGCCTTGTAGACGATACCCATGGCTCCCCGTCCCAGTTCAGCCAGGATCTCGTATCGCCCAAAACGTTCGCCTCTGCGGCCGCCCTTCGGTGACATTTTTGGTTCCAGACTATCCTTGTGACTCGTCAGACCGGAAGTGCTCTGATCTTTTCCACGGCTCTGCCGCGGAACACGAACCGGTAACGGCTGTCCTGAGCGGGAAGGCAGCCGTCCCTAATTCTCCACTGGGGTGCCCGATCACGCCAAGTTACCGACGTGTTGCAGTTTTTCGCGGGGAAGGGGTGGGAAGAGATCTTCGGGCCCTGTATTGCCGGGCCCGAAGGTCTTGCGGATGATTTACTTGGACTTTAAGAAACAATCAGGCTATCCGCCTTGGCGACTTGGCCCTCACTGGTAAGTAAAGGTCAGTTCGTCCAGGTAGATGTTGTAGGACTGTTGTCTGTAATTGCCGTCCTGCTGATAGTTGATGGTTACCCCATACCATCCCGGATAAGAAGCGGGGTTGAAGGTCCAGTTCAGGTTGCTCGTCACTCCATTCAGCGTGATGGATTCATAGAGCAACTGGTTGCTGGAGGTGCGCTGCACCTTGAGGGTGAGGTGGTTCCAGGAATTGCTGTTTGGATGGCAGGGAATACCGGTGGGGGTCCAGCGTGCGGCCGCGGGGTTCCAAACGTCCCACTCGTTCCCGCCGGCGATACGGCACTCGTGGCCCCAGACGAATCCCAGGTTGTCGAAGAACTGGTTGATGTCAAACTCCTCGGCTTGCGAAAGACCCAGGTTGTTCCCGTAGAAATACACGTCGTAGGTGAAGTTGTGGAGCGTGGGAACCAGCGTGTGATTGGGATCGTCCAGACCCTGGGAGGAGAAGGGTCCGATCAAGTGGTTATTAAAGAGAGCATCGGAGTAAGTCGCGGAGCCTCCGAGGTTAAACTCCGAGGCATTTCCGCTCATGGCGGGAGATTTGATTCCCTGGGCCATCCAGAAGGAAATTCCATCGCAGGGCGAAGGCGAACAGTCTATGAAATTCGGGGGTCCCTGTCCGTATTGACCCCACCCGCCGCTGTGCTGGAGGTTTGAGAACGAACTGCCGCCATTTACGGTAATCGTGACGGGAGTGGTGGCTGCTCCCCCACACCTGTCCCACTCCTCGACGACTGCGTGATAAGTCCCCGGGTTCAGTGCCAGGTTGTGGTTCATGCTCGCCCCGTTTACGGTGTACGCCAACTGACCGGGGGCGGTATAGATTCCCATTGCACCCACTCCTTGGGAACAGGAACTGGTAGCAGTGGCCGTGAAATTTACCGGAGATCCGACGGTAGCGTTGTTGGAAGGCGCGGTGACATGGACGCCGCTTTGATTGCTCACGGTGATGGTGATGGGAGTCGTCCCTGCTCCGCCGCAGTTATCCCATTCTTCGACGACCGTTTTATAAGTCCCGGGAGCAAGATTCAAGCTTGTGTTCAAGGAAGAGCCGTTCACGACGTAGACCAGGACGCCGGGAGCGGTGTAAATTCCCATCGACCCGACCCCTTTATCACACGAGGTCGTGGCCGACGCCACGTAAGCAACGGATCCTTGGACGGTCGAATTATTGGCGGGCTTATGGACAGTGACTCCAGCGAACAGAGCGGGCACCCACAGCACACAGACAACGAAGAGGCACACCATCAGCAACGCATTCTTCGGCATGCGAAAAATCTCCCAGGTAAGGTTTATATTTGGCTTGCGGCCTTTCGAACTGCCTGTAGAACCTGCCCTTACGCGCGAGCGGGCGCGTGGCGGACCGAAAGAAGTGGCGTAAACTCGCTGGTTCGGCGATTTATCTCCATTCCTGAAATTTCAGCGACCGGGCAGCTTCAGGAATGCCGTAACCATAATTTCACTCAACCTACCAGAAACGCTGTATTCCCTCCAAGCAGAAATTGTGAGTTTCCCACTCAGAGGTACACCCCCTTCCGGACCTTCCTGGAAGCCAAGAAACCGCATTCGTGCCTTCGCCGGCATCGCGGCAACCCTGCGGCTGAAATTGAATACTAACTTCCGCGTCGCTCAGGAGGAGGCTCTTGGACACTCGCCAGGCACTTGCGCAAACCGGTGGGGTGTTTGGTTCTTCGATCCGAACGGCTACGTTGGAACTGGAATGATATCTTGGCCTCCTCCAAGGAAACTTCAGCATCTTCCAAATCACTGGTCCTGATTGCCTTTGTGTTGGCGATGACGGCCTTGTATTTCGGCCGTCAGCTATTCATTCCCTTGGCACTGGCTGTTGTCTTCACTTTTCTGCTCACTCCGTTCGTCACTTTTCTGGAGAAAATCCACTTCTCCCGAGTTCCCGCCGTAATTACTGTGCTGGTAGTTTCTTTCGCCGTGGGCGGGGCGGTCGCCTGGCGTGTGGCAAATCAACTGGTCGAGGTCACGGTTAATCTTGCGGATTATAAAACCAATCTCGACACGAAAATTCGCTCCCTGCACGCTTCGAACAATGGAAGGGTCAGCCAAGCCACAACTGCCATACAGGAGCTAAACCAGGAGCTAGCCGCGATTCCCGGGGAGCTGTCGGGTCAGGCTCAAGAGAAGGATACAAGAACAGCACGTACGGTCCGGCCGGTTCCAGTCCAGGTGGCCGCACCTCCATCGAATTTCGTCCAGGATCTTCGCGAGCGATTCGGGCCGCTCGCTGAACCCGCGGAGACGGCGGCAATTGTGATGATCTTCACGCTTTTCATGTTGATCAAGCGGGAGGACTTGCGCAATCGCGCCATCCGACTGGCGGGGCGAGGTCAGCTCAATCTCATGACGCAAGCTCTGGATGACGCCGGTCAGCGACTCAGCCGCTATCTGCTGTTGCAGTGCCTCGTCAATGCAGGCTATGGACTATTGTTCGGAGTGGTCCTCTACTGCATCGCTGTTCCTCACGCTCTGCTGTGGGGGGTTTTCGCGGGTCTCCTCCGCTTTGTGCCCTATGTTGGTTCGGCCATTGCTGCGGCTCTGCCGGTCGCCATGGCGCTTGCCGTTTTCCCCGGCTGGCTCCATGCCGGATTGACCTTCGGGGCCTTCCTGGTATTGGAGCTGAGCATCTCGAATTTCCTTGAGCCGATGCTCTACGGCGCTCATACCGGCATTTCGTCTCTTGCGATCCTGGTGGCGGCCGTCTTTTGGGCGACGCTGTGGGGGCCGGTGGGGCTGATCTTGTCAACCCCCCTGACGGTGTGTCTGATCGTGCTGGGCCGGCACGTCCCGCAGTTGGGTTTCCTCGAAGTCGTGCTGGGAGATGAACCGGTGCTGCTTCCAGAGCAGTGTTTTTACCAGCGGCTTCTTGCCGGGGATCAAGAAGAAGCCAGAGCAATCGCCGAGGTTCACCTCAAGGAACATTCGCTGGAGAGCTTATATGAAACCGTGATCCTTCCGGCTCTGAAATTGGTAGAACAGGATTATCAGAGGGAAGGTCTTGATGACCGCGGGAGGCGGCACGTGGTTCAAAGCGTGAAGGAATTGATCGAAGACTTCGGAGATCGCTACGCCGGAGACCCCGGCCGAGGAGTTACCGAGAATGAATCATTCCGCCAACGTCAACCGGCCGAGGCTAAACTCTTGGAAACATCGATTGCCTGCATTCCGGCTGGCAGTGGTGCGGACGACTTGGTGGCAACGATGCTCGCCCAATTGCTTCAGCAAGCGGGGTATCGCGCATACCCGTTGAGCGCAAGCGCGACGGAGAACTTGTTGGTGGCAGTTTCCCAACTTGACTGCAGCATCGCCTGCATATCCTCCATCTCTCCCTTCGCGGTGGGCGAGGCTCGTGCACTGTGTAAGAAGTTGCGTGGAACTGGCTCCAGTCTACCCGTCGTCATTGGTGTGTGGAGCTTCGAAAGCAGCGTAGCTCAGCAACGACTCGGATCCGTGTGTTCAGGTCTGGTTACAACAACTCTCGCGGACGCTCTCGGACAGATTCGACAACTTGCAAATCCCGCCGTGGAGTCGCAGGCCCTTACGGAATCCGATACGGCCCAGAACCTGCCAGCATAACGCCCACCGGCAAAGCATTGTTCCCGGTTCTTGAGCACAGCCGTGTCCCGGCGTTTCCGCAAGACCGCCGAAGCATCTATAATGGGTTCACGGCGACCCCTAACACTGACTCCCGTGGACAACCGAGATTAAGAAACGCTATGAGCGAGAAGCCCAGTACCACCCTGCCCGGAACCGTCGAGAAAATTATTAAGCCTCCATTTCCCACCGTCCCTGAGAAAGCGCAAATTGCGATACACGGAGCCGATCATTTGTATCGAGAGCTTCGCATCGAAAATACTCTGACCGATGAGAATGGCGAGAGGGTCCGGCTCAAGTCCGGAGCCGAGGTAGAAGTCACGATTGCCGCAGACCCTGCGTCGACCGCAAAGGGCGATCCGAGAGAAGATAAAGCTAGGCCGTGAGTTCCGCCGAAAAATACTTGCAAGGTTCACTGGGTGATCGACTCGTTGTGTTCCCGGCACGCCTGAAGCCAACCGTTCAATAGGTCAAGAAGTTCGTCCGGCGGTCTAAGCCAAATCTTTGCCGCCGTCGATCTCCACTCTGGACGCGCCAATATGCTCAGTCCTCGACCATTAATCGCCCGGAATGCATCCTCGTCCGTGTTGTCGTCTCCCAAATAGGCTGCAGGCACATTCGGATCCATCTCTTTGAGAATGGTGCCCACCGCCGTTCCTTTGTTGACCTTTGGGCTGCGAATCTCGACCCCGCCATCGAAATCCATCAAATCCGACCCGAAGCGCGCCGCGATCTCCCTCCAACCTAGCAGCACATGATCTCGCACCGCTTGCGCTTCCGAGTCAGGCATGCCACGCCAGTGCACCGCAATGCTCCCGGTTTTGAGTTCGACCGTGTCTAACAGGTTCTCAGAGCGCAGCCAATCTTCCGCCGCCGCCAACGCTTCCACGGTCGACTTGTCCAATTCGCAGAGTTCGACGCTACCGTCTGCCTTCAGACGCTGCAGTCCATGAAGGCCCCAGACTTCCGGATGCGGCTTGATCGAAAGCAGTGGAACCGTCTCCGTTACATCCCTGCCGGAAATGATTACCACGCGCGTATTTCCAACACTCAGGATCTCCTGCAGGATGGAGACAACTCCGGGATAGGGAACAGCATTCTTGCGATCCCTCCGGAACGGTGCGAGAGTTCCGTCAAAGTCCAGCATGAGCAGCGATCGCGGTGCCTGCTCTACCAGTTTCAGGAAAGATTCAACTTGAGGTCTCAGCCTCGACTCCAACCCTGTCTCAATTCTGTGGCTTGGATGCATCACGCGGCCGCCACACCTCCCCGGAACTTCCCTTGCGGTCGGTCACTTCCGTCTAGCCTGAGTTCGCACAGTTCTGTTACCAGGCTCCCGGCCCAGCGGTAGATGTTGTGCTCTCGTATGATTCTCCGCATGCGATGCACCCGCATCTGCCGGTCCTCCGGCTCCATCTCCAGCGCAGCGCGGATGGCTTCGGCCGTCTGGTCGATGTCGTAAGGATTCACCAGCAAAGCGTCCCTTAGTTCGCGAGCGGCTCCCGTGAACTGACTCAAGATCAGTACGCCGCGTTCGTCCCGGCGGGCGGCGAGAAACTCCTTTGCCACCAGGTTCATTCCGTCGTGGAGCGATGTCACGAGGCAGAGATCGGCGGCGCGATAGTAGCCTTCGATTTCCTTGTGGCTATGGTGGCGCTTGAGAAACAAAATAGGCTTCCACTTGCCCGACTGAAATCTCCAGTTGATTCGTTCGGCTTCGGCTTCCAACTCCGCCATCAAATCGTGGTAGCGCTTGATGTGAGTACGGCTGGGCGCGCCGATTTGTATGAAGGTGAATTGGCCCTGATACTTTGGGTATTTCTCGAGAAATCTCTCAATCGCCCGGAAGCGCTCGTGAATTCCTTTGGTGTAATCCACCCGGTCGACGCCGATTCCGACGAATGCCGCTTCCACACCTAAGCCGTGCATCAACGTCGAGCGTTCCAGGTAGTTAATTCCATACTGGTCTTTCTCCATCTCCAGGAATTCGTCGTCCGTCAGGTCGACACTGATCGGGAACGGGCGGACGATGGTTCGGTGACTCTGACGCAATACCGCGAAGTGTTCCCAGTCGACACGCGATTCCACCACGCGGTCCACCGTCTGCAAGAAGTTATTGCAGTGCGATTGAATATGAAATCCGATTAGATCGGCTCCCAGCAATCCATCCACTAGCTGCCGCTGCCACGGACAGATGCCGAAGGCTTCCGGGTTCGGCCACGGGATATGCCAGAAGATGGCCACGCGAGCGTCGGGACGTTTTTCCTTGATGAATCGCGGCAGTAATGCAAAGTGATAATCCTGGACCAGCACGACGGGGTTGGGTGTATCCGCGATTTCCTCAAGAAGGGCGGCGGCAAATTTCCGATTCACCTCTTGATAGAGACGCCAGTCGGATTCGCGAAAGATCGGCCGGGTGTGGGCGATATGGCAAAGCGGCCACAGCCCTTCGTTGGAAAATCCATAGTAGTATCCCTCCTCTTCCTCTTTGCTCAACCAGACCCGGCGCAACGTGTACCGAGGCTCGCTCGGGGGCACCCGAATCCGATCATGCGCGTCCACCACTTCCGTATCCGCCTCTCCGCTGCCATGAGCGAGCCAGGTTCCGTCACAGGCATTGAGTACCGGCTCCAGCGCAGTGACTAATCCGCTGGGCGGAACGACCGCCTCGATCTCTTTGCCATTTCTCTGATGGATGTAAGGTTCGCGATTCGATACTACAAACAGCCGACCTCCGTTGAGACGGGTCTGGATCTGCACGGCCAGCCGATCTGCCGTCCACAAGGACTCCCCGGCTTCCCGCAAGCGAGCCTCATTTTCTGCGGCGCTGCGCGCTTGACTGAGACTCTCGGCCAGCGTCACCACTTCCCATGCCAGCGGCTTGAATAGATCCAGGTCCGGCATTTGTTGGCGAGAGGAGATTCTGCCCATGCGAAGAGCCCGCATCCATTGCGCGGCTCGCGCGATCGGCCCAGTGATGCTCCAACGCACGATTAACACCGTGATGAATACAATGAGGAAGACTTGGACGAGCATTCGCAGGAAGGCCTCGCGCCAGGTGCGGAGATTTTGTGCGCGGATGTAGTCCACATCGTGCACCAGGGCCAGTCCGCCTATTACCTCGTCGTCGCGCTGCAGGGGCACTGCAAAAGTATGTACTCGATATTTGTCCAGCCGACCAAATGAGCTCTCGGTATGGTTTTCGGCTATGGCACGGGTCACGTCGGTTGGAACTGTTCCTAGGATCGGCTGCAATTCGGAGGTGATCGCGGCTAGTTTTCCCTGGCGATCGTAAACCGCAACCCCAAGCATGTGCTCGCGGCTGCCGAAGTGCTGCACGGTTCGCTGTAAGGCTCGCGAAGATTCCCAGGACTTTTCTACATTGAGCGCAAAGCTCTCGCCGAGCTCTTCAGAACTCCGTTCCAGCTGACTCCGAAGCGCGCGTTTCTCTCGCAAGACCTCGTAATAGGAAAAGGCCAGCGAAACGATCGTGATGCCGACGATGAGGGAGATAATGAGCCGAACACTCAGCAGCCGCATATTAAGCCTCCTGCCCCGAACTCAAAAACTTCGGGGCGCAGAACCGCGGAAAACAGATCATCCTCTGGTTAGCGGGAAGGCGCCGACAAGACGGATGGCTTGCCGGTGCTTCCGGTGGAGCCCCTCGGCGGGCTGGGTTCGCATTCCCGCTCATGGTAACTACCACGGCGCTATACCCATATACAGAAATGGCTGTAGGTCGCAAAGAAAAAAGACTGCATTCAAAAAGCCAAATTCCCTGCAATCATGCTTCTTGGGTTCATCTGGTCAGCCCGACTGATGAAACCAATGTTACCCTGCCGCAGCCTGGACCTACAGTAAAAACCCTAGAGTCACGCTACAGCTTGTCGTGATAGGAATCAATATCGGATAGGTACATCCCCCTGGTTTGACTTCAAGACACATGTTTCAGGCTGCGTTTATTTTGCCGGCATCTTGGCCTGCGGATGGGCGGCGGCAAGAGGTTCATGGAGAGCGTGCCGTATGAAGAGAAACAGCCGAGACGCGGCCACAGCCGTGGACAATGGCGCATTCGCAGAAGGCGAGAACAATAAACAAAACGGAAATTCCAAAACCGTCGATCGGCCGGCCTCGGGTGATCTGAGCATAATTCTGGCCGGCCTGCAAACCATGCGAGACGGAGATTTTTCAGTCCGTCTCCCAGGCTCGTGGACCGGACTTCCGGGGAAAATTGCGGACACCTTCAATTCCATTGTCGCCGCGAACCAACAGATGGCCCAGGAATTGAAACGCGTGGGACAGGTGGTAGGCAAGGAAGGACGAACGCGTGAGCGCACTCGCTTTCACGAATCCAGAGGAGCGTGGGGCGATATGGAGGTCTCGGTCAACACTTTGGTCGAAGACTTGCTTCGTCCGACGGCTGAGGTCACCCGCGCTATTGCGGCTGTCGCTCAGGGCAACTTGACCCAAACCGTGCGCCTCGATGTGGACGGACGGCCACTGGAGGGAGAGTTCCTGCGATCCGCGAGCATTGTCAACACCATGATTCAGCAGCTCGGCGTGTTCACCGCCGAAGTAACCCGCGTGGCCCGCGAAGTGGGTACGGATGGAAAACTCGGCGGCCAGGCGCAGGTCCCCGGGGTCGCGGGCACGTGGAAGGACCTAACCGACTCCGTGAACTCGATGGCCAGCAACCTTACTGGTCAAGTTCGAAACATCGCAGAAGTCGCCACCGCCGTTGCCAGTGGTGATCTTTCCCGCAAAATCACGGTCGACGTGCGCGGCGAAATCCTGCAGTTGAAAGAAGCCATCAACACCATGGTCGATCAGCTCCGCTCCTTCGCCTCCGAAGTAACGCGCGTGGCCCGCGAGGTAGGTACGGACGGCAAACTCGGTGGACAGGCGGTTGTGGTGGGGGTCGCCGGTACCTGGAAAGATCTGACGGACTCCGTGAATGCCATGGCCGGTAACCTGACGGCTCAGGTGCGAAACATCGCCGAAGTAACTACGGCCGTGGCCCGCGGCGATTTGTCGCGCAAGATCACGGTCGATGTGAAAGGCGAAATTCTCGAGCTCAAAGACACCATCAATACGATGGTCGATCAGCTCAACGCCTTTGCTGGCGAAGTGACTCGCGTCGCGCGCGAAGTCGGTACCGAAGGCAAGCTTGGCGGACAGGCGCAGGTGCCCGGGGTAGGTGGGACCTGGAAAGATCTTACCGACAACGTCAACTTTATGGCCAGCAACCTCACGGGCCAAGTGCGCAACATCGCTGAAGTGGCGACGGCGATTGCCAACGGCGATTTGTCGCGAAAAATCACGGTGGACGTGCGCGGTGAAATTCTGCAGCTCAAAGAGACCCTCAACACCATGGTCGATCAGCTCAACCGCTTCGCCGGTGAGGTAACCCGTGTGGCTCGCGAAGTCGGTACCGAAGGGCGACTCGGAGGGCAAGCGAATGTGCCGGGCGTCGCCGGCACGTGGAAAGATCTCACCGACTCCGTGAACTCGATGGGCGGAAACCTGACCGGTCAGGTGCGCAACATCGCTGAAGTCACGACCGCCGTGGCCCGCGGCGATTTGTCGCGCAAGATCACGGTCGATGTGAAAGGTGAAATTCTGGAACTGAAAAATACCATCAACACGATGGTCGACCAGCTCAACGGGTTCGCCGGCGAAGTGACGCGCGTGGCGCGTGAAGTAGGTACGGAAGGCAAACTCGGCGGCCAAGCGCAAGTGCCGGGCGTCGCCGGCACGTGGAAAGATCTCACCGATAATGTCAATTTCATGGCGAGTAACCTCACCGGCCAAGTGCGAAATATTGCCGAAGTGGCAACCGCCGTGGCGCGCGGCGATTTGTCGCGCAAGATTACGGTCGATGTAAAGGGGGAAATTCTCGAACTCAAAGACACGTTGAACACGATGGTCGATCAGTTGCGCTCGTTTGCTTCGGAAGTAACCCGCGTAGCGCGTGAGGTCGGCACCGACGGAAAACTCGGCGGCCAAGCGCAGGTACCCGGGGTAGGCGGCACGTGGAAGGATCTGACCGACTCGGTGAACTCGATGGCCAGCAACTTAACCGGTCAGGTGCGCAACATCGCGGAAGTCTCGACGGCGATCGCCAGCGGCGACCTCTCGAAGAAAATCACGGTAAACGTAAGCGGCGAGATTCTGCTGCTCAAGGAAACCATCAACACAACCGTAGATCAGCTCAACGCGTTCGCCGGTGAAGTGACGCGAGTGGCGCGCGAAGTCGGCACCGAAGGCCGACTTGGCGGACAAGCGAATGTGCCGGGCGTCGCCGGTACCTGGAAAGATCTCACCGACTCCGTCAACTCAATGGCTGGGAACCTCACCGGCCAGGTGCGCAACATTGCCGAAGTTACCACCGCCGTGGCCCGCGGCGATTTGTCGCGCAAGATTACGGTCGATGTAAAGGGCGAGATTCTCGAACTCAAGAACACCATCAACACGATGGTCGACCAACTCAACGCGTTCGCGGGCGAAGTAACGCGCGTAGCGCGCGAAGTCGGCACCGATGGGAAACTCGGTGGACAGGCCCAGGTGCCGGGCGTGGCCGGTACCTGGAAAGATCTGACCGATAACGTCAACTTCATGGCCAGCAACCTTACCGGCCAGGTACGAAATATCGCTGAAGTCGCGACCGCTATCGCCAACGGCGATCTCTCCAAGAAAATTACGGTCGACGTACGCGGTGAAATCTTGCAGCTGAAAGAAACGCTGAACACGATGGTCGAACAGCTCCGTTCGTTCGCCGCCGAAGTCACCCGCGTGGCCCGCGAAGTCGGTAGCGAAGGCCGTCTCGGAGGCCAGGCGAACGTTTCCGGCGTGGCCGGTACCTGGAAAGATCTCACCGATTCCGTCAACGCCATGGCCGGTAACCTCACCGGTCAGGTACGCAACATTGCCGAGGTGACCACGGCGGTGGCTCGCGGTGATTTGTCCCGCAAAATCACGGTCGACGTGAAAGGTGAAATTCTGGAACTCAAGAACACCATTAACACCATGGTCGATCAGCTCAACGCCTTCGCCGCCGAAGTCACTCGGGTAGCCCGTGAAGTGGGTACGGAAGGCAAGCTGGGCGGGCAGGCGCAGGTGCCGGGGGTGGCCGGAACCTGGAAAGATCTCACCGACAATGTGAATGTGATGGCCGCCAACCTGACGGAACAAGTTCGCGGCATCGTCAAAGTTGTAACCGCCGTCGCGAATGGCGAACTCACTCAAAAGCTGACGGTCAATGCTAAGGGCGAGGTCGCGGCCCTGGCCGAAACCATCAACAACATGACGGACACGCTAGCTACATTCGCGGATCAGGTCACAACCGTTGCCCGCGAAGTGGGCGTCGAGGGCCGTCTCGGCGGTCAGGCCAACGTGCCCGGCGCCGCCGGTACGTGGAAGGATCTCACCGGAAACGTCAACTTGCTGGCTGACAATTTAACCAACCAGGTGCGCGCGATCGCCGAGGTTGCCACCGCCGTCACCAAAGGCGATCTCACGCGTTCCATTCAAGTGGAAGCAAGCGGCGAAGTTGCGGAGTTGAAAGACAACATCAATACGATGATTGACAACCTCCGCCTGACCACCGATCGCAACACCGAGCAGGACTGGCTCAAAACCAATCTCGCTCGCTTCACCGGCATGTTGCAGGGCCAGCGCGATCTGGCAACTGTGGGACGCATGCTTCTTTCCGAATTGGCGCCTTTGGTCAGCGCCCAGCAAGGCGTCATCTACCAGATGGGTGGCGAAGAATCGGCCGAAATGATGCTTCTGTCGGCTTTCGCCGGAGATGGCGAGGACGGACATCTGCGGCGGTTGAAAGTTGGGGAAGGATTGGTAGGCCAGTGCGCGGCAGAGAAGCGCCGCATGCTCATCTCCGAACTGCCACCCAATACGATTTCGATTCGGTCGGGTTTGTTCGAAGCGGTTCCGCAGAACGTGATCGTGCTTCCGGTGCTGTTCGAAGATCGCGTCAAGGCGGTCATTGAACTGGCTTCACTGAGCGCCTTCACCACTTCCCATCTGGCGTTTCTTGAGCAGCTGACGGCCAGCATTGGCATCGTGCTGAACAGCATCGAAGCCACCATGCAGACCGAGGGACTACTGAAACAGTCGCAACAGTTGGCCACTGAACTCCAGATGCAGCAAAAAGAGTTGCAACAGACCAACGAGCAGTTGGCGCAGAAAGCGCAGCAGCTCGCCGAACAGAACGTTGAAGTCGAACGCAAAAACCAGGAAATCGAGCAAGCTCGTCGCGCTCTGGAAGATAAAGCCAAGGAACTGGCTTTGACTTCGAAATACAAATCAGAATTCCTGGCCAATATGTCCCACGAGTTGCGCACGCCCCTCAACAGCATTCTGGTTTTGGGGCAGCAACTCAGCGACAATCCAGATGCGAACCTCACCCCGAAGCAAGTCGAGTTTGCCCGTACGATTCATGGTGCGGGCACGGATTTGCTGAACCTGATCACGGACATCCTCGATCTTTCCAAGATCGAATCTGGAACCGTCTCTGTGGAAGCGGAGGAACTATTCTTCGCCAGCATGCTGGACGCGGTGGGTCGTCCGTTCCGTCACGAAGCGGAGAACCGGCGTCTCACCTTCGAGGTGCAGACCGATCCGCATCTCGCGCGCAGCGTGGTCACCGATTCCAAGCGTCTGCAGCAAGTATTGAAGAACCTGCTGTCGAATGCCTTCAAGTTCACCGAGGTGGGAGGCGTCCGGCTCACCGTCTCTCCGGCACGGAGCGGGTGGAGCGAAGATCATCCCATCCTCGCGAAAGCCGCGTCGGTGGTGGCTTTTGAGGTGGCAGACACCGGCATCGGAATTCCTTTCGAAAAGCAGCGCATCATCTTCGAGGCCTTCCAGCAGGCAGATGCCGGCACCAGCCGCAAGTACGGCGGAACCGGTCTCGGTTTGGCGATCAGCCGCGAACTTGCCAGTTTGCTTGGCGGAGAAATCCAGTTGCGCAGCGCTCCCGGCCGCGGCAGCGCATTTACTCTCTATCTGCCGCAAACTTATGTGGGACCTTCCACGTCAAGC
This sequence comes from Candidatus Sulfotelmatobacter sp., assembly GCA_049584315.1. Taxonomy (GTDB): domain Bacteria; phylum Acidobacteriota; class Terriglobia; order Terriglobales; family Acidobacteriaceae; genus Sulfotelmatobacter. Next base: position 94,290 of record JBAUXO010000075.1, on the reverse strand, counting down.
GCGGCTTCGGTGGAGGCGCGCGTATCGTCGGCGATCTCGCCCGTGCAATTGGCCGTCGCCGGGATCACCGAACACACAGTCGAAACGATCAAAGACGATCGCGACAATCTTCAGCCCGACGATTCTGTCCTCCTCATTGTTGAGGATGACACGCATTACGCGCGGGTGTTGTGTGATCTCTCACGCGACAAGGGTTTCAAGGTTCTGGTGGCGACCCGTGGTACGGAGGCCCTCGCGCTTGCGCATGAGTACCATCCCACGGCCGTGTCGCTCGATGTTTTCCTTCCTGACATGTTGGGCTGGACCGTCCTCAATCATCTGAAACAGGATCCGGCAACGCGGCATATTCCAGTGCAGATGCTTACTCTGGATGAAGATCGCCATCACGGCCTGGCTCGGGGAGCGTTTGCCTTCGTCACAAAACCAACCACGCCTGAGCGCTTGGAATCGGCATTGTCTCGCATCAAGGAATATGCGACTCCGCGACGCAAGCGATTACTGGTGGTCGAGGACAATCCTGGCGAGCAGTTAAGTATTAAAGCCCTTCTGGATTACGACGACATCGACGTCAGTGTCGTGTCGACGGGCACGGATGCGATCAAGGCCGTTACCCAACAAGCTTTCGATTGCGTCGTGCTCGATCTTCGTCTTCCCGACATATCGGGTTTCGATGTCCTCGAGCGCTTCGGTGAAACTCCGTCATTGGCAGATCTTCCCGTAGTCGTGTTCACGGGGAAAGAACTTTCGCCGGAAGAGGATGCTCGCCTGCATGCCCTGGCACGCAGCGTCGTAGTCAAGGGCGTGGAGTCGCCGGAACGGCTGCTGGACGAGACGGCGCTGTTTCTGCATCGAGTCGTCTCCGATCTGCCAGTAGAGAAGCAGAGGTTGCTCGATCGCCTGCACCGCTCTGACGACGCGCTGGTGGGCAAGAAAGTGTTGGTCGTCGACGATGACGTGCGCAACATTTTTGCCCTCAGCAGTGTTATTGAACGTCGTGGCATGACCGTGATCACCGCCGGAACCGGCAGGGAAGCCATCGCCAAGCTCGAATCGACGCCGGATATCGCGATCGTTTTGATGGATATCATGATGCCGGAGATGGATGGCTACGAAACCATGCAGGTGATCCGTCAGAATGCTTCGTTCCGGCGCCTGCCCATCATTGCTCTGACCGCAAAAGCGATGAAGGGGGATCGGGAGAAGTGTCTCGAGGCGGGAGCTTCCGAGTATTTGGCGAAGCCCGTCAACACGGAACAATTGCTTTCGTCATTGCGCATGTGGCTTCACCGGTAGGATCGTAGTGCGGTATCAGTGCTGAGGGGCGCGGGAAAACGAATGGGCCAAGACGAGAGAGTAAATATTCTCATGGTGGATGATCAGCCCGCCAAGCTGCTCAGCTATGAGGTGATGCTCGGCGGTCTCGGGGAAAACCTGATTAAGGCCAACTCCGCGAAAGAAGCTCTCGAGATTCTTCTCAAGAATGAAGTGGCCGTGGTGTTGATGGATGTGAGCATGCCAGAGCTCGATGGCTTTCAACTGGCGGCCATGATTCGGCAGCACCCACGCTTTCAGCGAACCGCGATCATCTTTGTGTCCGCCGTTCATCTCACCGATCTGGACCAGCTCAAAGGGTACGAGCACGGTGCCGTCGATTACATCTCGGTCCCGGTCGTTCCGGAACTCTTACGGGCGAAAGTCAGAGTGTTCGCCGACTTACACCGCAAAACGCGTCAGCTCGAAATCCTGAATCGTGAACTCGAGCAACGGGTGCTCGAGCGCACGGAAGAGTTGGCGAGCAAAGCTGAATTGCTGCTGCACCTCAACATGGAGTTGGTAGGCAAGAATCAAGAACTTGACGCAATTGTCAGCACCGCTCCGGATGTAATTTTCAGCAGCCAGGGAGATGGCTGTTACGAGTACGTCAGTGAACGGTTTCATGACTACACGGGCGGTGCTGCGGTTCCTGGCCGCGGCCTCAACTGGTTAGAGTATGTACATCCAGATGACATCGAACGGGTCACGGCGGGTTGGGCGCAGTCGATTCAGTCCGGGAGCAGCTATGAATCAGAATACCGTTTGCGGTCCAAAGATGGCGTCCATCGCTGGTTCCGATCGCGAGCTGTTCCCATTCGAGATCCACAAGGGCAAATCGCCCGATGGTATGGAACTTGTTCCGATATTCACGACAGTAAGTTGCTGGAGCAATCGATTCGTGACAACGCCACCGAACTGGAGAAGATGGTGGATAGCAGAACGAACGAATTACAGCGCCTTTCTGTCCGCCTCATGACGCTGCAGGATCAAGAGCGGAGGCGAATTGCCCGCGATTTGCATGACGGCCTGGGGCAAGAGCTGGCAGTTGCCAAGATGGTGCTGGACAAGATCCTTCTACGAAAATCATCGCAACCGGACGATGAATCGTGGGCGCAGGCCAGCAGCATTATTGATCGCGCCATCCAGCAAGTCCGAACCATGTCGCATCTCTTGCACCCACCGTTGCTCGATGAAGTCGGCTTGCTCTCGGCTTTGTCCTGGTACGTGGATGGGCTTACGAAGCGGAGTGGCATCGAGACCTCTTTGGAGGTTCAGCCTCGCGATTTCCCGAGACTGGCCACCGAGGTGGAGACTGCGGTCTTCCGAATCGTTCAGGAAGCCCTAACCAACGTGTTCCGCCATTCCGAAGCACGCAAGGTGTGGATTACTCTAAGCCACACTAACGGAATAATAGAGGTCTCTGTGAAAGACGATGGCCGGGGAATTGGTAAGAAGATTGCCGAAATGCGCCCCGATAGCGTGGGCGTCGGCATCGGCGGCATGAAGCAGCGCGCCAGGGAACTAGGCGGGGAATTGCGATTGCGAAATGCTACGCCTGGAACGGTGGTGGAACTCAGCATTCCCAGCCGATCGGTCTCGCGCGATGCAACTCCCGTCCTGGATGTATGCGCCTCAGACTGAAAGCTGGTGGTTGATTTCGACGCCGAAGCTTCTTCTAATCTTCCACAGAAGACCCTTCCTATACCCGCGACCACCATCCACGGGATGGGGGATCGGATATGGCACGAATGCAGCGCAGCAAGCGCCTGAATATGGGCTTTGCTCAGAGGGTTGCCCACAGGCCTGCAATGAGCGCAGACTTATTGAGCGCAGGGCCGCCATGGCTGATGATCGCCGTGAGATCCGCGTCAGTCATTTGGTGAATCGCCTTCGGTGAAGGGATGTGGTTTGATCTCGATTGTCGAAGTTCGAAACACGCTCTACGGTCGACTCCGGATTGTGGCAGCGCTCACAATACTGATGGTTGAGCTGGCGACCAAGAGTGTGCTGGTAACCCAGTGCCATCTCTTCGATTTTCAGGGCGACCGTCTTGCCCGTTTTATCCTTGATCGATGGGGTGAGTTCATAGCGGCCCACCATGCCCCGAGAGCCAGGTTGGTGGTCGCTTGGCCGCCGGCCTCGGCGCGCCCATTCTGGGATCGAAGTTCACGCCTGACGCTCTCCACTGAACTCGACGAGGGCGTTGCCTTGCTCATCATTCACCTGCACGACCCTGGTCTTCTTCAAGCCAACGGGGCAACCGGCGCAGCGGTCGACCACGCCGACTTCGGGTAACCAAAGATCTGCTGAATTCCTCCCGGAAAATTGCGCTGGAGCGTGACCGCATCACTGCGATTGCGAATCATCTTCCGATAGCCGGGCTGGTAGTGACGCCATTCGTTGAAATGATTCTTGGCGCGAGCGATGGCCAGCGAAATCAATGACACAAAACTAACCACGCCGAAGGGGCGAACCCTATCTCCGAACAATGTGGTCCACCGCGATTTCTGTTTTCCCTGCCCCGGCCAGACCCACGCCAATCCGGACGACGAAAAAATGTGATTTACGACACAACAGACTTAAGGGTCTTCATGGAGGGGCAATCATCTAGAGCTTTCGCCCGATTGGCGATTGCCGTCCCATGCGCCAATCTGAGACCGGAGCCAATCTGCGATGAAAGGGAGTGATGCGATGGCCACAATGAGATCCGTATTTGGAGTCTATTCGACGCGAACCAATGTGGAGTCTGCAGTGACTGCGCTGAAGGACAGCGGCTTTGCCAACTCCGACGTCTCCGTGCTGCTGCCGGAAAATGTTCGAACCGGAGAATTGGCGACGGACCGTAGTACCAAGGCACCGGAAGGAGCAGCCGTGGGACTGGGATCAGGAGCGGCAGTGGGAGGCGCGCTCGGTTGGCTGGTTGGCGTGGGCGCCCTGGCGATTCCTGGCATTGGTCCGGTCATTGCGGCCGGACCGCTGCTGGCGGCTCTAGCCGGAATTGGAATCGGCGGAGCGGTGGGGGGATTCGCCGGTTCTTTGGTGGGCTTAGGAATTTCCGAATACGAGGCCCAGAAATACGAAGGTCAATTGCTGAAGGGCGGCATCCTGGTTGCGGTTCGTTGTGAAACGCCACAGCAGGCGAACCGCGCTAAGGAGGTCCTGGTGTCCAGCGGCGCTCAGGATGTTGCAACCTCTCGCGAAACTTCGACGGAAGCTAATAAGGCGGCATGAGCGAAAAGAGATTCTAGTCTTTCGAGCCAGGGGCCTTCGCCAAGAATCCCCCTTATTTTTGTGGGACCGCCTGCGCCGGGCTGTTCACTAGGGGTTCCCCCGTACATCACCCGTGATCCGCGCTGTCCCAGCTGTATACGGCTGGGATTACCAACTCGGCTTATCAGGACAGCGCCGGGTTCACTCTACAGCGTCAACCGGATGGCAGAAGCGCGAGGCCAAAGTTAGGGTCATGGTCGTACGAAATTTAAAATTTAGGAACAGTTGCTCGCGTCGAGGACGGAAACAGTTGCTCGCTTCGAGCACGGAAGAGGTTCGCTTATGACAAGAAAGAGTTCGACACTGCCGAGATGTCTCTTGGTGCTCGGTGCTAGTTTTCTATTGATTGCCGGCTTGGCCTGGGCTCAGGACGAAGACAAGGACAAGACGAGTATCCAAAAACGAATCGATAATGCTGCCAATGTGCTCAACGAAATTATGTCGACTCCCGACAAAGCAATTCCTGACAAAGTGATGCACGACGCGAAGTGCATCGCTGTGATTCCTTCGATGGTGAAAATTGCCGTGGGCTTCGGAGGAAACCATGGTAAGGGCGTCGCTGTCTGCCGACTGGAAAACGGCCGCTTTAGCGCTCCTGCGCCGATCACGATCACGGGCGGCAGCTGGGGGTTGCAGTTAGGCGGACAGGCGATCGACCTTGTGCTGGTTGTCACGAACCAAGAGGGTATGCAGCACCTGCTCTCGAGCAAGTTCAAAATCGGCGCCGATGCCTCGGCAGCGGCGGGTCCGGTCGGACGTGATGCTGGCGCGGACACGGACTGGAAGATGAAAGCAGAAATGTTGACTTATTCCCGCGCCCGAGGACTTTTTGCGGGAGTGGACCTCAACGGCTCCGCGGTCACGCAGGACAAAGACGAGACGCATCTGCTTTACGGAAAGTTTGTACCGTTCGAGGAAATCTTGACCGGTAAAGTCCGTCCGCCAGCGGGGAGCGGGTCGTTCGAGGCTACGGTGAGGAAATATGCAGTTCAGGCGGAGAATCACGGCGAGTAACAGGGGGGCGGAATGTGGTCTTGGCTCTCAACCGGTAAGTGATGACAAAACAAATCTGATCGGAGGGTGGAAATGTCAACGATTCTGGTGGTTGTGCTGGTGCTGTTGTTGATTGGTGCGCTGCCCGCTTGGCCTTACAGCCGGGGCTGGGGCTACTACCCGAGCGGCGGACTGGGACTCGTGGTCGTGGTCTTGCTAGTGCTGCTTCTGGCTGGCCGTTTGTGAAAAAGCCGGGGGAGCTCTAGGCGCATAAGTTCCCTACGCTGGGTAATCGTGGTTCAAAAGAGGAGGACGGGCATCGCCGGGTTCTCCTCTTTTATTTATTTGTTTTCTTGAGGTTTGTCTTTCTTCTCAGGATCAGGCCATGCGGCTGGGGCGGGCCGCTGCTGCCCCGAAGGGCTTACCGCTCGATCCCGTTGCGGGCTAGGCCTTTGGCTCCGATCAGATTCCGACACCGGCTGATCGAGTGGCTGCGGCTTCTGCAGTGCCGACCAGGCAATCAGTTGAGTTCCGAGAATATGGGACGAAGGAGGTTCCGGACTCGGGTTGGTGACATCCTGCGCCAGGATCTTGGGACTGATCCCCGCGATCAAGCACGCATTCACCACAAGGCTGATTGCTCGTTTCAATATGTTCCTCGAACGACGAAGCGGCAACACCGGCGGTGATTGGTCTGCGGTTCAGTCATTGATTCTGACCTCTGGCAGACCGAGGGGCCGGATAACATATTTTGTTTTATAGGTGAAGCTGGTCAGCGTCCATACGAGGTTTTCTGTAGAGAGATCGGGCTGTTCTTAACTCCTAGAAGCCCCGATACTCCTAGAACCCCGATCGGGAAAGTAAGAAGCTTGCGACTGGGGGCCCTCCCCGAAAAATACAAACTTCACAGTATGGGCAAGGATGATGCCTCGAAATTAATCTTGAGTTCTACTCGACAGACGCCCCCATCGAGCGGATGCCGGTTCTCTTTAACCGGAGAACCGGCATCCGCTCCCTCCTAACTGAGGAAATACTCCACTTGCCAGTTACAGGAAATGGAATCGCTAAATACACAGCACGCGGGATTCGTACCGGCATTCCGGGTGCCTATAGTTCAAGTTTGTAATCGAACCGTAAGGAGGCAAGATGCTCTACTGGACGTTGGTATTTCTGGTAATTGCCCTCATTGCAGGAATCTTGGGCTTTACCGGTGTGGCGGTTGCAGCGGCTGGCGTGGCGAAACTGTTGTTTTTTGTTTTTCTGGTGCTATTCGTTCTCTCGCTCGTCAGTCACTTCACGCGGCGCGGCAGCGGCGTCTGACGGCCGAATCTTTTTTCGGGGAAGGCCCTCTTCCTGGATGCACTTCCGCGCGCATCGCGCAGGTTCAGCCGGCCTCCTCTCCTGCCACCGCAAGGCCTGCTGAACCAGCGCTCGATAGCATTCGCACGCGACTTCCTCCAATCTTTTCGACTCACTATGCTCAATTGGCCGCGCGTGTATTTTTGAATGAGCCCGGCCTTTTGCAGGATGGAAGCAGCCACCATCATGCTGGATCGCCCTGTGCTCAGCATGTGCGCGAGGAATTCCTGAGTCAGCGGAACTACATCCGACCCGATCCGGTCCTGGCTTATCAGTAGCCATCGAGCCAGTCGTTCGTCCACTTCGTGTAGCCGGTTGCATGCCGCCACCTGAGCGGACTGGGCGGGCCAGATCCTGAGAGTATCGATGCAAGCGTGTCTCCAGGGTGCGACACTTCCGCAAAGGTGCGCTGGCGCTGAGACGGAATGCCGCGCCTTCAATCTGAACACTCACCCGCGAGGCACTGCTGGCAAAGCCCACGATCAACGGCAATCCTACAAACCCTTCTTTGCCGGTCAGTCCGACCTCGACGCTTTTCCCGTCCGCCATCACGTCCAGAACGGAAGCCAAACCACACGCGCAGCGCACATTTCAGATCCGACGGCGTAGAAGTCGATGGAAACAAACTCGGCCATGGGCTTCTGCTCAACCTGCCCGAGAAACAGGCCCGAGCGATTTACCCCCAGGTCGGGGCTCCAGATTCGTTGTGTCTACTTCATGAACAGTGCTCTTGATCAAGGTTTGCTCCTGCGAACGGCAACCTGCAAGCCGGCTTCGCCCGTATCTGTGTTTTGCCCACACCGCGAGTCGTCGAACACTCTCAACCCGTGTATTTTCATGTTTATGGAGTGGCAACGAGGAACCCGAGGTACTAGGAAATTCGAGAAGATCTGTCTGTCCGATAGACTCCACAATGTGTGCGTTATGGCACATACCGATGGCAGCGAATGGTATAGGCTTAGGTTGTCTCTTCTAGCACCTACCGCCGAGGCCTATTTGGCTTAACGGTTCCTGCGAAATCAGACGGCGTTTTTTCCGCTGTGTGATGAAAGGAACTGGTCATGGCCGTCAAGGCTTTTCGAGGTGCCCCTGTCCGATTTAGTAAACGCGAAAACGAACGTAGCGAAGTTGGCAATATCCTCCTGCGCGGGCTTCCTCCCGCGGAGTGGGCGCAGCTGTTTTCCTCCCTCGAATTTGTCCGCCTGAGACTTCATCAGGTTCTGCATGAGGTGGGCGAAGCCATCAAGTCGGGATATTTCCTGAACGAGGGAATGAGTTCGGTGCTGACGGTTCAGCCAGATGGAGAAAGTGTCGAGGTAGGCCTCATTGGCAGGGAGGGCTTCGTTGGTCTACCGGTAATTTTTGGTTTTAAGACCAGCGCCTTGAGGATCATCACTCAGGGCGATGGCACGGCCTACCGGGTGGATGTGGGGATTCTGCGCAATCTTCTGCCGCATTGCCCCGCCCTCGAGCGTCAGTTGCAACGCTATTCGATGATACTGGGTATTCAATCCACCCAACTGGCTGCTTGCAACCGCCTTCATGACGTTGAAGAACGATTGGCCAGGTGGTTGCTCATGAGTCATGACCGGATTGGCGGTAAGACTCTTCCGTTGACTCAAGAATTTCTGGCACAAATGCTCGGAACGCGGCGTTCCACCGTCAGCGTAGCCGCGAGCATTTTGCAGAAGGCGGGAATGATCTCCTACACTCGCGGAAATGTAACCATTCTGAGCACAGCCAAGCTGGAAGATGCCGCTTGCGACTGCTATGAAATTATTCGCCAGCAGAAAAATCGCTGGCAGGCGGAAATCTAGCGGTCTGCGACATCTCGTCTGACGACCCTCGGGTTTTCGTCCGCCTCTGGTAAGGAGCAACGCGCCCAGTGGGGAATCAGAACTCCCCGACAAACTTTCGCGCAGGATTGAGTCATCCGTTTTCTCGTATTGATTTCGTAGTCTCCCCGCTGTGGCATCCCGAGGGCACTTCATACATCAGGTAAACCAAGTAGAGCCGTGTCTGTTATTACTTACAGAACTAGAAATGCATTGGCGTGGGCCTAGTTAACTATCGCCTCCCGTAAACCGCAGCTTACTTCCTGGCATCTATAGCACGTCGGAAATTCATAGCGCTACTTCGATTTCCCGACAATTTACAGGAGCGTCAATGTCGAACCAGCAAGGTCCACACAACTCCGCGCACGCTCTATCGACTTTGTCCTCATTTGAAGGGCTCAAGACTTCTTATTCTGTCCGCGAACCGTACGCCGCTCGTGAACGTGTCATCCCCGTTGTGAAAATGAATCCCCGAACACGACAGCAACAGCCGCTTGGCCCGGACGCGATCTGGGGGCATTACAATAACTACAGGTCAAACGGTCTGGCAGGATCCGCGGCCGTGCACGTTGCCTTGTTGGCTTTGATCCTGGGTGGTTCCACGCTCGGTCACAAAGTCGTGCCTAAGGTTGAGCAACATGAAACTGTGACCTTGATCGCGCCGTCGCCTGATTCCTATACTCTTCCAGTTGCGCAGAAAGTCGTGAGCGGCGGCGGAGGCGGCGGTGATCACGACGCCTTGCCCGCGCCCAAGGGACGTTTGCCAAAGCTGGCAATGCAGCAGATCACGCCGCCAAGCATCGTGCTGCGCAACCCGCATCCAAAGCTCGCGGTAGCGCCGACGGTTGTAGTTCCTCCGCAGGTGCGCCTCGCCGAAAACCACATGCCAAACCTGGGCGTTCCCTCAGCAGCGCCGCTCCCCTCCGCTCCTCCCTCGAATGGAACAGGCTCGGGCGCAGGCATCGGCTCAGGCTCGGGTGGTGGAGTTGGCGTCGGTCATGGTGCAGGAGTTGGCGCGGGTAGTGGTGGCGGAATCGGCGGCGGAGTGTTCAAAGTTGGTGGCGGAATTTCGGCGCCGGAACCGGTGAGCACGCCCGATCCCGAATATACCGACCAGGCTCGTCTCGCCAAGACCCAGGGAACATGCATCCTCTGGCTTATCGTCGATGACCAGGGACATCCGCGCGACATACGAGTGGTTCGCGGACTCGGCTTCGGACTCGACGCCAAGGCCGTTGAAGCAGTCAAACAGTGGCGCTTCCAGCCCGCCATGAAAGATGGAAGACCGGTGAACGTGCAGATTAGTGTAGAAGTTGGATTCCGGCTTTATTAGTCGAAGCCCATCGTTTTGAATTGTTGTCGGCGGCAAGCTCGCATTGGAAAGCTAGAGCTTGCCGCATAATTTTTGTCCCGACACAGGAAGGTCCAACCCTTGTTTGAATAAAAAGTTTCGCTAACCTGCACAAACTATTCCGTTTCCCGGTACAGCAAATCTCACCTTCAATTACAGGAGCACCCTGATGGGAGGTCGGCCTGCCCTCCGCTACTCTCATTTACGACGCTGAATTTCCCCGCGGTTCTGGAACCCAGCGCAACCGATCGTAAGGAGACTACAGTGGCGACTTGCGTGATTTCCGCAACAGCAACCGATCTGATCCCCACGAGAACCGAAGCCAAAGACAATTCTGAACGCAGCCTCGTTCGACGCGCGCAGGACGGTGACCAGGAGGCTTTCGCCACGCTCTTCCAGTTGCATAAGAAACGGGTTTACTCCGTATGCCTGCAGATGACGAAGGATGTAGCTGACGCGGAGGACTTGACGCAAGAAGCTTTTCTGCAGGTGTTTCGCAATCTCAATTCGTTCCGTGGAGACTCAGCCTTCTCCACTTGGCTTTACCGGATTGCTGTCAACACTGTCCTCATGAAGTTACGTCGTCGCAAGTCGCCCCCTGTCCTGTCGCTGGATGAGCCCGTGTCGGCAGAGTCTCCGTCCCTGAAACGAGATGTAGGCACCGCCGACCTCAATCTCTCCGGAGCAATCGACCGGATCGCGTTGCGTCGCGCGATCGAAGAGCTGCCCGAAGGCTGCCGCCAAATTTTTGATCTGCACGAAGTGCAAGGACTCCAGCATCACGAGATCGCTCGGCAACTGGAGTGCTCGATTGGCAACTCAAAGTCACAGCTGCACAAAGCCAAAATGAAAATGCGCGACCTGCTTTTCCCGCGCGGGCATGCGCGGCCATCAAGAGCCGCCACCAAGTCTCTGGCAAAGAGTTCGTGGTGAACGCAACTCGCAACATCAACGTTGTTTCACCGTCAAGAGCGGCCTGTGCAAGAACAGCCACGACCGCAAGGGGATGAAAGTCTGTGGGGCTAGGAGCTGTTGTAGTCATCGGCGGGAAAAATCAGGGGTCGAGTCAGGGCCGCGTCCGGTCGCTTCAGACGGCAGAAGGTTCGCAGGCATCGTTGCTCCAAATGCCGTTGGAATGCGTCGAGGTCGCCGGCCGTTCGCTGGTCGAACGCATCCTTGAGCGCTTCGCTGCCGTAAGCCTCGAAGCAGTTTCCGTCCTGGTGGAGTCTGAAGCGTTCCTCCCGAGGTTTCGCAATGACTGCAGTAAGGTTACGTTTCGCGTGGCGAGCGATCTGCGTACCGCGATCCGCCAAGAGTTTTCCGCCTACTGTCAGCAAGGTATCGAGCACGCGTTTTTGAATTGGACGAGCTCTTTCGTCGAGACCGATTTGCTCGACCTCTTTTCCTTCCATCGCGAGTCGCGACAGGCAGCCACGCCCACCTTTGACCAGCAGGGGCCGCTGGCTCTGTGGGTTGTCGATTGCGCGAAGGCGCGGCAGCTGCCGACTAAAAAACTGCTACGCGCCGCTGGACAGAACACCGCATCACAATATTTCATCCGCGAGTACGTGAATCGTCTTGATCATCCTCGAGATCTGCGGCAGTTCGCCTCTGACATGCTTCGCGGCCGATGCCGAACCGGCCCTCATGGCCGCGAGGTAAGGCCCGGTGTTTGGCTCGACGAGGGAGCTGAAATTCATCGCCGTGCTCGCATTGTGGCGCCAGCATACATAGGCTGCGATTCGAAAGTCCGGGCCGATGCCTTGATCACACGCTTCAGCAACATCGAGAGAGACTGTTGCGTCGATTGCGGAACTGTGGTCGAAGACAGTTCCGTACTAGAGAACACAAGCGTCGGAATTTGGCTCGATCTGTGCCACGCAGTCGTAAGCGGAAACATGTTGTTGAACCTGGAACGCGAGGTCTTGATCGAAATCTCGGATCCAAGAGTCTTGCGTCCCACGGGCGCCACCCGCAAGTTCGCCCCGAAAACGAGCGAGCGACGCGAAGTTCCGGAACAGGGGTCTAATTTGCAAGAACGACGCCACATGGCCGATGCCTGGCAATTTGGTAACAACAACCTTATTCAGGAGTAAATGCTATGCAAACCCGGGGTCCCGTAATCGTGATGGAGCTGCCAGAAAAACTGAATCACGTGGAAGTGGCGTCTTTTCTGACCGAACTGCAGCCGCTGTTGGAGGATGATCGTCCCTGCATTGTTTTGGATTGCTCCCAGATCCAATACATGGATAGCGCGGGAGTCGAGATGCTGCTGCATTGTCTGGAAGAGGCCATGAAGCGTGACGGAGACCTCAAGCTGGCTGCCGTATCCCCAGCTTCGGCGGTAATTCTGGAGTTGATGCGGGCCGATCGTCTCTTCGAAGTTTTCGAAACTGCCGATCAGGCAGTGCGCAGCTTTGAGGTTTTTTCGCCGGAAACAAGTGCGGAAGGCCAGCCCTGGTATGCAGCACCGCAGGGTCTTGCCGATCTGAAGGCCACCAGCTAAATCATCAGGCGGCGTCGGGGGTGCCCATGGCAGCAAGGAAAAGTATGGTGGTACGACTGGCGGGGAGCGCCCTATTGCTCTTTGCCGTCCCGTCGTTTGTGTTGCTTGCGGCTGCGCAACAGGGCGAAAGCTTGGACAAACCGGTTCCCGTGACGGCGAACGTGGTTAAGCCCGCGGATCTTCCTGACAGCCCGGGAGTAACCCTTGCCAGGCTGCAGCCGCAGAACCCTTTACCCAGCGACCCGGCGCAGCCATCGAGCGCGCCGGCTTCCGCGCAGCCGCAGGGCCAACCAGCACAGCCTCAGCAGCAAGCTCCGCAAAATCCGGTAGGCACGGCTGTGGCGGAGCCGACGCATGCGGCTGGAATCGCCGCGTCGCAACCCGCTGGAGTGGCAATCGCGCCAGCAAAGCAGCGCCGAGTTCGAACCATCGTTATCCGGGTTGGCGCAATCATCGGGGCAGGCGTCGCGGTGGGGACGGTAGTGGCGCTAACCGCCGCCACTCCCAGCAAGCCTCCCGGCGCCCATTAGGCTGCGACAATAGCGAACCGCAGCGAAGCCCTGCATCACCGGAGCAGACATCCTGTAATGATCGTAAGTTTCTCAGGAATCGATGGTGCCGGCAAAAGCACGCAGATTGCCGAGCTCGAAGCTTGGCTTCGCCAATCCGGGCTTCGTACCCAACAGCTCACCTTCTGGGACGATATCGTCGTTCTCTCCAAATTCCGCGAGCGTGCGAGTCTCAAGGCATTCCGAGGAGATCGCGGTGTGGGTAGCCCGCAGAAGCCGCTCAACCGGCGTGACAAAAACGTCACTGCCTGGCCGGTGACTATCCTGCGTTTCGGCCTCTACCTCGCAGATGCCGTTCACCTTCGCTCGATGGTTCGCGCGGCGAGACGAAGCGATGCCGATGTCGTGATCTTTGATCGCTACATTTACGATGAGCTCGCAAATCTTCCTCTCCATCGCTGGTCAGCGATGGTTTTCACGCGGCTCATTCTAAAGATCGCGCCCGAGCCCGACATGGCTTACGTGATCGATGCCGACCCAGTTGCCGCACAAGCCCGAAAGCCGGAATATCCTCTGGAGTTTGTGCGGCGCAACCGCGACGCCTATATCACTCTCGCTCACCTCTCCGGTGCCATGACCGTGGCCGGGCCGGATTCGATCGCAGCCCTGAAAACCCGAATCCGGAACGAGATGTTGCCAGCACTTGCGCTTACCGCGGATACGGGCGCGCAGTGCGACATTTGCCCGCCTCCGCTCCAAACCGAGCCAACATCTCTCCCGACCAACTCATCGAACCTTGACCGACCGTCTCGACCGGCAATCGTGATCGAGTAGCGTTGATCGGAGTGAGGCCCGCGATTCATGAAGATTTGCCTGGTTACTACGTTTCCCCCCAGTCAGGGTGGTCTCAGTGAATACGGTCTTCACATCGCCCAGGAGTTGCGTCGCAATCCCTTCATCCGCCTCACCGTTCTGGCTGACAAAATTTCCTTGCCAGAACCTGAATTGGAAGGTTACTGGGTGCGACGATGCTGGTCGTTCGACGACCCGGCAAGCTCAATTCACATTTTGAACGCGATCCGCAAACTCAAACCAGACGTGGTTTGGTTTAATCTTCTCTTCAGCACTTTCGGCCGCAATCCCCTGATTGCCTTTGCCGGGCTTCTCACTCCGGTGCTTTCCCGTCTGACCGGTTGCTACACTCACGTTACTCTCCATCATCTGATGGACACCGTAGATCTAAAGGACGCGGGGGTCCGTCACGCGCGCACGTACCGTTTAGCGGGAGCCGTCGCCACCAAGATGCTCCTTATGTCCAACTCTGTTTCCGTGCTCATGCCGGGATATCGCAAGATCCTGCATGAAAAATACGGTCGCGACAACGTTCATCTGCGTTCGCACGGCATTCTTTCCCGAGAACCTCAGTATCCAGATCTGACCCGGCGTGGCAATCCTCAGCACCGCATTCTGGCCTTCGGGAAGTGGGGAACATACAAGCGCCTGGAGTTGATGATCGAAGCTTTTCGCTACGTTTCTGAAGCTCTGCCCCATGCCAGGTTGGTGATCGGGGGGGGAAACCATCCGCAAGCTGCAGGTTACGTGGAGTCGATGAAGAAACAACATTCGGAAGATCCGAGAATTGAATTCACCGGCTACGTTCATGAGGATCGGTTACCCGATCTTTTTCAGAGCTCCTCGGTCGCCGTGATGCCCTACTCGTCTTCAACCGGTTGCAGCGGAGTTGCACACTTGGCCTGCGCTTACGGCGTTCCCATCGTGTGTGCGGATCTGGAAGATTTCCGCCAGATGTCGGAGGGTGAAGGAATGGCCATCGAATTTTACAAGCCCGGAGACGGCAAGGATCTGGCCGCCTGTCTCGTCCGCTTCCTTACCGACCCGGTCAGGCAGCGGGCCATGGCGGAGCAGAATTTTACCGCAGCCCTTCGTATGACCATGCCGAACATCGTTCTAAAGTATCTCCGTCATTTCGAATTGGAGCAGAGGACGCTCGCTTTGCGTCATATCACGACCTTTCGCAAGCTGCCCAGCTGGGTTCCCTCCAAGGCGCTTCTGTTGCGGCTGATGACCAGAAATTCGCTGGGATGGGTTCATCGCTCGGCCCTGCACCGGACTTCACCGCGCTCCCCAGAAAATAAGCGTCTATTGCACGATGACGTTGACCGTGGTGGAAAGCTTGGTGGCATTCGAACTCCCATTAATGGTGACGGAGTAGGTGGTCGGAGTGACGGCGGTTTTGGTGGGAAGGGCGACGGTTTCGGCGCCTCCGGTCTTCCCCCCGCAAGAAGCTCCAACCATTCCCAGGCTGATGACGGAGCACAAGGCGAGCACGAGCATTCCGCGCCTCCGGGTTCCTTTGCCAAACAAGCCGACCCCGACCAGCCCGAAGGGCAGCAACCAGGTGGCGTAAAAGGGGAGATTTTTCCCTTGTTTCTGCCGATCCATCCCCGCGACGGCAACGGTGGAAATGGTAAGAACGGAAGTAGCGGTGCTGCCTGCCGGAGTAAGGACGGCGGGGGAGAAGGTGCAGCTCCAGGTGGAGGGAAGCCCGGTGCAGGTGAGCGAGATGGGGCTGCTGAAAGTTCCCGATTGCGCGGTCGCGGCGACGGTGAAAGTTCCTGACATGCCGGAAGGAATGGTGATGGTCGCCGGCGCCGCGCTGAATGAGACCGGTACTGGTGCAGGTGGGGTCGTGCTGCTGCAGCTCGGACGATATGCCATAGCATCGCTGATCTGATTCGCCAGAGTTGGCTTGCCCACGGCTTGCACGAACATTTGATAGTTTCCGCCCGGAATGGGGAACCCGCACAAATTCAGCGAGTGGACCCCGGTCGCAATGTCGGTCAGCGGCATCAGATTCTGCCCGTCGGTACTGATGTACACCGTGTAATGATCCACGGTATTTTCGTTTCCGTTCACCACCCACTGTAAATTATTCGCAGGCACTGATGCCGACAGGGTCAAGCAATTATCGATTCCCGACTCGATCTCGGTAGCTTCTTCATAATCGTTCCACGTAACTAACTGGAGGTACGGAAGCTGTTTCCCCGCGCTATATATGCGGTTGAGCTCGGAAAACGTCTGCAGCCAGGTCTGTCCGCATTGTTGTCCCATGATGCGATTCGATCCCCAGGAGGCCAGCGTGTCGTTGAAGCCTTTGTAAGTCGCTCCCACGGTTTGCTCGTTCGGGTAGGAGATCCCCGCATCGTAGAAACTTGTGAGGTAACTCATCCCGTAGTCAGTGGTCGTGGGCATCACCCACGAATAACTGCCGTCGGTCAGAGGAGCGGTAAACCCGTTGTTGTTTTGGAAAATATATGCGGGATGCGTACTGAGCGATGCGTTGGCGGCATTCCAATCGACCGAAGGATACGAAAGACTCACGTTGAAATTTGTAACCACCGGTTGCCCTTGGATCGTCATGTAAGCCGGCGAAGAAAAGTACGTCTTTTCGATATATTGCAGATCGTTGACCAAGGCTTGCTGAGGCGAGCAGCCTTGGCAGGAGTACCACTCGATGGCTCCCTGGTCGATCATGATGGAGAAAGTAAATCCAGGATGACTCTCCGCCGCCGCCATCACCAGTTGTGTTGCCTGGTCGATGGAATTACCGGGGCCGTACCAGTCGATGATCGCACCGTCGATGCCGCGGCTGACCATGTCGCCGATCTGATTTTGCACTTGCGCCGCGTCCGTCTCACTGTATCCAATATTCATGTGGTTCGACTGGCCGAACCAGAGAACCATGTGGGCATAAACCTTGGTCGGGGCGCCTGAATAAAGCAGGGTGTGAACGTCAACTTTGCTTATGTTTCCGGCGCCTCGATTGTCATTGGACTGTGTGGTAAAGCGGTTAGCCGCGCTGGTATTGTTTGCCGTCTGAGCGGCAAGAGTGGTGGTGGGCACTACATACGAATTGCTGGCCGAACATAGGGGCGACGCAGCGAGGAGTGTGACTGCGATACAAAACTGTGTGAGACGCATCGGTCCTCAGGGCGGAGGGTAGAGCCGAGGATCTTGCTTCGGATCTGGGACCAGACCAGGGAAGGCACGCCCGCCTGTAAATTTCCACCTGACTGGCTCTTAATCTACGGGTCTTTCTGGGAACTGGGTGCAGCTTACGAGAGCCGGGCAACGAGCAACAGATAACCTCGGTCGGTGGCCGAGTGGACGAAGCTCTCGGTTGCCCAATGCCACCGGGTTGAGCCGTTGAAGTTGCTCAATCAGTGTCTTGTCCCGGTGACTCCGCTCCTATCGAGTTGGACGCTCAGCCCGCTATCGTTCGACATCGTGCTGAAATTGGTCCCCCAGGCTCTTTCAGAATGAAGGCCGTGTAGACGCCATCGATCCCAAGTTCGTCGTAGTACATGCACGGACAGGCTTCCAGAGGCGTCACGGTTCACGGGATGCACCACCATGGAATGGGATGGGCATGGCCTTCCGTCAGAGAACAATCGAGAGTCGTGTCGATCGCGTGTCCATGACGTTCCATCCCAGATTTGCCACCTGGTATTCGCGACGCATTCCCAGGCGAAGATATATTCGTACGGAGAGTGAAAGGAGAAGACGTCGTATGCCAAAGCCTGAACATCAGCGGCAGCGTTCGCCGGAGGAATCGAAATAGGTTGCTGAAGTCGCGCCAACCTTGTTCCACGCCAGAAAGTTTGCCCACGCGGGTCCAGCAACTTGCAACTTCAGTGAAGCCGGATATCGTTCAACTGGACCGGAAATGCCGCTTTCTCAGTAGCTTACCTCGCTGTCTTTTGAAGCAGGTCAGACCAACATTTCCCCCCTTCAAATCATCCTAGACAGATTGTAAATCTCCGCTTTCCAGAGGATTCTTGATGGACGATTCTGGCCGTAAGCTCTCGGTGGCTTGTCTCATGACTCTAGGCTTGGCGTTGTGCGGTTGCCGAGGTCTCGTGACTGGCACGACGAGCACTTCGTCCGCGAATCTTCAGTCCATCCAGCACGTGGTTTTCATGCTGCAGGAGAATCGCAGTTTCGATACCTACTTTGGAATGCTCAATCCATACCGCCAGTCGAATGGTTGGACCGTCAGCGAAGATGGCAACACCTACACCGTCGACGGGATCGACGACAAGTTAGACGAGTTCGCTAATCCGGATGACGAAGGACAGTCGTTCAATCTCTTCAAGTTCAAAAGCGCTTGTGTGGATGACATGAGCTCCGCCTGGCTGGAAAGCTACGGCGATGTGAATCGCTACGACTTCAGTCCGAGCCGTTCCATCCTGATGAATGGTTTCGTGCACACGGCGGAGGGCTATGCGAAGTCCGGGGCAGGGGATGGTCAGTTCACCGATTTGGTCGGCCAGCGCGCCATGGGTTATTACGATCAGGATCTGCTCAACTACTACTACTATATGGCCTCGCAGTTTGCGGTCTCGGATCGCTGGTTCTCGCCCGTCTCCAGCAAAAGCACCCCCAACCGTATTGCGACCATGACGGGAGGAACCACGCAGGGCCTGGTGAACGATCCTTTCGTCGACGACGGCATCACCAGCCAACTCACCATCGAAACCATTTTTCAAGAGCTCGATCAGAACCGCGTGTCATGGAAAATCTACTATTCGATTACCGCGGGCGGATGCACCGACAAAGATGGTGACTGCGGCCCGGGTGGTCAGTCCAATTCTTATCCAGTAACGACGTTCTCCGATTTCACGTACTCGAACCAATACCTCTACGCGAATCCGCAACACGCTGCCTGTACCGCACCAACCGTCGGCTCTCAACAGGCGGTTGGCGATTCTACTGATGCCTTCTGCATCGACCCGAATCACATCGCGACACTCGATCAATACCTTAGCGACGCTGCCAATAACACTCTTCCAAGTTATGCGTTCATCGAAG
This sequence comes from Candidatus Sulfotelmatobacter sp., assembly GCA_049584315.1. Classification (GTDB taxonomy): domain Bacteria; phylum Acidobacteriota; class Terriglobia; order Terriglobales; family Acidobacteriaceae; genus Sulfotelmatobacter. The sequence goes on along the minus strand of JBAUXO010000075.1, from coordinate 75,261 downwards.
CGGCTTACGGGAGCAGCGACGAGCACCCCGGCTCGGGCCAGTCGATTCTCGAAGGCCAACAGGAGGTCTCGAGTCTCATCAATGCGCTCACGAAGAGTCCGTCATGGGCAAGCTCGGTCTTTTTCCTGAGCTACGATGAGCCCGGCGGACCCTTCGATCATGTGCCCCCTGTCCCTGGGCATTCCAACGACAATACCGACACCTCCCTGGGAACGATCACTGACATCAAAGCGATCGCCGTGAATGCGGACGGCTACGAGCCATGTCTCCCGCCCGGAGGGGTTCCCACCATCCACTGCGATCTTCTGCCGACCGACCCGGGTGCCAATCCCGCAGACGCGCCGGCACAACAGGGTTTCGCGGCGCAGCTTGGCTTCCGGTTGCCGAACCTGGTGATCTCACCTTTTGTGCGTAAGCACTACGTCTCTCATATCCCGATGGACCACACCGCCATCATCAAGTTCGTGGAGAACCGCTTCATCGGCGCAAGCGCGCACTTGACCAATCGCGATGCCGCACAACCAGATTTGTTGGATTTCTTCGACTTCACGAACGCGCCCTGGGCGACGCCGCCCACGCCGCCGACTCCTACATCGCCTCCGGGGCCGTGCACTCCGCAAAGCATGTGATGGGACTACCGGGAATTGACAGTAAGAGTGCGGGCTACGTAATGCGATCCATCAAATTTCGCCACCGTCGTTACCTCCGCTCCAGGGTGTAGCCGCTCATCAAATGTAATGACTGATGGATCCAAATAAATTTCGTAACTCTTATGGTCGGTCACCGAGGTGAGCACAAGGAGGCCGATCCGCAGGTCCAGCAGTGTGACCTGCCCCGCGAAGGTAAAGTCGGCGCCCGGCACCGCCAGGATGGAAACTTGCTGAGCGGCGCGATCATTTTCCTGTGCGGCGAAACGCACAGCGACCAGCGTTCCCGCAACCAGCTGGCCGGCAGATGCGGCGCGCCCGTCCTGCACGATCTGCGTATTCGGGGTGAAACGCAATTTCACGGGATCGGGGGAAAGCACATCGCGCACCATCAGTTCGTTCTTATCGGCGCGATAGCTTATTACAACGCCCTGACTTATCCCGCCCGCGGCTGCCTTCGCCAGCCGAATGTTACGCGCGAAGATGGTGCTGCCATCGAGAATCGTGTCGAGGTAGACGCGATCACCGGGGCGCAGGTCGGGAGACGCACCCTGCGCGCTTCCCTGATAAATATGGGTGCGGGGGTCGAAGGCAACCTTCATTTTTCCGCCCCCGAACAGCTGAACCGTGAGCTGATCGCGTATCCGATCCACCTTCTGAATCGTGCCACCAATCAGGCTGGCCTTAGCTCGAGGCAGCGCAGGCAAATCGGGAAGCAGGCTTGCCGGATCGAGTTCTATATCCGCCCTGTCTGTCGTGGTTACAGGTGTGATCGACGACGGAGTCACGGCCGTCGTAGTGGGCGAAACCATGGACTGAGAAGCTACGTCCTGTCCCTGGGCACATCCGAGAATAGAGGCCGCTACCACGCAACTCGCAAATGTACTCGACAAAAATCGTCGCCTGATCTCGCATCCCATGATTTCCCCGTGCACTTTTATTTCGACGCCGCAGTTGGATGCTAAGAACGGCCGCAAGGTGGTCATTTCGCCATGAAAAATCTGCGCCGAATCGACAAACCATCAACCGCGATCGGCATCTCAACTAAGCTTCGTGTCTATCGATTCCAAAAGAGAGGCTTGCGGAATGCCTTGGAAACGTTGGGTTGTCACCGGATTGGTGGGGATTACGTTTGCATGGGGGTCGAACGCGCAGGCGGGCGACCTGAAGATTACTCTGCCCAAGCGCAGCCACCTGACTCCGGTGCAGCGCCTCAACCAGGATGGGGTCGAAGCGATCCGCAAGCACAATTACGAAAAGGCCGAGACGTTTTTTTACAAAGCCTATCTTCTCGATCCCGACGACCCGTTCACCCTAAATAATCTGGGCTACATTTCCGAGTTGAAGGGGCAAATCGACCGCGCCCAGAACTTCTATGCTCTGGCGGGAAAAGAAGCCAGCGACGCGGCGATCGATAAGGCGAGTTCGCCCCGCCTGGAAGGGCGCACCCTCAAAGAGGCGCTTGCAATTCCGGATCTTCCACTCCAGATCAATCATGACAATGTGGAAGCCGTGCGCCTGCTGGGGCAAGGTCGCGGTCCGGAAGCGGACCTCCTGCTCGAACAGGCCTTGAAGACCGATCCCAGCAATATATTCACCCTCAATAACCTGGGCGTGGCGAAAGAGATGGAAGGAGAATCGCAGGCAGCACTGAAGTACTATGACTCTGCTGCTGCTCTAAATTCCGACGCCGCTGCTGTGGTTACTCTCAATCGCACGTGGAGAGGGAAGCGGGTCAGTGAGATGGCCGCGCAGAATGCCCGTAACCTGCGCAATCGCCTGGAAACCCAAGTGACCCTTGAAACCAGGCTGGCGGAATTAAACACTCGCGGTGTCTCGGCGATCAATCGCAATGAACTAAGTGTGGCGGAACAGGATTTTCGCAGCGCCTATGCTCTCGACCCGAATAACGCCTTCGCCGCCAACAATATCGGCTACCTGTCTGAAATCGAAGGCGACCGTGAGACCGCGCAGTTTTTCTATGACCGAGCGCAGGCTCTCGGCGGCGCCAACACTCCCGTAGGGTTGGCTACTCGCAGCTCGGCGGAGGGTTTGCCGTTGAACCGGGTTGCATCCGACAGCGACGCAAAAGTAGAAGCCAAAGAGCGGCAGGAACGCGATGCCCGCCGCCAGCACCAGGAGCCGATTCTCCTGATGCGGCGCGACAACTCAGTCGTCGAGGAGCCGGCCGTGCCTCCAGCGGGCACGCAGCCGCCGCAATAAATTACTTCTAGAGACCTCGCTCCTGGAAACGTCCGATGTCACTCTCCGGGTGGTAGGTAAAGTATCGGACCAGATTCTTGAAATAGCGCAGCAGAGTATTCACGTTGGTGTAATACCAACAGCACTTGGCCATGTCAGGCGAGAACCCGCAGATAAACCGGAAACGATTCAGCACAGGGACAGATTGACTGAGCAAGGCCGCCGCCATGCGGTGATTGCCGTCCAGAATAGTCAGCGGTCCCCGGTTGTTGATTCCGATCAGCAGGACGGTGGGATTGACCAGCTTCTCCTCTACCGACGAGCTTAAACGACGTAGCTTTCGAAAGAACTCATCGTCGTTGGTTTCGGCCAGCTTCAGGCGCAGGCGCTCAACCACGTCCTGCATGTAGAAGCTTCCACCGGCAGCACGGCGCCACTGTGCCCTGGGAAAAAAACGGATGCGATCCAGATCCTTCGCCGTTACTTCGACTTCGAACCACTTCGTGTCCGCCGGAAGCTCCCGCCACATTGCCCCTCGGCGCAAAAACAGCAAAGCTTGCCGCACTGCGTTCTCGCGGGAGTTATCTAAGTTCGGACACTTCACCAGAGATTCGAATTCGTGGCGATAGTCGTCGAACTCAGGATGGTGAAACTCACTCCTCAGAAACTCAGCGATGACCTCTTCTTCCGTCAGCAAGCGCCGAAGGCGCAGGCTGCTATAGCTGCCGAGCGCTTGCGGAGTCAGCTGATTCCGCAGCAAAGGAATCATCAGAACAAACAGCAGGATCACCATCAGAACTAACTGAACAAGAATCACCTGGCGAAGGCTTTGGTGAAGCAGGTAAACACCCAAAGCCAAGGCCCCACTGAACGCCAGTTGTAGCCAACTTGTGTTCGCGATCTTGCGAGACATCTCGTAGGTGATGATCACCGAACTCAACGAATAGATACCCGCGGTTATGGCATACAGGATCAGCAACGGAGCCAGCATTCCATAATTGCCCACGGCAAATTGGGCGCCGAAAAGCGTCTTCCAGAGAAAGCTGGGAACCATCCACAGGCCGAAAATCAGAACCGACAGAATCAGAAAGACCATGGAGAGGGAAGTAAAAAGGACGGGACTGGCCTCGTGCTCATCAGCTCCGGCACTGGCGGAAACCGGAAACATGGTATTCACCACCGACCAGGCGCACATATTCACCAGCCGGCCGACCAAAGCCACCGCAGCATAAAGTCCAGCTTCCAGCGGGGGAAAGAAATGCTTTACCAGAACGATGTCGAAGTTATTGATGACCGTCTGCCCGGCAAAGAAAACAATCGCCTGCAATCCTTCGCGGGACGAAATCGATAGTCCCCGAAAGCGGAAGGAACCCAAGCCAGGACTCGGAAGTGCGAAAAAGTACGCGACAATTACCGCCAGCACGCTGGCCAGCACTGCGCCCCGCACGCCCAGACCCATTCTGATCAATACAAAAACCCCGCCCAGCCGAACCAATCCCTCGAGCATGAAATTAACCGCGAGAGGTCGGAAGGCGTGAATTCCCTGAATGTATCCGCGGCGCACTCCCAGCGGGATGTAAAACGCCGTTCCCAGTGCGAGCAACCAGATAAGGACGGGATCGGGCAGATTCAGATATGCAGTGAGCGGGCGCTCCCAGAGAAACAAGAGTAGCCCGATTCCGATCCCCGCGATCCAGGAGCGCTGATGGAGGTTGGCGAAAACCTGAAGCCGGTCGTGCCCCGAAGTGCTTTTGGCCACATACTTCGCGCACACCACCTGAAACGCCAGGGTGATCGAGGAGAGCAGCATCAAGATGGTGTAGACCGCGGTGGCATTCGCGAAGCCGCTAGGACCCAGCAACCGGGCGGTCACCACGTTGTAGACCAGGTTCGTAACTCCCACCAGTCCGGAGCCGGCCAACAGCGTCAGCACGCCCCCCAAAAGTTGGGACTTCAAACCCTTGGCAGGGGCTGGAGCGCTGGCGGATTTCTCCTCGACCGATGAGACGACCGCATCGCTTTTGGTGGTTGACGCCATTCGGGAGATTGTCGAAGTCTAGAACAAAGTGAAGTGCACGATCGGCAGGATGGTGTTCTTAGATCCTCCCGCGAAGCTGTAAAAAGTCTGTTGCTGCACGCCCAGAGAAATTCGAAATGGATAAGCCGTGGATGCTCCGCCACCGGCATCTTTGAAAGAGCCGCGGGCTGGACGAGTATAGGAGACCGTGAACTCGCTCTGCGCATTGTCGTATTGGTGATAGCCTTCTCCCCGCGAGAGCAAGAAGGATCCCTGCACGTTCCATCGTGGATTGGCGTGCACCTCGAAGCGTCCTCCCGGCAAGAAAGCTTGCGCGGTTGCGTACTGCGTACCCTGTACTCGCCACGAGCGCAAATCTTCCGCCAGGATCGCCGCCGTAATCCGGCTTCCGAACTTTCTTTGAAATCCGACGTAGCTAGAGGTGTTGAAGTACTCCTCGACCAGCGGGTTGAACAAAAGGTCGCGGGCCGTGTATCCCGTGATCAGCGAAGTGTGTCCCCAAGGGCGCCCCACACTAAATTCGAAGCTGGCGGAAGCATCTCGAGAGTTCAAGTTCGTATCGGTAAACGGCCCAGCCTCCCGAATTGCGCTGCCGGTAAACGAGAGCCAGTTATAAAACGAACTCGTCGAGATGTAGAGGAACTGGCGGAAAAGATTTTGGCTCATGTATTGCGGCGAAATCGTGTCGCGCCGGATCGTAAACTGTAAGCCACCGTTGAACGTGATCGAATTCGAGCCGAGGTGAACCACGGGCGTAATCCCGCCGTTGAAATAGGTGTCGTAGGTGTTGCGATCCTCGACCACATTCTCACTGGGAAACAGAAAGCGGCCGGCGGTGAGGCTTTCGCCAACGAACCCGGAGATCACAGGCAAGACGCCGAGATGGAGTCGATAGTGAGAATCGGCGAGACTCTGGTACGAATGCCGCGGCGGCGGCAGTAACGCGGGATTGGTAACGTGCAGGATTCTGGCGTCCAGCGTGTAAACGTTGATGTCTTCCAGCGCGGGCGCGAATGAGGCTTCCGGCAGAAAACTCACGGTCTGATTAATCTGCCGTCCTTCCTCCATGGCAAGTTCGTCCTGCGCAATTTGCGCCGTACCCTGATTGTCCTGCCCGGCAACCGTGTTGGCTTGCGCGAAAGAGGACAGGGCATGAACCGTGTCCTGCCGCTGCCGGTACAGGTTTGCGGAGGCGATCATGTAATCGTAGTCATCGCTGAAGTCAGTGGCCGGGCCCAGGCTGGCAAGTGCGTCTTCCGCTTTGTGACTCTCTCCCTCCGCCAGGTAAGTATTGGCGAGCCCTATTTCCACGGTGCGCGGGTTGGCTCCGGCAAGTTTGGCTTTGTCGAAATAGGTTTCCGCAAGGTCGAAATCGTGCATCGCCAGAAAAATGTTCGCCGCCTCCAAAATATCTTCCGGGGACACTTCAGAGCCAGCGATGCGAGCTTCGGCAAAACCCAGCGCCAGCTGGCGGTGCACGTCGTCGTAATGACCCTGCTGCAAAAATACCTGCGCCACCGACAACCGCACTCCCAAACGATCCCCGTTCGGGACGTCCAGGGCCCGGGAGAATCGCTCCATGGCTGCGTCTCGGTCTCCCAGCCTTAATAGAGCTCCGCCGGTCGCCATCAACATGTCCACATTGTCTTTGCCATATTCTTCGGCCAGTTGGATGTCATGCATCGCATCCTCCCGCGCACCCTCCCTGGCATGGATCTCCGCTCGCAGCGCATAAACTCGAGGGTCCGTGGCAGACAGATTTTGTGCGACCTCGAGCATCTTCAGTGCTTGCTCATATCGGCGCAGGCGGTACAGCGTGTCAGCATACGCCAGCTGTGTGGTCAGATCGTTCGGCGTTTCTTCGAGAGCAACCTTGTATTCCGTTTCAGCGTGGGTAAAATCCTGCTCCTGACGAAACGCCTCGGCTCGAGCCAAATGCCAGGCGTGCGACTTGCCCAGGATTTTCTGAGCTGCCTCGAGCTGGCTCAGCGCGGGTTTTGGCCGATGCAGCTGCAAATCTGCGAACGCCAATCCCAGATGTGCCTCACCGTAGTCCTTCTGTAACTGGATAGCGGTCTGAAAATCCAGAACGGCCTTTCCCGCCTCATGCAGATCATTCGATACGAATCCACGATTCACATATCCGGTAGCCATTTTCGGATCACGCTGCAACGCGCGGGTGTAGTCGTCGAGTGCCTGGCGCAGTTGCCCGTCATGCGCATGAATGTTGCCGGCGACCAAAGGCAGATCCTTGTCGTCAGGAAGGATTGGCTCGTACTTCGTGATCAGCGCCAGGGCCTCTTGGTAGCGGTCCAGGTAGTAAAGATCGTAAGCCAGATAGACCACGCCCTCACGGTCGTGAGGAAGCTTTTCGAGGACCTTGTATCCCAGCTTTGCCGACTCCGCGTAATCCCCTTTGAGAGTGAGGTAACGCTCGCGCTCGCGGTTTACCTGCGCGCTATGGTTCATCTTCCCCGTCGCGCGATCGAGCCAGCGCTTGGCCAGTTCAGAATTGTGCGCCTCCAGTGCTGCATTCGCGCCGCCCGCAATGATCAGCGCGTTGGCGGGCATGCGCTGGTAAGCTTCTTGGTAGTTGGTTTCCGCGGCGCGATAGTTTTGCTCGGCGGTATACAAGTCACCCAGCGCGAGATATGGCTCGTAATCTTTCGGATGCGCATTCACGGCACGCCTGAAGTAGTTCTCCGCGAGCTTCGCGTCTCCCCGGTCTCGGGCGAGATAACCCAGCGACGACAGTGCGGTGCGGTTGTTATGATCGAGCCCTAACACTCTTGCAAAAGTATCCTCAGCGGCCTGTTTCTGCCCGATCTTCCATTGCAGGCTGGCATAGTTCAGAAGCGAGTTTAGGTTCGACGGTGCCAGAGAAAGTGCTTCCTGCAGGTCTTTATTAGCTGCGTCCATGTTGCCGGAACCAGCTTCGATTGCGGCCCGCAGCCTCAGCATCTCAGGCCGGGAAGACTGTGGAACGCTGCCCTGATTAATGGCCGCAAAAGCTGCGGCCAGCTGCTGTTTTGCTCCGGCTTCGTCTTCCTGCCGCAGATCGAGCTCGTAAAGATTCAACCGCAGTTCGATGGGATAGAGCGGACCTTCAGCCACATGCGCCGGCAAGTTTGCGAGCGCGAGATCATATTCCCTGCTGGCATCCGCAAAGCGGTCGTCTGATTCGGCGATTGCACCGAAAATCGCATGCAGCCGGTAATTGTTGCTGTCAATTCTTTTGGCGTCTTCGAGAAAACTCTGGGCCGCATCCACCTGGCCCAAACCAACCAATGCCTGCGCGGCACTGAGATCCAGACCGAGGTTTCCTTTCGCCGCCTTGGCCAGGCGGGTATACAAGTCTGCGGCTTCCTGCTGCTTGCCCGCGAGCTGGTAGGTATATGCCAGCTCGGCTTCGACGTCGGCGGTCTTCTTGGGAATCGCCCGCAAGGTTGCGATGGCCTGATCGTACTGCCCCTGATCGCGATACTCCCCGGCAACCGCGCGCAGGACTTCAGGATCGTTGGGCGCCCGGCGCTTCGCGACATTCAAATAATGAGTGACCTCATCGGGTTGACCGAGGCGTGCATAGGCATGCGCGATCAACAGGTCGGAATGAGGAGACGCCTCGAGCATATCGGCTCGCTTCAGCAATTCCAGAGCTTGCGTGGGATCCGAATTGAGCAAAAGTTCGCCTGCCAACTGCAAGCTGTTGGCATCTTTCGGATTCGCACTCACGACACGCTTCAGCAACTGTTCTGCATCAGCGTCTCGCCCCATCTTGGCGTAAGTTTGCGCTAACCCGGCGATTCCTCGAACCGAGCCAGGTTGCATCGTCAGCCCGCGACTGTAGGCATCCACCGAAGCCGGATAATGCCCGGCGAGCCGATCAGCGTAGCCGAGTAAGAACCAGAGTTCAACATTCTGGGGCGCGGCCTTTGCGGCACGTTCCGCAAACCCTACCGCCGCCGTGTAGTCGTTTCTCTTCAGCGCATCTTGCGCCGCTCGAGCTTGGCGCGAAACTTCGATGCTCGATCCCCAACCCAATCCCGTGCCACTTTGCCCCGTGGTTTCCTGCGTGGCCCCGCCAGAACTCTTCGAGTTCTGGTTGTTGGGCGGACCTTGACCATTGACCTCGTACGTCTGGGCAAGCGCTGAACCGAAAAGTAAAACGATGCAAAAGCTCGTGAGCGGAAGTCGGCTTTTCACGGAATCACCACGCTGGATTCAAGTCTTTAATGACCTCCCGCATAACCACGTTCTGCGGCCCCCATCAGATGCCACTGTCTCCGCTAAGGCTGCTTTGTCCGACGAAACGGTGCTCGAAAGCGGCGAAAGACACAGGTGAAGTAAACCCTCCGCCGGGTTTTGGAATCCAACGTTTTCGCTGCGGACCCTAGGAGCGCACAACCGTGAGCACTGTCCAAAGTAGTTACTCTCGTCCAATTCCTCTTCTTGCCATAGTTCTGGTGGCGCTCGCGGTTCACGGGCCGCTGCTGCTGATGCAGCTCCCTGCTGGCTCATTTGACGCAAATTTCCACATGTTCTTTGCCTCGCATTACGCCCATCACTGGTTTAATCCGTGGAATGAAAAATGGTTCGGAGGTTTCTCGCAAACCACGTACCCGCCCTTGACCCACCAGTGGATCGCGCTCCTGTCCAACGTCGTCGGTTTGAAGATGGGCTACATGCTGGTGCAACTCATTGCGGTTTTGTTGCTGCCGGTGGGAGTGTTTCGCTTCGCCAAGATTTGGGTCGATTATCGTGCCGCAAGCTACGCCGCCTTAGGCTCTATTTTCTTAGGAGCATTGGCATTTCTGGTTTATCAAGCGGGGCAGTTGGCAACCGTGGCCTCAGCCGCCCTGTATTTGAACGCGCTGCCCTATTTCTATGAATGGATGACCGAGGCTTCAGGGCGCTCCCTGGTGAAGGGAGTCGTCGTGAGCCTTACCGCCGCCGCGGCTCACCACGTCACCCTGATTTTCGGTGTGGTGCTCTTTGCCGGTCCAGTGTTGTGGACGGCCTATCTGGACGCTCGCGACGAGCGCGTAGCCGGATCGGTCGGTGGCGTACTGATGCGGGCGGCGGTGTTTGGCGTCTTAGTGGCTGCTGGTGTAGGCGTCGTCCTGCTGCCCTATTGGCTGGCGATCATTCAACATCCGATTCATCAGATTCCCATCCCGCACGACAGCCGCGCCAATTTCCTGCTGAATTCGATTACGGCAATTAACTACTTCGTGATTCCGTATGGAGCTTTGATTCTGGCGCTTCCCTTCATCGTGCTGCGCGCGGCCTCGTCCCGGCGTTGGCGGCCTCTGCTGTTCGGCTTCTGGCTTACCTTTATCTTCGGGCTTGGTGGCACAACCCCTTTGCCACGATGGCTGTTGGGACGCGCCTTTGAGGTCCTCACCTTCGAGCGTTTCACGTTTTGGGCGACGCTGATGGCCATGCCGATTGTCGGAGTTCTGGCCATCGAACTTCTTGATCGCTTCCGCTCCAAAGCGGCGGTAGGGCTCGCGCTGGCGTCGGTCGCTACCATCGGAGCCGCTCTGTTTTGGCTTAATGCCAATCCATTTCGGCCCACCGCCACGACCAATGTTGATCCTGTGATTGCCTTCCTGAATCGCGATGGCCATGATTCTTACCGCTATATCACTCTGGGTTTCGGGAGCGAGCTGTCGAAGGTGTCGACTTATACCGATGCCGGCAGCGTGGACGGAGACTATAACTCCGCCCGCCTCCTGCCCGAAATGACTCACTATGGCTCCGCGCAGCTCACCAATGCGAAGTTCTACGGCACCGCAGGCATGTCTGCTCTTCGCGCTATGCTCGAGCATGCCAACCGTTACGGCCTGAAATATATTTTTGTGCACGACTCTTATTACGAACCTCTGCTGACCTTCGTGGGCTGGCGCAAGATCGAAACCTTCGGCAACGGCGAGATCACGGCGTGGTCGAAAGAGGACGTTCCCCCCGCTCACAGAATCGAGTCGGATGCGATTCCCGCGCCCTGGCAAGGACTGATGTGGGGAATCCTTCCCATTGGGGTAAGTTTTCTGGCAATCTTTTTCGAATTCTGTTTACCCGAGACGCGGCGGGTGCCGATGGGCGTGCGGGTGCCGGTTCGTTCCGAGGATCGTGAACAGCACATCGTTGCCTAAGAACGCAGGCAGAGGAACAAGAATGAAATATGCGATTCCAGTTATTCTGGTCGCGGTAACCGTCGCCCTGATGGTGCTGGGTCTTTATGGGACCGGACAGGCCGGGACTACGGTTGGCGTGACCAAAGGCTCTGCCCTACACACGGCCAGAGCAAGCACGCCCGATCAGGCCGTCACCAATTTGCTGGTTGATGTGCAGCGGCGCAATTGGGACCGTGCCTTCGCGGGCGTTTCGAGCGCCGGCGGGATCAGCGAGCAGGCCTTTATCCAGGATTGGATGGGGTCAAATGGAAGCCTGCGTTCCTTTTCCGCGCTGGAAGGTTTTGAAGTGCGTCCTTTGCACGCCACGAATGACGAAGCCCAAATGCGTGTGCGTTTGCATTTTTCCACTCCCGTGGGACCCCTCGAAGAGGTTCGCGATATTCCTTGGATCCGCGAAGGCGACGTTTGGAAAGCAGTGTGGCCCAAGGTTCAGCAGCCCTCCGTGCCCGCGCAAGTAATTCCGGTCAACTTCCTGCGCTGGGATTTGGTAACCGGAAACGCTGACGATGAGTGGGGATCGAAGAATGTGGATGGGCCTCACGTGCGCATCATCTCGATGAACGCTGTGGATTCGGCAGAGGGCGCGGTCGTGATGGGAGAGGTCACGAACGAAGACACGATTCCTGCCTTTGTGACGGTCAATGCAACCCTGGTCGACGCTCGAGGCAACCCCATCGACGAGGAGAGCAGCTTCGATAAAATCGCGCACGTCCTCCTGCCCAAACAGGTCACGCCATACCGCATCGACTTCCCAAATCTCAATCTCAAGAATGTCAAGAACGTTCACATGGATGTGAAAGCCAGCCTGGTTCCCGCAGCAGCAGACCCGGTGATTGGGGTCATGAATCAGAAAATCGACGCCGACATTCAAGGAAAGAGCGTTCTCAGCGGCGACTTGCTGAATCAGAGTGGTCAGACGGTCAATATTCCCCATGTGATTGCCAGTTTCTACGACAACGACGGCAAAGTCGTATGGGTGTCGGACGGCTACGTCGACCGTGCTCTACTGCCGCAATCGACGGAACCTTTCGCAGTTGAAATTCCCAAGGCTCTCGCCTCGAAGGTGCACAGCTTTCATGTCGTGGTGAACCAGTTCAGCCTGGGGAAGTCCTAGAATGGCGCGCCTTCTCCAGCTTTGCGCGGTCATTTGTCTGGCAGGAGCATCCGTCGAACTGTGCGCCGCGCAAGATTTCCACGTTCCCGAGACCGCCGTCGCCGGGGAGGGAGCATCCATTGCCACCAGGGGAATCGGTAAGGCAATTTTCTACCTCGTCGGCCCCGGGGTATCGCGCAAGAACGACGTCACGCTGGGCGAGCAAGTTCAGTTAAGGCCACAGGATTTGCGCAATGCCGGCCACTATCTGGCGATCGTGTGTTCCGGCACATGTCGCAGTGAGAGTTTTTACGTAAGTGCCGCCCAGCCAGCTAATCTCACTTTTCTGGTCCATCCGTCGCGCGTTCCGGTCGCGCAAGGGGACGCAGTGAGCGGCGTCGCGTTCCCTTTCGATCAATATCACAATCTTGTGCTTACCCCAGAGAACATAAGCTTCCAACTCAGGGGGAAAGAAGTTCCTTTGTGGTCGCGATCCGTTCGCACGGAGAACGGAGTGGCGTGGTTTCGAACCGCTTCCGGGAAGTCCGCCGGTCCACTGCTAGTTGTGGCATCGCTGGGTGACCTGAAGACGCCGCGTGCGGTCGAACAAGTTGCATCGGACCCGTGCAATCTTCGCATCACCGGCCAGCGCACGCCGAAGGGCATTCTCGTCCAAACCGAGCCGGTTCACGACTGCGCGGGAAACGTAGTGCCCGATGGCACGATTGTTACCTTCACTGCAACCGGGGCAGCGGGAATGGGTACGGTGGATGCTCCGATTAAGCAAGGCATAGCGCGAGCACAAATGGAAGCGCCAGGTGCAACGACGATATCAGTCGCCTCCGGCGTCGTGATGGGAAATGAAATTCGTGTTGGAGCCCAGCCATGAGCCGCACCGTGAGAGGCGAACTCTCCTTTCGTTTCGCGCTCGCTGCCATTGCTCTAGGCGGTTTGTGGCTTTCTCCTGTCCTAAAATTGCACGCCGCCGATACCGGTGTGCAAGTCCAGCTGGATGCGAAAAATGCCGGCCCTCGCTCGCTTGAGAGCCTCACCGAGCGCGGAATCCTGCGTGACTATCGCTTCGCGTGGACCAGCATGGCTCACGCGCTTGCATCCAATACCGTCGACCCGCTGGCGGGAGCTTTCTCTGGCGAAGCCAGCCAGTGGCTTCGTCAGACCATTGCCAGCCAGCAGAAGTCAGGTTTGAGCCAGCGATATCTGGATCAAAGTCATCGGTTGGAGGTGGTGTTCTACGCGCCCGAGGGCGATGTCGTGGAGTTGCACGACACCGCTCAGTATGAATCGCAGATACGCGACGGAGACACCACTATCCATGACGAGCGGGTAGTCGTTCACTACATCGTGCTCATGACCCCCGGCGCCGATCGTTGGGTCATTCGCCAACTGCAGGCTGTGCCCCAGTTTTGACCACTGGTTACCAGACGTGAAAGCCGCCTGAACGCCTTCGTCCCAGCCTCTTCGAGCGCCAACCGCCCGGTCCGCAGCGGCATCCTAATTACTCCGCGGGAAGGCCGTTAAGAAATGGAGATGTCGATTGCCCAGGTCGTTTCTAGGGTTAACCATGGCGTTATTCATGATGGCGAGTGGCTGCACCACGCCCGGCGCTCATCGTATGCTGCAGCAGAACGCGCCGGCGCCAGGCCTTTACCCCAAGCTTCTCGCCGTTTACATGCCGTGGTTCGGTGACCACACCCACATGGATGTTGGCTATTCCAGCCAAGATCCCGCGGTTCTGCGAAAGCAAATTCAACAAGCCCGCCAAATGGGACTCTCGGCCTTCGTGGTCGACTGGTACGGCGAGAGCAATCCTTATTCAGACCATAATTTTGCGCTGCTCGAACAAGTCGCCAGCGAGAGCCGTTTCCAGGTGGCCCTGCTCTACAACGAAGCGGCAGACGAAGACGCGCAAGCCACCGACGACGCCATCGCCGCGCTCGATAAGGCATACGCGAGCTACCTCGGACCCACCGCCAAATATCACGACACCTACCTCACCTATAACGGCAGCCCGTTGATCTTTATTTTTCCCAAGAGCGGCCACGTCGATTGGAATCAGGTTCGCCAGCATTGCAACAGTTGGGACCGCCCGCCGCTGCTGATCTACAAGGACCAGCCGCCGGCGCAATATGCCAATGATTTCCTGGGCTCGTACGCCTGGGTGCAACCCGGCCCCGGCGGATGGGCGCCAGATGGCAGCAACTGGGGCGAGTCCTATCTCGAAGATTTTTACAAAACCATGCAGAAGCATCCTGACAAGATTGCAGTCGGGGGGGCGTGGCCCGGTTTCGACGATTCCGCCGCCAAGTGGGGACTCAATCGCCACATGCAAAGCGCTTGCGGCAAGACGCTCGATGAGACTCTGAATTTCTATCAGCGCTACTACGACAGCTCCAAGCCGCTCCCGTTTCTCCTGATTGAGACCTGGAATGACTATGAGGAAGGGACTGCCATCGAACGCCGCTCGGCCGCTGACTGTGGCGATTCCGGTCGTCGAAGCCAGGGCCAGTCCACTCCGCCCTGAGTTCGTCGCTCCAGTAACAACAGCGCAGCGAGTTTTCTCATCGAAGAACGGCGGTTGAATCTTTGCCGGTTCGCGGCATGCGAGTCAAAGCTATGGACGTCGCGAAAAATTCTACAGAGTGTCTCACTCTTCTCTCCCGCTTGCTGCTGGAGTGCGGTGTAAATAACGGCCGGCGGGCTTCGAGCGCGGTTCGTGAAAGCAGCCGTGAGGACATCGCCGAAATGGTCTCCACTTTCAGCCCGCAGGATTTTGGCGAGCTGTGGAGCCTGGCGACTTCTCACCATGTCATCGCGCGGGCCTTTCCTGCTTTGCAGCGAGTGCTGGCGGCTGTCGGACATGAGCGGGCCGAGTGGGTTGAACAGGTCTTGCTGAAAGAGCGCGCGCGCATACAACGCGCATTGTCTTTTCTGCTTCCTATTTGCGAGGCACTCAAGCAAGTCGGCGCGGTGATCGTGATCAAGTCTCTCGACCACTGGCCTGATCTAGGAAACGATCTCGATCTTTACACCAATGCGGAGAGCGCCGACGTCGTAGCCATCATGGTGGGACGTTTCCATGCCCGCCCCGACGGGCGCAGCTGGGGCGACCGGCTGGCCAACAAATGGAACTTCGTTGTACCCGGCCTCCCTGAATTGGTCGAGGTCCACGTATCCCGTCTGGGTCAGACGGGAGAGCAGGTCGCGATCACGAATTCTCTCGTGACGCGAGCCCACTCTACCCAATTTGGCGGAGAGATGTTTCGCGTGCCGGCGCCAGAAGATCGTTTGATGGTCAGCACCCTGCAACGCATGTATCGCCACTTTTATCTGCGGCTGTGCGATGTCGTGGATACTGCGCACCTGGTGGACTCGGGCTCG
This sequence comes from Candidatus Sulfotelmatobacter sp., assembly GCA_049584315.1. GTDB lineage: Bacteria > Acidobacteriota > Terriglobia > Terriglobales > Acidobacteriaceae > Sulfotelmatobacter. Next base: position 59,685 of record JBAUXO010000075.1, on the reverse strand, counting down.
GTGGACTACGTGTATCTCAAGTCGCTCGCTCAATCCGCCGGTCTTTGGGATGGCCTCGCCACGTATCTCGTAACCGTCTCTGGATACGTGAAGCCGTATCGCGGAGAAGACCTTTCCTTGCCGTCGCCGGTCACCAATGCGGCGCGGTTTGGCAACGAACTGATCCGCTTCCGACGAAAGTTCCTGCGCATTCCTATTTTTCCGCAAGCCGCCAGGTTGTACGCCTCGGAGTGGAGGAGACTACTCCTGAATGGTGAACTACAAAGCACTCTGCGCCTCAGCCTGTTGCCCGGTTTAGCTGCGGCCGCGGCTCTCGAATTAAAGCTTACGGGCAGCGACAAAGGTATATGGTGAGTTAACCTCGCCCATCAATCTCTAGGTAGTTCGCAGTATTGCGATGGGACGGAGCAAGGGTATTAAATGCCAGACACCGTCCCCCTAGCGGGTCCCGGCGAAGCTCAGGAGCTTATTCATGTCTGATGTGGAGGGACGGTCGGTTTGATTCGCATTTTGGTGGTAGATGATAACCCGGCGGTGCGCAATTATCTCCGCGCTCTCCTGGAACAGCAAAGTACATGGCAGGTTTGCGACGAGGCTCGAACCGGAGGAGAAGCTCTGCAAAGAGTAAAGAAAAATCCCCCCGATATGATCTTATTGGATTTTCAGATGCCCGATCTCAACGGGCTCGAGGTTGCGCGGCAGATCTCGGGGCTTTTTCCAGAGATACCGATTCTGTTGGTTACCATTCATCTCTCAAAACAATTGGCGGAGGAAGCCCGCAGGGCCGGAATCCGTGGCGCCTGCGCGAAATCGGACGTCGGTTCGATCGTCGAAGCCGTGGATGTTCTGCTGCATGCAGGCACCTATTTCCCCGCGATCGCGAGTTAGCCAGTTCGTCAGTGTGATATTTTTCGGGTGTAGAATACAGGATTCCCTGTATTCGGCTCCGCCTACTGCCATGCTAGCTTCAAGGTGTTTCACGCACGGAATTGGCTCCCCCTGATGCTAGTGGACTCCGCGGCGGGAATCGGGCAAACTAAAGGTAAAGCCGGCCGCGAGCCGTGATGAGGAGTGCACGGTGGCGCATCAGAGGGTTGAAAATTTTATGGCTGTCCGGATCCTGTTGGTGGACGATCATCCCGTCGTGAGACAAGGTCTGCGGACTCTTCTTCAGGGGCGGGGGGATTGGGAAGTAGTGGGGGAAGCGTCGGACGGACTTGAGGCTGTGGAGAAGGTCGATGCTTTGCAGCCGGATGTCGTGGTGCTGGACGTTACCATGCCTCGAATGAACGGTCTGGAAGCCTGCCGGCTCATTCAGCAGAAGCATAAAAACGTTGGTCCCGAAGTTCTGTTCGTTACGCAGCATGACTCTCCGCAGATGATGCGGGAGGCGCTGGATGCGGGTGCCCGAGGCTATGTCGTGAAATCCAACGCCGCCCGCGATCTGTTGGAAGCCGTTGAATCAGTGAGTCAGCACCGGGTGTTTACAGCTTTAGCACGAAGCCCGCAGGCTTCTTGCTAATGGGTCCTGAAAATCCGAATCTGAAAGTCTCTCAAAAAAATACGTGGAGGGAAGTCTGCCATGAAACTGCGAATCCTGTTAGCCGACGATCATGAAATTGTTCGCCGAGGTTTGTGCTCTCTTCTTCTGAAGCATGAAGGATGGGAAGTTTGCGGGGAGGCCTCGGATGGCCGCGAGGCGCTCGAAATGGCAAAGCGCTTAAAGCCCGATGTCGTGATTGTGGATATTGGCATGCCCAGCCTCAACGGCTTGGACACTACGCGCCAGTTGATGCAGTACGATCCGCAGTTCAAAGTCATCGTGCTGACCATAACGGATTCCGATCAGGTCATTCGTGAGGCGCTCGATGCAGGGGCTCGCGGTTTTGTGCTCAAGTCTGACGCGGCTCGCGATCTGGTATCTGCCGTGGAAGCATTGCAGAGCAAGCGCATGTTCTTCACTCCGCGGGTGAACGATCTGGTGTTGGCCGGATTCCTGGACAAGGGGCACGTCGCAGCTCGCAACGAGGCACCGAACCTGCCAACCTTAACGGCCAGGGAGCGGGAAATCACGCAGCTTCTCGCGGAAGGAAAGAGTTCCAAGGAAGTGGCGACCCTGCTGAACCTGAGTACCAAGACCGTGGAAACCCATCGCAGCAACATTATGCGCAAACTCAGCTTGCACTCGATTCGCGATCTGGTGGTCTACGCCATCAAGAACAACATCATCCAGATTCAGATGCCGGCTCAGATCCACACTGTGCCGGAAACCACGGTTGCCTGAAGAACGCGGCTCTTAGTGAGCCGCCTCCTGCGGATAATATCCGCTTCGAGTGCGGACGGTAAGTTTCGCGTATCCCGGAGCATTTGCCTCTACGCGCAAGGACTGGTAATCCGGCTTGCCGTTCTGATTGTGCGGCTTATAAGCAATGATGTACTGGCTCCGTATGTCGCGGGCGACCGTGCGCGTGATGTCATCCACCTGATCCAGAGAGGCGGGAAAGTAAGCCACCCCACCGGTTCCCGCAGCCAAGCTCTGTAACGCCTCCCGGCCCGCGCCCCCTAATTCGCCGCCGGTTAGCCCGATGGCATACAGCGTCGGCCCATTCGCCTGCTGTAACCGGCGCGCCGCTTCCTCGAGAGTCTCCTGGCTCATATTGTCCCGGCCATCCGTGATTACCAGCAGGACCTTCTTGTTAAGGCGCGGGTTGTGTTCCAGATGAACCGCCGACGCCACAATGGCGTCGTACAATGCGGTGCTCCCTTTTGCGGAGACTTGATGCAATGCTGCTTCGAGCAGCTTCACGTCGGAAGTGAAATCCTGATCCAGATAAGGCTTCAAACCAAAATTCACCACAAAAACCTGATCCTCAGGATTGCTGGCGCGAATCAGATTCAGAACCGCCTGGCTGATCTGCCCGCGCTTGTCGCGCATGGAGCCGGAGTTGTCCACCACAATCCCCATCTCGACGGGAACGTCTTCGTGGCGGAACGAGGTGATGGTCTGCGGCCTGCCTTGTTCGTAAACCGTGAAGGCGCTTCGATCCAGTCCCGTGACCAAGTGTTGTTCCGGGTCGACTACCGTAGCGTGCAGCACAACTTCTTCGATCTGCTTCCGGAATACGAACATGCCCTGGTCATTACCGGTAGGCTGCTGCGCCGCGGGCTGTTGCTCAGGCGTCGCGGATTGAGGCATGTCATTTGTCGCCGGGGTCGGGGCAGATGGTACGACGGTCGCTGGTTGATCAGTGGGTGCGGTTGTGCTGGGTGCGGGTGGCGTAACCGAGTTGTTCTTAGCCGAACTCTGGGCCGCCACGCAGGCGGCCAAGACAATGGCGATCGAGCAGGCCGAACCAATCGAGGTGACGCTCCAGGGAGCGGCTGAGCGCATAAGAAATCCTCCGTCGGCCCGTTTAGATGCCATCTCTACGGTCTACGGCGGCCGCGCGGCGCGGTTTTGGCGCTAAGGTAAATACCTGATTGATTGGCGGCGACTTTACCGCTCACAACCCGGCTGCGCCTGAACGCTTTGCACCCTACTGGGAAAAACTTACATCAAAGTGGGGAAAACGTTGCGCAACGTTTTGAAATTGAATGCACTTCGGATTGGCAGCCACATTGCAAATAACGATTTTGTTCACTTTCGTTGGCCGGGTGCTTGTTCCAGTCCTCCACGACTGGGGTTGAGGAGTTCTGCGGCAACCGGCCAACTTGCATTTGCAACTATCTCAACACAGCGCTTCGCTCCGCTAAGATCGACGTTTTCGCGTTGTTGCTGGAGTCAGGAGGGAGTGCGCGTGCTTCGGATTCTCATCGCAGACGATCATGAAGTCGCAAGGAAGGGAATTCGTTCCATCCTCGAGGGCCACCCCGGCTGGGAGGTTTGCGGCGACGCCAGCGATGGCCGCGAAGCGGTGGAGCTTGCCAGCCAGTCAAAGCCGGATGTGCTGCTGCTCGATATTGGAATGCCGAACCTGAACGGCCTCGACGCCGCCCGGCAGATCCTTGCCTCCATGCCCGAGGCTCGCATTCTGATCCTCACCATCCACGATTCGGAGCAAGTGGTGCGCGAAGTGCTCGCCGCGGGCGCACGCGGCTTTTTGCTCAAGTCCGATGCTGGTCGGGACTTGGTGGCTGCGGTGGAAGCTTTGCAAAACCGGAGAACGTTTTTTACTTCCAAAGTGGCACAGATGATGCTCGACGGATACCTGCGCCCGCAGGAAGAGCGTGACAGTTTCGAACAGCATGTTCTCACGCCCCGGGAACGGGAGGTGATTCAACTCGTTGCCGAAGGCAAAACCACCAAGGAGATCGCCACCACTCTGAGCTTAAGCGTTAAGACCGCGGAGACGCACCGCACGAACCTCATGCGGAAGCTCGATCTGCACTCCATCGCAGATCTCACCTTATATGCAGTTCGTAACGGAATCGTCCAGATTTATTAGGGCCGTCGGCGGGCTCGCTGCACCGCTTTTTCGACAACAGAATCTCTCGCCTCCGCATCCTAAGCGCACGTTCTCAATTCCAGAGCACAAAGAAGGTGTCATGAAATTCTTTTCCGCCAATCTTGATAGCCTGAGAAAACTTTACCTCGACCAACTCCGACAATTGCACTCCGCCGAAACCCAAATCAGCGAGGCCCTGCCCAAGATGATCGATGCGGCTACGGAGCCACAGTTGAAAAATGCCTTGCAAACCCATCTCCAGGAGACCAGGGGCCACGTGGCGCGCCTGGAAGAAATTCTGAACCAGGCTAAGGGTTCGGTCGAGTCCAAAAAATGCAAAGGCATCGCCGCCCTGATTACGGAAGGCGAAGACATCATTAAGGATGCGACCGACGAATCTGTGCGCGATGCCGGCATCATCGGCGCGGCCCAAAAAGTTGAACACTATGAAATCGCCGCCTATGGCACGGTGCGAACGTTTGCAGAAATCCTGGGAAACGACCGCCAGTCCGAACTCCTTGATCAAACGCTGGAAGAGGAGAAGCACGCCGACTCCATCCTGACCGCGATTTCCGATACCGCCAATACCAGCGCTGACAAGGCTGCCTGAATCAAAGTTAGAACTAAGAAGTCCGATAAGAAAAGCTGCGTGAGGACAGAGCACGATCCGCCCTGCTCTGTCCTTTCTTTGGCGTGATCCATTGCTACCGCCGAACGATTCCCGCAGCTTGTAGCCATCTGAATCTTTGTCCCGCAGCTTTTACGGCCACAGCGCTGCGCTGCTACAGAATCAACCCGATATTCCCGGTATCCCCGCTCCCATAGTCTGGCTGAGCCAAACAGTTGCAGAAATTAGCGCATCAGCAAAGGGGAATACGATGCTCTGGACAATTGCGGTGATACTTCTGGTTCTATGGTTGCTGGGGATGGTCAGCTCCTACACCTTGGGCGGATTCATTCATATCTTGCTCGTGCTGGCGATCATAGCTGTTTTGGTTCGCCTCATTCAGGGCCGCAACCCCATTTAGCGGCGGGGCCTCCCGTGCCAGCCGCGAGTACGGATGCTGGCAGCCTTTATGTGGCCATCGATGGAAAGAGTTAACCAGTGGTCGGTTTCACGATCACATTCGATTTGAGAGAGGAGCAATGATCATGGATAAAGATCGCGTGGAAGGGAAAGTCAAGGATGTCGCGGGCCGTGTGGAACGGCAAGTGGGGGAGTGGACGGGTGACCCCGAGAAGCAGGTCGAGGGCGCAGCCAAGCAGGCCGAGGGCAAAGTGCAGAATGCCTGGGGCAAAGCGAAGGACGCAGCCAAGTCTGCTAGCAAGGAGAATCCCACATCTAGCGACCTCGACGACACGAACGCGGACGAAAAGGAGGATCGAAAGTTGAGGTCCGAGAGGAAGGCCGGGTAATTTCCTTAAGGCTTCGATCGATCCTAACTGGAATACCACGAGGCCGCCGGGTCTTATCGCCCGGCGGTTCTTTTTCGTGCAAGCGATCGTAATAAGGTCGACAGAGAATCGCAGCGGATCGATTTTAGGTCCCGGGATCGTTCCGCGACGGGTCCGTGGCCGGCATTTGTACCTGAATAATGTCGTTCTTGACCGCGTACAACACAAGGTCCCGGATGGAGTGGAAACCCAGCTTGCGCATGATATTGCTGCGATGAGTTTCCGCGGTCTTGGTGCTCAGATTGAGCACCATCGCCACTTCTTTGGAACTTTTTCCTTCGGCCAGAAGTTGGATCACTTCGCGTTCCCGAGGCGTCAGAGTCGGAAACCTGGGTGGCATTCCCCGCGGAGCCACGGCTCCCTTTTCCAGAAAACCTGCCAATACCATTTCATTCACTCGCGGAGTAAAGAACATCTGGCCCCGTTGCAGGGCTTCGATGGCGGAAACCAAGTCTCGAACGGCATCGGATTTTAGTACGAACCCGCGCGCACCCGCATCCAGAGCCTCGCGGATCACTTGGTCCGAATCGGTGATGGTCAGAACGATGATCTTGCAGGTGGGGTCATGCTGGGCCAGTTGCCGGGTGGCTGCCAGTCCGTTGAGATTTGGCATGCCTATATCCAGAATCACAAAGTCTGGTTTCAGCTGTTTCGCCTTTTCCACCGCCTCGCGTCCGTCCGCCGCCTCCGCGACGACCTCCCACTCCTGCTGTGCCTGCAATAAGGATGAGAGACCGCGACGAACCACCTCGTGATCGTCCGCTATTAGAATCCGAAGTTTCAAAGGTCGACTCCCGATCCCCAGCTAATCACCAAGTTTGAGCACAGAACGATGAAACCGTCCTCGCGCCTATCCTGAGAAGAGCCACGCGGTGCGAATCTCTCTCTAAGACCTTTCGGCGGGGTTACGAAGCGCGAGAAAGAATGGGAATGGAACCCGGCACCGTAGTTCCGGCAATGTTTGTAGTGGCAATGCATAGCACAGTTTAGTTCGAGTGTACTAAATACAGGCAGCGCCTAGGATGCGGCAATCAGGTGTTTGCTGTATTTACATCGGCGTACCCGGACGGCGATCCGTGTGGCATCAAATTCGCGAGCAGGATACGATTAAAGCCAGCCCGAGGCACCTTTCAACCGGCGGTCCGCTCCATGAAGAGACGGTAAGGGGGAAGACGATTGGCCAACGGCGGGAAGAACAAGCCCGCGCCCACGATCTATGTCACCTCGCAAGAATGCACAACTAGCCTTCGCCTCTGCCGTGGCTGTGCTCCTCCTGAGTTCGATCGCGGCTTACGTTACCGTGGTCCGTCTCCGCGAAAGCGCTGGTTGGGTGGTCCATTCTTTCGAAGTAGAGACCGCGCTCGGCGAGATAGACTCCTCCATCGCAAAACTGGCTCGAGCCCGAAATGCTTACGCCCTCCTAGGAGATGAGGCGCTTCGCCACGCATTCGATGCAGCCCTTCCCGAAGCCCAGCAGAAACTTCAACAAGCCAGAAAGCTGACCGGGGATAATCCCCGGCAGCAGGAGCTATGCACGCAGCTGGAAAACCTAACCGACCAAAGAATCGCCTTATTCAAGAAATCAATTGAGCTCAGGAAGTCATCTCCGCAGGATGCAGCGGGGCAGAGTGCCCTGGCGAGCGAAATCCTGTCCCTGGCCTTCGAGAATGCTTCCACCATGCAGCAAATGCGTCAGCAAGAAAGGCAACTGCTGAAGCTTCGCATGGCGGCCTCCAATCGTCTGTACAGGATCACAGTCATCATTCTGGCTGTCTCTTTCGCCTTGGCACTCTTACTCCTGTTCCTTCACTACCGGCTTCTCACCGGCGAACTCAAGGCGCGCGCTGTGGCCGAAGGCGCCGCTCGAGATGGCGAAGAATCACTTCGTAAACTGACCACCCGCTTGCTGCAAATGCAGGATGAAGAGAGGCGCAAGTTTTCCCGGGAGCTCCACGACAGCCTTGGCCAATACTTGGCCGGCGTGAAAATGAATCTGGAAATGTTCTCGCAGACGCGGCCGAGCGATGAACTTTTGACCAATGCGATTCAGCTCCTCGAGCAGTCGATCGCAGAAACCCGGACCATATCGCACTTGTTGCATCCTCCGCTTCTGGACGAAGTCGGCTTTTCATCCGCGGCCAAATGGTACGTTCAGGGTTTCTCGGAACGTAGTGGGATTGAAGTGGAAATGGAAATACCCGATCCTCTGGGCCGTCTTCCCCGGCCCTTGGAACTGGGGCTGTTCCGTGTCCTGCAGGAGAGTTTGACCAATATTCATCGTCACGCGAAGAGCGCGAAGGCCGAAATCAGGCTCGAAGCTTTCCCGGAAAAAGTCGTTCTGCGCGTGAAGGACTACGGAAAAGGAATTCCTCAGGAACTATTAACTGGATTTCGGACCAGAGGAACAAGCTTCGGCATCGGCCTGACGGGAATGCGGGAACGGGTGCGGGAGCTGGGCGGCCGCCTGGATATTCAATCCAGCGCGGTGGGTACGCAGATTTCAGTAATCCTACCCCTCAGCCCAGCGGTGAGGGCGCCAGCCGTCGCTTCGCCGGCTGAGCTTGACAGGGCGGGACAAGCGCTCAAGACGGAATAATCTTGCCCAAGTTGTGACTGTCGTTTCCCACCCGTAAACTCAGGCCGGCGTGGCGAGCGGCCGAATGGCCAGCTCTTTGCTGGGCGTGCCCGGTGTCCGCTTCCTGCCAATGCGCTTCCTTCCGGACGCCAGGAGCTTCCTCATCTTCAGCCGCGCCTTGTGCAGTTGCGATTTCGAATTGCCGATCGAACACCGCAGCCGCTCCGCAATTTCGTGGTGCTCGTAACCTTCGACTTCGTGCAAAATGAAGATTGTCCGGCAGCCTTCCGGCAGTTCCTTCGCCGCTTGTGTCAATGCGACGCGGTCGACTGTGCCCAGCAGTTCGGTATCATCCCCTCCGAACTCCCGCTGTACCGGGGCGTAATCCACCGACGCTGGCTCGTCCAGCGAGACCTCCAGCAAATGCCGCTTGCGGCGCGTCATCAGAATGGTATTTACCACTACACGGTAGATCCACGTCGAAAATGCCGAGTCTCCACGAAAACTGCCAAGCCCGCGAAAGATCTGGATGAAAGCGTCCTGCATCATGTCCTCTGCATCGGAAACATTCCTTGTCATGAGCAAACACGTGGAATAAACGCGCCTTCGATGTAGATCAAAAATTGCAGCACAGGCCTGCGGATCTCCGTCTTGCGCACGCGAAATAAGTTGGTGATCGGTCTTTACCTGAGGAAGCCGGGTCGCGGGGGAAGTGGTGCTCATGGGAAAAGTCCTTTCGTCGGCGTCGAGGCCGGAGCAGGCGGCCATCACGTCAACCTGATTCGGAGCATAAAAGGACGCACTAGGACGTATCTATGGGGTGGTGGCTGTAATTACCGGGTAGGCTTACCCTAGGTTCTGGGATGAGGCTGGTGCGAAGAACGAAAGGCACAGCTGCTCAGTCGTAGTTTTTTTCTGTGGTCTGGCCTCCATCCTTATGACCAAGATCCAGGCCAAAATGCGGCGCCGATTCGGTCCCCGTAATCCTGACAGGAATCTCCGTGCCCGCACCGTGCTTGCTGAAAAACGGATCGACCGGTTTCAGGAGAACGGACTTCCAACCGGTTGTCATTTGCGATAATTTGGCATCCAACCGCGCCTTGCCTCGGAAATCGAAGGTCCGCCCATCCAGACTGTATTCCCCAGACATATCGACATGCGTCCCCGGGATCAGGAAATGCAGCTGCGAGAAAGACAGAGAACCATCCTTTAAGGTAAACGCCCCGCTTAAATCCACGGGAACATTCTCTTCCACGTGATCCTGCGCCTCCTTGGGCTTGCCCTGGGTACGAAGACTCAATGAATCCACCCGGGACTGCACTTTCTCATTCGTAAAGTGCGCCCGCAGCACATGAAAGGCCCCGGCTAACTGCAAGCGATCAGCTACGTCCGCTTCGCCCGGACGCAGGCTTAACTTCGCCTGCATGTTTACCGGACCAGTCATCACCGGCGGATCGGTACGGACCCCGAGCTTAAGCAGGTCCTCGATCCGGGCGCGATCCATGACTACATCGAGCTCTACGTCGTGCCCATTCGGATCGTGCACCCGGGTCACCGATCCCCTTGCCGTAAAGGATGAATGAAGCAGCGTCGCTTTCACCGGCTTGAGATAAGTGTCCCCGCTTGTTCCATCGACAATCGCGTGAAACTCCGTGTGCAGCGGAACCGGGTGCCCGCTGCTCGCGATGCGGAACTCCGGCGTGTCGGTTGTTCCGTCCACCACAATATCGTCGAGAGTTCCAGCGTATTCGCCGGTGGACGAGAGTATTCCGCCGATGCCCTTGATGGTGCCGAGATCGGCGTTGCTGAAAGCATAGTTTCCCTGTACTGGAGTGTCCCGCGGACTACCTTCATTCCACGGTCCAAAGAGCCCAGTGGAGTGAATATCTCCCACCGGCTTCGGATTAACCAAGGTCGCCTCAAACCGCATCGGCTGGCCGGGACCAATGTCGTTCATCCTGAGATCGCCGATGGCGAATTCCAGTGGTGGTTTCCCCGGCTTTGAAGTATTGATCAGCAGCTTGGTATCTTCACAAACGAACTTGTCGACAAAAATCGACATCTTCCTGGTCTGCGAACTCATGCCCTTGTATTCTGGACGGTCTTTTTTCGGAGGCACGTTCAATTCCATGCCCTTCAGGTAAACCGTATCGACGTGTACGGTGGGACGGAACAGGTTTCGAATTCCAGTGTGGAAATGGAACTCCTGCAAACTGATCAAGGCCTGCACTCCGGGTGCGTAAGGATTCGGATCCGTCGGGCCGAAAATCTTGAGGCCACTGCCCGAAACCTCCAACCCCTTGATCACGGAAACATTCAGCGTCGCCAGTTCAACCCTGCTCTTGAATCGATTCGATAAAGTTTCGATCACTCTCGCCCGCAAGATCGGTTGTGCGCGGTCAACGACTAAACGGACGATCACCACCGCGCTGGCAAGAATAATGCAAGTGATGATGCCGGCAACTTTCCACCAGCGGCGTTTCTTCGTGCGTGCTTCAGAACTAGCTGCCACAAGAGTCCAATTCATTACCTCAGTCGGACGAGGCGAGGGTCAATACAGTTCTCACTGCAGATTCTGGTCGTGACCCGGATCGAGCAAGCCCCTGGTCCACGCTTTTCTCCACCCCTTGTTTCTGATAGTGTTTTTAGTCCGTCGAAACCGGTTTCGTATCGGTGGTAAATCTGTGCCCACCAATCCTTTGATGCTGCTTCCGGCAACAGGGTATGAGGAAGGTCATGGCCGGGCGTTGCCGCGACTTATAGTCTTAGCACTTAAGCGCTTGGGATGACATTTCTTACTGGGGAAAGGACGACCGCGTGATCGTTGGAATTCCTAAGGAAAGCTATCCGGGAGAGCGTCGCGTCGCGCTCGTTCCCGCGGTGATCCCCATTCTCGCCAAGGCCGGACTGGAAGTGGTGATCGAATCGAACGCGGGAGCGCAAGCGGGCTATCCCGACTCGGCTTACGTCGAGAAAGGCGGAAAGATTCTCCCCGATCGGGCAGCTGTGTTCGGCGCCGCTGACATTATTGTGCAGGTGCTCTGCTACGGTTCGAATGACGTCACCGGCAAAGCTGATCTTCCGCTGCTGCGCCGCGATCAATTGCTCATCGGTTTTCTACGCCCCTTTGGTTCAGCCGAGGTCATTCAGCAGATTGCGGCAGCTGGCGTCAGCGCATTCTCGGTCGAACTGGTTCCCCGCACTACTCGCGCACAAAGCATGGACGCGCTTTCCTCCATGGGCACGATCTGCGGATACAAAGCCGTGCTTCTGGCCGCGGAAACATCCATCCGCATCTTTCCCATGATGACGACCGCTGCCGGCACCATCACGCCCGCGCGAGTCTTCGTCATCGGCGCTGGAGTAGCCGGGCTGCAAGCCATCTCTACCGCCCGCAGACTGGGAGCCGTCGCCTCCGCGTACGACATGCGTGCCGCTTCCAAAGAGCAGGTGCAGAGCCTCGGTGGCCGCTTCGTCGAATTGCCGATCGAGGCAAAAGACGCCCAAGATGCCCGCGGCTACGGCACCGCTCAGGACGAAGCGTTCTACGCCCGCCAGCGCGAACTCCTGACTCGCGTGGTCGCGGAAAGCGATGTTGTCATCACGGCCGCCGTGATTCCGGGCAAGAAGTCGCCGGTACTGATCACGCAGGATATGGTCAAAGGCATGGCTCCCGGCTCGGTGATCGTCGATCTTGCCTCCGAGCGCGGTGGCAATTGCGAACTCACTCGCACCGGGGAAACGGTGAGGGCGCACGGCGTGACAATTATCGGCGCCATCAATCTGGCCAGCAGTGTTCCCTACCATGCCAGCCAGATGTACGCTCGCAATGTGGCCACATTTCTCGCTTACATGGTGAAAGAGGGTAAGTTGCAGCTCAATCTGCAGGACGAGATCATCCGCGAGACGATGGTCACGCGTAGCGGGGAGATCGTGAACGCGAGAGTGCGGGAGTTTTACCAGCTGCCAGCTCTAGTGGCCAGTAATCAGTGATCAGGATGCGGTCGGCTCGGCCAGAGGCCAGTAGCGTACAGTTCTCAGCGTTGTCTTGATCGGTTTTGTACTGCAATCACTCGCGGAGCCGACCACTGTGAGAATGCAAAGGAGTAATCATGCCAGCAGATTTCATTTCCAATCTTTATGTCTTCATCCTGGCGGGTTTTGTCGGGTTTGAATTAATCAAGCGTGTTTCGCCACTGCTCCACACGCCGCTCATGGCGTTAACCAACGCACTCGACGCGATCGTGGTGGTGGCGGCCATCATCATTGCTGGGCGGCATGAGACGCGGCTCACCACGGTGTTGGGCGCGATCGCGGTTGCGGCCTCGTTTAGCAATATGGTGGGCGGGTTTTTGATTACCGACCGCATGCTGCGGATGTTCAAGTCCCCCAGGTCGAAACAATCATGACCGCACTGGAGCTTCAGCAGTACCTCGATTTCGCATACATTGTTGCGGTCGTACTCTTCATTCTTTCTCTCAAATTCCTGAGTTCGCCGAAGAGCGCGCACTGGGGCGTTCTGGCCGGAGAGATCGGCGCGGCGCTGGCGGTCATCGTAACGCTGTTCAACCCGGAAGTGGTGCAGTATAGGTGGATTCTCGTCACCCTGATCATCGGCGCCGGAGTCGGTATCCCCCTCGGTATGGTGCAGATGACGGCCGTGCCGCAACGAACCGCCCTGAGCCACGCTTTTGGCGCGCTTTCGGCAGCGATCATCGGCATCGCAGAGTATTACGTGGGCACCGCGCCGGTCACGCGGTTTCAAATGGGCGAGATTGCGCTGGAAGTGATTATTGGGTCACTCACGTTTACCGGCAGCGTGATCGCCGCGGGAAAGCTACAGGAAATATTGCCGCAGCGGCCCATCGTCTATCGCGGGCAGAATGTCGTGAGCCTTTCTGTTCTTGCAGGAGCCCTCGGGCTGGCGGTTGCACTGGTGGTGAATCCTGCGCACGCGGTGCTGTTTCCGGTGATGGTGATTGTGGCGCTGATTTTCGGCGTGCTGCTGGTCACTCCCATTGGCGGCGCTGACATGCCCACGGTCATCTCTTTGTTAAATTCCTACGCAGGTTTTTCGGCAGGGCTACTGGGATTCGTCCTGAACAGTAAAGTGCTGGTCGTGGCGGGCGCGCTCGATGGATCTTCGGGCTTCGTTCTATCCGTGATCATGTGCAAGGCCATGAACCGCTCCTTCACGAACGTCATGTTCGGAGCGTTCGGTCAGGTTCAGGCCGCAGCTGCCGGCCCCCAGGAGGCCAAGCCTGTACGTAGCGCCACGGCCGAGGAAGCGGCGGCAATTCTTGCGGCGGCGAACAAAGTCGTCATTGTCCCCGGTTACGGCATGGCGGTGGCGCAGGCGCAGCACAAGGTTCGCGAGCTCTACGACATCCTCACCAAGAAGGGCGTCGAAGTGCGCTTCGCCATCCATCCCGTTGCCGGACGCATGCCCGGCCACATGAACGTCCTCCTCGCCGAAGCCGATATTCCCTACGACCGCCTCATCGAGATGGATGAAATCAACGGCGACTTCCCCCAAACTGACGTCGCCCTCGTCATCGGCGCCAACGACGTTACCAATCCCGCCGCCCGCACCGACGCCTCCAGCCCCATCTACGGCATGCCCATCCTCGACGTCGACAAAGCCCACACCGTCATGGTGATCAAACGCAGCATGAGCCCCGGCTTCGCCGGCATCGACAATCCCCTCTATTACCTTCCCAACACCCTGATGCTGTTCGGCGACGCGAAGCAGTTCGTAGGCGCAATTGTGCGAGAGCTCAGTGGTGGCCATTAAGTTTTGGCAGCCTGAGCGTTGCGGGCCGCTTCGCATCACGAATCGGTCTGCGGAGTCGATGGATGCCGTGCCCTCCGACGACAGTCGGGAAGCCCGCCGTGATATCCTATTCACTACCAGCTGCGTACCGTTTTGGCGGAAATTCCCTCGCAGTTTCTGAAGCAAGCTTCTTGAAGAAGCTTCCCTGTAGAAGCCCAGAAGAAGAGAAATTAGAAACCATGCTTTCAGTCAGCAATGTTTCCATGCGCTACGGCGCCAAAATCTTGTTTGATGAAGTCTCGGTGGCATTCACGCCCGGCAAGCGCTACGGCCTCACCGGTCCCAACGGCGCGGGCAAATCCACTTTCATGAAACTGCTCAGCGGCGAACTGGAGCCGCAAAAAGGCGCAGTTGTGCGTCCGCGAAAGCTCGGCGTCTTGAGTCAGGACCAGTTCGCCTTCGACGCCTACAGCGCGATCGACACCGTCATCATGGGCAACAAGCGCCTCTGGGCTGCCCGGCAGGAGCGCGACGCGATCTACGAAAAGCACGACATGACCGACGAGGACGGCATGAAACTGGGCGAACTCGAAGGCATCGTCGGCGAAGAAGATGGCTACACGGCGGAGAGCGATGCTGCGATCTTACTCCAAGGTCTGGATATCCCTGACGAGGCCCACGCCCGCAAAATGAGCGAGTTGCAAGGCGGACAGAAAGTCCGCGTGCTTCTGGCGCAAGCTCTGTTCGGCCATCCCCAAGCCTTGCTGCTGGACGAGCCCACGAACAATCTCGACTTGGATTCGATCCACTGGCTTCAGGGATTTCTGAATGCTTACGATGGCGTTGTCATCGCCATCTCCCACGACCGCCATTTTTTGAATAGCATTTGCACCCACATCGCCGACATCGACTACGAAACGATCATCACCTACACCGGCTCCTACGATGAGATGGTGCTTGCCAAAACGCAAGTCCGCTCGCAGATCGAATCACAAAACGCGCAGCGCGAGAAGAAAATCTCGCAGTTGAATGAATTCATCGCGCGCTTCGCAGCCGGCACGCGCTCCAGCCAGGTACAATCGCGCCGCAAGGAAGTAGAGCGACTACAGGTCACGGAACTGGCCAAGTCGAACATCCAGCGCCCCTACATCAAGTTCGAACCGAAGCGCCCCTCCGGCAAGCACATTCTGGAAGTTGAGCACCTGAGCAAGGGCTACGGCGACACACCCGTGGTTCGCGACTTTTCCGCCAGCATCACGCGTGGCGAACGAATCGCGCTCATGGGCCGCAACGGAGCAGGGAAGACCACGCTGGTAAATGCGCTGCTGGCGAATTCGCCGACCACCCCCGAAGCCGAGCTGCGCAAGACCAGCGGCTACGACGGCCCATTCGTCGACAGCGGCAAAGTGATTTGGGGTCATGAAGCCTCGATCGGATATTTCGCTCAGGACCATCGCAGCCTGATCGAAGGCGGCACAGCGGTATTGGAGTGGCTACATCAGTGGAATCCGGCGGCCGTGGGCGAAGAGATCCGCGGCCTTCTGGGGCAGATGCTCTTCCAGCGCGAGGAAGCGACGAAATCCACCAACGTCCTTTCCGGTGGCGAAGCCGCGCGATTGCTCTTCTGCAAACTCATGCTGCAGAAGCCGAACGTTCTGGTGCTCGACGAGCCCACGAACCATCTGGATCTGGAAGCCATCAATGCGCTGAACATTTCCCTGCAGCGTTATCAGGGAACGGTGTTTCTGGTAACTCACGATCACGATTTGATCGACGAGGTCGCAACCCGCATCTGGCACTTCGAGAGCAACCACAGGATCACCGACTTCAAGGGCACGTACGAGGAATACCAAGCCGCCGTCGCGGTCTAGCTGCGGCAGGAAAAAAGACTTTGTCATTCCGAGCGCAGCGGGGAATCTCGGTTGCACCATTTTCGAGGCATGTAAATCATCCAGGTTCCCCACAGCTTTCCACAAGGGTTTGCTGTTGCGTTTAGGGCCGCTGGTTGCGGATAATGGCCAGGGTGTATGCTTGCGCTAAAGTTGAGCGCGAGAGGTTGCGAGAGTCGTGTACAGTCGAGCCGATTTACTTAGAATTCTTCACCTGACTTCGCGCCAGTTGGCGAACTGGGAGCGTGCGGGTCTGATCGCCGCCTCCCCCACGTATTCGTTCGCCGACTTGCTGAAGATCAAAAAGGTCCGCGACTTGTGTGCCATGAGAGTGCGGCCAGCGGTCATCCGGGAGTCGCTCAAGGCCATGCAGAAGCAGGCCGCCGGCATGGGAAATCCTCTGGTGGAAGCCGGCGCTTCCTCTACCACCAAGCATCGGGTTGCCTTCCGCCACCAAGGCCGGCTGCTCGAACCGATCGCCGGACAGTTTGTGATGGACTTCTCCGCGCGGGAGAAAGTTGTGACCAGCACCCCCATTCCTGCCGCCGAGCCCACTCCCCGTGAGGACGAAGCCGCCGCATGGTTTGCCCGCGGCATCGCTCTCGAAGAAGATCCGTCCACGCAGACGGAGGCGCTCGCTGCCTACCAGAAGGTACTCGAATTTCAGCCCACGCACGCCGCCGCGCACATCAACCTGGGAACTCTTTACTACAACCGACAGGATTTCTCCTTGGCAGAAAAGCACTATCGCGCGGCCTTACAGGCTGACCCTCGTTACGCTCTCGCCTATTTCGACCTGGGCAATGTTCTCGACGAAACGGGCCGCGTTCAAGAGGGCATTCAGACCTACAAGATGGCGGTCCAGTTAGCTCCCACCTACGCCGACGCGCACTACAATCTTGCTCTCGCCTATGAAAAAGTTCGCGAGCCGCGCAAGGCTCTGGAACACTGGCAAGCCTATATCAGGCTCGACACCACGGGCCCCTGGTCCGTTCACGCTCGCAATCAGATCCAGCGTATCCTGCAAGCCGATACCCTGAAGCTAGTTCATTCCCGTCGCGGCTAAAGAGCCGCATGGCTTTTCCTCTGTGTAAACCCGTGTCCCCCTGGGGCAGGGTTTTGGGACGCTATCCCCGCTCTGCGTTCTGCTAAAATCACAAGTCCGCCATTCCTCCGCCTGAAGGACTTATATGCCCGAGACCCTCCAATCCCCCGTCCCCGCGCCCCTGACCACGCTCACGGAAGACGAAATTCTCTTCCGCGACAACATCCGCCAGTTTGCCGACGACAAGATTCGTCCCTTGGTCAAAGAGATGGATGAGAAGGGCGTCTTCGAAAAAGATCTCATCCACGAATTCTTTCAGCTTGGACTGATGGGCATCGAAATCCCCGAGCAATACGGCGGCGGCGGAGCCAAGTTTTTCGAGGCCATTCTCGCGGTGGAGGAATTGTCGCGTGTGGATGCCTCGGCCGGCGTCGTCGTAGATGTTCAAAACACGCTGGTCAACAATGCCCTCCTGCGCTACGGCAACGCCGAACAAAAGAAGGGCTATCTCCCGAAGATGGCGGCTGATACGGTCGGCGCCTACGCCCTCAGCGAGGCTGGTTCCGGCTCCGACGCCTTCGCCCTCGAAACTCGCGCCGCGCTCAAAGGCACCGATTATGTCCTCAACGGCCGCAAGCTCTGGATCACCAACGGCAAAGAGGCTGGACTCTTCATCCTTTTCGCCACACTCGATCCCGGCGCGGGATATAAAGGCATCACCGCATTCCTGATCGAAAAAGATTTCCCCGGCTTCAGCGTAGGCAAGAAAGAAGACAAGCTCGGCATCCGCGCCTCTTCCACCTGCGAGCTCATTCTGGAAGACTGCCGCGTCCCCAAAGAGAATGTCCTCGGCGAGCCCGGCAAAGGCTACAAGATCGCGATCGAAACTCTCAACGAGGGTCGCATCGGCATCGGCGCCCAGATGATTGGCGTAGCTCGCGGAGCCTGGGAGTTCTCCGCCAAGTACGCGCAAGAGCGCAGGCAGTTCGGCAAGCCCCTTTCGGACTTTCAGGGCATCCAGTTCCAGATTGCCCAAATGGCCACCGAAATCGAAGCTGCCCGCCTCCTGGTCTACAACGCCGCTCGCATGAAAGACGCCGGTGTGAATTTCGTGAAAGAAGCTGCCATGACCAAGCTTTTTGCCTCGCAGGTGGCCGAGCGCGTGACCTCGCTCGCCATCGAAATCTACGGCGGTTACGGTTTCACCAAGGACTATCCCGTGGAGAAATACTGGCGCGACGCCAAGATCGGCAAGATCTATGAAGGCACGTCCCACATGCAGCTGGCGACTATCGCGAAGCTCCTGCTCGGCGGGAAGTAAGTTTGGGCTTACGCGGAGGAAGATGAAAAGATCGTGGGCACCTTTCGATGGTCGATGGCGGCTACGACCGCATCGTCGAACTGAATCAGGATGGCAAAATCCTCGGCGCTTCTGGTGCGCCTGGCCCTAAGCTCGGCCGAAGGGCCTGGGCTCACTTCATGGCGATCGGCCCCGAGCGAACGATTTATGTCGCGGACGGGCTGAATTGGCGCTTCGAGGCCTTCGCGCGCACTGCTCCCACCAATCGCATGGCCAAATACACCCCATCGGTCGGCAGGTTCTGGGGCGGCGTGCCGAGCGTGGATTGGAGCTCCCAGCCGACCGCCATTCCCTTCCAATCGAGCCCTGCTGAATCGGAGCCCTTACCCCTTCCGGCTCTGAAACCCGCGCCCGGTGCGTGTTTCAGCTCGCTGGCGGCGGCGCGTTGCAACAAATCTCATTGCTCATAATGTGCATCGAGTTGCACTTGCCGCCCTGACTGAAGCCCCTTCGGTCTCCTCTAACCTATATAGAATTCAATACCTTCCCGCAGTTCCGGTTGTTGGAAGGCAAGCTGCACTCTTAGCCAGTGCCCGCCGTTGCGGAGCAGACCGGGAGTGGCGCTTGACGATTCTATTGGGCAACACGGCCGTAATGCCGATCGCAGTTCCGAAGAAGAAGCGAACCCTTCTGCCACTCCTCACGGTGGTGTTCCTATTTTCCTACGGTCTCATGACTCTGCTCATCGTGGAGCAAAACACCACCATTCAAGCGCAGAAAAATCTGATTCAGGTTCTCTTTGGTGACAGCAAGGAACTGTGGGCCATCAAAGGCAAAGTCCTCACCGACAAATCAGCCCTCGACCAGGCGCACAGAGATGCTCTAGCACTTCCGAACCGGGCCCCGTCGACCCAGGGGCAAGCTCCATCGGTTCAGACCCCGTCAACCCAGGCCCCGTCAACCCAGGTTCCATTAAACCAGACGCCGCATCAGCATTTCCAGAGCCGCGCCGGCAAGGGTACAAAACCGAATACCCAGGTTCCACCCGTGCCCGCTTCGGATCTGACTGATCAGCGGCGAGTTTTGATTACGCTTTAGCCCCCAGGTCTAAGCAGTAACGTATTTCACGAAGCTGCAGAAAGTTGAAAGCAATGAAGGCCTTGACCCTAGCCTTGTTGTTTAGTTCGACGTTCACGATGACGGTTGCCCAGCCCGCGCAGCCCGACCGGCGCCCTACCGGTCACGTGGAGCAGCATTCCAAGAGCGGACGCTGGTACTTCGCCGCCAGCGGCCACGCCGTGTACTGCTACGGCCCGGTGATGACCCTGCCGCAGGCCAACGGCGATCTCCAGAAAGTAGCCACATTCTGCCGCGACGGCAGAGCGGTTGTCCCGCTGAAAGACTAGAAAAGCGCCCGGTCCGTCCGAGTTCCATTTCGCCGACGCTCCCTCCTGCCAAGAATCCTCGAAATCGCTTCCCTCATCAAACGGCAGACACATGCCCGAACTTCCTGAAGTTGAAACCATCGCTCGAGGCCTTGCCAGGCGCGTCTCCGGCGATGTCATTGAATCGGTGTGGCTGGGCCAGAAACCGGAACTCCTCAAATCTCCCGCGCCGGAAATCGCCGCTACGCTGGAGCACAGCCGCATCGTCATCGTCCGCCGCATCGGCAAACACATTGTTTTCGACCTGACCCGTGAAGCGCCCTCGCCTGCGAAAAGCCGGATCCGTAAATCGCCTCGACCGGCGCCAGCTGCGCCAGCACGAATCGACGCGCAATTTGTCGTTCACCTCGGTATGACCGGCCGTCTGCAGGTCTCTGAACCACAATCAGAAATTCTCAAGCACACGCACGCCATTCTGAAGCTGGCCTCCGGCAGGGAACTGCGCTTTATCGATCCCCGCCGCTTCGGCCGCCTGAGCGTGGCCCCGGCAGGTGACTTTGAAGCAGCCGGAATTGAGCCGCTGGAAGCTGATCTGAATCGATTCCTCACGTTATTTCGCGGCCGCAAGACGCCCATTAAAAGCGCTCTCCTCAATCAGAAACTGCTGCGCGGCGTGGGAAACATTTATGCCGATGAATCTTTGTTACGCGCCGGAATCCGCCCCCGCCGCCGCGCCTCCACCATCACTCGCGAGCAGTTTGCCAAGCTGCTCACTTCGATAAAAGAAGTTCTCCGCGAGGCAATTGCCCTCGGCGGTTCCTCTATCTCAGACTATGTCGACGCCGACGGCGAAGCAGGCTTCTTCCAACTCCAGCACCGCGTCTACGGCCGCGAAGGCGAGCCCTGTCTCGTCTGCAAAACTCCCATCAAACGTATCGTGATCGCCGGCCGCAGCAGCCACTACTGCCCCAAGTGCCAACAGTGACAAGCGACGACGGAAGCGAGCGCGCTGAAATACTCTTGTAGGGATAGCCGCCTCGGCTGTCTGGCCGAGCGGAGCTCGATGGCTTTTTGCCCAGCCCGCCGCGCCGCAATTCTGATAACCTCCCACCATGTCGGATTTTTCCATCGGTGTCGATCTCGGCGGCACCAACCTTCGCATTGCCGCCGTCAGCCGCGACGGCCAGCTTCTTGAGAAAGTCACTCTCGGCACCAAAGTCGCTCTCGGCCCCGACCACGTCATCACCGAAATGTGCGACGCGATTCACCGTCTCTCCCAGCAATACAAGGAGAAGGGAAAGTTTCTCGGGGCTG
Source organism: Candidatus Sulfotelmatobacter sp. (assembly GCA_049584315.1). GTDB lineage: Bacteria > Acidobacteriota > Terriglobia > Terriglobales > Acidobacteriaceae > Sulfotelmatobacter. The sequence goes on along the minus strand of JBAUXO010000075.1, from coordinate 38,504 downwards.
GCATCGGTATTCCCGGCGTCATCGACCTGCAAACCGGAATGCTCCGCAAATCAGCCAACCTTCCGGGCTTTGAAGACTACCCCGTGCATGCCGAAATCGAGCGCCGTCTGGCAGCCCCTGTCATCCTCGAAAATGACGCCAACGTTGCCGCCCTGGGCGAGCAGTGGCTGGGTGCTGCTCGCGGTATCGCCAACGTCGCTGTGGTCACCCTGGGCACTGGCATCGGCGGCGGCATCATTCTCGAGGGAAAAATCTTCCACGGCATGAACGGCATGGCTGGCGAGTTTGGCCATGTTACGGTCGAGCCCCAGGGCCCCCCCTGTGGCTGCGGAAATCGCGGATGCGCCGAGCGCTACGCTTCCGCCAGCGCGATCGAGCGCATGGTGCGCGAGACAATCGCCAGCGGCGAGGCGCCGGCCTTGGCCAAAGCCTCCTCCTCCGACGCCGAGTTCGGAGCCAAGTCGATTTACAACTTGGCCATCCAGGGCGACGAGCACGCCCGCCGCATCTTCCGCACCTTCGGGCGTTACCTCGGCATCCTGCTCGCCGGTCTGGTCAACGTTCTGAATCTCGAAATGTACGTCCTCGGCGGCGGCGTTGCCAGTGCCTGGGATGCCTACGCCCCCACCATGTTCGAAGAGCTGCGCGTCCGCTCGCTGGTCTACGCCGTCACCGCGGCTGCCGATCCGGGGAAAAGCGATTCTCTGGGAAAAGAAAAAATGGCCACCCTCCGGACCGATCGCCGCAGCGAACGAAAAACCATCATCACTCTCGCGCTGTTGGGGAGTGATGCGGGATTATACGGAGCCGCCCGGGCGGCGGTGCTTGCCGGTTAGAACTTGTCGGGATGACAGACGACCGATTGATTTTCCATGAATTGTGTCACGTCACCTCGGAATTTCATGAAGAGAAATGACCGTCGAATGTACGATGAAGCCATTTGGATCCTTCAATCTTTACGTCTATCCAATCGAGAAAAGCGGCGAACTTCTGCCGGTATCCGACTCTCCGTTTTCCGCCGGAGGCTCGCCGAACTCGGTGGCGGTTGTGCCTTCGGGGCGATTTCGCTTGCGTCGCTGACGTTATTCCTGGCGTCACCGGATTCAGCGTAGCGGTCTGGTAACTTCCATCTCCGGTTCGCCTTTCGCCGCTGCCACAGGGACTGCGTTTTGTGATCCCCGATCCCAGCGGCCGATTTCTCTACGCGCTCAACTGCGGAGCAGACTGCTCGGGCAGTGCCATCACACCGCCGACCTGTTCGTCGCCTAAACCCGAGGTTCCGCCGCGGAAGTACTCGTCTTGAGGCGTCCCGCCGCCTTCAAGAACGCCTGATTCTGTTCCCCGGTTCCGATCGTCACGCGAATGCAATTCGCCGCTCCCCAAGGTCCCAGCGGCCTCACTGCTACCCCTTCATCCTGCAAGCGGTCCGCATAGGCGGCGGCATCTTCTCCCAGATCGCAAAACAGAAAGTTCGCCGCCGTTGGGGTCACGCGATATCCCAGCGCGGACAAACCGTGGCTGAGATCGCGCGACTGGATCGCATTGCTCTCCACCACGCGTTGAATGTGATCGAGATCATCGAGCGCGGCCAACGCCGCCGCTTGCCCCACCGACGACACCGAAAACGTATTTCTCATCCGCGCACAATAGCCCAGCAACTCAGCCGGGCCCAGACCGTACCCTACGCGCAGTCCCGCCAGTCCGTGAGCTTTGGAAAAGGTTCGCAGCACAACCACGCTCGCGCCTTTGCGCACACAATCGAGCGAGTTTGAAAAGGCAATTTTCCGCAGCGCCGCGAAGTGCATCGCGAATTCGTAGTAGGCCTCATCGAGCACCACCACCACGTGGCTCGGAACCTGCGCCAGAAAGCGCTCCACCACCTCCGCTCCCAGCACGGTGCCCGTAGGATTGTTGGGATTTGCGAGAAAAACGATGCGCGTGTCCGCGTCAATTCTGCTGAGAATTGCTTCCAGATCAAAACTGTCCTCGCGCATGGGCGCTTGGATCAGATGTCCGCCCGCCGCCTGCGCCGCCAGCGAGTAAACAATGAACGACCGCTCGCTGGTCACCGCATTCAGACCCGGCGTCAGCAGCGTCTGGCAAAGCAAGGCCAACAATGCGGTTGATCCTGCGGTCACCAGCACTTGCTCCGCCGGCAATTCGTGGTGTGCGGCCAGCTTCCTGCGCAACTGGCTGCAATCGTCGTCAGGATAAAAGTTGGAGGTGTTCAGCGCGCGTCGCATGGCCTCTAGGGCGCGCGCCGAGGGTCCAAACGGACTTTCGTTGGAATCCAGTTTGATGAGCTGCTGCCGTCGCTCCTTGGTGGCTGGCGCCGCGCTCGGAGCATTCGTGCTTCCCATGTCGCGCGCCGGCTTGGAGACTAGATCGAAGAAACGGCTCATGCCTGCCGCTCATCATGCCACGGAAGGCTTGGTCTGTGCTATCGGTTTATGGCACGCAGTCCGCAGGCGATCCAGTTCCTGCATGGTCAATGGGCGGAAGCGCCCCGGAGGAACGTCCAGCGTGAGCGGCCCGTAGCGCACGCGTTTGATCTTCTCCACATGGTGTCCCACCTTCTCAAACATGCGCCGGATCTCGCGGTTGCGTCCTTCCATCAACGTCACTTCGTACCAGGGGTTGCTAGCCTCTTTAATCAGACGAATTCCCGCTGGTGCGGTTCGCACCCGCCGCCCATCTTTGGTCGCAATCGAAACCCCGCCGCGCAACTTCTCCAGCGATCCCGCGCTGGGCACACCCGCAACTTTCACCACATAGGTTTTCGGAACCTGCGACGCCGCTTTCATCAGCTTGTTCGCCAGCGCGCCGTCGTTGGTCAGCAGCAGCAGCCCCTCGCTGGCGTAATCCAGCCGTCCCACGGGATACACGCGCTTCTTTACTCCGCGAAGCAGTTGCATCACGGTCGGACGGTTTTCCGGATCGCTCACCGTGGTTACGTATCCTCTGGGTTTGTTGAGCACCAGATAGACATGCAGTTGCGCGCCCTGCAGCAGCTTTCCCTCCACGCGAATGTGGTCGATGTCCGGATCCGCCTTGGATCCCAGTTCCGTCACCACGGTGCCGTTCACTTTCACCTGGCCCGCGCTGATCAGTTCTTCGGCTTTGCGTCGGGAAGCAATTCCGGCGGCGGCAATGATTTTTTGCAGGCGTTCAACGGGCATCTGTGAATTTCCCAGCTTCTAACGACGGTCGCTATTCTCTCCGCGCGGCGGATTCGGAAACCGCTTCGCTCGAGGACTCAGGGTCTGCGGATCCCACAGGTGCACCCTCCAGAGAATTGGCATGATCCAGCGCCGCCTCTTCCGCTGGAATCAACTCGCTCTGGAACGATTCCGCGACCAGTTTCTCGAACTCTTCCATGCTGGGCAGCTCGTTCACATCCCTCAACCCAAAGCGCATCAGGAATTCCTTCGTGGTCTTATAGAGAATCGGACGTCCGATCACCTGCTTGCGTCCCGCCGTGGTGATCAGCTTTCGATCCAGCAGCGTAGCAATCACGCCACCAGAGTCCACGCCGCGAATCTCGTTGATCTCGGGAACCGTTGCCGGCTGCTTATATGCGATCACCGCCAGAGTTTCCAAAGCTGGCAACGAAAGCCGGATCGGCGGCTTCAGGCTTTTCGCAAAACTGCGCACCATTTCATGCTGCTCGGGCTTGGTCGACATGCGATACCCGCCCGCGACCTGGCGAATCTCAATCCCGTGGTCGAGGGTGCCATAATCCGCAACCACTTCTTCCAGTGCCACCCGCACCCGCGATTTGACTTCGGCCTCATCCGCCGCGCCCGCAGCGATCACTGATTCTTTCACGAGCTGGGTGATCTGGTCGGTCGTGATCGGCGTCTCCGCCGCATAGATAATGGCTTCGAGTTGAGCTTTTAAACTCATAGTAGAAAGTCGCCGGTGATCAGTAGCCAATGGTCAGAAAAATCGAGGGGCTCTGCTGGCCACTGCGCTCTGCCCCGGGGACTACCTCTCATCTCCAATCATCCCTTACAGCCGCCTGCTCCGCCATCACTGCCTCGAATCCGGTATGCTTGCGCACCGCAATCTCGCCGAATAATTGATCCTGTCGAACCTGGATCGCCTGCAGCCGCACCATTTCCAGCAGCGCCAAAAACATGCACACCAGCGCCTGCCGCGAAGGCACCCGCAGCAGAAGTTGTTTCAACCCGATGGGCCTCGATTCGAGCGACAGCCGCCGACGCAGGTAGTCGATCATCTGCCCCACCGTAACCGTTTCTTCATTCACGTTGATGACCGGCCGGGTGCGCACGCGCTCCAGAATTTGCTGAAAGGTCTTGACTAGATCAATCACGTCGGCAGCCATCTCGGGCTCAGTGCCCTCCGCGTCCATAAATTCTTTCAGCGCCGGATTCGTGAGCACCGCGTCTTCGATCTGCTGCTTTTGTAGTAACATCTGCGCCGCCGACCTGAATTTCTCGTGCTCCAGCAGCCTATTCACCAGCTCCGTTCGCGGATCTTCCAACTCTTCCGCCTTCGCCGACGGGTCGCGCGGTAACAGCATCTTCGACTTGATGTGAATCAGCACGGCGGCCATGTAGATAAAATCAGCCGCCACATTCACGTCCAGCTCGCGAATCTTTTCCACGTAAGCCAGATACTGAGCCGTGATCCGCGCAATCGGAATGTCATAGATGTCGATATCCTGCTTGCGAATCAGATCGAGCAGTAAGTCTAGCGGCCCCTCGTAAACATCCGTCACCGAAACCGCAAAAGGAGAATCGCTCTCCTCTTTCTTCTCCCCTCTCGGATCAGATTTCCCGGCCGGCTTGTGCCCGGATGGAGGCGCGACCACGGCGGGCGAAAGGGTCTCCGGCACGCGCTCCGTCGAAGCAACCATTCTGTCTTCCATCCTACTTTCCATTTTTCCCCACCGGTGATTCATACCCGAGCGACATCCCCATCGCTTCCCGCACGTCGTGCATGGTCCCGGCCGCGGCCTTGCGCGCCTCTTCCGTGCCTGCCTCAAGAATATCCCAAGCCAGCCGCGGATTTTCCTCGAATTTCATGCGCCGTTCCTGCATCGGGTTCAGCAGCTTCACCAGCGCATCTGCCGCCCAGCCCTTGCACTCGATGCACCCGATGCCCGCCGACCGGCAGCCTTCATACACTTTGTCCATGGTAGCGCGATCACTGAAAATCTTATGCAAATCGCCCACTGGACAAACATCCGGATTCCCCGGGTCCGACCGCCGCACGCGCGCCGGATCGGTCACCATGGTCTTGAGCTTCTGCCGCACCACCGGCTCCGGATCGGTCAGCAGAATGGTATTGCCATACGACTTCGACATTTTCCGCCCATCGGTCCCGGGTAGCTTGGGCGCGGGCGTGAGTAAAGATTTCGGCTCCGGAAAAACTTTGCCATAGAAGCCGTTGAACCGCCGCGCAATCTCGCGCGTCAGTTCCACATGCGGGACCTGATCTTCTCCCACCGGAACCACGTCCGCCTTGTAAACCAAAATGTCCGCCGCCTGCAGCACCGGATAACCGAGAAACCCGTACATTCCTAAGTCTTTGTCGCTAATATTTTCTCGCTGTTCCTTGTATGTCGGGACCCGCTCCAGCCATCCTAGCGGCGTGATCATGGAAAGCAGCAGGTGCAGCTCCGCGTGCGCCGGGACGTGCGACTGGAGGAAGATCACGGATTTTTCCGGATCCAGCCCCGCCGCCAGCCAGTCCAGCGCCGCCTCCAGCGAATTCTGTTTCACCTGCGACGGATCGGCGTAGTCGGTGGTGAGCGCGTGCCAGTCCACTACGCAGAAGAAGCATTCATACGCATCCTGCATGCGCACCCAGTTGTCGAGCGCGCCCACATAATTTCCCAGGTGCAGTCTTCCGGTCGGACGCATGCCGCTGAGCACGCGCTTACGCAAGTTGGCCGAAGTTGTCATCCGTTTTTCAACGAGTCGTGGCCAGGCATAACAGCGCCACCGCGCCCAAATTCAAAGGCTGCAGCATCATGCGAGAGTATTGTCGATACTACCACGCAGCCCGCGGATTTCGGGCGCGAAGTGGGGGAATCGTGAGGCAGGGATCACACAGACTGCTCGGGCTGGGCACGGCTTCAGCCTTGCCTTGCCACGCCTGGAAGAAGTGGGCCCGCCATGCTTTATAATTCGCCCTCCACTTCGCTCGCCGGATTGAACTCGTCCGCATGTCGCATCTAGCCCGCAAACTCCGCCTCGCTGACTACTTCACGCTGGCCTGGGGCACCATGGTGGGAGTCGGCTGGCTGGTGGTCATGGACGACTGGCTGCTGCGCGGTGGCGCTCTCGGCGCCCTGCTCGGCTTCGCCATCGGCGGCGCTCTGCTGTTCCCGATCGGCTGGGTCTATGGCAAGCTGGTCGCCGCCATGCCCGACGCTGCCGGCGAAATCGCCTACACCGCCGCAGCTTTTTCCCGTCCCATCAGCTTCTCCACTGGATGGATGATGATGCTCGCCTATTTCATCGTCTGCCCCTGGGAAGCGGTCGCCGTTGGCCGCATCGCGGGTTACATCGTCCCAGCGCTCGATTCGCTCGAGATCTACCGCATCGCCGGACGCCCCGTCTATCTTCCGCACCTGCTCATCGGTCTCGCCCTCACGGCGCTGCTCACCACCCTGAACTACCGCGGCATCCGCCTCAGCGCAACCTTCCAGAACTGGACTGCCTTCGGTACGCTCGCCCTGTTCCTCATTTTCGTTGCTCTCGGCGTCAGCCAAGGATCGCCTCACAATTTCCCCCCGGTCTTTACCCACGTGCCTCTGGTCTCATTTCTGCTCGTGGTTCAGATTGTCCCGTACTTCATGACCGGGTTCGAATCCGTCAGCAAAGCCGCCGAAGAATCTACTCCCGAATTTCGCAGCCAAAGCTTTCTCCAAGCCATCTGGATGGCGATCCTGGTCGGCATCCTCTTTTACACAATCGTCATCGCCGCGGTTGCCTTTGTTGCTCCCTGGCACGATCTGACCGGGGAGAAGTTCATGACCGCGGTTGCCTTCCAGCGCGCCGTAGGCTCGCGCTGGATCGTGAACGTGATCCTGGTCGCGGCGTTGCTGTCGTTGGTCAAATGCTTCAACGGAAATTTCGTTGCCGCGAGTCGCCTTGTGTTCGCTCTGGGACGCCGCGGCCTGGTCGACGCACGCGCTGGCCGCATTCACCCCCGACATCAGACGCCGTCCATCGCAGTCGTCTGTGTCGGACTGGCGACCGCCGCATGTATGCTGCTAGGAGATGCAATTCTGGTCCCGATCACCGAAGTCGGCTCCGTTGCCTGCGCGATAGGCTGGGCCGCAACCTGTGCCGCTTATCTTGCCATGCCCCGCACGCCAACCTTGCCAGGCTTATCGAAACCGTCGTCGGTCGAATGGCTCGTTGCTGGCTTGGGCCTGCTCGTGGCCACCGCCATGATGCTGATGAAAGTCGTCCCCGCAATCCCCGGCCATTTCACCATTTACGAGTGGCTCGCGCTCGCCATCTGGATCGGGCTGGGCGCGCTCGCGCACCGCCGAGCGCCTCTGGCGTAGCGGTGTTCTAGGCTGATCTTGGGTGGGGCGGCGCTGCGATAAGGATTTGCTCTTCCGAGCGGGCTTTTGCCGCTGAGGTAACGCTACAAAAGGGAAAACCGATGAAACTTCGCAAACTGAATTTCTTTCTCACGATCCTTCTCCTCGCTCGCGCGCTCCCGTTGACCGCGCAAGCGCCCACCCCTGGCTTCGACCTCGTCATCACCAACGGCCACATCATGGACGGCACCGGTTCCCCTTGGTATTCCGGTGACCTCGGCGTCCGCGACGGAAAAATCGCCGCCATCGGCAATCTCGCGGCCGCTCCGCGCAAGCGTACCATCGACGCGGCCGGCAAAGTTGTCGCTCCCGGCTTCATCGACATGCTCGGCCAGTCCGAACTCACCATCTTGGTCGATCCGCGCCTGCCTTCGAAAATCTATCAAGGGATCACTACGGAAATTACCGGCGAAGGCGATTCCATCGCTCCTCTCAACGACGCTATCATTCAATCCGATCGCGCCGGCTTCGAGCATCTCCACATCACTCCCGACTGGCGAACCTTCCGCCAATACTTCGCGCGCCTCGAAAAACAGGGCATGGGCATCAACCTCGCCAGCTACGTCGGCGCGACGCAAGTCCGCCGCATCGTCCTCGGCGAAGGCGACAAACAACCCACACCCGAGCAGCTTGAGCAAATGAAAGCTCTCGTCCGCGACGCCATGAAAGATGGCGCAGTCGGGGTTTCCACCGCCCTCGAGTACGCCCCCGCCCCCTACGCCAAGACCGACGAACTGATCGCTCTCGCCGCCGAAGGCGGCAAGTTCGGCGGCATCTATTCCACCCACATGCGCAACGAAAGCGACTCCGTCCTTGAAGCCATCGACGAAGCCCTGCGCATCGGCCGCGAAGCCCGCGTGCCGGTGGAAATCTGGCACATCAAAGTCGCCGGCAAAAACAACTGGGGACGCATGCCCGAAGTCGTGGCCAAAATCAACACCGCCCGCGCCGCTGGCGCCGACGTCACCGCCGACACCTACGCCTACACCGCATGGTTCAACGATTTCTCGGCATTCGTTCCGCCCTGGGCCCACGACGGGGGGACCGCGAAACTCGTCGAGCGCCTCAAAGATCCCGCAACTCGAGCGCGCATTCGCCAAGACATGCTCACTCCATCCAAAGATTGGGACAACGAATGGCAGGAAATTCCCAGCCCTGACGCGATCATGATCGGCGTCGTGCAGAATCCCAAGATGCTTCCTCTCGAAGGCAAGCGTCTGTCAGAAGTTGCCAAGCTTTGGAACAAAGACCCGATCGACGCCCTCTTTGATTTCCTCATCGAGGATCCGAGCACCGGCGTCGCCGTCTTCGGCATGTCGCAACCCGACGTCACCCTCGCGCTCGAGCAACCCTGGGTCGCCATCGATAATGATTCTTCCGGCACTTCGCCCGAAGGTCTTTTGGGCCAGGAGCATCCTCATCCCCGCGCCTACGGCACCTTTCCGCGTATCCTGCGCAAGTATGTCCGCGAAGAGAAGGCCTTAACGCTCGAAGACGCGATCCGCAAATTTTCCGCGCTCCCCGCTCAGCGGCTGCGTCTCACCGATCGCGGTGTGCTCAAAGCTGGAATGGGGGCCGACGTCGTCATCCTCGATCCCGCAACCGTCCGCGATCTCGCGACCTTCGACAATCCCAATCAGCTTTCTGAAGGCATGGAGTACGTTCTGGTGAATGGTGTGCCGGTGATCGATCAGTCGAAGATGACAGGAGCCTTGCCCGGAAAAGTCCTGCGCGGCGCCGGCTACTTGCCATAACCGGGGAGACAGTTCCTGCAAGGAGTGCCAGAAAGAGATAAGAATTGCCGGAACCGGATCGCGAAGGGCACGACTCTCGGTCGTGCCATCATGCGATAAGACGGAAAAGGGGCCTTCAGCACCTGAGGGCACTGCCTACGGCTTTAATCGCGCCTGCGTCTCCGGTGCCGGAGTCACCGTTACCCGCGGTTCCGCCACTGTCCCCGTGATGCTGTACACCATTGCCCCCGCCGCCTTCACCTGGGTTCCGGTTACAACTTCGAAGTCTAGGTCCTGCCCCAGCGACGCCGTCCCGCTGATCTCATAGGCCCCCGTGGGCGAATCGAACTCCGCTTTTTGAATCTCGATACTTCCACTGTTCAGCCGCGCACGTCCCCGCCAACGACCGATCCGCAGCGGTCCCTCATCGCTACCCAGCGAGATGTGAGAAAGCGCTCCCTCCCGCAGATCGAAACGCAGTTCGCCCTCGGCCGACCGCCAAAACGTCGCCGAATCTGCCCCGGTTGCCTTGAACTGGTAAGTCCCGCCTCCGGTTCCGGAAATCCAGGCATCGTCCATCGCGCCGGCCACCTTCTCCAACGAAATTCCCGTCACCGTTCCCGAACCGTTGTACACCGGCGATGCCGCCGTGAAATCCGCTTGCCAATTGCCGCGATGCTTTCCGCCCAGCAGGTCAGCCCGCAGATCGGAAACCGTCACCCTCGCGTGCTCCAGCTCAAGCAACGCAGAAACCCGGTCGGCGATTACACTGTGAATCCGCAAATGTCCAACATTCACTTTTCCCGATGCCCGCAAGTTTTCGAAGAACGATGGCGCTGCGGGATCGGCCGGCACCAGCACCTGGTACCAGCGTCGTGGGCGCGGATGCGGACCCAGCCATTGGTACAGACTGCTGACTGCAACCTGGTCGGCATTCAAATTGAACTCGACCACGCACTGCCCCGGTGTTCCGCAGCCGCGCGGCAATGCCAAAGAGCCCGTCCAGTGCGCACCGGCAGCCCGCGCACTCAGGTTTTCCACCCGCGTTTCATCGGGCAGGAGTCTTAGTTCGGCCGCAGAAATCTCAATCGGCTCATTCACTCCCCGCGGGCTGGCTCGGACGTTGTGAAGTTCCACCCTTCCGCTAACTCTCGGCAAGGGAAAGCCGGAAGGGGTTCCCAAAGTGTTTTGCGCCCAGGATCCGGCAATCTGCACGTCTATTTGCGCCGTACCCTCGGCGCTGGCTTTCACCGCCTGGAGTCCAAGCAGGCTTGCCATCCGCAACAGGTGCGAGACCTCGCCCTCTCCGCGTACCGCCACCGCGAACCCCGATCGCCCCACCCAGCCTCGTGCCTGCGCCGGTACAGGCCGTCCCAGCGCCACCGGGAAAGGACCGTACTCGATATGCAGTTCGTTGGGGGCCGGCAGCCCCGCGTTACTCCCCTGGCGAACACTCTTCGGCCGCGATGAAACGCGATCGTTGAGGAGTTCGGAACTCAGGGTAAAGGGCACGCTCCCCGGAGCCAATTCCACTTTCGTATTCGCCGACTGCAGGCGAAAATTGCTGATCTCGCCGCGTCCTTGGAACTTCGCTCCAGTCGGGGACGCCCCATCCTCTTTCACTCCGAAGTTGCCCAGCACACTCCCCGACGCCACAAGATCCGATGGCAAATCCTTTTTCGCACGTCGGGCTAGTTGCGCCACAGCTCTTACCGGAACATTCTCCACGTTCAATGACAAGTCCAGTTTGTGAGCTCTCGGCCCGCCCGCATCGCCGTGCAGCGTCACCCTGCCATTGCCTACGGGCCCGCTGCAGAAGATTTCTCTCATCATCTGCTCTGACGAACTGTACTTGCCATCGCAGTGCGCCGCCAGCGTCAATCCTTCAAGCGGCGAGATGTCATAGCGGTGAAAGTCCTGAACCGACGCGTCGGCCGCCACCTGCATTGCCGCCGGCGTCCCACTCAGCGTCGCGTCCACGCGAAGATCGCCCCGCCAGCCTTTATCGTTGCCCGATACCAGCTTGCTGAATTGCCCCAGTTGCGCGTGCTGCCACTCCAAACTGAACTGCAGCGGTGTTTGGCGCAGGCTCGCCGCCCGCTGCCAGGTTCCGTTCATCCGAAGCAACCCCGTGTCGGTCAAATTCATATCCGTGCGCAGCGGCTCCGCTTTCAACCGCGCACCCCACTCATTTTCGGATTCTTGCCACAATGAGAAGTCGGCATTGAGCAGCGCATAGGGCTTTTTCTCCGCCCCCGCCTTGAAATTGATGCGCCCCGAACTGGCCTCAATATAAGGAAAGCCGGGACGCGACTCCCGCTTCGATTTCGCCGTCGGGGCCAGCGGTGTGCGCGCGGTGCGTTCGAGCAGAGCCTCCCAGTTCCAGCGCCCGTCTTCCCGTCGCACCAGATTCAAACTCGGTTCTGTCAACTCCAGGCGCGAGATATCCAGCCGTCCACGCACCAACGAGGTCAACCGCACCAGCGCCGTCACCTCCGGCGCACGCAGCGTAGGTTCCGCACCAAATGCCGGGTCTTCGTGGATGACCAGATTTTCCAGATCGAATCCTGGCCGCGGCAGGAAGCGCAGATGCACTGAACCAATCTCTACCGGGCGCGCCACCGCCTGGCTGATGGAATTTGCAATGCGCGTCTTCAGCCGCGAAACGCCCGGACGCACCAGGAACAGGACCAGCAAAATCCCCGCGGCCACGGATACAACCCGCCGCTTGGAAGAGAGGAACCTCACTGCACTACCCGCAACGTGCGCCGCCAGCGCGTCTCATCGAAGAAGTGCAGTACCACGTGCGCCAGGAAGCCAATGCGGTCGCCCATCTCGGTCTTGCGATACTGGTCGGCTGGCGTCTCAAACGACCAGTAGATGAACATCGGCCGCCCAATGATATTTTCCTGTGGAATAAATCCCCAGTACCGGCTGTCCAGGCTCACGTCGCGGTTGTCGCCCATGCCAAAGTAACGGCCCGGTGGCACCACCAGATCGTCGCCCTGAATGTGCATCGGCAACTCTGGCTCCCAGCAGGGATACACGTTATAACTCTCGGACGGCGGCACCGAGGGAAAATTGTCGCGATACGGATTCGGATACTGCGTCGCATCCTGCGAGTGGATCACGTACGGTTCTTTCAACTCCTCACCATTGCGGTACACCACGCCATTACGAAGATGAATGTGATCCCCGGGCACGCCCATGATCCGCTTGACCACGTACAATCCGGGCTCGCAAGGCGCGAGAAATACCACGATGTCGCCGCGCTTGACCTGCCGGTAGGGAAGCAGCGGACCCACCCACGAAGTCTTCGGCGCGAATTGAATACGGTTCACAAACACGTGATCCCCAATCAGCAGCGTGTTCTCCATCGAACTGGAAGGGATCTCAAACGCCTGCACCACAAACGTGATGATGAACAGCCCCGTCACCAGCACAGCCGCCAGCGAGGAAAGGAACTCCACCGTCGTTTCGCGCGGTTTGTCTTCTACCTCTACTTCGTTCTTCGCGTTGCTGTCTTTTTTCGCCACCGTGATCCATCCATCCCGTCTTGATTGCCGAAGCGCACGCCTATCTTAGCCGGGGAGAGTTTAATTCACCAGCCGTAGTGTCCGGTTCCAGCGCGTGATCTGAAAAATGTGCGTTACCGCATAAGCTAAATGCGCCAACCTGCCGGCTATCGAGTTCGGCCCCGATCCTTCGCTGTCTCCCTCTTGCACCGACCAGTAAATCAACAGCGGCCGCCCAATAATATTGGCTTGTGGCACGAATCCCCAATACCGGCTGTCGTAGCTGTCGTCCCGATTGTCTCCCATCACAAAATAATTTCCCTGGGGAACGATCAGCTGCCCATCCTCGACTAGCTTTCGCAACTGCACCCACCACTCCGGAGTCTCGCCCGCCGCCACATCCAGCCGCGGAAAACTGTCGCGGAAAGCATCATTCGAGGGGCGGCTGAAGTGCGCGTAGGGTTCCCGCAATGAGACTCCATTCACCAGTACCTGTTTATTGATCAGCCGCACCCGGTCTCCAGGAATTCCAATCACCCGCTTCACGAAGTGTTGCGCCGGGTTAACCGGATAATGGAAGACCACAACGTCGCCCCGCCGTATCCGGCGATAGGGCAACAAATAGTCTCCCAGTCCACTTCCTCCGTAACACAACTTGTTCACCAGAAGATAATCGCCCACCAGCAGAGTGTTCTCCATGGATGGCGACGGAATCTGAAACGCCTGCACGATAAAGGTGATGACAAAAACCGCGATCACCACGGTTCCCAGCAGGGACTGCACCGACCCGGATACACCCACCCCCCCCGTCCATGCAATTCTCCGCCGTCCTTCTGGGATGCGCTCGTCCGGAATCGGGGTGTCCGGAACTTGAAGGCCAGGAAGCTGATCGTCTGAAGAATTCATTTACTCCACTTCTCTTGCCACGCTACTTTTCCAGGGAGCGCGACGAGCGCTCCAGCCGGCTTCCCGGCGGCTGCGGCCGCGATGCCAGATACGACAGCAACTGGCGCGCTGCGTCCTGCTCCGCCGCCTTCTTGGTGGAACCTTGCGCCCGTCCCACAAATTCCGCCCGGCATTCACCTTTCTTCCCGTCTAGACGGACCTCCACCGTGAACGTCTTTCTGTGTTCCGGTCCCGCCTCTTCCACCAGCACGTAAGCCGGTTGCGCGATGCCCAACCCTTGCAGCGTTTCCTGCAGAGCCGATTTGAAATCGTTCATGGGCAGCGCGCCACCTTCGCGCTCCATCCCTTCGAGCTCCGGCGCCAGAATCTCCCGCAGAATGAATTCGCGGACCGGTTCCATTCCGCCGTCCAGGTAGATAGCCGCCAGAACCGCCTCCAGCGCGTCCACCAGCAGCGCCGGCTTGCTCCGTCCGCCGCTTTTCTCTTCGCCGCGCCCCAGCCGCAAGTAACTCCCCAGCTCAAGTCGTTGCGCGACTCGGATCAGGTGCCGCTCACTCACCACGTGGGCACGCAGCTTGGAAAGCTCACCCTCGCGAAATTCCGGGAATCGATGAAACAGAGCCTCGCTCGTCACCAGCGCCAGAATCGCGTCTCCGAGAAATTCCAGCTGCTCGTTATCGTTGACCTGATACTTGTTAGCGCCCGATTGCTTGGACTCCTGCTCGCGCGCCTGCGAGCTGTGAGTGATCGCCTGTTCGATCACGCCCCGGCGGCGAAAATGATAGCCCAACGCCGCTTCCAGCGCGGTGATTTCCCTTTCTTTCATGATTGCACAGCCGCGTCGAAGGCTTGCGTTCTTGGCGGTGCTACAGTCCCGCGTTGGGCTCGCATCCTTATTTCGCGGGCGTGTCGGGAATGCCGCCAATCAACTGGATCAGCCGGTCCTTCTCTTTCCGTGCCGCGTCCCCCGCATTCGTTCCCGCCTTGGTTAAATCCACCGCCTGGTTGGCGACCTTCAACGCATCGGGATATTTGTTCTGCATATCCAAAGCCACCGACAGCCGGAAGACTGCGATCGGATCCGGCTGCTGCGGGAACGCATCAATCGATTTCCTCAGATTTCCTTCTGCGGCCGGCCAAGCTTTTGCATTGAAGTCGATCGTTCCCAGAATCGAGTATGCCTCGGAACGAACGAAGCCCTTATATTGTTCCAGCTTCTCCGGAGCAACTCCCGCCGTCGGCACGTCCGTATCCACCGTCACCAGCGCCCGCTCCGCATCCTTCCTGGCTTCCGCCAGACGCTGATCTTTATCCAGGTCCGTATCGCGTGTGCGCTCCGCCAACACTTGCGCCACCCCCAGCAGCGCTTCTGGGTCGTCCGGATCGAACGTCAAAACTTTCCGCGCCATGGCCAGCATCTTGTCCGCGTTGTTGGCTTGTTGGTAGGTGCCCATCACCTGCTTAAAGAGTAATGGCCGCAACTCGCTATCCGGAAACTTTGTCGCGAAGTCGTCCGCCGCTTTCTCCTCTGCCGCCGGATCGGTGAGTGTGGCGGCAGCTTTGTACGCGTCGAACTCCGGTTGTGTCTTGGCCTGCGGTGGCCGCTTCCCCGCGGGCGCTGCTGCCGCTTGCCCGGATGTCGTGCCCGGCGTAGCCGGCTTGTTCTGGCCAACACTCCAGCCCGAAATTCCCAGCACGACAATAATGGCAATGATTGCTGTTCGCTTCATGCGTTCTCCTTAAACCGACCTGCCTGGCATTCGACTTCCACAGCTACGATTCGTTGCTGATTCTACCCTGCATTGTAACCGCGGGTTCATCTTTCGGATTTTGATCCGGCTCAACCCGCAACCAGGGCGTACTTGGCTAGAATCCTACTGCGGCTGCGGCTTCGCCGGAGGCTCGTAAGCCTGATTCAGCCCGCGTTCCGCGGCCGCCTTGATCTCCGGCAATTGCCCCGCCGCGTTCAGCGCGGCCCGGTACTCCTCTAACGCCGCCTCGCGGTCCTCCTTCATATCCAGAATCCTTCCCAGATACACATGCGACCATCCCACCACCTTGGGGTCACGCGTCGCTTCAATCGCCTTCTGGAAATTATCCTGCGCCCCGTCCCGATTCTTGTTGGCTACCGCCACCTCCGCCAGGATGAACAGGGCCCGTCCCTGGTCTCCAATCTTTTTATCCAGTGCCTGTTGTGCCAAGTCCTGTGCTCCCTTGGGATCCCCCGCCGCCAGCCGCTTCTCCGCCGCGAACAGCATTCGCCGCTCCTCCGGACGCGACAACTGCACCAGTTCCGGCGACGTCTTGCTGGCAAACTGAACATCCGCTGCGGCTTTCTCTTCCTTTTTTATGTCGATATTCGCCAGAAAGTCGCCATACGCCGCCCTTATGCCCGCAGGATCTTTTTCAAAGGCCACCACCGTGTCGTAAAACGTCCGCGTCAGAATGTAGCCCTGCTTCACTGCGTCATCCACGGCCTGAGCCCGTAGCGCCTCATCCGCGGCCTGCTTGCTCCCGGTGGTCCGTATTTCGATCGCGCGCACCATGCACTCCGTCACCAGCAGCGAAATATCCGTCTTGAAGCTCTCCTCCAGCGGCGCCCGCTTCACCGACTGCAGCAGCGGCTCCAGCCGCTTGATGGCGGTGAAGTGTTTTTCCGCCTCCCGATCCAGTTCGTAGTGCAGAAACGTATGCCGAATCTGGTCCATCTTCAGCGCCGCCTTCGGCGTCTCGCCGGAAGGCATGTTCGGCGCCGGAAACACAATCACGTAATAATCGGCACCATAGTTCCGCGCATCCGTTTCATTCGGCGAGCCCATGAAGTCGAGGTAAATCGTGAATCTCCGCCCCAAATATTGCGACGACGGCTGCTTCAAGTAGATTTCCGTGTCGAATACCATCTTCGCCAGCGGCTCGTGATACCGGGCTATCATGGCCGCGTAGTCCCTGCGGTGCCGCTCCCAGATCGAATGCAGCCCCACTTTTTCGTAGAAGCGTTCCAGTAAAGTCCCGAAAGACGCAATCGCGAACGCATCCGGCGGCAGGTCCTCTTCCTTGATGCGCGGTGCAAAATGCGGCGGACCATCCATATACAGCGCCAGCGAGATATACGGCGACAAGCTGCGATTCGAACTTCTCTCCGCCGTGTGGGTCAGGTAGAACTCGCACAGCGCCGACCGCGCCGCCTCAGCGTCCGCCGACTCCGCCAAAATTCGCTGTAGCTCGGCTCGCACATTGCTGCGCGTCGCGTCGGAGATGGTTAAATCCTGGTCGTATCCACAGGAGTTGAGCGCGGTCAGCACCGAAAAAAGTGTCTCACTGCTATCCAGCGCGATCGGAGACCGCTCCTGCGAATACTGGTTCTGTGAAGGCGGCTTCTGTGGAGTCGGCTTCTTTGGCTCTTGGGTCTCCGCAGGCGGGTTCTGCCGAGGCTGGTTCTGTGGAGATTGGTCCTGTGAAGACGACTGCCCCTGTGAAGACGACTGTTCCGGTGAAGATTGACCCTGAGGCGACTGATTCTGCGCCGGCTGATTCGGCGGAGCCGCGTCCTGTCCCGCGCAAACTAACCCCAGCAGCCCCAACCAGGCGGCCAACATCGCAATTCGCAATTGCAAACTCAGGAAACCCTCCACAGGATGAGTAGCGCGTCGGGCGGAGATCACCCTCAAGTGTAAGGACTTCGCCGCAGAGGGTCAAACCCGAAGGACCCGGGTAGGAGAGGACGGCAAAACTGCCACCGCCCACCGCTGGCGGGGGCGGGTTTGGCACTGGACGGGAGTGCGGGATTTCGGACCGCACGATTAGAGCCGCTGGAGGATCTGTTTTCTTTTCGGTAAACTCGATCGGCCCTTGCGCGGGTGCGATTCTTGGCAACAGCGACCGAATCGCTCGCTGATTTCGTCATTCCTCTAAGCCTAAGTTGGGACCACCAAAAAGGAGGCAACGTGGAGTTTGTAATGTTTGAAGATGTGGACGGCATGGAAGTCTTTGTGAATCCCGAGCACGTGATTTGGGTCAGAGAGTATCCCGGCGAGATCACGGTAATCAGCTGCGGACACGAGGACAAGTTTAGGGTGCGCCTGAGTCCTGCTCTAACGGTTGCAGCCTTGGGCAGGTCAGTTCGTTAATCCCGTAACAGGTGGTTGCCCCTTGAAACCTTGTGGCTGAGGATAACGGGGATTGTTCGCCGGCCTGATCCTCACCGTTTCTAGGGCACCACCACCTTCACCCGGTTCGAGTAAGCGCTCTCTTTCCCGCTTGAGTTCACAGCCGTAGTTGCGTAGTAGTAGGTTTTGCCATTGACGATCGTCTTGTCCGTATAACTGGTCTCTGGATCAGGGCTCGAATTGACCTTGGTGTAGGTACCGTTCTCAGACGTGCCTCGGTAAACGTTGTAGCCCGTCGCGGATTCGCTCGCATCCCAGGAAAGAGACACATAGGGAGCGGTGCCGTCACCCGTCAAAGGTTCCGTGGCTCGCGAATTCGCCGCATTGCTGGCAAAGATTAGCGTGGCGGACTCTTTCCCGTCCTTCGCGGGCTTGAATGTCACATTGATGGATGTTTCCTTTCCCTTGGCAATCGTCAATGGGAAGGTCGCGCCCGGCAACTCAAACTGCGAACTGCTGCTGGACGCTGAAGAAATGGTGATGCTTCCCGCGCTGGTGTTCAGTCCCAGCGTGAGCGTCTCGGTAGTTCCTGCTGCCACATTGCCAAAGCTCAATGTGGAGGGGGCAATGGTCAGGTGTGGCTTGCTGCTGCTCTCACCCACGCCGCTCCCTTCCATTCCTACGGTAAGGGTTGGGTGGGCGGCATTGCTCACAACCTTGATTTGCCCGCCCGCGTAGCCTTTCGTGGTGGGTGCGAAAGTCACGCGCAGCTCCAGCTTTTCTCCTGCTTTCAGAGTCGTCGGCAGCTTTGGTTTCGAAAGTTTGAACTTGCTGTCGCTCGATTCGACGCTCAAAATCTCAACGCGTGCGCGACCTTTATTGGTCAAGCTGACGGAAAGGGTTCTATTTTGGCCGACCATAACATCGCCATAACCCAGCCTGGCAGGTGAGGAACCCAGTTGTTCTGTTGCTGCTCGCACCGGTGCGGGCAGCAGCGCTATTAGGATTGCGACTGCGACCGCCGGAACGGCAAAAGTAAAACGAGATCGAGTAATCAGCTGGGGGAGTAGCATGGGACTGAGTGTTTACCATTTCGGTTCAAGCCGGGAAGGTCTCAGAAGGACATCCCATAACCTTTCGCTGGAGCAAACCGCCTGGCCTCCGCCCCCGACATAACCCTCTGAATTAATCTAATTGGACTAAACTGCTGGGCGCAGAACGATGCCCCCGTAACTAACGATGCGCCCGGTAACTATGGTTTCCCAGCGATACATCGAAGGACTGGCAAGCGCATGGTACGATGCCCTATGAAGCGAGTTTTCGCTTTCTTGCCATGCCTCAGCGCGATCCTGCTCGCCCTGCTGGTCTTCCAATCCTGCAACTCGCTCAATCCCGCTTGCGGAAGTGCTCGCCCCGCCCCGTCCCTTGCATCTCTTTCTGTCAGCACGATTCCTTTTGCGGAAGTGCAGCAAGGTTATGTTCTGACGGTGAATGGCAGCCACTTTGTTTCGTCGACAGTTGGAGTGATCAACGGGACGACGCTCAGCACACTGGTCACCAGCCCTACCCAGTTGCAGGTCACCCTCACCACGGCCGTGATCACCGCTCCCGGAACGGCAACCGTGACGGTCAACACTCCCAGCGGAACCTCGGGCGATTTAGGCTGTACGAGCGGCGGGACCAGTAGCGCCCTGGCCTTGACGATCACTTAGCGGGTAAAGATTTCTCCCAGACTTCTATGCCCTGCCCAGGCCTGACAGTACCCAGGCCTGACAGTACCAGGATCGATAAGGCGCAGTCGTGAGCGGCTCAAACGTCTGCGTCTGCGCCCGTCGCTCGGGAGGCGCCATCTTCGCAACCGCCGGCCCCACCAGAAACGTTGGCTGTGGGATACCCACGCCGGCTGAGGATGCGAGTGGGTACGATCCAGAAAAGGAAGCGGAGAGAATTGGAATCAAGCTGTATCCCGGCGCGCGAATCCTTTCGATGCCGTACCAGATACGAAACTATTACCAACAGCGCTTACTTTTCGCAACAACCGACAGCCGGGACTACGTTGAGAAGTTTTACGACCAGATCTATGGCGTGAGAACCTAGGAGAACTCGGCTGGTGTCGCCGGAGCTTCGATCGTCCAGCACGGCTGAGCTTAAGATAGGGCAAGTTGTTGCCAATCTCTTTCGTTCGGCGCGTGAATTGGGTGTTCCGTTGGCCGACGTACGTTCGCGTATCCGCCACTGGCTGGACTTGCAGCCGCCGATCATTTTCTGCTGATAGAGCCGGACGAAGAGCTCAGAACAATCGTGGCGGCGGAGATGCAAGGAGCTGTAACTCTACCCGCGAGAAGCTGCCCTCCACGGAAGGACGATCTTGCCGAGGCCGCTCAAGGCGCAATTGTGGTGACGCTTCCCAGCAAAGCCAGAGCCGTGCGGCAAGCTTTGCCATCGGGAGTTGATCTGCTGACTCTGCAAGTGCGCTCCGTTCCCTCGACTCTGGCCGGCTGGTTGCTCGCACCTTGCACCGCCCCGGTCGGGATAGCATCCAGATGGGACAATTTCCTGCAGATGGCCCGCACCTTCCTGATCGCAGCAGGTTTTGAAGCCGATGCTCTGATCTTTCGAGACGCCAAGAAACCAGGCTGGCAACGAGGATTAGAGCAAGCAGCGGCGGTGATCTGCGATTCTGTCACCGCATTCGATCTGCCCGGGACTACGCGTGTCATTCCGTTCCAGCTGCTATCAGAATCGTCGCTGACGGAACTGCGCCGTTACGAACAGTTCATCCGCCATCCCCTCCAATAGTGACACTCGCGAAAGCGTCACAAAGACACAGATGCATTTTCAATATGGCCGCTAATCTGCGGCTATGCGACAACCAATCGTTTATTTCCTACTTGCCTCCCTTCTGTTGATCCCGAGTGCCTTGCCGCGCGCTCGGGGCTATGACGGGTGGGGCCATGGCGGAATGTGGCGGCAACCAGGGAACGGGCGCCATGCTCTGATCGGAGCCATCATCGGCTTTGGCCTTGGCGCTGCCATGGGAGCCAAAGGAAACCAGGATCCACATGCGCGCGTGGTTGCGCCTGTCCTGGTTGGTGGTGCTGGCGCTCTCATTGGCGCCGCCCTTGGCGCTTCTCATCCCTGATCCAAGGGTACGTCCCCCTCATCCCCAGTCTTGCGAACGGGCGAGATGAGTGTGGACTTGGCCCCGTTCTTGGTCGCCCAGGAGATTCTCAATGAGAAACAGCCGCTTTTTCGCGTTGTGACATTGGTTCTCCTCAACATCGCCACGCTCGCGGTTGGGCAGGACGAGGCAACCGTTCAGGAGGTCGTCGCCTAAGTGAAGGAAGCCGAGAGCACCCTATCGAAGCCGAGAGACTTGGCGCAATCTAGCGGAAGCAGGGCTCTGGGAAAAGGCCCTATACAGTCAAGGACACGAAAACGGGGAAGCTTATTGACGGGGATCCGACAGGCTGGTGCAAGAAAATGGAAGATTCGCCCTCTGGTTCTCTGGAGCGAGTCTTGGTGGCCGAAGCCCGGCGGGAAGGAGCGTTCCCGTAAGCTCTCGTATCACTTGCGTGCCCAAGGAACGCCTCATGTAGTTTCCGCCGGCAGCTGCGACGAGCAGGCTGCGATCGCGGAAGTGTCCAAGTTAAGCCGCATGAGGCAGGCATCGAGCTGACATCCTAAACTATGCCGCCCGATGTTTGGACAGCGCGTTTCTGCTGGAACACTATTTGAAATTTAAACCGACACCTGAATTATCCTCCGTCGCTTTTCGGGGACGTCGCTTCCGGAGGCGCGTCTACCGTAACTTCAACACTTGCGCCTTTCTTCAGCCGGACCTCATTACCCTTTTCGTCGGTCAGTGAATTCTCCACCCGGATCTCCCGGTAGAGTTCATCTGCCCCTTCGATGGCAATCTGCGCCTTCTCCGCTTCACTAGGCTCCGAAGGTTTAATGATTTTTTCCACCGTTCCCGGCAGCGTCACACTAGAATTTTCCGTCATAGCTTCCTTTCATGACCGGGCGAATTGCCGTTTACGTTGGCTCCGGGGGAATTTTTTTCAAGGCTTCGAGAAACTCGGCCGACACTTCCCGGATGCATCTCAGTCGCTCCTTCTCCGCCTGCAGGTCCTTTTCGCTGATCCCCAAAAACGTCTGTTCTTGAAGACTCTCTATTTGCTCCCGCATGAGTCGTTCGAGTTCATCGCGGATTTCCTTGATCCCCGGACGATCCATAACACACGCTGTAATCTCGAGGCTGTCTTAAACGCAGCCGTATTGGTTGGCAATTTCAGGCGCGGAGTTGGCCCATGACCGCTTTTCACCTTCAATCAACTTCGCTCGCGCCATCCTTTCAAGAAAAAAGGCGGTCGTGAGGGCCCGAACGTCCATTTTCGGACACTAGCCCATGACCGCCTTCGGGGACTCGAGATACCCCAGAAACTTACAAACACAGCTTACCGCCGAGCGCTGGAGTAGACAATACAGCAAAACCTCTACCCCCGGATCTATCCCAGTAATGCTTGCGGTTTAGTAAAGTCTACTATATTGATAGACATGTAACACGGCGTTTTCCCCTCCCTCAGACGTCGCCCCCGCCTAGTTCCCCGGCCGGCGGTCGCTTTTGGTGTTCGATCGAACTCCGCGCAAATGCCTACCTTTAAAAGGCTTCGGGGGGAGCATTGCCTAAAGCAGGCTGGGAGAGGATGAATATGGGAAAACGGCTCATTATTCGGCACGGCCACCCCGGCCGAGCCTTATCGCGATCCGTCGCAACGAGTAAAATCGGTCCTCGGCGTGAAAGCGCCGCAAACTCCGCTCTTTGCCTCTTTCGTACCTCGGCTCGGTTACCTTTGGGAATAAGCCACTTGCCGTTGGGAACCCTTAGTCCCCGGCCGGAGTCTATCCTTGCAAGCGACACGCAAACGCTGACCGATCGGCTGGCCGAAGATTTTTCGGTCAGATGGGGTGGAAAATCCTATAATCAGGGGACGCCTACGCATGGCGGGAGCAACCACCTTGGGAGATTTAGCAAGCGCGATCGGAGCTCGAGCAGAAGAGGCCGCCATTGTAGCCGATCTCAAAGCCGGTTCAGAAACGGCCTATGCCTGGCTGATCGGTGAGTTTCAGCGTCCCGTTTACGGGCTCGTCTATCGCATGGTGAGCGATCCCGCCGACGCTGCGGATACCACGCAGGAGGTGTTCCTGAAAGTCTTCCGCGGCATGAAGCACTTCCACGGTGAGTCCAGTTTGAAGACGTGGATTTACCGCATCGCTCTCCACGAGTCGGCGAACCGAAAACGCTGGTGGTTTCGCCATAAGGCACACGAAACTTCCATCGAGCCGGTGGAATCCGATGCCGCAGGGAACGGGGACGAAGTTCTGCGGGTTGCCCTGACCGATCACCACGATTCGCCCTTCGACAATCTGGCGCATCGCGAGTTGCAGCAGCGCGTGGACGCGGAATTGCGGCGGGTTGCGGAACCTTACCGCACCACGCTGATTCTGCGCGACCTGGAAGAGATGTCCTACGAAGAGATCGCCGAAATTTTGCAGATCTCGTTGGGAACCGTGAAGTCCAGATTGACTCGTGGTCGCCAGGCCCTGAAAAAACGGCTGGCGCCCTACGTGCGCGAGGTAGGGGAGGAGCTGGGGCTTGTCCTTCCGGAAGAAGAGCGAAACGAACAGGAAGATGAAGCCGCCGATTCGCGGCGACCGGTTGCTGGAGGGGGTAGAAGGGTTGAGGTGATGCCATGACCCACATGGCCACGAAGGTTACATCCACGAAGCCGAAGCTAACTTGCGCCGGGGCGAGCCAATTGTTCTCGCCCTATCTCGATGGTGCCGTCACCGGCAATGAGATGCGCGCTCTGCGCGAGCACCTCGATGTCTGCCCCACGTGCACCCGCGAATACACTCTGCTCCGCCAGACACAGCAATTACTCTGTGCCGCCGGCCGTCCCCACGTGCCCGCCGACTTGGGCCTGAAACTACGCCTCGCCATTTCCCGCGAGGCCGCCCAGACTCGCCGTCCACGCTTTGAAGGTTGGATGGTCCGCCTCGAAAATACCTTGGAAGCCTTCATGGTTCCCGCTACTGCAGGCATCGCTTGCGCCATCCTGATCTTCGGCCTCGTCGCTGCTATCCTCGCTACCCCTGGGCAGTTGCAGGCCAATAACGAAGATGTTCCCCTGGTGTTGAATACCGGGCCGGAGTTGCAACAAAGCGCATTCGGCACCATGAGTTCCATCAATGCCGAATCGCTCGTGATTGAAGCGTACGTCGACGCCCATGGCCGGGTCGAGGATTACAAGATCCTCTCCGATCCTGGCGCTTCGCAGGAGCTTCTGCCGCAAGTGAAGCGTATGTTGATCTTCACCACGTTCCGTCCCGCTATGTCCATGGGCCATCCCATCTCATCGCGAGCCGTGCTCTCGTTCTCCAGGATCAGCGTACGCGGCTAAGGGGTTGCTCCCAAGCATTTGCTGCTTGCGTCGGAAATCATTGTCCTCGATAGGGTTCCTGCTGTATAGCCCTGCTTCGTGCAACGCGCTAGGGTGAGACTACCGGTGTCCGCTCCGCCGAATCATCGCTCTCGTGAAGGAGATGCGTGGTTCGTATTTTTCTGGTGGATGACAATGCGATGATCCGCTCCCACCTTCGTTCCCTCCTCGAGAGGCAGGATGAGTGGGTAGTCGTCGGCGAGGCCGAGGACGGTCGCCGCGCCGTGGAGAAATGGGATGAAAACGCTCCCAACCTCACTGTCATGGATTTCGTAATGCCTGAAATGGATGGCCTAGAAGCCTCCAGGCGATTATCTCAACAACATCCCGGAGCGCCGATCCTGATGGTGACTATCGATCCCTCGGGCCAACTCGAGAATGAAGCCCGCAAGGCCGGAGTCAAAGGGTTGGTGCTAAAAACCGATCTCCGCTCCGTGCTTGAAGCAGTCGAAGCGCTGCTTCGAGGTCAAACTTATTTTCAGTGCGCGCCAGCCGCCTAATTTGCCCAATCCTGTTCGCAGTCGACCGGCTCAATCGGCAATATCGCTCTTACCAGGGTTCCGTCTCCATTCGACTGAAGCTCCAGCGTGCCGCCCAGTTGCCTTAACCGCTCCCGCATGCCACTGAAACCGACGCCAATTCTTCCCGCTCGCGCGAAGCCCCGCAGTTTTTCTTCCGGCATTCCTCTTCCCCGATCCCGCACCTCAACCGTTAGCTTTTCTCCCGCGTGTACCCGTATGGTCGCCGTCTCACTTCCGGAATGACGATGGATGTTCGTCAAGCACTCCTGCACCATCCGGAACACTGCGATCTCGGTATCGCGCGCCAGTCTTCCTAGAGGGGCGGGAATTTCCAGATTCACTTCGATCCGGCTGCGCTTGGCAAACCCTTCGATGTACCACTTCAGAGCCGATGCCAGTCCGGCTTCATCAAGCAGCGGCGGATGCAGCAAATGGGAGATGGTTCGAATCTCGCGGCTCACTTCGTCGACCAGTTCCGCGTTTTCCGCAACACATTTTGCCGCGGCTGGGCTCAGCCGGTCCGTCTCTGCCCGCACCACCGTGAGGTTCATGCCGATCGCCGCCAGCAGTTGTCCCACGCTGTCATGCAGCTCGCGCGCCAGCCTCCTCTGTTCGTCGTCTCGCATCCGCAGCAGCCGGGCCGACAAATGACGCAAGCTATCCGTCGCCGTATGCAGCTCCGCGGTGCGCTCCATCACCCGTTTTTCCAGATCGTCCCGCGCTTCGCTCAGGGACTTTAACAACTGCCGCTGCTCATCTATATTTGTCGCCGTGCCGTACCATCGCGTGATCTTCCCCGTCCCATCGCGCATCGGCTGGATCCGCGCCAGAAACCAGCGGAAGACCCCATCGGCTCCGCGCAGTGAAAACTCCATCTCAAACGGAGTGCCGGTCTCGAGCGACATTTGCCATCGCTCCCGTACCGACGGAAGAATTTCGGGATCGTACACCGATTCTCCGCCCCGTCCTTCCATCTCGTGCGGCGTGGTTCCCGTGTACTCGTACCATCTTTCGTTGCGCCAGAAAACTTGACCGTCGCCGTCCGCCATCCAACACAATTCCGGCAAGGAATTCGCAAAGGCCCGGAATTGTTCCTCGCTCCGCCGCAGCGCGCCTTCCATCTCCTTCAAAGTGCCCAAGTCTTGGCTTACTCCCACGATGCCAACAATCGCGTCATCCTCTTCGCGCACCGGAGATAAGGTCACGAACGCGCCCACGGAACTTCCGTCCCTGCACCGCACCTGGAACTCTCCCGCCCAACTGTTGCCCTCGAGCACCGTCGCCATGTGCCTTCGGCCCACCTCCGCGTCCTCCGCGCTCACGGTGATTTCCAGGATGTTCCGGCCCAAAACTTCTTCCGACCGCCAGCCGTACAGTTCCTCGGCAAATGGATTCCAGAACGTGACCACCCCGGATAAGTCTGTCCCAATGATGGCCGCTTTGACGCCGTTGAAAAATAAGCTCCGTAGCCGGAGTTGCTCAGCAGTGGATGGGTTCAACCACGATTTCACCACGGAAGGCCTGGACATCGATTCGAGCATGGAGGAAGGCTCGGCAGGTACAGTCTCCGATCAAGTATGGCATACTCTGGATTCATCAGCATCCGAATCTTGTCACCCTGAGCGGAGCATGCGGATTCGCCTTACGAATCCGCATGAGTCGTCGAAGGAGCCCTGCATCCGACTGGCATCCCGACGACTTGGGCCGCGGTCGACCGGCTCGACTCCCGAATGGTTCCATCCACCCTGATTATTCCGCTACTGGATTGACTGCGAGGCAGTTAAGGCAAAATTAATTGCGCAGTAGCGCGCCGTCTGGTAGCCTTTTCGAGGGCTTCTTTTTGATCACCTTTCGTGTCATCGAGGTTCTGACCGCGCGCCATGGCTTGCCCTGAGGGAGCGAAGTTCGCCGAAGGGGTCCGCGGCTCTCGCCCCGCGTGAAGTCCGAAGCATTTTCTAAGGAGAAACCATTTTGGCTGCAATCGCGAAGAATCGCATTCTGTTTACCTCCGAATCGGTCACCGAAGGCCATCCTGATAAGATCGCCGACCAGATTTCCGATGCAATCCTCGATGCCTGCCTGGCGGAAGATCCAGCCAGCCGCGTCGCCTGCGAAACACTCACCGCTACCGGCCTGGTCGTTATCGCCGGAGAAATCACCACCAAGGCTTACGTCGATTTCCAACAAGTTGTTCGCGGCACCGTGCAAAGCATCGGCTACGACAACGCCCTCCACGGCTTTGACTGTAACACCTGCGCCGTCATCTCCAGCATCAACAAACAATCCGGCGACATCGCCATGGGCGTCGATACCGGTGGCGCCGGCGACCAGGGAATGATGTTTGGATATGCGTGCAATGAGAATGAGGAGTTGATGCCGACTCCGATTTCATTGGCGCACAAGTTAACGATGCGGTTGTCGCGGGTGCGGAAGGATGGGACGCTACCGTTTCTGCGTCCGGATGGGAAGTCGCAGGTTACGGTCGAGTACGATGCGAAGGGAAAGGTGATGCGCGTGGATGCTGTGGTGATTTCCACGCAACATGCGGAGACCGTCACCAACGATGAATTGCGCGCGGGGATCTTGAAGCATGTGATTCAAGCGATGATTCCGTCGCATTTGCTCGATGAAGATACCAAGTATCACATCAATCCCACGGGACGGTTTGTGATTGGCGGGCCCATGGGAGACACCGGACTCACGGGCCGGAAGATTATCGTGGACACGTACGGTGGAATGGGGCGGCACGGTGGCGGAGCCTTCAGCGGGAAGGATCCGACCAAGGTGGATCGCTCGGCGGCTTATATGGCGCGGCACATTGCGAAAAATATTGTGGCGGCGAAGCTGGCGGATCGTTGCGAGGTGCAATTGGCGTATGCGATCGGTGTGGCCGATCCGGTGAGCGTGCGGGTGGATACGTTTGGGACGGAGAAAGTGGATCCTGAGATTATCCCGGATTTGATTCGGGCGAACTTCAAGCTGACGCCGCGCGGGATTATCGAGTCGCTGGATTTGCGGCGGCCGATTTACAAAAAGACCGCGGCCTACGGACACTTTGGACGGAACGATCCCGACTTCACCTGGGAGAAGACGGACAAGGCAGCGAAGCTGGCTAGCGAGGCGGGTGTGCGGGAGACGGCGGGGGCGCGCAAGTAGGTCGGAGAGCGAGTCAGAATCCCCGTCCTGGTCTCTCCCCATGACGGAGAGATCAGGACAGGGCCCTCGGTAACTTTTGCTCCCGGCGCGCTAACCAAAGTGCAATTGGGAAGATCGACCAAAAGGCTTACTCACTAAAGGGTATTTGGGTATGCTGAACTTGGTTCCGAGTCGTGTATTCTGACAGGGTACGGGGCAATCAAAGCTACTCTCCCAGTCAACATACGGGCAACCAACATCAATTTCTTAGTACTGAAGGCGCCACAGGAGGCGTATGTCAACAGCGTCACAGATTAATTACGACGTAAAAAGTTTAGAGCTGGCGGAGCTGGGCAAGAAGCGCATTGAGTGGGCGAACCAGTCGATGAAGGTGCTGCAGATTATCCGCAAGGAATTCATCAAGAACCAGCCGCTGCAGGGGATTCGCATCTCGGCCTGCCTGCATGTGACGGCGGAGACCGCGAACCTGGCGATCTGTTTGCGCGATGGCGGGGCAGACGTGGTGCTGTGCGCCTCGAATCCGCTCTCGACGCAAGACGATGTTTCGGCGAGCCTGGTGCGCGATCAGGGCATTCCGGTGTTTGCCATCAAGGGCGAGGACAACGACACCTATTACAACCACATCATGGCGGCGATCGATCACAAACCGCACATCACGATGGATGATGGCGCGGACCTGGTGACGATTCTGCACACCAAGCGGACGGACAATCTGGAAGGCGTGATTGGCGGAACGGAAGAGACGACGACGGGCGTGATCCGCCTGCGGGCGATGGCGAAGGAAGGCGTGCTGAAGTTTCCCATCGTTGCCGTGAACGATGCCGATACCAAGCATCTTTTTGATAACCGGTACGGGACGGGTCAGTCGACCATCGATGGAATTATCCGGGCGACCAACTTCCTGCTGGCGGGATCGAAGTTCGTGGTGGCCGGGTACGGCTGGTGCGGGCGCGGACTGGCGAGCCGGGCGCGGGGTGCGGGCGCGGAGGTGATCGTTACGGAAGTGGATCCGACGAAGGCGCTGGAAGCGGTGATGGACGGTTTCCGGGTGATGTCGATGACGGAAGCGGCCAAGCTCGGAGACGTGTTCTGCACGGTCACGGGCAACAAGAGCGTGCTGACCAAAGAACATTTTGAGTTGATGAAAGACGGCGCGATCGTTTCGAATTCCGGACACTTCAACGTGGAGATCGACATTCCGGCGCTGGAGAAGATGGCATCGTCGAAGCGGACGACACGGACGTTTGTCGATGAATACTCCTTGAAAGACGGGCGCAAGATCAATCTGCTGGGCGAGGGACGGCTGATCAATCTGTCGGCGGCGGAGGGACATCCTGCCTCGGTAATGGATATGAGCTTCGCCGATCAGGCGCTCTCGGTCGAATACATGGTAAAGAATTACAAGTCGCTCGAGAAGCGGGTCTACAAGGTTCCTGACGAACTCGACAAACGCGTGGCGAAGCTGAAGCTGGAATCGATGGGCATCAAGATCGATCGGCTGACGCCAGAGCAGGAAGAGTATTTGGCGGGGTGGAGCGAGGGGACGTAGGCGAGTTCTCAGTTCTCGGTTCTCAGTTTGGAGCGGGGCAGCGTGAGCTGCCCCGTTTCGCTTGTGCGCCGAGCAGGGTCGACAGCTAGCAGGTGCAAGTCCTCTACCCAGGCCGATGGGGGTGAAGGGTTCGCAAATGGTTCATCATCCCCGGAGAAAAAAATGCGGGGGAACTGTGGAGCGTGGAGCTGCATCCGAAGCTGAGGAATTCGAAATATGGAGAGTAGCTGGAGGCGTGGGATTGGCTGCGCGCAGAGTTGCGGGGCATGATTGCGCGGATTGAGGTGTGGGCGGAGGGGTAATTGCCAGATAGCTAGCTGGGGGGAGTGGAGGGTGGGAGTGCGGGCGAGCTGCTGACTCCGGAGGCGTCGAAAGTGTAGGTGCGGACTTCGCCGGGGTCGCCGCTGGCGGGGATTTCTTTGCCGTTGAACAGGAAGCTGACGCCGGCGGCGTTACCGGTTCGTATGACAATTTCGTGGGCGGCGCGAACGCTGGTGTTGGCGGGGGCGATCAGAGTTTCGCGGGCCAGGGGCTGGCCGTCGGCGGTAATCGAGATCCAGGAAGTTTGCGAGGCGCGGATGACGAGCGAAAGAGATTGCGAGGGCTTGCGCGCGACCGCTGGAGCGTGGGGCTTGGCGACGGGAGGATTGCCGTCGGCATCGAGCGCAGCGGAAGCTGGCTTGGCTGCGTGAGAGGCGGAAACCGGGCTGGGTTTGACCGGCGCGGAGGATCGGGCGGGGGTGGCGCGGGTGGCTGCCGCGCTGGTGGAGACCGGCGCGGCGTAGGGTTGCGCGGCGGCGGGTTGCGCGGCGGCGGGCTGCGAGGCGGCGGGCGGGGATGCAACTGCGAGCTGGCGACGGCGGTGAAGATTCCACAGGGTGAGAGCCAGGGTGATGAGAAGCAAAAGTCCGGCGAGTTGGCTCCAGGGGATGCGGGAAGAAGGATTCCCGGCAGGGATGGGCCCTGGGGTCTCGCGTGATTCGGAATCGCTATGGGTGAGGTGCGAAGACGACGGTGCGGAATCAAGGTTGAGGAAAGAGAGGCGCGACGAGGGGACAACGTCTTCGTCGAGGGCTTCGCGGGGACGATCTTCGTCGAGGCGAGCCTCGTAAGGTCGAGCCTGGTCCAGACGAGCCTGGTCCAAACGAGCCTGGTCCAGACGAGCCTTGCCCAGGCGATCTTGGGCGAGGTGATCCGGGCTGGGATGATGTGAGCTGTGATAGTCCGCGCTGGGGCCATCGGCGTGGCGAACTGCACGATCATCCCGGCGACGAGATTCCTTGCGACGCCGTTCGAGGCGGCGATCCACGGAAGGTGGAATTGCGACTGAGCCGTCCTCGGGAAGAGCGTTGCGGTGGAGGGTGTCGGTGCCTTGAGCCGCGGATTGGGCGGCGGGGGCGCGGAAGTTGGGGAGAATGGCTTGTGAGTGAATCTGGCTCTCGCGGAGGGCGCTGAGGTAATCGGTGACTACTTCTTCTTCATCGAGGCCGACTTGCCGGGCGTAGGCACGGACGAAACCTTTATTGAATACGCCGCCGGGAAGTTGGTCGAAATGCTCGTCCTCAATGGCGCGCAGCATGCGGGTGCTGATTTTTGTGGTGGTGGAGATGGTGTCGAGCGAGATGCCGCGACGCTCACGCTGTTGGCGAAGTTTTTCTCCGAAGACGCCCACAAGGACTCCGGCGGGCGATGTGAAGGATTAGGCCCGCGTTCCGACGCCCATTATCATAGGCGAAGGCGGACGCGGACGCCAGAAAAGGTTGGGGGGCGAAGTTACCTCTGGGCGCGAATGGAGGCAGGGTCGAGCCGGGGACCGCGGCGGCCCGCGAAGTCGATCACGAATCCTTATTGGCTCTTGGCCCGCACTTCTTCCGAGGTCAGGCGATCGACTCAGCGCGCAGCCGGTTCATGAACGCCAGAACGTTCTCCGGTCCGTCGGCCAACTCTTTGCCGTGCCCGGGAGGACGGCTGGGCTTCAGGTGCACGGTTTCCGCGCACAGACAGCGCTCAATGGTCGCCCCCTGGCGGATAAGGTGGGCGAAGCTGAACCTGCCCTCTTGATAGCTCCAATCAAACATGTCTGGCGGAATGCAGCGGAGGATACGATGGGTGGGTTGGCGGATTTTTCCGTAGTACTCGACAATCAGGAAACTCCATTGCAGGCCTTGGACAAACAGTGTTTAAGAGAACCTCGAGGGCAGCGAAGATTCGATTCTCTTGCTGACTTTCGGTGCCTCCGCGCTACTGTGATTTTTTTCGCAGCACAATGGTGAATTGTGTCTTGCAGGTTTTGGTGGGATTATCGAAGGCGGAGCCTTCGCGGTCGCCTTCGGAGGCGCGGAAGAAAAATCCTTGCTTGGAGGTTTCGGGGAGGCCGATGAAGCGGGCTTTGCCGTCGACGTTGGTTCCAACCTGGAGGTCGAACTTGTGAAGGTTCATAAATCCGTAAGTGATATGGACGCGGATGTTGGCGGCGTAGACGGGTGCACCGGCCTCGTCGGTGACGATGAAATCGGCGGCGCAGGGGCCGAGGCCGGCATCGACTTCGGCCACGGTTTTCGGGTCGGCGGCGGGGGCGGCGTGGGCCCGCGGAGTGGGAAGGGACAGGACCAATAGGGCGAGGGCGGTCGCGAGCGCGCCGGTGGCTTTGCATATGGTTGCCATAAGTTATTAGAGTACGCCCACCCTTGAGCGAGCGGTCAAGTGGGCGGACATCGGCTATCGCGAAGAGCCCATTGGCGTTAAGGGTACGGGTTACCAAGGTTCGTTGCGGCGGACAGGATGCGAATCTATAATTTTTGGAACTGTCACTCGTCCATGCAGCGAATCGTCGATTTTAGGCTCGGGTAACGATTCTAAGATCAAAGGGTATAAGGCTAGCGGGCTCGAGCGCCCGCGCCACCACGGGAGATGAAGGAAGCCCGCATGTCCGAGGCCGTCGGCACGCAACTAACCCGCCAGAACCAGGAGCTCGGCATTTTCCACGACGTGGCCAAAGCGCTGACGTCGTCGCTCGACCTGGACTCGATTCTGCAGACGATTATGGAGAAGATGGCGGAATACTTCCGTCCGGATACCTGGTCGCTGCTGATGGTGGACGAGCAGAAGGACGAACTCTATTTTGCGATTGCGGTGGGGGATAAGGCGGAAGCGCTGAAGAATGTCCGGTTGAAGGTGGGCGAGGGTATTGCCGGGTGGGTGGCGAAGAACGGCGAGAAGGTGATCTCGAACGACGTGGATCGCGATCCGCGGTTTGCGAAGCGGATTGATGATGCCACGCAGTGGGTGACGCGGTCGATTATTGCGGTGCCCCTGAAGTCCAGGCTGCGGGTGCTGGGCGTCATCCAGTTGGTGAATGTGGACCGCTCGCAATTCAACGAACAGGAAGTTTTCTTTCTGCAGTCGATGTGTGACTACGCGGCAATTGCCATCGAGAACGCACGCTGGGTGGAGAAGATACAAGAACTGACGATTACCGATGACTGTACCGGACTTTATAACGCGCGACATCTCTATAAGACGCTGGAGACGGAGGTTTACCGTTCGTCGCGATTTGGATATGAGTTCAGCGTGCTGTTTATTGATCTGGACCATTTCAAGTCGGTCAACGACACGCACGGACATTTGATTGGCAGCAAGCTGCTGGCGGAGATTGGGTACTTGGTGAAGGCGCAACTGCGGTTGATTGATTTTGCATTCCGATACGGCGGGGACGAATTTGTCGTGCTGCTGCCGCAGACGGGAAAAGATCAGGCGCTGGTGGTGGCCAAGCGACTGCGCGATGCTCTGCGGGCCAGCAGTTTCTGCCGTGATGAAGGGCTGAATTTGAACGTTCGAGCTTCGATTGGATTGGCTACCTATCCGCACGATGCGCGCGACGCGCATGACATCATCCGGCAGGCCGACGAGATGATGTATCTGGTGAAAAACACGACTCGGGACAATATTGGAATTGCGCAGCGGGGAGTGATGAAGTAGGAAGCGAGCTTCTTGCGGCCCCTAGCCTCTAGCTGGAGGCCTTTGCATCCAGCACTTCGCCTGACCCCGCTTTTACGTTGGCGTCTACTGGGGCGGCGCGGCCGCATTGTTTGCGGGATTCGGTGTGTTCTTATCCTTCGCTTCCTTCTTATCTTTTTCCTTCACATCCGGGGTCCACGGGTTGGTGTTGGCGGGGGCGTTGGGATTCACACTAAAGGGCCAGAGGTAGAGGTTCATGCCTTGCGATCCCTTCATTTCGACGATGGCGTATTCGCCGGGGGTAAGGTCCTCGGTGGGAGTCAGCTTGAACCAGCCTCCGGTGACACGGTCGATGGTGGTCTTGACGGAAGTTTGTTCCGGAGTGGTTTTGCCGCTGGGGGAGCGTTTGAGATCGCCGACGATGCGTTTGCCGCTCTTCACTTTCAGGTGAACGATGACGAAACGATCGAAGGGGACGACGGCTTGCTCGGGCTGCTGCGGCTGGGCGGGCTGGGCGCGAGGAGCGTCAAGACTGGGTTGGGAAGGCTGAGCGGAAGCGGTTTGGCCGGGCGGCGGTTCTGGGGCCGAGGCTTCGTCTTCGGG
This sequence comes from Candidatus Sulfotelmatobacter sp., assembly GCA_049584315.1. Taxonomy (GTDB): domain Bacteria; phylum Acidobacteriota; class Terriglobia; order Terriglobales; family Acidobacteriaceae; genus Sulfotelmatobacter. The sequence goes on along the minus strand of JBAUXO010000075.1, from coordinate 4,364 downwards.
GTTGATGTAGATGGAAGGAACGGCGACGTGAGCATAGATGGTGGCGTGTTCGCCATCAAGTTCGATGATTTGCTTGGCGCCGCTGGCGGGAATGATCGCTCCCCGAAGAATGCTGGATTTGGAACCGCGATTGATGGCGCCCTCGTCCTGCTGGACCTCGACGAGCTGGGGCTGGCCCTTGAAATTGTCGAGTAGAAACATACCGGAAAGTTCGGGCAGGTGCAGGCCGGGAGCGACTTGAGGAAGATGAGCCGCTCCGGTTCCCCGCTCGGCATCGGTTTCCTTGTCGATGAGGGCGGCTTCGGGAATGGTGGGAGCAGCGGCGCGGTCTTTCTCGAATTTTTCGGTGGCGGGCCAATCGACCAGCGCGGACGGGAGTTCCTCCCATTCTTCGCGCTCGGCGCTGTAGTAGCGCACGCGGTCGCCTTTGACTTCGTACTTGGTGATGGATTGGTAGGAGCCGTCTTTGAGGACGAGGCGGCGAGCCAGCTCCTGGGCGGGGGAGTGCGTGGGGAAGGCTAGCAGGAGGGCCGTCAGGGCGAGAACGGCGATCATGGCGCGGGGTGGAGTGATTCGGGAAGTCATACGTATTCTTGATTATCGTCTTTTTGGTGATTTCGTGTCTGGAGATCGATGTCCTTTCTTCTGATGAGGGCGGTGGGATAGAGTGAGAGCGATGGAACGCAGGTTGCAGGAGATCGCCGAGGCTCTCGAAGTCCGACTGTCAGGGGATGGGAGCGTGCAGGTGAGCGGGGTGGCAAGCCTTGCCTCAGCTTCGCCGCACGATCTGGTGTTCGTGGAAGAGGAAAAATATCTTGCGCGGGCGCTGCAGTCGGGGGCTGGGGCAGTGATGGCGGGAGAGTTCGCGGCGCGAGCGGCGGGGAAACCGTTGCTCATTTGTCGCCATCCGAAGCTGGCGTTCGCGCGGGCGGCGAAGTTGCTGCGGGATGCGGAACGGGGCGGGCGGGAAGCTGGTGTACACGCCAGTGCGGCGGTGCACGCTTCGGTTCGCCTGGGGGCGGGCGCGGTGGTGGAAGAGCGCGCCGTGATTGCCGCGGGTGCGGAGCTCGGGGAGGGGACGCAGATCGGCGCCGGGTGCGTGATTGGGCGTGGAGTGAAAATTGGAAGCGAATGCGAGATTTATCCCAATGTGACGATTTATGCGGGGACCACGCTGGGCGATCGGGTGATGGTGCATGCGGGTGCGGTTCTGGGAAGCGATGGCTTTGGATATGTGCGCGACGGGAAGGGTGGCAGGTATGAGAAATTTCCGCAAGTGGGCAAGTTGGTGATTGAAGATGATGTGGAAATAGGGGCGAATACGACGATTGACCGCGGAGCGCTGGATGAGACGCGCGTCGGGCGCGGGACGAAGATCGATAATCTGGTGCACATTGGCCATAATTGCCGGCTGGGAGAGAATGTGGTAATTGCGGCGCAGACCGGGCTTTCGGGCAGCATTGTGATTGAGAATGATGTCGTGCTGGGCGGGCAGGTGGGGATTGGCGAGCATGCGCGCATTGAAGAAGGAGTGATGCTGGGGGGGCAAGGGGGCGTGTTGCCCAATAAAGTTTTGCGCGGGAAGGGTGTAGCGTTCTGGGGAACTCCGGCGCAGCCGGTGCGGCAGTATTTGAAGCAACTGGCGGCGCTGGCGCGGTTATCCGGAAGAGAGAAGAAATAGCATCGGCTTCCGGCTTTCGACGTTTGCGTCGCCTCCGGAGAAGCGGACGCGGTGAGACGGCAGATATGGCGATCGTGGTGATTGGCGGGCATTCGCGGAGCGTGGGGAAGACCAGCGTGGTGGCGGGGCTGATCGCGGCATTGCGCGAGTATGAGTGGACAGGGGTGAAGATTACGCAGTATGGGCATGGGGTTTGCTCGGCGAATGGAGAGGCATGCGACTGCGCGACGGCGGATCATACCTGGGCGATTTCGGAGGAGAAGGATCGCGCTGGCAAATCGGACACGTCGCGATTTCTGGCGGCGGGAGCGGTGCGGGCGCTGTGGGTGCGGACCGAGCAGGGAAGGCTGGCTGAGGCCATGCCGGCGCTGCGGCGCAGGATCGAATCGGTGGGGAATGTGATTGTGGAATCGAACCGCGTGTTGAAGTTTATGCGGCCGGATTTGTATGTCACGGTGCTCGATCCGGGGACGGAAGATTTTAAGAAGTCGGCGCAGGAATTTCTGGATCGAGCCGGGGCGGTGATTCTTCATGAGCGCTCGAACGGCGGGGCGGCGTGGCAAGGAGTTTCGCTGAAGCCGGTGGTGGGGCGACCGGTGTTTCGGATTTCGCCTCCGCCCTATGTGACGGAGGAGATTGTTGGGTTTGTGCGTGGGGTGGTGGCGGGGGGAAAGCAGGTTCCTGACCGAGCTTTCAGCTCGCGTCGGTTGGACAAGGGTTAGTTCGCTCGGAACGGTTTTTCTTCATCCGCAAAACCTTTGTTATTCTTGCGGGTGCGACAAATTCACTATAGTGCCTGGTTGTTGTTAGGTCTGTCGTCGCTGTTGCAGGTCCTCATCTTTCCCCTTCCCGGACTTTACGTTTTGTCGTGGGTGGCGTTCGCGCCTCTGATTGGGGCTTTGCTGCGGGCGCGACCGGCGGGGGCACTCGAGGTTGATGGCGCCCTCAATCTGCAGGCGGCCACGCCGGGGCAGGCATTTCTGCTGGCTTACACGTCGGGAATTCTATGGTACCTGGGCACGTGTTACTGGATTTATGACACGATGCACGAGCATGGCGGGCTGAGCGTGGCGGCGGCGGGGCTGGCGCTGTTTCTCTTCTGTCTTTATCTCGGACTCTATCACGGACTATTTGGGTTGCTGGTGGGATTGGCGGCGGGGCCGGGGCGCGATAACCGGCGGGCGCTGATCGCGCTGCCATTTTTGTGGGTCGGGGTGGAGTTGGCGCGGACGCGGGTGACGGGATTTCCGTGGGACCTGCTGGGAACGGCACAGGTGGATAACATTTCGCTGAGCCGGATCACGATGTGGACGGGGGTGTACGGAATCTCATTCGAGATCATGCTGGTGAATGTTGCGGTGGCCGCGGCTTTCCTGGTTCCGAGAAAAAAACGAAACACCTTATTGCTGGCGGCGGCGGTGGCGGCGGTGGTGTTGCAGGCCGGGAGGCTGGTGGATGCGCCGGCGCTGGTGGGGGATCGAGCCGCGCTGCTGGTGCAGGAAAATCTTGCGGTGGATGAGAACTGGACGCGCGAGACTTTCGAACGCGCGTTGCGCGAATTGACTGATCTCAGCGTGAAGGCGGAGGCGGCGAGTTCGTCCGCGTCGAATGCGACTGAATCGGCGCATGGCAAGGTGGATTTAATTGTCTGGCCGGAATCGCCGGCGCCTTTTTTTACGAGCGATCCGCTGTTCCGGGAACCGGTGAGCGCGATGGCGCGTGAGACTCGCAGTTGGGTGGTGACGGGCGCGATTGGGAGTACGCCGGCGGCGCAGAGCGGCGGGTCGGGCTCGGAGGTTTTCAATTCGGCGGCGCTGGTAAGTCCGACGGGGGACTGGACCGCGCGCTATGACAAAGTGCACCTGGTGCCGTTCGGAGAATATCTACCTTTCCCCAAGCTGTTTGCATTTGCCGGAGGGCTGACCAAAGAAGTTGGCGAGTTCAAGCGTGGAGCGTCGCGCTCACCCCTGGATGCGGGAAGTATGCAGCTGGGAATTTTTATTTGCTACGAGTCGGTGTTTCCCGACGAGGTTCGACAATTTGCCAACCACGGGGCACAAGTTTTCGTAAACATTTCGAATGACGGGTGGTATGGCGATAGCGGAGCCTACGCGCAGCATTTGAATCAGACGCGGATGCGCGCGATTGAAAACAACCGGTGGATTTTGAGCGCCACGGATACGGGGGTGACGGCGTCGATCGATCCTTATGGGCGGACGGTGGCACGGCTGCCACGAAAGCAGCGCGGGGCACTGGTTGCGCCCTATGCACTCACTTCCGTAACCACGTTCTACACGCGCTATGGGGATTGCTTCGCCTGGCTGTGTGCGATAATTTCTGCAGGGGCGCTCCTCACGCGCTTCGGGCTTCTCCCGAAACCAGGCAAGAAAGTAGAAGCATCCTCATGAATCAAGAGTTCGAGCAGGAATACGGGTCACTGAGCAAGAAGATGCGCGAGCTCCGGGAGTATCTTTGACGCGGACAAACTTCGTCCGCAACTAAGCGAAATTGAGAAGCAGTCCGCCGACCCGAATTTGTGGTCGAATCCGCAACGCTCGCAGCAAGTGATGCGCGAGAAGAAACGTCTCGAGCATCTCCTCGCCACCGATGCCGATCTTCACCGCCGCGGCGACGATATTTCCGCTTACTTCGACCTGGCCAAAGAAGGCGAAAACGTTAACGG
>JBAUXO010000074.1:0-51025 GCA_049584315.1 Candidatus Sulfotelmatobacter sp. | reverse complement strand
TTATCCGGTCATCCTGGCCGCGTTAAGATTGCCGTCTTACACAACGGAGTACTTCGCCCCGGGATGATGTTCCACCAGCGCGGCCGCTACCACGCAATATGCAAACGCCGGTCCCCCCGGGATCGGCGTGAGTGGTTCGAACTTGAAGATTTTAACTCCCCGCAACCATCTCCTGGGGAGCCCCACCGTCCACGTCGGCCTGATTGAATACGACGTTCGCTCCCATGTGTGCTGGGCGGGGGGCCAGCATTTGCTCCTTGCGGTAGACCAGATTGCTGGCGTTAAACGTCGCCAGCTCAAAACCGTGCCCATGGGTGATGGCGTCCGTCGGACAAGCCTCCACACAGTATCCACAGAAGATACAGCGGTTGTAATCGATGTTGTAGACCTTGGCGTAGCGTTCGGCGCCGCTTACGCGATGTTCGGCGGTGTTATCGGCGGCTTCGATATAGATGCAGTTCGACGGACAATTGGCGGCGCAGAGGAAGCAGGCTACACATTTCTCCAGTCCGTTTTCATCGCGCTGCAGAACGTGAGCGCCGCGGAAGCGAGCTTCGACGCGCGCGCCGCGCAGCGGACCTTTGCCGTCAGGATAATTTTCTACCGTCGTGGGCTGGAACATCTCCATGAAGGTGATGCTCATCCCTTTGGCGATGGCAGCGATGTTTTTCAGAACCGGCATACTAATCCAGTATACCGAAAGAGTGGAATTCAGGCCTCTTCTCCGCCGCAAGCTGGTCCCACAGTTCATCACCCGACGGCAATCTGCGCCGACCATCTGGCCATCCAATCCCCCTAGACCCGGAACGACCGGCCGCGAAACACTTGTTCCGGTTGCTTTCCGGGCGTATACTCCCCGGCTGCGGGAAGACGAGTCCGAGCAAAAAGGAAAGTGAGGTCCAACACCCATGAATTGGAAGAGCAAGCTGATCCTTGGCGTGCTGACGGCTCTGGCGATGATGTTGCTCACCTTTGCACTCCCCAGAGGAGGCGGGTTGCGCGATGCGGCGGTGGTGCAGTTTCCGCTTACCGTGGGGGTGTGGGCGATCTACGTTTTGCTTTTTGTAAAGCTCAAATAGGTTTTGCTCTTCGTGCAACCAAAATAGGCGTCCTCAAGACGCGAAGGGCTGCCCGGCGGCCTGACCGCAGTTAATGCAAAATTTCGGAGTTCCATTCACAAATTTCAACTGGTTCATGAAGTCCTCAACTCTATCGGTCATTCTGCTGTTGTTGCTCTCGGTTTTCCCTACGCCGTGGTTGAGAGCAGCGAACGGCGGCAACAAGCCGGCCGACATCGGTCCGCAAGCACGATTCTCTCCCGACGACTTCGACTGGCGCCAGATGGTTCCGTATCTTTTCGCAGCCGCCCCACTTCCCGGAGAGCAAGGCATTAAATCAATGCTGGAAAACTCCAAAGTGCTTCGCGTCTTTGTCGCGAATGAGATTCGTGGGGAGTGCCGTCCGGATAAGGGCCGCTGCGTCGCCAAGCGCGAAGGCTTTACGTTGGAAGGGGAAGTGGACAAAAGGATCGACGGAATCGTGCGGGAAGGGATGGTCCATGGGCGCAGGACGGCGAGCGTGGACTACCCGCTAGAAGGCCAGCCTTTTCCTTTCTCCGAACTTGCGGCACTCAAAAGCGAGAAGCGGCAAGATGCCTACCTCATCCTTCAGCTCGCCGACCGCAGCTATACGGCGGCGCAGCTACAGGCCAAGTATGGTGCTCCGTATGACACCAACATTTTTCAGTGGTACAGCGTTTTCACCTACCGGATGGACAGCGCAGCTTACACGAGCAAAGCTGTGTTCGAGGTTGATCCTGTGGATGGAGCCGTGATCAAAATCGCGATCAGCCTGCAGGCTAAGAAAACCAAGAAGCGCGACTAGCTGGCTTTCGGTCGTGTCTGCGAAGAAAAGAGTGGAAATGCTCGACGATGAAGAACCACTTCCGCCGATTCTGCACGGCGGCCGCAGAACCCAGGTCTCGCACAGGAGGCGAGACCTGGGGACACCCCGCAGAAAGCCAGTTGGCTTCGAGCTCAATCACCGTGGGCTGGGCGCGGCGTGGTTACGATCCCGCGACAAGCTGAACGGCGAGTATGTAGCCCGCGTGATCGGATGTCTTCTCGGAATAGAACACAATATTCTTGCCGTCGTCGCCCTGGAACTCCTTGAGATAGGCGACCGTAAAATCCAAAGTTGCAGGCAAACTGGGGAACGCTCCGTGGAGCGTAACCTTGCCCTTGTTGAGATCGAATGAAAAGGTGAAGGGGACTTGATCGACCGTTGGCGTGGCGCCGCCAAAATTGTCGAAAAAGGCGATGGGAGCACCTGTATCTCCGACAGGCTGGCCGTGCAGGACGCCGCGGTGGCCAGCGGGAGTAAAGGGCGTGCAATCCCCGGTACCAAGGAATGCGTCACTCGGAGCCCCCTGACGAGATAGGGAAAATCCGATGTTTTCTCCACCATCGATGTTGGGATTCTTGCCCCAGGTGGTAAGCGTTTCTAGTGCCTTCTCCGTCAAGGCGTGTTCATGTGACATAGCTTCCTCTCAATCTTAGGATTTTGCACAACGTCGCTTTTCTTTCCCGGAAGGGCGGATGCGCGCGGGTTCGGGCGAAGCCGAGGTTGACGCTATCGAGTTAGTGAAGATCTGGTTGACTTCGTTTCAAGAATTCGCACCAGGGGTGAATGTTTCTGCCGGCTCGAGAGTCGGGCTGTGCTCGGCAGACCCGTCGACTTCACTCCGGGCATGCTGTCGAGAGCCAAGCGTGGGTGAAGCCGTCCGTGGGACATTTGCGGGCGGCGTCGATGCCCATCTTTCGATTCGTGGTTGGCAATCGCTATCAACTGGATCAAGGAGCGGGGCTGGGTCGTTCCGCGCATGGCTGAGGCTGGCGTGTAGCCTTCTGGAATCTCGAACAGGGCAGGATCGGGCCCGGTTCGCGCGACCTGAGCAGCCCTCAACGTCACCGTTCCCTCGCGCGGTTCACTGTGTGTGATCATCAAGTAGACGCGGAGATCTTCCGAGTACCGGTATTCATCGGTGATCACGATCCCTTTGCCTGTCCCGCTCTCGCCCGAATCGTCTGACTCTCGCGAATCCCAGGCGCCGGCAAGCCCTCCATTTCGTGAAAGCCCAGGTCCTCTTCCTTCGTGAACTCGCTGTTCGGGAGGCACGCGCCCGCCGGTGACGCATAGCGCATACTGGGCAGCACGGTTAAGGGCGGGTGACACACTGTCCCGGTCCAGAAAGTTCGCGAGCGGGGCTGCAGCTCGGTCGAGATCCCAGTCTGTGGAACGTACAGATGAATCGGACGGAGGTCGGGCGTCGCTTTACTCGACGCGGGTATCAGCACCCCCGCCTTGTTGTGGATGCGGCCGTGACTGCCCCGAGCGCTATTCCGACGGTTTTCTGAGCCAAAACAATACCCTGGTTTGCCTCACTCCGGCACGAAATATTGGAGCGCGAACTTATCGGCAGGCAACGTTTACCACCGGGACAAAACTATCCCAGCGTGCCCGGGGGACAGCAGGTTCCTCACCGGGGCTTTCAGCCCGGTTCGGAATCACATCCCACTTGGCGCCGGGATTACTCAATCCCTAATTCTTTGGCCAGGGCTTTCCACTTGCCATCCACCAAGGCTTTCGTCTTCCCGTCCATGATGATTTCATCTGGCCAAGGGCGGGTGAATCCTTCGGTGGGCCATTTACGGGTGGCGTCGATGCCCATCTTCGAGCCGTAGTTGGCGAGGCGGGAGGCGTGGTCGAGCGAGTCGACGGGGCCGAGAGTGAATTGGATATCGCGTTCGGGGTCGATGTGGTTGAGAACTTTGAGCGTGACGTCGGCGAGATCCTGCACGTCGACATCTTCATCGACCACGATGATGACCTTGGTGAACATGGCTTGGCCAAGCGACCAGATGGCGTTCATCACTTTGCGCGCCTGCCCGGGATAGGACTTGCGGATGGAGACGATCATCAAGTTGTGGAAGACGCCTTCGATGGGTAGATTGATGTCGATCAATTCAGGAATGGTGAGGCGCATCAGCGGGAGAAAGACGCGCTCGACAGCTTTGCCCATGTAGGCGTCCTCCATAGGCGGCTTACCGACGATAGTGGTGGCGTAAATGGGGTCCTTGCGATGCGTGATGCATTGTAGGTGGAAGACAGGGTATAGATCGGCGAGAGAGTAGAAGCCGGTGTGGTCGCCGAAGGGGCCCTCGGTGCGGAGTTCGTCGAGATTGACGTAGCCTTCGAGAACAATTTCGCTGGAGGCGGGAACTTCGAGATCGACGGTTTCGCATTTGACGAGATCGACGGGTGCGGCGCGGAGGAAGCCGGCGATCAGATATTCTTCGACGTCGGGAGGAGCGGGAACGATGGCGGAGAAAGTTACGGCGGGGTCCGTGCCGATGGCGACGGCGACTTCCATTTTGCCGGAGGGATGATTGGCCTCGGAGAGGACTTGTCCGCCAGAGGTGCGGGCCATGAGGTCGACGGCGGAGGATTTGTCAAAATCCCCACCCTGTCGCAAAGAACGCGACCAGGATGGGGCGCCCGCTTCTGATGAACTGCTCGCGTTCCGCATGCGCTGACGGAAGTGTTCGGCGGCAACTTTTTGTCTCTGCCAGTGGGCGCCGGTGGTCGAGGCGTCATAGACCTGAAGACGATACATTCCGACATTGCGTTTGCCGGACTTGGGATCGCGAGTGACGACGCAGGGAAGAGTGATGAAGCGTCCGGCGTCCTGTGGCCAGCATTGCAGGATGGGGAAGTCGAGGAGGGAGAAGTTTTCGCGCTTGATAACTTCCTTGCAAGGGCCGGTGGCAACGGTCTTGGGAAAAAATTTTCCGGCCTCGGTGAGGAGCGGGAGCATTTTGAGTTTGTCGAGGAAGCCTTGCGGGGATTTGAGGTCCATGAAGACGCGGATGCGGTCGGCGAATTCGTCGAAGGAGTTCACGCCCAGAGCGAGCTTCATGCGGACTTCGGAGCCGAACTGGTTGATAAGGAGTTGGGAACCGGGATGGTTCTTTATGTTTTGGAAAAGGAGAGCGGGGCCACCGGGGCTTCCGGTTTTCGATTTGCTGACGCGGTCGGTGATTTCGGCGATTTCGAGGATGGGGTCAACTTCGGTCTGAATGCGTTTGAGTTCGCCGGCGCGGTCGAGGGCGGCGATCCATTGACGAAGGTCATCGAAGGGCAAAGGGGGTCTCCTGGGAACCAATGATTATAAACAGTGTTCGGTGGGCAGGGGTCAGTAAGGCAGTGGTATCGATCGCCGCCGAAGGATCGACGAAGACGGAAGGCACAGGCTGAAACACAGAGGGTACCGAGGGTCACAGGGTTACAGTTTGGAGCGGAGCATAGTGATCACGTCGTCGGAGGTGATGACTCCGACGAGCTTGTTGCGTTCATCGATGACGGGGAGGGTGACGAGATTGTACTTGTCGAAAAGCTCGGCGACTTCGTTGTCGCTGGTGGCTTCGTGAGTTGAGATGAGCGGCTCGGAGGTAAGGGAGAGGAGCGCAGTAGTGGGCTGGGCGAGAACCAGTTTGGCGAGGGGCACGGCGCCGGCGAGCGTGCCCTTGGAGTCGACCAGGTAGATGGTGCCGACGGTTTCGACGCCACCGTGGAATTCGCGGAGCACGCCAATGGCATTCTCTACGGTTGCCGTGACCGGGAGCGCGAGGAACTCGGTGGTCATTCGGCCGGCCGCTGTTTCCTCGCGATGTTCGAGAAGTTCGACGACTTCCTGACTGGCCTCGGGCTCCATCTCGACGAGGATTTGCTCGCTGTGATCCTGGGAAAGATCGCCGAGAAGGTCGGCGGCGGCGTCGGGATCCATCTCCTCGACGATCTCGGCGGCGCGCTCGGAGTCGAGGGATTCGACGATCGACTTCTGAATATTGGGTTCGACTTCCTCTAGCGTCTCGGCGGCCACATCTTCGTCAAGCGTGCGGAAGACAGCTTCGCGCTCGTCGGGGGCGAGGTCTTCGACGATGTCGGCGATATCGGCGGGGTGAAGCTTCGCCAGACCCTCGTGAGATATTTTGAGTTTGATCCGCCGGGCGGGATCGGTTTCGATGAGATCGACGAAGGTCCAGGGAATGGTGCGGGGAGGAATTCTCTCTAGCAACAGATGCAGAGCGGCTCTGGGTGCGAGGCCGCGCAGGAGGCGGCGTACCGCGCCGCGGGCGCCGATGTCGACGGAGGTGACGCGCATGGTGGCATGCGGTTGGCCGGCTTCGGTGACGGAATCGATCTGCAGGTCGACGTCATTGACGCGGACGACTTTGCGGCCATTGATGTCGATCACTTGCTGATCGAGGAGGTCGCGTTCGAGAAGGAACAATCCTTCCGAGCCGTTCGCGGCGGGCCAATCCGCGGAATGGGTGGAGGTATGAATGTTGGCGTCGATTGAGCTGATGGCAGCGAAGGGAAGGACGCGGTTGCCGGATTTGGTTTTAACAATGAGCGAGGCGATGCGAGTCCGGTCTTCCTGAGGGGCGAGGGTGACTTCGCGCACGCGGCCGGACGGCGCGCCGGACGGGTCATACACCGTGGCGCCGAGAAGCTCGGAAAGAGGCAGCGTGTTCATCCCGGGTAGAGCATAACGGAGTTTTGCCGGAGAGAGAAATGATTTATGGGGGTGCGGCGAATAATCTTCACGGCTTGGCGGGGTCGGTGGGGGGAGCCTTTGGCGTCAGCTTCCGGATGACAAATTCCTGCAGGAGATTTGCCACGGCGCCGGTGGCGACGCCAATCGCCCCGTTTTCGAAGGTCAGCCCCGCGCCATTGCGATCTTGATCCGGATAGTAAAGATTTGAGATACCGCCCGACGCCAGATTTCCCAGGACATTCGAATAGTTGGGCTGCCAGCGCCCTTTGTCGCTCTTGCAAATCACGGAAGCAGCCAGCGCGTACAAAAACCGGGAGTGGAAGCTGCCGGTGGCTTTGTAGAAGAAACGAGGGTCTTGTTTCAGAAGCGAGGGCAGGATGGCGCCGCCGATGTATATGCCGGAAACGGTGTCGGCATAGCCGGCACCGAAGCGCTTGGCGTAGCCTTCGGTGCCCTGGCCATATCCGTTGAAGTGGTTTTGCGCCTGCTCAACTCCAGCCGAGGCTCCGACGATCAGGAAGGTGACGGGATCCACGCTTGTTTTCCAGGCAAGCTTGAACTTTTGCCTGGGGGTGAGCGGAACCGCATTGGGGATGTAGCTGACATAGAAATTCGGCACGATGCCCAGCACGCGCTGCGTCTCTTCCACCTTCATCTGCTCTTCTGCCACATCAATCCGCGACAGTCCCACATCCACCTCGGACAGATTGGCGGCAACCGTCAATGCGATCTGCGGGACCAGGAACACTTCTCCCGAATGTAGGGTTCCAGAAGAGGTTTGCGGAGCGAATCCCGGATACGAAACGGTTAGGTGGAAACCGCCCGGAGTGATGTTGGCAAAGGAGAATTCCCCGTTGGTGCCTGACAGGATCTCCTGATTTAGGGATTGATCGTCGCCGGTGAGCTTGACATGGGCCCCGGTGACGACAGCTCCACTTTGATCAACGACCGTACCGCTGATGCTTCCGGGCAGGGGTAGGCCGGGCGGCGTCGTGCTGTCGGTTGAAATTGCAGGCCGTTCTGGGCCCTGCTGTTCCGGAGGTGGCGCAGGTTGCGGAGACTGCGCCAAGCAGGATGGCCTCCATCCGAGGCTAACAAATGCCAAAATTATGAGTGCAGACTTGAATTGGAGCGACATGAATAAACTTAACTTTATCCTCTTCCCAGACTTTCTATCCTAATTACCTTTCTATCCAAATTACGGAAGATCATCCATTGCCCAGCCTTCTGCGTCTGAACCGTTGCCTCGGGCGTGGGGTATAGCTTGGCTGCCAATTCAAACTCCTGGTTTTGTGTGGATTCGGATCCGGCCCTGCGAACTGTGATGCTGAATGCGCTCAGACGTTTGCATCCGGATCCGACGAGGGTAAAGAAAGAAGGCGTCAGTAAGTGAGCTTCGTCTTCACTTCACAGGTACGATAGCCGGAATAGAGATGCTGCTCTCGAAACGTCTGGCCGCTGACATCGATATTAAGCCGCTACTTTTTGGGGCAGCCATAAAGGCTCAGTCTGCGCGACTTGGGTTTCGCCAAAATCAATGCTGGCGGTGACCTTTGCCGGTGAACCGCGGGGAGCGGGGCGAGGAGATCGCTGCGCAGGTGTACCATGCGGAAGTTCGACTCCTCGACCCAGGCGATGCCCGGGTAATAGATGAGAAGCGTCTGCCCTTCAAAGCGAAGTTCTCCAGGGGATTCGACCGATGCCGGTACCTGCGCAAATGCAATCACCAAGTTGTTATGCCCCTGGATACGCTGCCGCCCCAGGTAGCGGAAGGCGGTTTGAGAGCGATTGGAAGGATAGAAGTACACCCAGCCGGTGGCAAAACCCTGCTCACAGGAAGAGCTGCTTGGTTGTGGGTCTTGGCCTCAATATTCAGGCGTTCCAGGTCGGCGCTTGCCCCCCCTCCGAAGACCACAGGCGATGGGTTGTAGGAATCGGCCAGGGTTGGTGATTTGTCTTCCAAGTCCGCCCGATGCCCATCGAGAGTGACATCCTTTTCGGTGTGGTGAGACCGGATGAGATATTCGAAGGTCTGCCGGGTTGGCTTGGCGCTTCCTCGCGCCTGAAGGACCTCTTCATGCGCAATCAGGTTGGGCATTTTATGAAAGAGTGCTTCCGCCGTGGCGCCAATCTTGTCGAAAAGATTGGAGAGTTCTTCCGGGTCCTGCGTGGGCTCGAGGCCGCGCAGTTCTGAAATGGTTTTCCGAAGGCTCGAGAGGGGGACATCGACGACGGTTGGAGAAGTTGCACGGGGTTGGCTGCCAGTCGGGGTGGCTGACGGCGTGACGACTTGACCGCACGCTCCACCCAAAAACCAAAGCAGCAAGAGAACACGCCCGGGCGGCGCATTTCGTAGTGTCATCCTAGCTCGCGGGGGAGGGTCGTCCAAAGATTTAAGCAGCCAGTGGGCCGCAATCATGGAAGCTGAGCGAAGGCGCGACCGAGGGTCTCATCTTCGTACGAGTAATTCGGACAACTGAAAGACGCGGTCGATCGTGACCGCAGCGATGCCGGTCGCGATCACTGTGGCCATGCGGACGGTAAATGATTTCACGGCGGCTTTGTCTTTGGTGGTGCGCCAGACAATGGGCAGGTTCACTGCTGCACTGGCCAGGGAGGTGAGTACGGTGGCGCTGCCGGCGAGGGCGGCGGTTATTTTGCCGTGCATCGCCATGGTGGCTGCTGCCGCGGTGGTGCTGGCGCTGCTTACCAGTCCACCGAAGATGCCGGTGGCGAGCATGCCATAGCTCCCAAAGTATTTTGTGAGCAAGGTTCCGGCGATTTGTATGGCAATGAAGATCGCTCCGAACCAGATCACTTTTGTGACGGAAATCGGAGAGGTGAGGGTGAGAGATCCGGGAACCTGTTCTTCAATGCTCCGATCCTGCCAGATCCAGAAACCGGCGACCAGGGTCATGGCCATAAGCGGGACCAGGGTAGCGCTCAAAGAACTGGGCGAGAAGATGGTGGCAAGGATCAGATTCCTGGCGAACATGGCGATGGTCGTGAGCAGGCAGAGAGTGCTTACTCGATTGACCATCCTGGTTTCGCGCAGCCTGGTGCCTAACTCGGCGACCGTGGCGCTGCTATTCACGAGGCCGCCAAAGATGGCGCTGAGATAGAGGCCACGGGTGCTGTAGATGCGGAGCAGTACGTAATTTACAAATCCGATGCCGGCGATAGCGATGACGCTGATCCAGGCGTCGCTGGGGTTAAACAGTTGCCATGGGTCGACATAGCGCTTGGGCAGGACGGGATAGATGACGAAGCCGATCAGACCGAGCAGGACGGCGCTGCGAATTTCCGAGGGCTGCAAACCGCCGGCGAAGCGGCTCAGTTCGGTCTTCCAGGCCAGAAGCATGGTCATAACAATCGCGCCTGCCACCGGAGTGAAGATATGACCCAGGCCGACCAGAACTCCGAGAAGGTAGTTGAGCATTAAAGCGGCGGAGGTGGTGATCTCCAGGGAGCGATCGGTGAGGATGCTCCGCGTGTTCATGGACGCGACCAAGAGGAACACGCCCAGCATGCCGGCGATGGCGACGTTTGGTCCGATGACGGAGGCGAGCATGCCGAGCAAGGAGACGATGGCGAAGCTACGGATGCCGACCTCTTTATTGGACCATTCGCGCTCCATGCCGGCGAGCATGCCGATGCCGATGGCTACAGCCATTTTCAAGGCGATGGGAGTGGCGGAGAAGTGGGCGGACTCGATCTGCATCGGCGTTTTGGGCTTCGAACTCAGGGAATGCTAATACCGGTTGAGAACTTAGTGTAACCCTCAGCTGGATTTGGAGACCGTATAATCGGTTGGAATGCGGCTGCTGTTCGACATCTTCGGGCAAACCTTGCGAACGTTGTGGGGACACAAGCTGCGGTCGTTTCTGACCATGTTTGGAATTGCCTGGGGAGTGTTTTCACTGCTGCTGCTAGTAGGGCTGGGGGAAGGATTTCGCTCGGGAAACAAAAAACAGTTCGACACACTGGGTGAGAACGTGATGTTCATCTGGTCGGGGCGGGCTCCAGCGGTGCAAGGGAGCTTTACGGCGCTGCGGCAGTATTACCTGACGTACCAGGATTACCTGGATATTCTGCGCGAATGCCGAAGCGTGGGAGAGGCCGCGCCGGTGATCTCACGCAGCGACATCCGGGCAGTGAGCGATTTCTACCAAGCTAGCGGGCAGATCAATGGCGTGCTTGCGATGTTTAACCAGATTCGTTACCTGCCGATTCAGGATGGGCGCTGGCTGGATGCGATGGACGATGCTCAGAAGCGGCCGGTGATTGTGCTGGGCGATGAGGCGCGGCGGACGCTGTTTTCGGGGCGGCCGGCGGTGGGGAGCACGATCTTGCTGAATGGGGTACGGTTTCAGGTGGTGGGAACGCTCGAGCGCATTGGACACGGCGACAACAATAACCAGAATCTGAAGTCCTTTGTGCCCTATAGCACGATGCATGAATATTTTCCGCCGACAAATGTGGGCGCGGCGGAAAATGTGATCTCGCTGATCGAGTACCAGCCGAAGTCACGCGCGCTGCACGAAACGGCGCGGGAGGAGGTACACCAGGTGATTGCCCGGAATCATGGGTTCGATCCCAATAACCTGGATTCATTCGACGAGTGGGACACGGTAAATACGGTGGACCAGGTGGGAAAGATCTTTGACGCGATGAATCTTTTCCTGGGAAGCGTGGGGCTGGTGACGCTGGGGCTGGGAGCAATTGGGATCATCAATATCATGCTGGTCGCGGTGGCGGACCGGACGCAGGAGATTGGACTGCGGAAGGCGCTGGGAGCGACGAATGCGAGCATCATGTTTCAGTTTTTCGTGGAGGGAGCGTTTCTTACGTTGCTGAGCGGGATTACGGGGATTGCTGCGGCGGCGGGGGTGATGGCGATGTTGTCGTCTGTGTCGCTGGGGGAGGGATTCGATCCGCCGAAGCTGGTGGCGCGGACGGCGGCGTTGGCGGTGGTGTCGCTGGCGGTTGCGGGAGTGGTGGCGGGGCTGTACCCGGCGAGGAGAGCGGCCTTGCTGCAACCGGTGGAGGCGCTGCGGAAGGAGTAAGGCAATGGCCAGTGGTCGGTTGATCACTGGCTAGTAAAGAAGACGTCATCGGTGCGAGCGCAGGCAGAGACAGTCTTCACCACAGAGGGCACGGGGGAGCACGGGGTAAAGAAAGAATCATGCATCGGGATTTGTTGGGACAGGCGTTCGCGGCGATGCGGCATGACCTGCGCAAGACCATGCTGACCATGGCGGGTATGGCGTGGGGGATTGCGACGGTGGTGTTGCTGTTGGCGTACGGGAACGGGTTTGGGCGGGCGATTGAAAATATCTTTCAGAGTTTTGGGGCGACCGCGGTGGGGATATTTCCGGGACGGACGTCCGAACAGGCAGGCGGCAATAAGGCGGGCGTGCAGGTGCGATTCACAAACGATGATATCGACCTGCTGCGGAATAATGTGCCACTGTGCAAGCACGTGGTACGAATGTCGCAGAAGGACTCGTCGGTGCAGAAGGGGAACCGGACATTCACGATGCCGGTGATGGGGCTGGATGCGGCGATCGAAGAGATATGGAATCTGGATGTGGCGGAAGGACGTTTTCTCGACGATGAGGACAACGATCGACATCGACTGCTGGCAGTGATTGGTTCGGAGGCGAAGGATAAGTTGTTCTCGGGGATGCCGGCGGTGGGGGACGATATACGGATCAATGGGGTCGATTTTCAGGTGGTGGGGGTGGTGAAGCCGCGCATGCAGGAGGGCGACGACGACGATAACCGGACGATCTACATTCCGTATAACGCGATGAACGTTCTGAAGGACAACCATTATCTGGATGGGATCTGGATGGATTCGCAGGGGCTGGATCATGACCGGCTGGACAAGACGGTGCGGGATACGCTGGGGGCGGCGCACAATTTCCAGGCGGACGATCAGCGGGCGGTCTCGGTGTTCGACGCGCAAAAGCAGCTCTCACAGTTCGGGATCATTTCGTTGGCGCTGAAGGTACTGCTGGGATTTATCGGAACGCTAACGCTGGGGATTGGCGGGGTGGGGCTGATGAACATGATGCTGGTTTCGGTAACCCAGCGGACCCGCGAAATTGGAGTGGAGAAGGCGCTGGGAGCGCGGCGGCGGGACATTTTATTTCAGTTTCTCGCGGAAGCCATGGCGATCACGGCGGTGGGTGGGGCGCTGGGGATTGCGCTGTCGTATGTGGTGTCGGTATCGCTCGGCCGGATCACGTTTTATAGCGCGATGGCGAAACATGCCGAAGCGGGCGACATACGGCTGATTGTATCGCCGGTGATTCTTCTGGTGGCGGTGGGGATATTGGCAGTGGTGGGCGTGGTCAGTGGGATGGTGCCGGCCATGCGGGCGGCGGGGTTGGATCCGATTGAGGCGTTGCGATACGAGTAGCAGAGAAAACTATTTGCTACGGATCTGCACGGATTCACACCGATTGCAAAAACCGATAATCACAGAGGACACAGGGTGGATCAGATTGGGCGATGACATTTTGAGTTTGACTCCGCCGCGGTCAGATGCGCGGGTGGCCTACGGAAGCGATGCGAATCAGTTCCTCGATTTGCGAATGCCTAAGGCGCGTGGGCCGCATCCCGCCGCTATTTGTATTCATGGCGGGTTCTGGCGAGCCAGATACGATCTCGAGTATTTGGGGCACTTGTGCGCGGCGCTGACGGCTAAGGGAGTGGCGACGGCGAACCTGGAGTACCGGCGAGTGGGGAATGCGGGCGGGGGATGGCCGGGGACGTTTGAGGATATTCGGAGGGCGTATCAATTTTTGCTGCAGAATGCGCCGCGGTACGGGTTCGATAGGCGGAGGGTGATCGTGCTGGGACATTCGGCAGGAGGTCAACTTGCACTGTGCCTGGCGGCGCACGAGTCGGGATTGGCGGCGGCAGTTTCGTTGGCAGGAGTGGTGGATTTGCAGCGAGCTTACGAGTCGCATTTGAGTAACGACGCGGTGGTCGAGTTTCTGGGCGGGACGCCAGCGGAGGTACCGGAGCACTATCGAGAAGCGGATCCGATGAAGGTGGCGATTCGCACGAAGCAGTGGTTGGTGCACGGGGCGGAGGATGACATTGTGCCACCGGCTCTCAGCATGAATTATGTGGACGCGAAAGTGACGAGTAAGGAAGATGCGCGGTTGCTGGCGATCGCGGGAGCGGGACACTTTGATGTGGTGGATCGGCGGTCTGGAGCTTGGGCGCAGGTTGAGAAAGTATTAGTCGACGGCTGGGGAAAGGCTTAAGCACAGAGGACACGGGGAGAGCACGGGGTAAAGCTGGGCTCTGGCGCTGCCATCAGGCGACTTTCGGTTTGCCTTTCTTTGAAGGAGGGCGACCGGCGGAGTGTTCGGGATTGTTGCCGGGCTCGGGAAAGTCCGAGTCAGCATTTTTCAGGATGGGATCTTGATCGCGATGGCCCAGTTGGTCGGCGAGGCCGGTGTTGCCGTCGTGATGGTGCTCTTCGGTTTCGGTGGCGCCTTTGGCGCGGTCGGGATCGTTGTCAGAAATGTTCCTCATGGGTACTCCTTCTCAAGTATCGTGGAAGATTCTACCTCAGCGGCTAAAGCCGCGATCAGGCGGTGCTGTTTAGGGCAGCCCTGAAGCGCTGCCACTAGAAACTTGACCGCTGCATCTAGACGCCTTCCGGTACAGAGGTATCGAAATTTATTCGCCCGTGCGTCCGGTGGAAGAGACGCCAAGTTTGCGCAGGCGCTCGCGGGCTTGCAGAGCTTCCGGAGAGCGCGGGTAGCGCTGGATCAGGTGGCGGAGTTCCGCGACTCCGTCATCCTGTTTACCAAGTTCAATCAGCGAAAAACCTTTCTTCAACTGAGCGGAAGCGACCTTACTTCCGGTGGGAAAATTCTGCAAAACCTGGTCGTAGTTCTGCGCGGCTTGTTGATAGTTACCCTGACGGAATTGAATTTCGCCCAGATAAAAGTAGCAATTACCGGCGAGATCGGTATTGGGATAGAACTTGATGTAATCGGAAAACTCCTGCGTCGCCAGATCATTCTTGGCGCCGTTGTAATCGCGCAGGCCATTGTTGTAGAGAACGTCCGGGGGAGGCGCCTGGGCCATAGCCTGCTGCTGCGCTTGTTGCTGAGCGGCCGTTGCGGCGGTGCTTTGCTGCGAGGACTGCATGTCCTCGAGTTGCTTGCTGACTTTGGCTAGGCGCGCCTTGAGTTCGTCGAGACTGTCGTTGAGCGATTGGATCTGGCCGGAGAGTTGATCGACGTGCGAGGCGGAATCACCCTGCTGTTTCTGCAGAGTGGATTGCAGCAGGGTAACGGCAGCGGCAACTTTGTTGACGGCGTCGGTATCGCGTTCGACCAGATTGTTCATGACCCCCATGCGCTCGTCGAAGCTGCGCTGCATGGCGGTCATCTGTTCCTGCAGTTGCTGAACTTGCGTTTGCAGTTGAACCATTTCTTTGCTGACGCCCCACGCCGGCACGGTGGCGAGCGAGAGCGTAGCGAGCAGGGCGAATCGAGTGCAGCAGCGTCGTAGATTCATAAGCAAAGGTTTCCTGAAACCATTTTAGATGGATTGGGCGTGGCGTGGGTTGTGAAGAGTTGGCCGGGAACAAGGAAAGTCAGGGGCGAAGATATCTACGCCCCTGACCGGGAACGGCCCACTACTTCTGATAGACGAAGTGACCGCGGCGGTTCTGTTGCCAGCAGGCTTCGTTTTCTTCCATGCAGAACGGCTTTTCCTTGCCGTAGCTGATGGTCTTGATACGGCCGGCACTGACTCCGGCCGCTACCAGCGCGTTCTTTACCGAGGATGCGCGCTGATCGCCCAAGGCCAGGTTGTATTCGGTTGAGCCGCGGGAATCGCAGTGTCCCTCGACGGTGAAGTTAATGCCGGGATGCTGGTTGAGGAACTGAGCATCGGCCTGAATATCACCCTGCTGATCGGGCCGGATGTCAGACTTGTCGTAATCGAAGTAGACATCCTTCACGCTCTGGCCGAAGAGATCTTCGTCCGTGGGGGATGGGGTGGCGGCGGGCGGCTGTAGCGCCTGAGTGACCGTGAGGCGCGTAGTCGCCTCCTGCGATCCACCGGAACCTTTGGCCGTGAGGTGATAGGTGGTAGAAGCAGTCGGGCTGACCTGCTGCGATCCACTGGCCTGAACCGCGCCGATGCCGTCGATAGAGACGTCGGTGGCGTTGGTGGTTTGCCAGGTCAGCGTCGAGGATTGGCCCGTCTGGATGGTATCGGGACTGACAGAGATGGAGGCCGTTGGTGAAGGCGGCGGCGGTGGGGGCGGGGGCGGTGGCGGAGCTGCCTTCTTTTTGCAGGCTCCGAGCATGAGTATGGCGCTCAGCGCGATGATGGTGGCGACAGACTTGAAAAGTTGACGTTTCATGTTGATCCCCTTCACGGTTAATCCTCCTGCGAGCCCGAAATCGCTTCGAGTTCAAACGAAGTGTTTATTTCCAACTCCAGTTCGGTTGCGAATTACGTCCTGTAAAAGTCAATTGATGGAGTTTGGTGCCATCGGCCAGCATCTCCCAGATTTCTTCTCTACCGGAGCGGCTGGATTGGAAGACGATATGGCGGCCATCCGGAGACCACGAGGGGAAATCGTTGCGGCCGCCATCATGAGTGAGTTGAACCCATTGCTTGCTGGCGATGTCCATCAAATAAATATCAGAAGAGCCGGGCTCGCCGGGACCATATTTGCGGATCCAGGCAAGGGTGAGAAATTGGCCGTTCGGCGACCAGTTCGGCGAGACGGCATAACCCTGATCCGTCATGCGCTGCTGGTTGGTGCCATCGGCTTCCATGGTGTAGACCTGAGGCAATCCCGTGCCGCCGCCGACGAAGGCGATTTGAGCGCCGGTCTTGCGATTCCACGCCGGCGAAACGTCAGGTCCTCGACCGGTGGTCATGGGATGAAGGTTGGCGCCGGAAGAATCACAAACATAAATTTCCGAATGCCCGCCGCGCGAGGAAGAGATCGCCAGACGAGCGCCATCGGGCGACCATGACGGGGAAAGATTGGTGCCGCCGAGATGCGGAAAGCTAACCAAGCGGTTGAGATCGATCGAGTACATCAAGATTTCCCATCCCGACTTGGTCAGAGAACTGAAGGCGAGACGGGAACCGTCGGGCGAGATGCGGGGCGAAAGCGAGATGGAGCTCTGGCGACTCAGTTGACGCTGGTTGGAGCCGTCGTAATCCATCACCCAGATTTCTTTGTGGCCGGAGCGATCGCTGACGAAATAGATTTTACTTTCGGCGATTCCCGGGATTCCGCCACCAAGACGGAAGATGATCTCATCAGCGAATTTATGGGCGATGACGCGGGCGGCGTCGTCGGTGGGAACGTCGCTATATTGCTTGCCGAGGACCAGCGGCGACGCGGTGTTCTTAACGTCGTAGAGCCAGCCCTGGACGGTAAGTTTGCCGGCGGCGACGGCGAGATTGCCGAAGGCCAGCATGGCGGCGTTGGGAGGGGGAGAGTTCCACACGCCGAAGGTGACCTCGGGGGGCTGGCCGGGGACCTCCAAGGGATAAAAGCTCTTGGAAATCAGCTCGACGACCCCGGAGTTATCGAGATCGCCCCAGAAAGTGTCGTTAAAAGTCTTGAGCAGCGCGGTGTTCTGCGGATCGCTGGAGGAGGGTTTGAAATCGGGAACCGCGAGGCGAACTTTTTCGACACCGAGGCCGGAACCGGTGCGCACCCAATCCTGAGCAAACGATGGGAAGGCGAGCAGGAGAACCAGCACGAGGAGGGAAGTCAATCCGGCGAAAAGCTTGGCGCCGGGAACAGCGAGCGGAGATCGTCTATGGCTATCGTCCATCCGGTTGGAGCCGTTACGCAGGGCCGGGCAAAAGGATACTGGGCACGACCATATCGTACTCCGATATGTTCTCATTGGCAAGTTACGCTCCATCATAATCATTAAATGGAACCTGAAGAATAATCAGATGAATGCGCCGGCTGCTTCCGTCCCTCGGATTGGAATTGCAACGACATTCACCTATGGATGCTGTGACCGACTCGTGGATACGAGAATTTATTTCTTGTAATCGAACCAGTACTCCACGGAAATTTTGCTGCCGCTATAGTCGGGCGGAAGCGGGCCGAAAGTGTCGATGCGCTGCAGTGCTCGGGTTGCGGATTGATCCAGCGAGGGTACGCCGCTGGATTGCTCGACCTGCACATTGAACGGATGACCGTCGCGAGCGACGTCGAAGGTGATGTAAACGCGCTGCGCGTTGTTGATGCGAGGATCGACTTCGTACTTCAGCCAATTCTCCGAAACTTTCCGCTGGATTACCTGAACATACCAGCCATACTTGGTACCGAAGTCGCCGCCGCTGCCGGTAACGCCGAAGCCGCCTTTGGCGCCACCAGCCGCGAAACTGCCATAAGGCCCGCTCACCGGGCCACCTTCCCCGAAGGCAATCTGATTCGTCTCTTCTTCAGGCTCGGGCTGGGGCTTTGCCTTGGTCGGGGTGGGAGGCTTCTTCGGCTTGACCTTGGTGTTCTTGCCCTGGATCTCGATGGCGTCGGGCTCTTTCTCTTCCACCTTAGGTTCAGATTTAGTGACGCCTTTGGATTCGTTGGCGAGAACGTTTTGCGTCTGGGCGGGAGTGGTGGGTAAGGGAACTGAACTTACCAGAGTCACTCCCATGGCGTCGCCACCACCGCCGGTTCCCCAACCTTGGCCACTGGATCCTCCGAAGACGTATGGATAGATCAGAACGATTGCGGTGACGGCGATGTGGAAGCCGGCGGACCAAGCGAGGGCGCGTCCCCAACTATCGTGTTCGAAAAAGATCTCAGCGTTTTGCGCCATTTTGTTCTATCGGCTGAGTGACGATGCTCACGTTGGTGATGCCTGATTGCTTTACCGCGTCCATGACGGTGGCGAAGGCGCCGAAGGGAACGTTTTCATCGGCGCGGATGAAAATGAACTGGTTGTGGGGATCGCGAATCTTCTGGCGAAGTCTGGCGGCGATCTGATTGATGTTGATGGCGTCGTTGCCGAGAAAGACGCGCTGGTCTTTATTGATAGTGATGACGGTGCGTTCCTCGGTGATCTCTTTGACGGTGCGGGTCTTGGGGACGTTGACCTCGATGCCTGACTGCAGGATGGGGGCGGTCACCATAAAGATGATGAGGAGGACCAGGACGACGTCGACCAGCGGAGTGATGTTGATATCGGCGAGAGCGGTCTGAGTGCGGCCGTTGGAGGAAGTGAAAGCCATCAGCGCCTCACTTCAGCTGCGGCTTGGGGCTGGATGCTCTCGATGGCGTTCAACACTTCAAGAGAAAAATCATCGCCACGAGCGGCGAAGACGCGAATGGAATTGCCGATCAGGTTGTAGGCGATGACGGCAGGGATGGCGGCGGCGAGTCCGGCAGCGGTGGTGATGAGAGCTTCGGAGATGCCGGGGGCGACGGCGCGAAGAGTTGCTCCGCCTGCGGTGCCGAGGCCGTGAAAAGCGTCGATGATGCCCCAGACCGTGCCGAACAATCCGATGAACGGAGTGACGGCGGCGGTGATGGCGAGCCAGGGAACGTTGCGCTCAAGGCGCGTGATTTCTTCGGAGGCTCCGATCTGCATGCCACGCTGCACTGCGGTGAGGCTGCGCAGGGTTGCACTCGGAGTGGAGAGCTGGCGTTTGTATTCCTGGTAGCCGCCCTCGAAAACTCCGACCAGCGGGCTGGGCCGGAATTGATCGGCCACGGTAGCGAGATCCTGCATGCGTTGAGCCTTGCGGAAGGCGCGAAGGAAGCGTCCACTTTGGACCCGGGCGCGGCGCAGCAGGCTCCATTTGGTAAGGATGATGGCCCAGGAGATGAGGCTGAAGGCCAGCAGGGTGATCAGGACGAACTTGGCGACGGGACCGGTGCTCGAAATAAGGTCGAGAATTTCGCCGCCGACGAAAAAGGCAGAGTATGGGAACAGTTGCATCTTGGTTTGGAGGATACCTTGACGGGATTATAGATGATTCGAGCGGCGGGCTTGGCGGGGACGTATCCTAATCATAACCCTCGGGGTTGAGAGCGAAGGGGTTCCGTGCCGCCCGCGGCTTTGATCGAAGCCTTCCTTTATCTTGCTCTTCTGGGCAAAGTAAATTTCACTGATATACGCGCGGGCTGAGAGTGACATCCAAGCGAAGCGCGGGCAAGAAATTTTCGGGAGGAAGAATCTATGGCGAATTACGGCATGCTGCGAGATTATCGCTTCACGGATGAGACGGAAGATATCCGGGGAGCCAAGTTGTATGGCTTGGACGACGAGAAACTGGGCAAGATCGACGATGTAATCTTCGACTACTCCACCGGATTGATTCGCTATGTGGTCGTCGATACTGGGGGATGGCTGAGGACGAAGAAGTTTGTCGTCCCCGCGGAGAGGCTGCGGGCGTCGGCCCAGCACGATGACGACTTCACGGTTGATTTGACCAAGGCACAGGTGGAGAGCTTTCCGCCGTACATGGAGACCGACCTGGAGTCGGACGAACAATGGTCGGATTATGAAGGTCGCTATCGCTCAAAGTGGGAGGCGAATCCCGTGATGCACCGGTCCGAGACCGATCGGAACATAGTGCCGACGACGCAGCAGATGCCTCAGAATTCGTCTTCGGTGGCGGCTGCCGATGCGGTGAGGCGCGAAACTGTGGCCGACGCGGAAATTGAGGACGCCGAGTCGGTCGAGCCTGGATTTGCCGCGGGGACCAGTACGGTGGAAATTGATACGAGCGCGGTTGGCATTGGTCCTCGATGGGACACCTTCCAGGATCGCTTGCGCGAACGACGGAAGGAAGTGATTGGCACGGGAGGGCTCGAGGACGAATACCGAAAGGCTGGTTAACTGGGATCCTAGCTCGGCAGCCACGGCTTCGGCCGTGGCTTTCTTCAGTTGGGGGGTACCCAAATCTGGGATTTTTGAAGACCGGCCCGTGATCGGTGTGAACCAGAGCACGCCGCCTTGTTGCTGAACCCCGGATCTGTGTTTTTCCTGCGCTGGATCTGGGTTGCACCCGGACACGTCTGTAAGGCTGTCTGGCTAACGAAGGCGCTCATTCGCTTCCGGGCGTACTTGAAGTCCACCCGGCTGTCGCGGTAGTCCGGTCAGCTCAAGCCGCCTTAGCATGGCGAACCCAGAAAGCCGGAAACCTCCCCGGTGTGGCGCCTTGTAGTGAAATGGTCTCTACTCCATCCTTACCCCGCCGTCCGCTTTGCCGCCAGTCATCCGAGACAAGAAGCGGATGCACGAATCAGTTCCCGTCCGAGTTCGTGGAGGGGGGCATGCGCAAGCATGCCCCCTACGCCGAACCTATTGGTCCTATCTTGTCTTGGGGTTTTGAGCGCTACCCCTGTTTTCGTCAATCAAGGGCTAAAATATCGAGCTGATTCCCAAGGCTATAGACAGCCTCGATAGATCCACGGCGCTCCGATTGGAATCCTGCGCCTTCATAAATCCGGCGGAGCGAAGGAGTTGAAATAGTATTATGGCAAAACTTCTGCTCACGCTCATTGTCCTGTCCCTTAGCTCAGCCAGCGCCCAGAATCCACCTGTTGTGTTGGACCGCGACGGCAGCATCATTGCGTTAGAACCCTACGCCACGAACATCATTCGTGTGACGCTCAGCATGAACCGGGATCAGGGCGTGGCCGCGCCCGGATATGGCTTCACGGCGACTCCCGCGACGGACGGGTGGTCGCAGCAGCACAACGACGGAGGAGATATTTACCGCTCCGCTGGCTTGATCGTTACCGTCGCAGTGAACCATCCACGGAAACCCGCGGCGACCCAAATCGATATCGGCAAGTTCTTCAGCGGGTCCAGTCCGCAGGTAAACATTTTGGTGCAAACGCCAGAGGGCAAGACACTGCTGAAAATGACGCACTGGTGGATGTCGGTTCCCAACCACAAGGACGGCAACGCGGCAATCCTGAACGACAAGCGCCCGTCCGATTCGTCCTTCTACCAGGTTGGCGCCACGTTTGCTTCTCCCGATGACGAACACTATTACGGCCTGGGTCAGAATCAAGAGGGGTTTCTCGATCATCGCGCGCACCGGGTCGAATGCTGGCACAACTACACGGCGACGGCAGCTCCGAGCGTATGTGTCCCCTTCATGGTGACGAATTACGGTTACGGAATCATCTGGGACAATCCCTCCAAGACCGTGATTGAGCCAGGATTCAACGAGCGAACCAGCTGGACATCGGAGGTCGGCGACCGCGTGTCATTCTTCGTGATCGCTGGTAGCACGCTGAACGAGATCTACGCGGGATACAGGTTGCTAACGGGAGCCACTCCCATGCTGCCGAAAGCGGCTTACGGCTACATTCAATGCAAGCAGCGATATAGCTCGCAGGACGAAGTGCTGGCCGTAGCCAGGGGATACCGCGAGCGGCACCTTCCGGCCGACATCCTGGTGGTGGACTGGTTCTATTACTCAAAGATGGGAGAGATGGATTTTGTTCCAGACAAATGGCCGGACCCAACAGCGATGAATCGGCAGCTTCACGAGATGGGTTTTCAGACGATGATCAGCGTGTGGCCTCGGTTTACGAAGGGTTCTCGTTACTACGATTTCCTGATGAAGAAAGGCTGGTTTGAGCACCTCGCTGACGGTACGCCTACAGACGGTCTGCCCTATGACCGGGCTGGTTCCGACATCGATACGACCAATCCGGAGGCGGCACGGTGGTTCTGGGAGATAATCCGCGACGACATCCTCAGTAAAGGCTTCGATTCGATCTGGGCCGATGAAACCGAGCCCGACTTGCCGCCGAACGGCAGTTACTTCTCGGTCGGGCCGGGCACGCGCTACTTTAACATCTATCCCTTGGTTCACACTGCCGCTCTCTATGACGGTTTCCGCCGTGATATCAACCATCGCGCGCTGATTCTTTCCCGCGATGCTTATCTGGGAGCGCAGCGCAACGGAAGCATGTTCTGGTCGTCGGACATTTCCCCGACGTGGGACGCGCTGAAGCGCCAGATCCCAACGGGGCTCGATTTTACGGCTTCCGGCATTGCCTATTGGACCCAGGACATCGGCGGCTGGCAATATTTATCGAACGAGCATCATCCCGCCCATCCGCCATTGCTCGATCCTTCCGACGCGCGAGAGAATGTCGGCGGCTACGACGATTATCCCGAGCTCTACACACGCTGGTTCGAATATGGGGCATTTCTTCCGATTTTCCGGGCGCACGGAAGCCGACTCCATAACGAAGTCTGGTCGTACGGAAAACAGGCAGAGCCGATCCTGGAGAAGTATCTGAGGCTTCGCTACCAACTCCTTCCATACATCTATTCGCTCGGCTACCGAACCTACCAGACCGGTATTCCCTTCATGCGCGCTCTATTCATGGATTTTCCCAACGATCCAAAAGTGGCCGACCTGCGGGATGAATACATGTTTGGCCCTGCATTCCTGGTGGCACCGGTAACCGAACAGGGCGCAACTCGCCGAACTGTTTACCTTCCCGCTGGTACCGACTGGTACAACTATTGGACGAATGAACGTCTGCACGGTGGAGAGGCGATTCAGGTCGATGCGCCCATCGACACACTACCTCTGTTTGTTCGCGCCGGGTCGGTCCTGCCTTTGGGAGAAGCGATTGAGAGTAGCAATGAGCCACAGAAGATTGTCAGGGTGCGGATTTATCCCGGAGCGGATGCCGAGTTCACCCTCTATCAGGATGATGGCAAGACTTATGCGTACGAGAAGGGAGACTGCCGAGTCACTCGCCTGCACTGGAACGACGCCGCGCAACAGTTGACCCACCAGGGTGCAGAGGCATGGACGGAGCCGGACTCCGAAATAGTTGACGTCATTGACCGCAGATAGGTGGAATAGTGGGGCGGGTTATGGCACTTGAGAACGGAAAGGCAGAAGTTAATTCGCCTGGGTTTCCGAGGGATCGGTGAGGGCAATCAATTTGCCTACGGGATAGTCTTCCTGAGAAATAGGAAATTCAGGTTGCGGGTTCAAAATGGTCAAGACATCGCCACTGTGAACTCCGCGCACCCGGAGTCGATCATTCTCGACCCCAACGACTCGATATTTTTCGTCGAAAATTGACACAACAATCCTCAACCCGCTGAGTTGATGATTAGATGCCCGACGATGGTTGGGCGATGCCGACGAAATTGCAAAGGAGCTGTCGAAGGTTCCAAATCGGGAACCGATATTCGATGCGACGTTCGTAACCTACAAAGACAAATTCTTGAAGGGAACAAACGGCTTACGCGGGGCGCCCTGCCAATTCGTTTTCCGCGCCGCGGAACAGGGTTCGCAGCGCTCGGATGACGAAGCGGGCTAACAAAAGAATGATGGCGACCAAAATTGCGACGATGGTCGCGGCCGCGTAGGGATGCCGCGTGGCCAGCCAAGTCAGACCGACGGCGAGAACGTCTTCTCCCAAACTCAACGTGATATTCGAGAAAGGTTCGGGAGACGGAGTTACAGCTGCGCGCAGCGCGGTTTTGCCTCCGTGGGCGGCGAAAGCGATGGCTGCGCCTAAGAAAGCAGCGAGAAGTTGAGCGGCGGGGCTGAGTTGCGCCGTGGCTCCGTAGGCGAGCAAGGCCGCGACGGGCACCCGAACGAAGGTGTGGAGAGCGCTCCAGATTAAGTCCAAGGCCGGAATTTTATCGGCGAAAAATTCGATCACGAACAGTACGGCGCTGGCGGCAATGACCGGCCAGCTTTCGAGTAAATGCAGCGAGGGCGGAAGGGGCAGGTGGGAAAAGCGGGACAGCAGGCCCAGCGCTGCGACGGTGGCATAGACATTCAGGCCGGCGGCAAAGGCGACGGCTGCCAGCAGGGCGAACAGTTCAGGCAGCGGGATGTGCAGAAAGTCGAGCACAAAAAAGAAGGGCCGCGATGAGCGACCCTGGAAAATATTGTCGAGTTCACGCTTAGAGCGTGGACTCTATCTCGAAGCCCCAAGCTTCCAGAAGAGGCTCAGGGATGTACTTGGAATTCTTGTTGCGGCGCGCCCACTCCCGCAAACGAGTCGAGCGCAAATATTGGTCGGGGGTGAGTTTGTACTCGCGCACCACCTGTTCAAACTCGGTAATGGTAGGGACCACCGGCCCTATCGGCTCCGGCTTGCCCCAGTTTGGATTTCCACGTCGCTTCGCCATGAACTAATGCCTTTCGTACAAATGGGGGATTAGATCAACCCTAAAAATTAGCCTAACTATATGATTCTCCGAGAACTCCATGGATTCAGGAAACAAAACAAAGTCTCAGGATTGCTAGACAGAGCTAGAGTCCAAGAGGCCCTTAAAGCTAGTCGGAGTCTCGAGATAATAGGGCAAGATGCGGCGAAAGTCAATCACGATTTGCGAGAAATTAACTTTACAAATCCGCTCTAAGCTGTTGGCTGGTTGTGACTTGTCATGAAATTTGCTGCCGCCGCACTCGGGCCTAAACTTCCGGAAGCGGGTGAGAAAAGGTCGGGAAACGCCGGAGAGCATCTTGGTGAAATCGTGAGGGTTACAAGAGTAACCTTCCGCCCTAAGACATGATTGCCTGAGCTTTGCGGGCGGGCTTAAAGTTGAGGGTATTCCTCGCAGGTGTCGGGCGAATACCCTGAGCGGGGAGAGTTTAAGAGCGGGCTATGACTCTGAAGTCACTGTTGCTGTGTTCCGACGATAAAATCGTGCGCGTGTTGCGCCGCACTCTGGGCGATCTCGACATTGGGGTTGAACATTGCACGAGCTCGGAGACCGCTTTGCGCCATCTGACCCGGGACCGGTTCGAGGCAATTATTGTGGATTGCGCAGGACCCGGAGCGGCCGATGTTTTGCGCGGTGCACGGATGGCCCCATGCAACAAGCGCGCCGTGGCCGTGGCCATTCTGGACCCGGAGATCGGGCTGCGATCGGCATTCGAGATTGGGGCGCACTTTACTCTCTACAAACCAGTTTCCGCCGAGCGGGCCAAGTCAAGTTTTCGTGCGGCGCGAGCCCTGATGAAGAGGGAACGTCGGCGTAATTCCAGAGTCTCTGTACGTTTTGCGCTGGAGATGGTGAGCGCGCAGTCGGGAGCCCGGTTCAAGGTGAACACGACCGACGTGGGTGAAGGAGGGTTGGCGATCACGCTTCCCCGACGCAGCAAGCCACAGGGCAAATGGGATTTGGCATTCACCCTTCCGGGCTCGACCAACAAGCTGGAGGTTCCGGCGGAGTTCGCGTGGGAGGGAAGCGGGATGCAGGTCGGATTGCGTTTTCTGGATCTATCTCCGGACGCTGCGCGTCAATTGCGCGAGTGGCTCAGTCGCAACACTCCCGACGCAGAAAAGGACGATCCTCCAGTGCACTGCCAGCTCACGGATTTGAGCTTGGGTGGCTGCTACCTTGAGATAAGTTCGCCATTTCCCATTTCCACCCGAGTCACGCTCTCCATGCGTGCCGCAGGGGTGGAATTGCGATCGGAAGGTGTGGTTCGGGTGATGCATCCGGAAAAAGGGATGGGCGTGGAATTTACCCAGTCGACGACGGAGCACCGCGCTTTGCTGGAAAAATTTCTGAGCCGGCTGACAGAAAGTCCAGATATGATGCCGGAACTTCTGGTTGAGCCGGAAGGTTTGGAAAACGAGATCGGTCAGAGATCGAAACCCTCTTCCGAAGCCGGCGATGGAGAGGATCCGTTGCTGGGTCTTTTCCGCAATCATGCTGAACTGGCGGTCGAGCCGTTCGTGGAGATGCTGCGCAAGCAGCGGGGGCTCGGCGCCACCGCCTCTTGATCAGGCAGCTCTGACGCTTAATTCCGGCTATTGCGGCAGAGGAGTTCCCTCCGCTGGTCCACCTTTCACCAGATCAGTCTTGACCATCGATTTCTGATTCGCCACCAGGTCGATATCGGTCTCGAAGGTTTGATAACCCGGCAGACTGATGGTGACCTTGCGCTTTCCCGGGGCGACCAGCAGAGCCCTGCCCATCCCTCCGAACTCGGCGACGTGGCCGATAAAGACACCGTCGACAAATACGGCGGCGCGATTGGGGTTTACCTCCAGCTTGATTTCAGCGGTGATTTTCGGTATCTGAACCCGCGTGTCTTTCTCCATCTTTACGGCTACGGTTTGCGTCTCTCCCGCGCGCACCGTTACCTTCTGAACGAAGTCCACGTATCCGCCTTGGCGAACGATAATTTCGTGTTCACCCGGAAGAAGCAGGATTTTTTTCGATCCCTTGAGTTCTTGCAGATAGCCGACGTATTGTCCGTCGATCCAGACGCCGGCACCTTTCTCCACTTTGGTGGCGGCTTCGAGATCGACTTGTCCGAGTACACCGTTTCCGGCATGCAGGGCCGGAGCGAAGATAAGAGAGCCTAAGAGAGCGACCAGACACATCACCCCCGCCGATTTCAAAGGAAAGTTCATGCGACCTCCACAGTGTTGATGAGATGCGGGCGTATGAAGGAGGGTAGCCGGTGAGAATGGCCAAGTAAATGACGCTCTAAGGACACATCGTTGGGAGGCCGTCCGCGGCAAATGAGCCAGGCTGGCAGGGCTAGAATGATCGCGAGCTGGGATGGCGAAATTGGTAGACCCAGCCGACTTAAGAGCCAGATCCGCCCGGCGGCACTGACGGCGTGGAACCGCCCGCAAATACGTCCGACTGTCGCTAGCAAACATCGCTGCCCTTTGGGAAAATGACGTCGGTCGGTCCAGGCATGGAGGATTCCGAAATTCGTACCGGCCTCAATCCAGAGGTAGTTGGGCAGGCTGGGATGATTGTTGGGGGGGAAATATTGCTCCGCATGAAACGCTATGGGCAAGAGCGTCTGGTTCATGTAGGGAGCAGATCTGTTGCCTTGGATAGATGACCAATTCTGGTTTTCCATCACGATCACCCGAACAGTCTTGATGGGGTGCTCAGAAGACGCTTGCCCACGATCTTCCGCCAGCGTGCTGGCGACAAATGCGGCCAGCACAAGGCCTTTCACGATTTGTCGAGTCATCTTTCCATCCTTGCTCCAAGAGAGGCGTCAGTGAGCGCCCATTCTTATTCTGCTGTCACCGCTTTCAGGAAGCGGTAGTAGAAATCAACGCCTTTGTAGTAGGAATCGACGCCGAGCCTCTCGTCGCGCCCGTGGGCGCGGATATCATCGCGATCAATCGCAATTCCTGAAATCTGATAGGTTGGCAGTCCCGCCGCCATCGTGTACACACCATCGGAGGCGCCAGTTGCCATATCCGGAATGACGGGGGCGCCCGGCCACATCTCTTCTGTGATTTTCTCCAACGGGCCAAACACATCGCGACGCAAGGGCGGAGGCGGAAAGCTTTTTCGGCCGGAAGCGGTGTCAGAAACGTTGCCAAAACTGTCGACGTAACGCACGGTAGTTGCAGGATCCGCGAACACCTTGATCAAATCCTGCCGGACTTCTTCGGCAGTGTGCCCGGGCAGAATGCGGCAGTTCACATTGGCTTCTGCCCGTTGCGGCAGAGCGTTGTTCGCATGTCCGGCATTGAGGCGGGTGGCAACGCAGGTGGTATGCATAGTTGAGTTGTCAATCGGATCGCGCGAAAGCCGGGCAACGGCTGCGGCATCGGGCGGAGTCTTCAATATCGCCCTCATGTCGGCGGCGCGGTCTGGCGTTTCCACCTTTGCCATTCGCTCGTAATAGACCCGAGTGACTTCGTTCAGTTCGAAGGGGAACTGGTAGTGCTCAAGCCGACTGAGCGCGTTCGCAAGCGAATAGATCGCATTATCGGGCCTGGGCAACGAGCTATGGCCCCCGGGATTGGTCACCGAAAGCTGAAAATCTGCATAGAGCTTTTCCGTGGCATCCACGGTCATCATCACGGGTTTGCCATGATCGCTGAGGATGCCGCCGCCGTCGTGATTGAAAACCATTTCGGCATCGATGAGTTCGCGATGGTTCTTAACTAGCCAGTCGACACCGTTCGACTTGCCGCCCTCCTCGTCGGCAGTCAGAGCAAGAATGATGTCGCGGTCGGGAATGAATCCCTCTTTCTTGAAGCGAATCAGCGTGGTCGCCATGATGGCATCGCCGCTTTTCATGTCCTGCGTGCCGCGGCCATAATAGAAGCCGTCTTTCTCTACAAAAGTGAAAGGATCAGTAGTCCAGTCTTCGCGATGGGCTTCCACTACATCAAGGTGGCCGATGAGCAGCAGCGGTTTATGTTTGCCTGTTCCGCGCAGCCGAATGACGAGATTTTTCTTGCGGTCGTTCGGGCCAAGAATCTGCATCTCGGACTCGGCGAAACCGGCCTCGCGAAAACGTTGTGCCATGGCTTCGGCGGCCGCAGTCACATTTCCCACCGAGTCGGTGGTATTGATTTCGATCAGTTGTTTGAAAATATCGTGAGAGAGCTTCTGGGTGGCGTCATCGATTTGCCCATGCGAAACCGGCGTGAGCAGTACAAGAAGAAGGAGAGATGAGAAGAGGGCTACACATTTGCTAGAGTTCAAACGGTGGTCTCCAGGAGTTCCAAGGTTCACTGATTTTGTTGGCCAAGATTGTACACATCTCATCTTAGCGGCATAGGTTCGGTCCCGTCATCGCAGGAGAAATGACTTTGGTTGAAAGCTGGCGTAAACATCGTCCTATGGTCAATCTACTCTTGCTGCATGGGTGCGGACCACTTTGCCGCTTCGACTGCGGACACAGGAATCGGAGGCAGCCCTTTCGCCTGGGACGGTTCCTTCGGCGATAAGAACCGGTAAGGACCGAAACAACTGGCGAGCCCGATGCGCCGGCCCCCCAATTCCTACCGTCCTTGAGCGCCGTAAAAAACATCAGATGTGGTCCGTTGTGATCCCCTTCGTCGTATGGATATGCCGACTTCGACATCATGCGGATCGATGCAAAGTCGCCCAGGTCGTGACTCTGAAATCTGGACAACAGAACCCGCTAAGACCACATTTCCGGATTTGGTTTCCCTTTATCCCTATAATCTACCCTCGACGAACCGCACTAGCGACGCGCCTTTAGTATCCTGAGCCGAACCAAAGAGGGACGCCGCATGTCCGGTATGAAGATTAGACGCAGTGTGAGGGTTCAAGTGACGGATGGTTCTGGCACGGAGAAACAGGGTATGCCGCCTGCCGCGCGAGTTGGATCGCGAAGCGAAGCCAAACGCGTCTGGCTGAACAGCCGTGCAAAACACAGAGTGAAGCGAGGGCTTGGGTTAATTGCGTTCATGGTGAACGGCATTATTGCCGTAACGGCCTCAGGACAGGAAACGGGCCACAGGTTCGGCAATCCCGACGTTTTGCAGTGGGCGCCGAGTCGAACCTACCACGTCGAGAATTACAAGGTGAAGCTGAGCTTCGACCAGCTCAAAGGTGAAGTCTTCGGGGACGAAACGGTTAAGCTCCGGCCCATCCAACCGCACTTCCGCAAGTTTTATCTAAACAGCTCCGAACTGACGATCGATTCGGTAACTATGGAGCAGGTGCACGGTATGCCCGTCAAGTTAACGCACACGTCGCAAGATCCGCGTTTGTGGATTGAACTCGATCACGATTACGAGCCGACCAGCACGTTGAACGTTCGGATCGTGTATCACGGCTTTCCGCGCACCGGCCTGTTTTTTGTAAATCCAACGCCGAGTTATCCTAACTGGCCGCACGAGGTCTTTTCGCAAGGCGAAGCTGAGCTAAATCACTTTTGGTTTCCTTGTTGGGATTACCCGAACGACATGGCCACAAGCGAGACGGTCACGACCGTCCCCGACGGACAAATCGTCGTTTCGAACGGCAGGCTGGAGAAGGTCACGCGTGCCGTGGGTCAGGTAACTTACGACTGGGTGGAAAGCGTCCCGCACAGCTCATATCTGATCTCCCTTGCTGTGGGTCCCTGGCGCAAGTTTACCGACAGATATGAGGACAAGCCGGTTGATTACTACGTTCCAGATTCTGTCGACGAAGCTACGGCACGCCGGTCTTTTCACCTGACTCCCGACATGATTGGATTCTTTTCGCGCGCCACAGGCGTTGATTATCCGTATGAGCAGTACGCTCAAACCACGGTGCAGAACTTCCTGTTCGGAGGCCAGGAGAACGTCAGTGCGACCACGCTGACCGATCGCACGCTGCACGACGAACGCGCCGACCAGGATTATCCCAGCACGAACCTCGTTTCCCACGAGTTGGGCCAGCACTGGTTCGGCGATTACGTCCAAGGGCGCGACTGGGCCAACATCTGGCTCAACGAGGGTTTTGCCACATATCTGGAGGGACTGTACACGCAGCATCACGAAGGGAACGACGCCTATCGCTTTGCGATTTACAATGATCAGCTAGCCGAGCAAGAGGAGGATCGCAACTCCTACCGACGTCCGATCGTCGATCGCCACTATAGCGACCCCTTCGATATGTTCGACGCGACCACACATGAGAAAGGCGCAGCGGTGCTGGATATGTTGCGTTATTTGATTGATGGCGCGGAAAACACCTCGCATCCTGCGTCGCAACACGAGTTGTTTTTTCAGGCACTGCACCATTATCTGGTCGTGCATCATGGGCAGAACGCTGATACTCCCGAACTGATCAACTCCATTCGGGAAACCACCGGTGACGAACTCGGTTGGTTTTTCCGCGAATGGGTGTTTATGGCCGGACGTCCCGACTATCGGGTCGCGGCGAGCTACGACGCCACAAGAAAGACGGAGAAAGTCGCCGTCAGCCAGCTGCAGCGAACCGATGCCGAGACGCCGATTTTTGACATGCCCATCGAGCTGGCGTTCTATGGCGCGGATGGCGAACGGAAGAAAATTCAGGTTCGCGACAATTTGCAGCAACAAGAGTTCGAGATTCCACTCGACTTCGAGCCCCGGTGGGTAGATTTCGATCCCGACAGTTTCATCGATAAGACCGTGCAGTTTGACAAGCCGGTCGATGCCCTGATTGCGGAGGCGGAGAGAGATCCCTCGATGATGAGCCGGCTGTGGGCGGCCCAGCAACTGGGCACAACTACGCTTGCTAATCCGGATGCGCGCGTGGAAGCGCTGGCGCAGGTGATGAGCAACGATGGGTTCTATGGCGTGCGCGCAGCCGCCGCGACGAGTCTCGGCAGTATCGGAACGGAACGGGCCAAGTCGGTTCTGCTCTCCGCTTTGCAGCAACCAGATAGCCGAGTGCGGACGGCGGCGTTCGAAGCTCTGGGAAAGTACGCGAAGGACCAGGGGGTCTATAGCGCACTGGTGAACGCCCTGCACAACGATTCCAGCTACGCGGTAGAAGCCGCTGCGGCCAAGGGATTGGGTAAATCGGGCGTGGCGCAGGCCTTCGATGTCCTGCAAGCAGAGGTACTGACGAAGCCCGAAATACACGTCATGCAAGCGACATTGACCGGCTTGGTAGCAACCAAGAGCCCGAAAGCAGTGGAAATCCTGCTGGCGCAAGCCCAGCCCGGAGTGCCGGAGCGAATCCGGCTGATCGCGCTCGCCGGGCTGGAAAGCCTGAAAGAAGTAGTGACACCAAGTCAGGTTCCGGAACTGACTGAAGTGGTGCGCGCCGCGCTGCACGACCCTTTCTACTCTACACAGGAGGCCGGCGAAGAACTGGTCGGAGCCTTTTATCTGTCTCAGTTCGAAACGGACATTCAAACCGCGGCGCAAAAGGCGCCCATCGCTATGCAGCGTGATCCCGCACAGAAGGCTCTCGAGCAATTGCATCATCAGAAATGAGACAACGAAGTTACTCGCGACGCGAGTGACCGATTTCCTAGGTCGAGAGTGGCCCCCCATCAGAATTCCGTAGCAACTATGGCGAGCAGAAGGTCACTGCTCAAGGGCCACTACGTAACTGCCAACTTCTCGAAGATCCTCGGAACTGCGATCTACGGTCGCTTCCGCTTCAGCGGCAAGCAGCTCACCCAGCGTGGACTGTGTGCCTTCAATCCTGCTCGATAAAACGGCTTCACGTTGTACCAAGGGCCGGATCAAGATATGAGGATTGGGAAGCCGACCACCCTCGCGCGCTAATCTTCCGACTGGCCGGTCTGCGTCCAAGAGTGCGCCAATCAGCCGCGGTGTCCAGTTCAGGAGGCAGGGGCGCTGGCACAAAGGCTGGATAGCTGCCCTGCGATACTTTCTGGCCGGGAATGTTGGTAGCGTGGGCCACATCCGCCTTCTTATGGCGAAAATAGCGTTCCGCACTATTTTCATAATCTACGACAATCGAAAATAGAGAGATTCGCTATTTGCACAGGCGAAAGCATCCTCAGTGGTTTCCTAACGCTTGGCAGCAGCGAGGAAAGGTCTGCTGACGGGTGCACTGCGTGAAATTGCGAATTGACAAGAATGCATCGGCGGATGGGAAAGGGCCCTAGCTCTTCGCCTCCCTCGGAGCGGTCAAATAAAAAACGCCGGAAAGAGCGTGTCCTCGCGAGGTCCTTCTTGACACCTGACCAGTGGAAAACCTTCAAAACTTGCACATTTACTTACACATTTTCACGCATTGTGCGCTATGAGTTCTTTAATGTCATGGCGAAATTGGCAGACGCAGCCGACTTAAATCCGCAGGTCCGAAAGGACTGTGGGGGTTCGATTCTTGCTGCCGGCACCAAGGGCCACTAGAAAAGCGAGGAGCAAACCTGGCAGATTCTGCCGAGGGCTTGCTCCTGATTTCGGGTTTACTCCTCCGTTCCGAATTTCTTCAAATCTTCGGGTCCATCGGCGATGGCTACTGCCTCTTTGCCCTGAACCAGTTCGCGGACTTTTTCGACTACGTCAGGATTGGCCAGAGTGGTGATATCGCCGGTATTCATGTTGTTGGAAAGAGCTGCGAGCACACGACGCATTAACTTTCCGGATCGCGTCTTCGGCATGTCCGGAACAATAAGGATGCGACGCGGACGAGCGATCTTCCCAATCATGGTCTCAATCGCTTTGTTGACCTTGTCCACAATTGCCGGGCTGGCTTGCAGACCTGGCTGGAGGGCGATGTAGACCTCGGGCACTCGACCTTTGATCTCATCGACGACCGGCACGACCGCGGCTTCCGCTACCTCGGGAACCGTAAGGCACGCCGACTCGATTTCTTTTGTGCCCAAGCGGTGTCCGGCCACGTTGATGACGTCATCGACGCGACCCAGGATGCGGAAATAGCCGTCCCCAGCGAGCACCGCTCCATCTGCCGCAAAATAGGGCCAGTCGTGCCAGTCCTTACTACTGCGATCCTTGCAATACTTGCTGTAGTACTGGTTGACGAAGCGCTCGCGATCACCCCAAATGGTTTGCATGATTCCCGGCCAGGGATTGCGGATGCAGATGTTGCCAGCTTTGCCGGATCCAGCGGAAATCGGCTCGTTGTTTTCGTCCATGATCGTGGGATAGATTCCGGGCATCCCTGGGCCCGCGCTTCCCGGTTTCATGGGATCGAGCGCCGGCTTGGTGCTGCATAGGAATCCACCGTTTTCGGTTTGCCACCATGTATCGACAATTACTGCCTCACCCTTACCCACAACGTCGTGATACCAGCGCCAAACCTCGGGCTCAATGGGCTCTCCGACCGTGGTCATGTGCTTGAAATGGTAGTTGTACTTGGCGGGTTCCTCGGGACCGGACTTGCGCAGCATGCGAATGGCTGTGGGTGACGTATGGAAGATGTTGACATCGAGGCGTTCGGCGATTCTCCATACTCTGCCGGCGTCGGGGAAAGTAGGGACTCCCTCGTAGAGGACGCTGGTAGCGGCCAGGGCCAGCGGACCATACACAATATAAGAGTGGCCGGTGATCCAGCCGATATCGGCCATGCACCAATAGACATCCGAAGGGTGAATGTCCTGGATGTATTTAGAGGTACCCGCCACATAAGATAGGTAGCCACCGGTGCGGTGTTGGCAGCCCTTCGGCTTTCCGGTGCTGCCGCTGGTGTACATAAGAAAAAGAGGCGCTTCCGCATCCATGGGAACCGGAGCTACGACGGTGGCGGAGTAGTTCGGAAGAATCTCGTCGACAAAGAAGTCGCGCTCTTTCACAAACGGTGAAGAGGAGGCGTTCTTACCTGGGTGCCGTCTCCAAACCAGGACCTTATCCACGCTCTGACCTTCGGTCTTGGCTACGCCCAGCGCGATGTCGGCGCCGGCTTTGTGGTCGATCATTTTGCCATTGCGGTAGTAGCCGTCCATGGTGATCAGCACGCGGCTGCCGGAATCGGCGGCGCGCATGCCGCAAGCTTCACCGCTGAAGCCGCCAAACACAACGGAGTGGATGACTCCGAGGCGCGCGCAGGCCAGCATCGTGACCGGCAACTCGGGGACCATGGGCATATGGATGGTGACCCGGTCTCCGCTCTTCAGGCCGCAGAAATCGCGCAGCAGGGCTGCGAATTCGTTCACTCTGACGTAGAGTTCGCGATAGGTCACGGATACGGGTGCTTCCGATTCCGGCTCGGGCACAAAGACCAACGCGGCTTTGTTCTTGTATTTGGCAAGGTGACGGTCCACGCAATTGTAGGAGGCGTTGATCTTGCCGCCAACGAACCATTTCCAGAATGGCGGATCACTGGTATCGAGCGTAGTGTGCCAGTACCGGTCCCAACTCAAAAGATCGGCGTACTCGCGGAAGCATTCCGGGAAATTTTTCTCGCTGAAGCGCTCGACGACGTTGGGATCGGTGAGATTGGCTTGGCCGACAAATTTCGCGGAAGGATAACAGTATTCCTCCTCCCGCCAATGGACTGCGATCTGAGCTTCCGTGGTCTCACTGACTACCGGCTTCTGAAGAATTTGTGCCATATCAATTACCCCTTTGGTCACTGAGTTTATAACGTATCAAGTGCTTTTCCGAAGCCAAGGCGGGTAGACCAATGCTCTTGGCGAAAATGGCGCGACTGGCCGATGGCATGAGACCGGGCCACGCAGCCACACGCCTAGCCGAAGCCATGGCAAGTAGAAAGAACATGCCGCCAGCGCCCTCGCTGGGAGGGTCGCTGACAGCCGCAAACCCGGAAGGCGGAGCAAGTCTCCAAGCGGCCTTGATCCGGTAATCGCTGTGGCGCGCCGAAGAGAAACGATTGCTACTTTGCGGCGGATGTGCGTCCTCCGGCCTCATCCCAAATGCGGTTGCCGTGGGTTTCGCGCAGCAACAGGCTACCCACGATAAACGTCATGCCAGCCACGATCATCGGGTAATAGAGACCGGCATAGATATTTCCAGTGGCGGCGACGGATGAGAGGCCAATAAGCGGCAGCAATCCGCCGAACACACCATTTCCGATGTGATACGGCAGAGACAGGGAAGTGTACCGTATCTTTGCCGGGAAGGCCTCAATCAGATAGGCAGCGATGGGTCCGTAGACGAGGCACACGTAAAGGACCTGAATGAAAACCAGAACCACGAGCATGGCGCGATTTGGATTGGGCGCTTCCTTGACGGGAACCAAAGCTCCCGCCGCGTCCGTGGTCATGGCCGTGAGTCCGATGGCTCCCGTCACTTTGTTGCGGGTGGATTTTACCGTAACAACATTGTTGCCCGCTGCGCGTTCCATGGCTTTGTAAATGGGGATGTAGGTCAGGACGCCGAGCAGGCAGCCTGCCATCATGAGCTTCTTGCGGCCAATGCGGTCGGACAGCGCTCCTACCAAGGTGAAGAACGGCATACCCAGCAAGAGAGCAATCGCGACCACGATGTTGGCGGTTTTGACGTTCACTTTGAGAATGGTCTGCATGTAGAACAGGGCATAGAACTGTCCGGTGTACCAGACCACGCCTTGTCCCGCAGTGGCTCCGAAGAGCGAAATCAGGACATTTTTCAGATTTGGCCACTTGGTGAAGGCGTCCTTAAGCGGCTGAGTGGAGGTCATGCCCGTGCTCTTGAGCTCGGCGAAGATCGGCGATTCCTTCATCTTCAGACGAATGTAGAGCGAGACCATGACCAGAACGATGGAGATGAGGAAGGGGATGCGCCAGCCGTAGGCGGAGAAGTCTTCCTTCGACATGGAATTCTGTGTGACCAGAATTACGATCAGGGAGACGAAGAGACCCAGGGTGGCCGTGATCTGAATAAAGCTGGTGTAGAAGCCGCGTTTGTTGTCGGGAACGTGCTCGCCGACGTACACGGCTGCGCCGCCATATTCTCCACCAAGCGCCAGTCCCTGTAAAACGCGGATAAGGAGCAGCACGATCGGCGCGAACCAGCCTGCGGCTGCGAAGGAGGGCAGGAGTCCAATGACGAAGGTGGAGAAGCCCATGATGGAGAGGGTTACCAGAAAAGCGTATTTGCGCCCGACGAGGTCGCCGATGCGGCCAAAGAAAAGTGCGCCGAAAGGTCGAACCAGAAAGCCGACGGCAAAGGTGGCGAGGTAGGCGATGTAGGCGAAGGTGTCGTTCCCGGGAGGATAAAACTTAGGGCCCAGGATGGCGGCCAGGCTGCCGAAAATGTAGAAGTCATACCACTCGATCATGGTGCCGACCGACGAGGCCATAATCACGCGCCAAATACTGTACTCAGCATTTCGGGCTCCCGGCATTTGCCCAGCAATCACCATAACTTCCTCCATTTACCTGCAGTATTTGCTATCAACCGCAATGTGAATCTGCTTCAGAGTCGGCGCTCCTGGGACAGCGAAAAAATCGGACTCAACCCTAACTCAACGCGGCATGACGAACGAACTGGAAGCTTCATATCTCCTATGGCCTTGACCACTTCACCCTCGTCACCGCTGCACCTTCTGCAAAATTGCGCTCACGGTCAATTCCGAGCCGGCCCAACCGTTAGGTCGGGCTTCCACTGAGTAAATCCCGGCATAGAAAAGACGACGACGTCTGTCCCCGTTGGGGCGGGAACGGTACCACAGAAATTGCTAGCTGTAAATAACAATTGTGATTGGTTAGAGGCTGAGTCAGGCAAACGGGAGCAACCTAAGTTCACGAGGCAGGCGAAAACCGAACCACTGCCCGGCAACAAATTTGTCATCGTCTACCTGGACAGTGGCTCCGTCCGGCTCAGACTTCGGCCGGGCACATGGTGCGCAAACTTAAGTTGTCTGATCCATTGGCGCGGTGATATCGATCACTGATCGGAGTGATTTGAAGCATCAAGCGAGGCAGTTGTTGCGAGAGTGGGTTGGAGTACCCTGTCTGAAATTGTGCAATATTTGGGACAGGACAATACGCCGCATGGCTGAGTATCGGCGAGTTATATTGGCCTGTCAGTACAGTTCTTCCGAGAAGGGTTTGCTGCGATAGAACCGTAAGGTACAGATAGTTTTACGCTGTTATAGAATTGTCGGCGACTAAATTTCTCGTTCGCGAGCGCGGTTGACCGTTTCGCAGCTGACTTGTAGGATTTCGCTCCGATGCTGAGGAACAGCAAATCCGACCAGAAGAATGAGGTATTGCTGAAGCTGCGCGACGCGGCTTTGCAACTGGGGATCAGCTTTCCTACGATCAAGCAGTGGATTTACAAGAAAAAGATTCGCAGTCTCCAGACCGCCGGAGGACACCACCGTATCCCGCAAAGTGAACTGGATCGGCTGCTTTTCCGAACGCGAGGGCGAACGCAGGGGGAGCGCAAGGAGGTCATGCGCCGCGTCAGCGGCAGGAACCAGTTAATTGGGCGAATCGATGAAGTTCGCATTAGCGGTTTGATGGCGGAAATCAGGATCTCCATCGGCGACCAACAGATCACGTCGATTATCACATCACGATCTGCGCGAGAAATGCAGTTGAAGCGAGGTCAGACTGCGGCAGCCCTCATAAAAGCCACGGAAGTGATGATTTTGCGGGTATGAAAGATTCCCGTCTGCGCTGTTAGCAGGATTCGGAGCCTATATTCGCTGAGAAGGTTGTCATTTCTAGAAACGCCGCCGACAATCCGGACTGCGTGTAGACTTTCTACAGTGATTTATCCGGAGCCGACCACGAATGAAAACTGCCAAGCTGGCAAAATCCTGCCGTATTGACGATGGCAAACACTTCCAACTAAAAGACTACGATCCAGCTGACACCGGGCACTGCCGATCCGTCGAACAAGCCAAAGAGCAATTGCAGAAGGATGTTGCGCGCATGGAAGATTTGCAGGCCAAGCTTTATGCGCAGGATCGCTGGTCGCTGCTGCTGATCTTTCAGGCCATGGATGCGGCGGGCAAAGATGGAACCATCAAACATGTCATGTCGGGGGTAAATCCGGAGGGATGCCAGGTTACTTCCTTCAAGACGCCCTCCGATACCGAACTGCAGCATGACTTTTTGTGGCGGACGACCGAGCATCTGCCGGAGCGAGGACACATCGGGATTTTCAACCGCTCTTATTATGAGGAGGTGCTGGTGGTGCGAGTGCATCCTCAGGTACTCAAAGCCCAGAAGGTACCGCCTTCTCTGGTGACAAAGGACATCTGGAAAGAACGCTTCGAAGACATTCACTGCTTTGAGCGGCACATGGCGCGGAACGGAACGGTGATCCGGAAGTTCTTTCTGCATCTTTCGAAGAAGGAGCAGAAGAAAAGATTTCTAGCACGACTGGATGAACCGGAAAAACATTGGAAGTTTTCCGAGGCGGATATTCATGAGCGCGATTACTGGGACGATTATCAGGAAGCTTACGAAGAGATGATCCGTAATACCACCAGCAAACAGGCTCCATGGTATGTGGTGCCTGCGGATAACAAGTGGTTCACGCACCTGGTGGTTTCTGCCGCGATTGTGGAGACGCTGGAAGAACTTGATCTTGCCTATCCGAAGGTGGAGGCGGCGAAACTGAAGGAAATTCAAGCCGCCCGGGGGATACTGTCGAAGAAATAGGACGGGTTTTGCATTCTGCACCGGTAGCAGTACGATAGACCACGCGTAATAAAGATCCGTACGATTCTGCTGGGGGAGCAAT
This sequence comes from Candidatus Sulfotelmatobacter sp., assembly GCA_049584315.1. Taxonomy (GTDB): domain Bacteria; phylum Acidobacteriota; class Terriglobia; order Terriglobales; family Acidobacteriaceae; genus Sulfotelmatobacter. Next base: position 11,570 of record JBAUXO010000074.1, on the reverse strand, counting down.
CCGAACATGGCCAGTCAAGGGATATTTGTGGGGAGCAAATCGTCAAAGAATTCAATCGTGTGGCTGCCGTTAGTTCTCGTTTTGATGGTACTCGGCACTCATGATATGGCTTTCGGGCAGACCAAACCCGAGCGGCAATCGAAGGCGGCCAAGGCCACGGAATCTGCAGCGACCTCGAGCTCGACCGCGTCGAATCCGGACGCCTCCGCGGAAAGCGATTCCGGCAAGCCGGAAGAAAAGCTATTCAAGGGGATGAAGTATCGGATGATTGGTCCCTTCCGCGGCGGACGTTCGCTGACAGCGGCGGGAATTCCGGGTGATCCTACCACTTATTATTTCGGTGCGACTGGCGGCGGCGTCTGGAAGTCGACCGACGGCGCGATGACGTGGACGTCGGTCTTTGATAAGGAAGGAAGTGGAGCGATTGGCAGCCTGGCAGTGGCCAATTCGGATCACAATACGATTTATGTGGGCACGGGGGAGGCTTGCATACGCGGCAACATTGCTCACGGTGATGGAGTTTACAAGTCTCTGGATGGGGGGAAGACCTGGAAGAACATTGGGCTGCGCGACAGCCGGGCGATCGGAAGAGTCATCATCAATCCGAGTAATCCGGATATCGTTTTCGTGGCGGCGCTCGGCCATCCCTTCGGGCCAAACCCGGAACGCGGCATCTTTCGCACCATGGATGGGGGCAAGACGTGGGAGAAAGTTCTGTATAAAGATGAGAACACCGGTGGCATCGACGTAGCGTTCGATCCGCACAATCCAAACATCCTGTTCGCCGCGCTGTGGCAGGCACGCCGCACTTCATGGAGCATGACCAGCGGAGGACCGGGAAGCGGAGTCTATCGCTCGAATGACGGCGGCACGACCTGGAAGCGGCTGGAAGAGCATGGCCTGCCCAAGGGCCCTTATGGACGCATCGGCATCGCTGTGGCTGCCAACTCTGACCGCGTTTATGCCCTGATTGAGGCGCACAATCCTGACGGCGGTTTGTATCGCTCCGACGATGGCGGTGAGAGCTGGGACTTTGTGAATCCCAGCCACAGCCTGTGGCAACGCCCCTGGTATTACATGCACATCATCGCCGACCCCAGAGACGAAAACGTTGTCTACATCATGGATGTGGAGGCGTACAAGTCGACCGATGGCGGACACCTGTTCAATCGGATCCATGTTCCTCACGGAGATAATCACGGATTGTGGATTGATCCCAGAGATACGCGGCGGATGATCGCATCGAACGACGGTGGAGTCACCGTAACTCTGGATGGCGGCAAGAACTGGACGCTGGAGGACAATCAACCGACGGCGCAGTTCTACCACGTGATTACGGACTCGGTCACGCCCTACCGCGTTTACGGCGCCCAGCAGGATAGCGGGACGGTGGCCATTGCCAGCCGCAGCGATGAAGGGTCGATCGACCGCACGGATTGGTATGACGTGGGTGGGGGTGAGGCTGGTTATATCGCGCCGTACCCACCGGATCCCAACATTGTTTACGCCGCGGATTATCAAGGAAACATCACACGCTACGACCGGCGTATCGGACAGGTGAAATCGATCACCGAGCAGCCAGAACTGTCCGATGCTCACGGTGCGGCGAATCTTGAACACAGATTTCAATGGACCGCGCCGGTGATGATTTCAGCGCACGATCCCAACACCCTCTATCATGCGGGCGAAAGGCTGTTCAAAACTACCGACGGTGGCGTGCATTGGCAGGCGATCAGTCCTGACCTGACGCGCAACGACAAGAGCAAGCAGATTGTTTCCGGCGGCGACATTACGCTGGATGATTCCGGCACGGAGTACTACGACACGATCTTTGCGCTGGCGGAGTCGCCGATTACGAAAGGCTTGTTATGGGTGGGGACCGACGATGGTCTGGTCCAACTGACGCGCGACGAAGGCAAGAGCTGGACGAACGTCACACCCAAAGATTTGCCGGAGTGGAGCCGCATCAGCCAGATCGATGCTTCGCCTCACGACGCGGGCACAGCTTATGTGGCCGTGGATCGGCATCAGAACGACGATCTCAAACCGTACATCTATAAGACGAGCGATTACGGCCAAACCTGGACCAAGCTTACCAATGGAATCCCTGAGGGCTCGTTCGTTCGAGCCGTCCGAGAAGACCCGAAGAAACGCGGTCTGCTTTACGCGGGCACGGAAAATGGAGTCTACGTTTCGTTCAACGATGGTGCGGAATGGAAATCGCTCAAGTTAAACCTTCCAACCACACCGGTGCATGACCTTGTAATCAAGGATAACGATCTAGTGGTGGCGACGCATGGGCGGGCGTTCTGGATTCTCGATGACGTCAGTCCATTGCGCCAATTTACGGAGGATGTGGCGAAACAGGAGATCCATCTCTACACGCCGGGAGCGGCTTACCGGATTCAGGCAGGAGAATCCGGAGAACATCATCCTTCCAAGCGGACCGGGCAGAATCCGCCAACCGGGGCTATGATTTATTACTACCTGAAAGACGCTCCGAAAACAGGGACGGAGACGAAACTCGAGATTCTCGATTCCTCGGGGAATGTGCTTCGCAAATATTCGAGCGCCGAGGCACAATTGCCCGACGAACCCCTGGGACCAGACGACAAGAAGCCGGAAAAGGAGATCAAGCCGGATGCGGGCTTGAATCGTTTCGTGTGGGATTTGCGCTCTGAAGAAGCCCATCGTGTTCCGGGCTACTATCTATGGGAATACAACGGGGGCGCGAAGGGAGCGGTGGCTACGCCGGGTAAGTACCAGGTGAAGCTGACGGTTGGCAGCGTGAGTCAAACTGCGCCATTGGAAGTGAAGTTGGATCCGCGAGTGAAGGTAAGTGAGACGGATCTGACGGCGCAGTTCAACCTGCTGACGCAGATTCACGAGGAGTTGAACAGGGTATATGACGCGGTCAATCAAATTCAGGACGTGCGGTCGCAGGTAGCTGGACTGAAACGGCGGCTGCCGGAAAATGCCAGCACGAAGGCGATTGTATCCTCGGCCGATGATCTGGAGAAGAAACTGGTTGGGATGCGGGACCTGCTCATCAATCTGACGATTAGCGCGAATGAAGATTCTCTGGCCTACCCGCCGCAGCTTGATGCAAAGTTGGCGTTTCTTGCAATGGACGTGGGCAGCGCCGACTCGGCGCCAACCGAGGCCGAACAGCTTGAGTTCGAGAAGTTGAAGCGGCAAAGCGGAGAATTGCTGAGCCGATGGGGCGACCTGCAACGCCGCGATCTCGCCGCCTTCCAGAAACTGACGGCGGAAGGCAGCCTCTCCACGGTCGTGGTGCCACCTGCGGGTCGAGCGGGAGAAGTGGAAAACATGGATTCTCACTAGCGACTCGTGTTAGCTCAGCTATAGCTAGTGTTTCGTGAGTGACCGACGTATTACTTCCGTGCCACTTCGATGGCACCGATGTGCCTTGTACACACTGTTGCAGGCTGCTAACTTGCCGATAGTGATGCTGATCCTCCCCTAATCTGGTCGACTGGGATGTCTCGGGGGTGTATATGAGGTTCATGCATCTGTGTTACGCGGCAGTAGGCTTCGCGGTGGCACGTTGGATCTTCAAACGGCAACCTGTTGCTGACCCAGTAGTTCGGTTGCGCTCTTCGGGTTTGCTTTAGGAAGTTGGGTTTTAGGGTTTGGGCGCGCGCCCCGTTGCGCCTCCATTTCGTCTAGCGCGCGCCCACTAACTTTCCGCACCGCCCGCAAGGTCTAGTACTAAGGTTTGCCGAAGTTATCTCTGTTTCGCCGGCTACTCTCACTACAATCTAGGCAGGACCGCTTGAGTTCGCGGTGACTGGCCGCGTGCTCGCAGTTCCGTACGATCACGCGCCGCCACACTTCGTGCGGGCGATGCGCGCTGATCGAAGTGCGCTGGTGCCTGGATAACCCTGGTGAGAACGCCGTTATCAACCCGTTGGACGATGGCCCTTCTGGTCGCGGGCGTGCTCGTGCTGGCATTGCCGCAGCCCGCTCGCGCGCAAGAGGTTCCGGACGATACGCCGCTGGGAGACGTGGCGCGGAGTTTTCGCAGCAAGTCCGCTCCATCGGACTTGGTGATTGATAACGATAACCTTTCCAACGTGGTGGAGGACGCCGAAAAGCGGCGCGCTGCCGGTTCTACGATGGTGTTCTCTTTCGATCCGGGCGGCAAGGATTTTCACGTTTCCTCACCGGATGTGAGTTGCAGTCTTAGTTTTAGCGCTAAGACTAGCTCATTGCTCGCCGATCCCATTCCGTTGAACGAACTGCCGCCAAGCGAGCTGGCGAAGTTGGAAGGACCGGCGACCATTGACGGGGACTCTTTGCAGGTGTCGGTACACAACGGAAGCGCATGGGAGCTGCGCGAGGTGGTGATTGGGCTCACTATTGTGAGGCGTCCGGAGCCAGGCGATGCCACATCCTACTACGGCCGCGCGCGAATCGTGCCGGCTGTCGCTGGCTCTTCTCATGCGGCACAAGATTCGTCGCAGAAGCTGCCGGATGTCACGATGCTGTTGCGAGTGAAAGGATCGGCAGCACCGTCCGCGACGGCTCTTTTTCGAACGCAGTTGAACTTTGCTCTTTTTCCGGACCAAGAATGGCATTGGGCGATCGTGAGAGCCAAAGGGGTGGCACCGCCGCCGCCGCCCGAGGCGATGACGATGATGGAGCCGAACCCAGCGCCCGTCCAGGTTCCCGCAGTGCAGCCCGAGGCCGGTCCGAAGAGTCTGCCCGCGACTCCGCCGCCGTCCGATGCAGAGGTTGCTGTTCCCCAAAAATAATCGCAAACCCGGCCCTCGAGCCTGTCTACTGGGTCGCGCGTGTTAGACTGACCACAAATCCCACATCAAGGAACTGAAGATGAAATTTGGAGTCATCATCTTTCCCGGGTCGAACTGTGACCACGATGCCTACTGGACCATCCAGCAAGTCGCGAAGCAGCCGGTATGTTTTTTGTGGCATGAATCGCACGATCTGGAAAATTGCGATGCCATCGTGGTTCCTGGGGGATTCGCTTTCGGGGATTACTTACGGACCGGAGCGATTGCGAAGTTCTCTCCCGTGATGGAATCCGTGCGGCGGTTTGCCGATTGGGGAGGGTTGGTGCTGGGGATTTGCAATGGGTTTCAGATCCTGTGTGAAGCAGGGCTCTTGCCGGGCGCTCTCATGCGGAACGCGGGGTTGAAGTACGTTTGCAAGCCGGTGCAATTGAGGGTTGAAAATAGCGCTACTCCGTTCACGAATGCCTGTGCGCAGGGAGAAGTGTTAACCATTCCGATTGGCCACATGGAAGGGAACTATTTCTGCGATTCGGAAACGCTGGACGAACTGCGTCGCAAGAACCGAATTGTGTTTCGTTATTGCACTCCCGGCGGCGAGATCACGGCTTTGGCGAATCCCAATGGCTCGCTGGAGAACATTGCGGGCATCTGCAGCCCGGGGGGAAATGTTGTCGGCATGATGCCTCATCCCGAACGGTCCGCTGAACCGGAACTTGGCGGGACCGATGGAATGAAAATCTTCCAGTCCCTGGTGGGCGCAATGGCCAACCGCTAGTCTCCTCTCCGAATGGTGGATAGGCAGATTCTTGCGCCGGGAACAAAATTCTGTTTGAAAATCCAGCGATGTCCTGCTAGTGTAACCGCGAAGCGCTTCCCATTCTCGCCCCACTGGAACTAAAAGCTAAGAGAAGTTTAGGGAGGAGTGTGTCTGATGACGTCGAAACAGATTCTTGACGCCTTTTCTGAAACATTGATGCGGGATGAACGAATCCTAAGCCCACGCGAGCGGGAGTTGCTGATGAGCCTCCTGCAAAACGCGAGAGACGCATCCAGCAATCCAGAAACTCAATCCGCCGTAACCGCCGCCATCGCCCGATCTGTGGGCGAAACGGTCGCGCAACGGGCTTTTGCTCTCTTGGGGAGCAGCATCGTAGAGCAGATTGTCGCGCGTGGTGCAGCGTCCGCCGTCTCCGAAGAGACTACGCCGGCAACGGTGTTTGCTGGGCCGCACCCGCCGGGTCCCGGACCTCAACCGCCTTCCGGACCGCTGGACATTCCGGGGCCGCACCCCCCAAGCCCGGGGCCGCAACCGCCAAGTGGACCAGGCATCACTCTGCGGCACTCGACCGCAGTCGGGCGACAGGAAGCAAAAAAAAGCCAGTCGGCTTCCGAGAGCGGCATTGCTGTGTTGGAAACTTCCGCAGTGGTTCGGGCGCAGTGCATAGTCCTGGATGAGTTCCTAGCTCCTCAGGAGATGGAGGAACTGCTGCACTATACGCTGGAACACGACGCGGAGTTCAGGAACAGCGAAGTGCTTGCACCCAGCGGCGAGTCGGGAGTGACTGACTACAGCCATCGTCGCTCGCGCGTTTTGTTAGAGCTGGGAGCGCACGAGCAAGTGATCTTGAATCGAATCCGTGGGGTGCTGCCAAAGGTGTTGGAAAAACTTGGCGTGGAGGAGTTTCCGATCGCGCGGACGGAGGTGCAAATCACCGCCAGCAATGACGGAGACTTTTTCCATGCGCATTGTGATGACGCGCAGGAACGGATCGCATCGCGACGGATGACGTTCGTGTACTTTTTCCATCGCGAACCAAGGCAGTTCGAGGGCGGAGAGTTGCGACTGCATGATTCACGGCAGAAGGGCGACCACCCGCTTGGCACGGGGAGCTACGAGACGATTGTGCCGCAGCAGAACCAGATCGTTTTCTTCCCGTGCTCGACGCTGCACGAAATTACTCCTGTGCATTGCCGCTCGCGGGCTTTCGCTGACAGTCGATTCACGGTAAACGGATGGCTGCACCGGTAAGAAACACGGCATGGCTTGAGTGGATCGCAGGCCTCGAGGGGACGGCATCGCGGCAACGACCCGCCGCGATGCTGCCGCCACAGCAGTTCCATTGCCTGCTGGATGAGTTGCCGCTGCACTTGATTCCGCAGGGGACTCCCGGTCGGCAAAATTCGAAGGGGGATGCGGCTCAAGCATTATTCCTCAACCCTGAATGTGTGATCTTGCCTGCCGGAGAAGTCCCCGAGAAACTGCAAGCGCAGCGCGAGCTGCTCGATGGTTTCTGCTTGCAGGGCACGGTGGCGTGGGTGCCCGCCGCTCGGGGTGCGATCGATCCCTTCTGGCTGGGACCGCGTCTGGAAGATGCAGTTTCGCGGCTCCGCGCCGGGGAATCCGCACTTTCTCTTCCTCTCGACGTAAGGCTCCTGCTGGCGGAGGCTGGCATCTTGACTCCAGTCCATCATGCTGAGCGTCGGGCTGGGGAGTGGTCAGAAATTGTGAACCGAGCTAGGTTGGTATTTGCGGAGCGGAACTATGTACCTCTTCGCAACCTGATTCATCCCTTCAATCTTGCTGCTTTGCGCCGTTACTACAGATATGCAATTCGGCGGGGGACGATCCGGCTGGGAGATGAGCAGAGCCGCCGGCGCTATGTGGCCCACAATGAGCCGGTGGCCCGGTACTTCCACCACCAAATCACAAACGCAGTAAGCGCCATCGCGGAAGAGGCAGTCAAGCCATCGTATGTTTATCTGGCGTCTTACTTGAGCGGTGCTGAACTGAAGCAGCACACCGATCGCCAGCAGTGCGAATTCAGCGTTACGTTATGCCTGGATTTTTCTCCCGAACCGGAGCTGGCAACCTCGTGGCCGCTTCGTCTCGATACTTCCGAAGGGGGCGTTACGGTTTATCAGGCGCTGGGAGACGGCTTGGTTTATCGGGGGACGAAGGTCCCTCATTACCGGGATGCGCTCGGCGAGGGTTACACTTCGACGTCCATGTTCTTTCACTACGTGCGGGCGGATTTTTCGGGATCACTCGACTAGAAAAGCCGTGGGCTCAGTGCAATCCGGAAATAACGTACAGAACCGAGAAGACCTGGTAATAGCTGTAGGCAAAACGTGAAGCGTCGCGACTCACAACCACCGGAGCGATGTAAACGATGCCAACCGGGGTTCTGGGCTGCAAGGCCTGGACGAGGGTTTTTTGGCCGGTGACTAGGTTGACTTTGTAAACCCCGGTGGGAACCTGACCGGGTCGATATCCATAAATTGCGGAGATGTCCTCCGACCATTGGATCGGAATGAAGCCCGGTTCAAGACCGGGGATGGGATGCGGAGCGCCCCCGGCAAAGGGGTACACAGCGGCGGTAAGACCGTTGTTGGCGACAATGGATTGGCCGTCGGGAGAGACCAATCCGCCCGTAATTCCTTCCGGCGTGATTGGTGTTAGTTTTCCCGTATCCAGATCGACCAGGTAGCAGCGAACTCCGTGACCCGGTTCATTGCCATTGATGGTGATTCGTTTCCCATCCGCAAGGAAATGAGAAGAGCCATTGTGGATGCGCTCCAATCCGGTGATCGGAATGGTATGGGGTTGGCCGGCACCGATGGGGTACAGGGTGACTCGGCCTGGGCTGCCGACCAGAATTGAAATCGCCCATTTTCCGTCCGGTGACAGGCCGCCTGCGCTCCCCTCACCTAGCACGATCGGTGGTGTTCCGTCGATTTTGCGAATGGCAACCGAATAGCTGGGAGGTGCGGCCTCGCTTGCGTCCTCGAACAAAACGGACTGGCCGTCACTCGAGATATCTTTCGCAACGTCCCAGTCGTGCGAGGACAGGTTGAGGGCTTCGCCTGTGCTGGTCGAAGTAGCCATGGCGAGGCGCTCCGCATCCAGGCTTACCATGACGCGGCCATCCGGGGCTGCATCCTGCAAGGTCAGTCCTGCCGGGATTTTAAGAACGGTGCGAACTTTGCCGGTGGTACTTACGGCCCGCAAGGCGCGCGTATAGCCATTTTCGGCAGCCGTAAACCAGATTTCTTTCCCGCCGGAATTCCAGGCTAGCCCGTCCGCCGAGTCCCACTCCTCGGTAAGCCTCGTGGCGTTCCCCGCAAGATCCATCAGGAAAACATAACCGCGATCGTCCCACATTGACGGGTGGTTGATGAAGGCGATTTTATCGTTCTGCGGCGAAAGACGGAGGTGACTGATCCAGCCGTTCCCTTCGTACAAGACGTGGCCCAGGGGATACTCAATGCGGTCACGTCCTTCGGCGTGGTGCACAACCGCCAACTGACCGTCCGGCCCCCAGTCGGCCCAGCGGACATCTTCCAGAAGCTCCCGAGGTGAACCACCGGCCAGCGGGGCACGCGCCAACGTCCCTTGTTCAATTTGAAGGTGCGCCATGTGAGCGCCGCGAAGCACCAGCGCTAATTCGCCGGACTTGGAAATCGCCAGCAAGTTTGCATCGGCAAGATTGAGTGGTTGACTCAAGAGGGAGTCCCCCACGGTAGAGAAGAGCTGCAGCGGTTTGCCGTTCCAGGCCGCGCCGTAAACGACCGAGCGATAGTCGGGTGCAAACCGGGCCGAAAACAGTGTGCCCTGGTCAAAGGTCAGGCGCCGGTAGTCGAGAGAGGAGCGGCTCGGCGCCGCTTGGCGCACGGCAATCACCAGGGTTGCAACCAGAAGCGCCCCCGCGATTGCCCAAGGCAGCACCTTTGCCTGCCACCTCGGGGGCGGTGAAAAGGTTGCTCGTCCGCCGGAAGCGATGGCCAGAGTTTCCAAGGCGAAGCCCAGATCCCGAGCCGATTGAAAGCGCTTTTCGGGCTCTTTTTCCAGGCAATGGCGGACGATCTGTTGGACCGCCACGGGAACACCTGGCTGACTCAGATCGATTTCGGGAGGGTCTTCGCACAGGAGCGCCGTGATCGTGTCGACCTCGGTTTCGCCGCGAAAGGCTCGTCGCCCAGTGAGCATCTCGTAGAGAATCGCCCCCAGGCTGAAGATATCGCTGCGATGATCCACTCCCTTGGCCCGTAGCTGTTCGGGAGACATATAGGCGACGGTGCCGATGACGGCCCCGCTTTTCGTGACCGTGGTAAGGTCTTCTGCCGCTCGGCCGGATTCCTCGGGCACGGATTGCAGCTTGGCCACTCCGAAATCAAGAATCTTGATCCGGCCATCGCTGGTCACAAAGAGATTTTCGGGCTTCAGGTCGCGATGAATAATGCGACGATCGTGAGCCGCGATCAGGCCTTGCACGATCTGAAGGGAATACTCGACGGCTTGCCGGGCGGGCAATGCACCTTCCGCGAGCCCCTGCCGCAGAGTCTTGCCTTCAAGCAACTCACATACGATGTAGGGCGAACCTTCGTCCTGACCGACGTCATAAACTGCGACGATGTTGGGATGATTGAGTGCTGCCGCGGCGCGGGCTTCCAACTCGAAGCGGCGGAGATGATCGGCGTTGCCGCTGGAAGTCTGCCGGATGAGCTTCAGGGCAACGTCGCGGCCCAACCTCTCGTCGCGTGCGCGGTAGACCTCGCCCATGGCTCCCGCGCCGACTTTCTCGAGGACCCGGTAGTGACCTATAACTCGGCCAATCATGTGCCAAACACGCCTCGCAGGCATGTTAGGGTGCATATCCGTTGCAGTCAATGACCGATTCGTGAGTGCCCGCTCGGGAGCATACGCTTGCTCTGGTCCGCGGTTGGTGGTTATTATCGAAGCAGTGCGGCGGCCGGAGAGACGGTTCGTGGTATAATTCCGGTTCGCCTGCAGATTTTATCGAGGCAGCCTGTGATTCCCTCTACGGGCGAATCCCGCGTCAACCAAGATTATTAAATACGAGGTCTAGCCATGTCTGGCCATTCAAAATGGGCCACAATCAAGCACAAGAAGGGCGCGCTCGACGCCAAGCGCGGCAAGATTTTTACCCGTCTCATCAAGGAAATCAGCATTGCCGCGAAGAACGGCGGCGGCGATCCTGATTCCAATCCTCGCCTGCGCGGCGCCATTCTCGCGGCTAAGTCGGAGAATATGCCCGCCGACAACATCAAGCGGGCGATTCAGCGTGGTACCGGGGAACTGCCGGGCGCCACCTACGAAGAATTTTCTCTTGAGGGCTACGGTCCGGGTGGCGTGGCGATCCTGCTCGATATCAATACCGACAACCGCAATCGCACCGTGAGTGAAATCCGCCACTGCTTTGGTAAGAACGGCGGCAACATGGCCGAGGCTGGCGCCGTCTCCTGGATGTTCCACAAGAAGGGCGACATCGTCATTCCTAAGAGCGCGGCGAAGGAGGACGACCTTATGAACATTGTCCTCGAAGCCGGCGGTGAAGATTTGAATGACGATGGCGAGAATTGGGAAATCCTGACCGAGCCCTCGGCTTTTGAATCGGTGCTCGAAGCAGTGAAGAAAGCGGGAATCGAACCTGCGTCGTCGAGCGTTGCAATGATTCCGCAGAACTACATCAAGCTGGAAGGCCAAGCGGCCAACACCATGATCCGGCTGATGGAAGCGCTCGAAGATCAGGACGATGTACAGAACGTACACTCCAACTTCGACATCGACCAAAAGTTGCTGGAAGAAGTTGCTGGCTGATTCGTCCGAGATTTTCAAGAGCCGCCCTTGTTGGGCGGCTCTTAATTTTTGGTGTGCCGAGCATGTCCGACAGCTTAGAGGTGCAAGTCCTCTTCACAACGTGATGGACGTGAAGTGATAGCGAAGCGCAACGGCGAAATCACACTCGCCGCGAGGCGGGGCCGGAAAGAAGC
>JBAUXO010000073.1:0-3278 GCA_049584315.1 Candidatus Sulfotelmatobacter sp. | reverse complement strand
GGATCGACCTGATCCAGTCCGATCTCATCTGGGCGCTTGCCCTGGTCCCCTACTTCTGCTGCATTCTTGGTCTCCTTTACCGGAAAGCAAACCGAGGCGTTGCAGACGCGCAGCTGATGCTGATACCTGTTGCCTTTTGCTACGTGTGTTGGCTCGCTCGCATTCTGCTGAATGCCTTAGCCGAATCGGGCCATAGCTGGGTTGATCGCAATCTCCACTGGTTCTTTGAAGTCTCCCGGCGGCCCTTTCCATTTTCGGTCAACGACCTCGCTGACATGCTTATGCTCGTCGCGGTGGTCGCGGTCCTGCCCTTGCGTTTCGCTCGCTCTCGCCGTGACGAAGAACGTCTCGCCGGAGAGATGGAGTCGGCGCGCACGGTGCAACAGCTCTTGATTCCCTATGAGATCCCACCCGTGCCGGGGTTTGCCATTCACTGCGTGTATAGGCCTGCGGGCCAGGTTGGCGGGGACTTCTTCCAGGTCATCCCGCTTGCATCTGGCGGCGCTTTGATCGCCGTGGGCGATGTGAGCGGCAAGGGCATGCCGGCTGCCATGACGGTTTCGCTTCTTGTCGGCACCTTGCGCACGCTTGCGCATTACACGGACAGACCATCCGAGATTCTCGGTTCTATGAATCGCCGCATGTTGTCGCGCAGCCAGGGTGGTTTCACTACTTGTGTGCTTCTGCGTATTGAGCCACAAGGAGCAGTGATGGTGGCGAATGCAGGCCATCTTGCTCCCTATCTGGGGGGACAAGAGATCGCAGTCGAAAATGGCCTTCCCCTCGGAATCACCGCCGAGACCGATTATCCGGAAGTCGGTATTCAATTGCCTGTAGGTGCGCAGCTTACTCTGTACACCGATGGCGTGGTCGAGGCTCGTGCGCGGTCAGGCGAACTGTTCGGCTTTGAGCGGGCCGCGGCCCTATCCGTGCAACCGGCGGAGGTGATCGCCCAAACCGCGCAGAGCTTCGGCCAGGACGACGACATCACCGTGCTCACCGTAACGTTGCAAGCGTCAGCACTAGCACCCGAGACTCCGTTGGGATCACCGTGGTCCGCCTCTCCGGTGCTGGAACGCCATGGAATTCAGTGAGATTCCCTGTTCGAGTCTGTTACGAAACTCGCTATTCGCCAACCAGTCCCGCACAGATCACTTCCCACAAGCCGATTGCCGGTACTGATTTCTCCAGACGGCGTGAGCCAATTCCGAGTTGTTAAACAACTAGTAGTCATTATGGTGTGACCGGCTCGATACGCTGGCCGTGGGTTAGGCTGAGTTTGTTTGACGAACTTAGTCCAGAGCCACAAGCGGAGGGAACCGGTCATGAGAGAAAAGTTACGATTTTTGGGTTTAGATGTCCACGCCGAAACGATAGCCGTGGCGGTCGCCGAACAGGATGGCGAGATACACAGCCTGGGCACGATCGCCAACCGCGAAGATTCGATCCGCAAGTTTATCAAGAAGCTTGGTATGCCCGAGCAATTACGTGCCTGTTATGAAGCTGGCCCGACAGGCTTCGTACTTTATTGGCAGTTGGCGCAGTTGGGAGTGCAGTGCGCGGTGGTGGCGCCTTCGCTGGTTCCGAAGAAGCCCGGAGATCGCGTCAAGACCGACCGGCGGGATGCGTTGAAGCTGGCGCGCAGTCACCGCTCTGGTGATCTGACTGCTGTGTGGGTTCCGGATGAAAATTCCGAGGCATTGCGCGATCTTGTCCGTCAGCGGGAGGCGGCCAAGCAGGATCAGTTGCGCGCCCGGCACCGGCTGACCAAGTTCCTGCTGCGCACGGGCCGGCGTGCACCTCTGGGAGTGAAGGCATGGACGGAATGTTACATGGAGTGGCTCCAGCAGATCCATTTCACACAGCCGGCGCAGGAAGCCACGCTGCTGGATTGTATGAACGAAGTGGAGCACATGGGAGAACGGGTCAAGCGCCTGGAGCAAGTGATCGTGGAGGTAGTACAGCTGGCTCCGGCGCCGATGCAGAAAGTCATCCGGGGCCTACAGGCATTGCGCGGCGTGGCCCACATCTCGGCAGTCACGATTGCTGCCGAGCTAGGCAATATCTCTTCACGATTCGAAAATGCGCGGGCGCTGATGGGGTATAGCGGAGTATTTCCGAGCGAAGACACCAGCGGCGAGCGCGTTCGAAGAGGTGGCATTACCAAGTCAGGTAACGCACACCTGAGACGAATCGTGGTCGAATCGGCCTGGAGCTATCGACACCGGCCATGGATCGGGGCTAAATTGCGCAAACGCCAGGAAGGGCTTCCCGCAGAGATCACCGAGATTGCATGGAAAGCGCAGAACCGCCTGCACAAGCGCTACATGAAGCTGATGGCTCGAGGCAAGGAACAGAGAAAGACCATGACCGCAGTCGCACGCGAACTGTTGGGCTTCATCTGGGCCATCGGAATCAAGGCCGAAGCAGCCGGCAAGCAACAGATGGCGGCATGACGGGAACCGAAAGAACAAAAGCAAAAACCTTCCAAATAGGGAAAACACAAAGACCGACCAATCAATGAACAACGCTATCCAATTCGAGGACAGAGTCAGCGGCAGCCGGAGCAAGCACGAAGGAGAATCCTCGGCGGAAGTTTGCGACAGGCTCAGCCGGACTCGCGTGAGTAGTCAGAGGCAGCTCCCGACGGATCATGATTATGCGGTTCCGACCCGCGAATATCAGCTTGATCAATCGTCGCCATTACCTGCCACGGCTGCTGCTGATCCTGTCCTCGAAAAGACCAAAACAAAAACCACCCCAGCGATTTGCAGATATTGACAGGTCACACCATATCAATTTATGGATCGGCGGTGATAGACCCGCAACAACGACTTCGAGCTAACACTCTCGCACCGCCGGTGCTAAACTTGCGTGCGTTGAAGGTAACTCACTGTGCCCAGCCCCAGTCCCTCCCCGTGTCGGCCCCTGGTCGTTTTCAGCGTGCTGACATTCCTCGCATTCCAATCCTGCACTTCAACCGCGCAAAGCAACTCTACAAATCAATCCCCCGGCCAGCAGTCTTTCCAATTGCAGGTAGAGAGCAACCTCGTGCTCATCCGCGTCGTCGTGCGCGACAAGAATGGCAACCCCGTCCATGGCCTAAAGAAGGAAGACTTTCGCCTCTTCGATCAGGGCAAGGAACAGACGATCTCGCAGTTTGATGAGGTTGCGTCCGGCGGATCTCCTTCGTCTTCGGCTATTGCCCCATCGATGCCCGCTGCAACACGACCACCCGCTTTTGGCCCGGAACAGAGGTACATTGCGTTCTATTTCGA
>JBAUXO010000072.1:0-11126 GCA_049584315.1 Candidatus Sulfotelmatobacter sp. | reverse complement strand
CCGACAGTGTGAGGACGAGAACTGTGGATGGCTTTTCCTGGACCGTTCCAGGGCCGGTACGCGGCGATGGTGTAGCATGCAGGATTGCGGGAATCGCGCAAAGGTTCGACGCTACTACAACACACATTGACGGTTGTCCAACCCCCATGATGTCCCTCATACCGGGTGTCACAACCGAGCTTATGGATTGTAACGGCGCATTTGTTCGTCCGCCGCCGACGAGAAGCGTCGGAGTATTAGCCGATGCCGTATGGGTTGCGAAGTGCTTCCTCGATCTGTGAATAAATCGCCTCGATAGGCTGATTCTTCGTAACGCCGTAGGAGGTTCCGCCCGTTTCTTGGCCATCTTCTCCAGTTCCAGTTTGCCATGCTCTTTTATCCCCGCGACAAATGCGGCTCTGAGGAGGCCAATTGGAATGGGATCGGAGAAACGCATGGAATAAATGATCACGTCCGTTCTCTGACAAGCTCGATGGCCCGTATCGATCGACATGGGATCTTTGTGGGCTACGCCGTCTGTCGGCAGAATGAGAGCCTTGTCTAAGTCTTCATAGGAGTTTCAGAAGAATCCTTGACCGCTCCGTAGGGGAGAGAGGCAATCTGATTAGGAATGCTAAGCCGCGGCAGCGCCGATGCAAGCTGGTCTGGACGAAAACGCCAGTTTCCGTTGAGATCAATTCTTGGGGAAGCGTTCGCTCTCGAACAGAACACGGCGAACCAAACGAAGCATAGAGCGACGGACAGATAGTTGGCTGGCCGCCTCGATTTCTGGCAGGTAAATACTCGCAGGCATTCTACGGCACACGAATTACGCGCACTCCCTTGCCGGTAAATGCCGTGACCACCGCTTCCGGAGCGTCGGCATCCGTTACTAATACGTTAACGTCTTCAATCCCGCATATAAGCGAGGGAGTCACCACGCCCAGTTTGCTCGAATCCGCGACCACAACAACCTCCTTTGCCTGCTTCACCATGGCGCGAAAAGTCAGCGCCTCATCCGATTGGTTGGTGGTGGTGCCGCGATCGGGATCGATTCCGGAGACGCTAAGAAAAAGCTTGTCGAGAAAAGTGTCTCCCAGAAAATTGATGGCCGAGGCGCCGATCAAAGAAAATGACCATGGCCAGTGCACATAGCCCCCGGTCATGTGAATCTTGAGTCCGGGCATGTTGCATAGCTCCATGCCGATGTTCACTGCGTTGGTCACGATGGTCAGGTTGCTGCGATGGCGCAGGCTGCGTGCCACCCAAGTGGTGGTGGTTCCGGCAGTCAGGCCGACGGTTTCGTTTTCCGATACGAGTTCTGCGGCGGCAAGGCCGATGTGGCGCTTTTCTTTCACGAAACGATGTTCGCGCGTCTGAAAGGCCGTGTCGTAGCGGAAGGATTCATACAACAATTCCTGCACCTGCGCCGCTCCGCCGTGCGTGCGACGGATCAGGCCTCGCTGCTCGAGCCGGGTAAGGTCTCGCCGGATGCTCGGGGCAGAGGCACCAAGCTTCGTCATCAGCTCTTCCACGCTGACCGTGCCCTTTTGCAGTAACAGTTTGAGAATTTTGTCGGAGCGGTGTTGTTGGCGGGAGGACATCTCTAAGTTCTTTTCTGGTTAAGGGTAACACCTCGACAAAAAACGGCGCCTCGGAAAAGCGAACCGAAAGATCGCGGGTGGCCACACAAAGAGTTCTCTGCGGTCGTCCTTCCTCCGTGATTTCTATGCCTGGTTTTCAACCGTTAACGATGAGCGGAAAGAGGAGACACAACGGCCTAGAGAGCTCATTTCATGCTATAGGGTTCATAAATTATGATCGTTTTATACTATATCGATCATTTTGTCCTTGACAGAGCCCAATGTCTCGATTTTAAGATTGATCACGAAAAGCGTCGCACACGTGCACCGCAACGCGCGACCGTGAAAATCAAGCACATTTGTTGCCGGGCCGCCGGTTGCATGGTTTCGCTCCCAGCGATCCAAGGAGATCACAAATGAACCCGAGAATCCGCACCAGGTCGATTAGTCTGTTCTACGTGCCGTTGTGCATGGTGGTGGCTTTGATCTCTCTGGCGCCAGGGCTTCACGGCCAGAACTCAAGAGGCACAATCCTTGGGCAGGTGCGTGACCCATCCGGTGCGGCCATTACGGGAGCCACCGTGACCGAGAAGAACCTCAACACCGGCGTCGTGAGCTCCTTCCACGGGAACAGCACGGGTGATTACGTTTTCGTAAACATGATCCCGGGAACCTATGAGTTGAAGGTGCAAGCGAAAGGCTTCAAGGTCGCGGTCAGCTCCGGCCTGATATTGGAGGTCGACCAGACGCTGCGGCAGGACTTCAGGCTTGAGGTTGGTACCGTCACGGAAGAGATGACCGTCACTGCCCAATCGCAAATGGTGCAAACCGACAACACGACTCTAGGCAACGTGATCGATCAAAAGCTGGTGGAGGATCTTCCTTCGAACGGACGCGACGTCACCAATTTTCTGGGGCTGAGCGCAGGCGCCACGAACCTTTCAGGAGGCAGCCAGGCAGCATTCAACAGTCACGGCTTGAACAATACCTATGGGGAAGTGAGTCTCAACGGCGACCGGCCCGAGTCAGTGAGTTTCATGGTGGACGGAGTCAACGACAACGAGTCCTTTTTCGGCGGCATTGCCAACATCCCCAATGAATTCGCCGTGCAAGAGGTGAAAATCCAGACCGGCTTGTATTCGGCGGAGTACGGCCAGGGTTCCGGGCAGTTCAACATGGCAATCAAGTCGGGCACGAATACCTGGCATGGGCAACTCTACGATTTTATCGAGAACGACCTTTTTAACCCGAGGAGCCCGCTTACGGCCGAAGAAAACGTAATCAACCCGACCAACCAAGTTCCGCTAAAAACGCCGTTCAAACAGAACCAGTTTGGAGGAACGATTGGCGGGCCGGTCAAGATTCCTCACGTCTATGACGGGCACGACAAGACGTTCTGGTTTTTCTCTTACGATGGCGGCCGGCGCGACTTTGGGACCGGCGTGACAACGACCGCAATGGTTCCGACCGCGAAGGAAAAGACGGGCGACTTTTCCGACTGGCCATATCCAATCTATGATCCGGCGACCACCGGCGAGGCGCCGATTGTTCCATGCCCTACCGGCAGCGCCTACAGCCCGTATGTGCCCTGCAACCCGACCGGACGCGAGCAGTTTCCCGGTAATGTGATACCTTCCGGCCGCCTGAACTCGTTGGGACAGAAGCTGGTGAATTTGTATCCAAATCCCGACGTCACCTGCACGCTGAGTTGCCAGAACTACATCCTTCCCCTGCACAACACGTTTACCAGTAATAACGAAACCATGCGCGTGGACGAAACCCTCAGCGATAAGGACCGCTTCTACTTCACGGGACACATACGTAGAGAGAATTCTAATAACCCAAACATTCTGCCGTTATCGGGAGCGGAGTCTTTTACTCACGCCGATCTGTACGGCGTAAGTTGGGAGCGCACCTTCACGCCAAATATGGTGAACGCGCTGAGGATTGCCTTTAATCGCCAGTACGCGAATTCGGTACCTGACACGGCGTATGGGCCGAACCTGCAGCAGCAGCTGGGTTTTCAGAATTATCCGACTCTGCCCTATTTGACAGGAATTCCTGCGATCACTCTCGGCAACGGCTACAAAAACATCGGCGCCGCCTCGTTCGGGCTGCTGCTCAATCATCAAAGCTGGCAACTTGTGGACAATCTCAAATTTGTCCACGGGAAGCATTTCTTCACGGTGGGCGCCGACCTGCGCCGCCTGCGGGAGCATGAATTCGATAACTATACCGGGATCGGTGGCCTGAGTTTCACGGGCGCGTATACGGGATCAGATCCGGCCGATGAAGGAGCTGTCGCCGCAGGACCGAATTTCGGCAACGGCGTAGCCGACCTTCTACTGGGTGATGAGATCAGCCTGAACCCGCCGGCTCCGTTGGGCACCGACAACCTGGTGGTGCTGGGCTATAACTGGAACTTTTTCTTTCAGGACGACATACACGTTTCAAAGCAGGTCACGGTGAATCTCGGCCTGCGCTACGAACTGCCTCCTAACTACCACACGCTAGATGACAGCGGATGGAATTTCGATCCAGCCAACGGCGGAAGCATAAGCTGGGTGAGCCGCAGCTTCGTCAATAACATCGTTAGTACGGCGCAGTCGCAGGGTCTGACGCCATATGCTCCGTATCTCAATTGCTGCGTGCCCAACACGATCGTTCCCATCGACAAAAAAGATTTCGCTCCGCGCATCGGAATCTCGTGGCGACCCTTCCCGTCCGACCGTTTCGTGGTGCGGGCCGGCTACGGAGTTTTCTATGACACCTACATGCGCTATTACGATCTGGTGCAGAACTTCGACAGCAATGCCTTGCAAACCACGTTTGCAAATCCGAATTACACCGCAGGAACCGGAGCCGAGAGCACCACTCCCGAACCGCTTCTGAGCCATCTCTGGCTGCCAACGGTCACAAGTGCGCAGTTCTTCAGCACCACGCAACCATGGAATCCGAATGCTTTTACCAGCCCCATCCTCAATCAGGTGGACTGGCCCTCGAATCACAACCCCTACAATCAGCAGTGGACGCTCGACACGCAATACGCCGTCACTTCCACTCTCTTGCTCGACGTGGGCTACGTTGGGTCCCACGCGTTGCGCGCGCCAACCTATCTTCCCTTCAACACGGGAACTCCGCCGAGAGTGCCAACGGACTCCTGCAATTACCTCTTCGATATTTCGCAGGCGACGGGAAGTAACGTAAATTGCGCCACAGATCCAAATTTCCAGCCGATCGACAAGCGCGTACCTTATCCGAATCTTCCGCCGAATTTTTATGCCAATGCCAATATTCTGGGCAGCAACTACAACGCACTGCAGACTCAGTTGCGGCAAAGATTTGCCCGGGGATTCACCTATCTCGTCTCGTACACATGGTCGAGAAGTTTCGATGAACTTTCAGGAGTCAATAACGTAACTGGTAACAACGGCTTCGTTCAGAACCCTTACGACATCGCCGCCGATTACGGCCCGGCCGCCTTCGACGAACCGCAGCGCTGGACGGCGAGCGGAGTGTGGGAGCTTCCGGTAGGAAAAGGAAAGCCGGTAAATCTGGGAGCGGGCAATTGGGTGCTGGGCGGGTGGAAGCTTAGCGGCATTTACACCTTGACTTCAGGCCGAACCTTTACCGTGTACGGCTACTCGGGATCAACCCCAGACGAGATGGGGTCCCCATTCACCAGCCGTTACAGGGCGAACGAGAGTGGAGATCCGTATGCCGGCATTTCGCAAAGCCCATCGCTCTGGATTAACAACAGCGTTTTTTCGGCACCCCCGCCGGGTACCTATGGCGACTCTGGAAAAGGCAGTCTGCGAGGGCCCTACTTTGAAGACCTCGATCTGTCTCTGAGCAAGGGATTTGCCATTACCGAGCGCCAGAATCTGCAATTCCGGCTCGATATGTTCAACGCTGGTTCCAACTGGCACGCGAAAAATGATTTCGGGGGAAGCAATTTGATTCCTGGAAACACAGTTGGGAATTGTAATTTCGGCACCCTTGCGAGCATCATCAACACGAATATTCCGAATTGCACGCCTGATGGCACGACCCCTGGGGCCAGGCTCTGGTATCCGCACACGTTGCAGTTGAGCGCAGTTTATTCTTTCTAGATTCTGGTTCTTGATTCGTTCATGCGCAATCGCTTCTGTCTCGAAGTCTGCGTGGAATCTGTTGAGCACGCTCGCGCGGCCGAGCGCGGCGGAGCTGACCGCATTGAACTCTGCAGCGATCTCTCCTCCGGCGGAATCACTCCCAGCCTGGGCTTCATGCGGACGGTGCGCCGCCATGTGCGGATTCCCATCCATGCGCTCGTCCGGCCGCGCGCTGGCGATTTTTGCTACTCCCATCACGAATTTGAAATCATGCGCGACGACATCGCTGCCGCTAAACAAAGCGGGATGAGCGGAGTCGTGGTGGGGATTTTGCATCGCAATATACAGGTCGACGTTGCCAGAACCAAAATTCTGGTCGAACTTGCGCACCCGCTGCCGGTAACGTTTCACCGCGCCTTCGACGAGTCTGCAAACCCGGGAGCCGCGCTCGAAGAAGTGATCGAGACAGGAGCCTCGCGCATTCTCACGTCCGCCGGCAAGACCTTGGCTACAGAGAGTCTTTCGACGTTGAAGCATTTTGTGGAAGCCGCGCGGGGTCGCATCGTGATCATGCCCTGCGGCGGCATCAACGATGAAAATGTCTGGCGCGTTATCCAGGAAACGTCGGCCCGTGAAATCCACAGTTCTCTAGGGGCCTCTGATTTCTCGGGAAACGAGCGTGACCGTCAAGCGGGAGAGGATAAAGCTTCGGATAGCGTTCAGTACGGCGACTTCGCCGCAATTATGGAGCAGCGTGTTGCTAAACTGGTTGGCGTGATCGGAAGCATGTCTCGCAGCCAGCCCGTCAGATAGGCGATATGGCCGGGGTTAACCGCAAATCGTCTCTAGCTCAGTCTTTCGTTTTCGGCATAATGCTCTCGATTTGCGGCGCTGCTTCCCGCGCGCAAAGCTTCACTGACGCGAAGCCCAGCCCGCAGCAGGTTGCCTGGCAGGACCTGGAGATGGGCGCGATTTTTCACTTCGGCCCCAACACATTTCTGAACCAGGAGTGGGGCGATGGCACGGCAGATCCTTCGGTTTTTAATCCCTCCAACTTCGATCCCGAGCAGTGGATGCGCGCCGCGAAGGCTGCGGGCATTAAATACGTCGTGTTCGTCGCGAAACATCACGATGGATTCTGTCTTTGGCCGACCACAAAAACCCAATACAGCCTCAAATCAATTCCATGGCGAGCGGGGAAAGGCGATGTGCTCGGCGATGTTGCCGTTGCTGCTCGCAAGTACGGCCTAAAATTCGGCGTTTATCTCTCGCCCTGGGATCGCCACGATCCCAGCTACAAGAACAGCGCCGCCTACGACGACTACTACCTTTCTTTGTTAAGGGAATTGGTCACAAATTACGGCGAGCTCACTGAACTCTGGCTCGATGGCGCGGGCAGCCAGGGCCACGTCTATGATTTCGACCGTTACGTCGACAATCTTCGCGTGTACCAGCCGAATACGCTGATTTTTGCCGACGCTGCACTGCTCAAGTACGGGGATATCCGCTGGGTCGGGAATGAGACGGGTGAAGCATCCGAAGAAAACTGGAATGTTCTGGACTTGCGCGGATACTTGCGCTACCGCCCTGCCGAAGCCGACACTCCGCTGCGCAAAGCGCACTGGTTCTGGCACCCGGATGACGAAGCGAGCCTTAAGTCTGTCGAGGAACTCGTGGGGACCTACGAGCGAACCGTGGGCCGCGGAGCGCAACTCATGATCGGGCTCGCTCCGGATAATCGCGGATTGCTTCCCGATGCTGATGTGAAGCGGCTGGCCGAATTGGGGGATGCTTTGCGGGCGACTTATGCGCCGAAGAAGAATCTGGCTGCTCGCGCCATTAATGCCTTGCTCTATCGCAACGCGCTCGATTCCGATCCTGACACCTTCTGGTCGCCAACAGAAGGATCTCATTCGGCGGTGATTGATTTGGTTTTTCCCGCGCCGATTTCTTTCGACAGGGCGGTGACTATGGAGTGGTTGATCGACGGACAAAAGATTCAGAAATACGCTCTCCAGATTGAAGACGGCGCAAAGTGGAAGACGGTTTATGAGGGCACAACCATCGGCCACAAAAAGATCGACCATTTCGATCGCGTAACTGCGCGTCGTGTGCGGCTTAACATCCTCACCGCCTCGAGCACTCCCCGCATTCGCGAGTTCCAGCTATTTGATAGCTCGCAAACAGACTCATACAGGGCTAGGAAACCGTGAACTATCTATGCCCCTAATTCTTCTCTTCCCGCATGGTCGAGAATTGTTTTGCAGGCAACGCTTGTTGGCTGAAATCCGGATAAGCTGCTCAACCAAGTTGAAAACAGCGGGTCACGAGCCGTTATCGACGGTAGTTCCGAGCGAGCTGTTTTGGGGGGAGCACACCGGTCCCAATCCCAGGATCGAGCCAAGCCGGGCAGTAAGCGCCATTTGCTGTGTGACGGGAACGGAATCCCCCTAGTGATCCAAATCACCGGGGCCAATCGCAATGACTCGCAACAAGCATTGGCACTGGTTGATGCCATTCCCCCCTTACAGGGAGAGCAAGGTCGACCACGCCATCGTCCCCGATTGCGTGTTCGGCGACCGTGGTTATGACACGAAGGCGATCCGGCAAGCTCTGCGTAGCCGACACATCCTCCCCTTTCTTGCGAAGCGCAACACCGAACATGCAGCGAGCTGGGTCGATGGCGATGGGGTGGTCGAACGGACGTTCGCATGGTTGAATCAGTTCCGGCAGCGGCGCGTGCGCTACGAGAAGCGGCCGATATCCACGCGGCATATCTGTCCCTGGGATGCGCTGTGATCTGTTGGCGGTTCCTGCAAGTGAATTGTAAAACGGGTGAGTGATCCAATTCACCGCCTGAGGCGCGGAGAGCGATGAGTCTCGCTTGAGAGTGGGGGAAGCTCTGTCCAGCAAGAGCTTCCCCGCCGCGATCCCGAGAGAGAAAGAGTCGTGTCCAAACCGCGACCCGCTACTCCTATGGGAAAAGAGTGATTAGGGCTCCCATCTTTGGCGTTCCGATACCAGTCGCCAGGTCATATCCCCGAGTGGTTGGGAACAAGCCGTTGTTGTTGGTCGTTTGCCCAACTCCGGAGATGTCGTTGAAATATCCGTGGGCATCCAAGTTATAGAGCAAGTAGAGAAGCGGGTTCGCATTGCCAATCCGGCCATGCCAGAGGCCATCGTGGTCCGCGATGACCGCCGACCAAAGTGGCGACGATAGGCTGGTGCCGCCGATGCCGAACCAGCCTGCCGGATTTCCCTCGATGGTGGCACATACGCTGAAGGGCGTGGAAGCGTTCCCGGTGCAGTATTCCGCATAGGGCGTGTACTCGTCGGCATTGGCGGAGACGTCCGGAACCTCCAGGCACGGCGTTCCCAGTGGAGCGAGCGCGCATTGCGTCGTGCCATTGCCGAACGTCGTGAATGGATTATTGATGCCCGGCCCAAACTGGTAGAAAGGGCGGCCCCAGAATTGGCTGTTGCCGCCGCCACCCGCGCCTGTTTCGGCGCACCAGAACAACCCTGGGAAGTTGCCTTCGTCCGCGCTAGTGTTGCACAGGCTGTCGACATTCCATACTGTCTCCACGCCTGTGGGGTAGCTTGGATTTGGGTTTGCGTCTGGATTGAATGATTCGAAGGAAGTACCACCAACGCTGGTCACCCAAGGCTGTGTGGGAGGGTCAAGGACGTTGACGATGGTCGTTCCATCGCTCCTGATGCACGCGAAAGCGCCGGTATCACCTGCGGCACCGAACATGCTCTGCCCTTGAAGAGCCATTTGCTCGAAGACGAGGTTCTCGGCTTGGACCTATGCGGTCGAAACGTCATTCTCACATACGGACCAGCTCGAGCTGATTACATCGGCAAGATTGTCGTTTGCGATGCGCGTGTACTCATCCAGCTCGGTCTGTCCGGTGAAATCGTTGGGAGCGTTGTAGACGATAAGGTGACGTACGTCCGGTGCCATCGCGAGCTGTGTCTCGATGTCGGCGTCGACCTCGATGTCTCCCGCGTACCCATTGAAGTCCGGTGGGCACGTATCAGTCGCTGGGCAGATGGGGCTGAGTGGACCACCATCAACAGTAATGTCGACGAGCGGCGGCGTGTAAGCGGCGCCGTAGAACGTCTGTGCCCACGTCGCGATGTCGGAGTGCTGATAGGCAGACAGCTCGAACACGGCGATGTTGACGCCAATGCCCTTGCCCAAGCGTCCCAGGTTTGGCGCGCCATAGATCGAGTTGTCGTGTGACGGCGTCAGACCATTGCATCCCGGGCCGCCGCCATAACCGAACGGAAACGACGTGCCGAAATTGACTGCCGCGAATAGCTGTGCCGTAGTCGGGTATGGAGCCTCACAACTGGGAATCGGAGGGGATGTATGCTTCAGGGGAAGCACCACCTGGGATTGCAGGCGCACGGTATTCGAAAGACCTACCACCCCCAGGACTCCCGGGGCCAAACTTGTTGGCAGCCGAATCTCCGAGGCGTTCGAAAAATAATCAATCCCTTTCGGATTGCGGTAAGTGCTTAGGGTGGTCCTGAATGCCGCCGCTACCATGCTGCTCGGTCCGCTCGCGCGCAGTAGAAATGGGGACGAAAGTTTTTCCACTACCAATCCACGTGCCCGCAGAAGATCGGCGATTGCGGCAATCTGCGCGTCGCTCGGGGCAAAACGAGAGTAGAATTCTCCTTTGCTTAGCCAGTGTCGGTAGCTTTCGCTTTTCGGGTTGTAGAGATTCGCCAAAAGGTCGGAGAGCTCCGACTCGTTACGGGGGGCTAGAACAACCTCGACCGCCATTTTCGAGCTGCTGAACTCGCCCGTGACGACGTCAGTCGTGGGCTTGAGGCTGCCGGGAATCGTGGAAAAACCATTATCAGCCGTGATGGTCGATTGCGCGTACGTCGGGGCGCAACAGACCATCAGTAACGCCACAATACTGCTTAAACCCAAAACTAGACCTGCTTTTCGTGGCATAGACATGCCTCCTTTTCTTTCGATTGAGTTGTCGGGTAAACTACGGGGAACGACAAAACCAGGGCGTTTAAAGCTTTGCGACTGGGGAGCTTTGAGACAAGGCATGACCTTGAGAGGCGTCCCTGCACCAAGCGCGCATTCACGGGAAGCAAAGCCAGTGCGGCGTCCGTCATGTGGATATTCCCTGGGTCGTGGCTGCCGGTGAATGGGGCGGCAGCGATTGCCACAGTCAGGGCCGACTGCTGGCCAGGTAGGGCATGCTCGATGGGGACAGCGGACGAGCTCGCAGATTCGGAACTACAGTCCCCGACGCAGCTCCACTCAGAACTCCCCCTGGCAACGACGCAACCATACACACGGGCCTAGTTGCCGTCAATATGCAGAGTTTTGCACTTGCGGAACCGTGCGATTTTCCATCGCGCAGCATCCTCGTGGGACCCGGGTCTCGGCCCCTCCGCTCGCACCCCGCGATCTCTTTAGCGCAGAATCTAGCAT
>JBAUXO010000071.1:0-10873 GCA_049584315.1 Candidatus Sulfotelmatobacter sp. | reverse complement strand
GCAAAAAGATAGCGCTGGGGGTTAGAAAAGTACCGAGAATCGACCTTTCCGACATAGAAATGATGAAAACAATGAAAGATGTAGAAGAAAATTGCGCCCGTCGCTAGTTTTTCAGCAGCCTGTTAGGGGATTACTTCGATTGCATCGACCCGTGACGGATAAAATGCCAGGTGCTCTTTGATGTCTGCGACTGCCTCGTAAGGTTTTTCGTATGTCCAAACGGCGTATTCCGATTTCGATCCGCCGATGGGAATGCTGTAGTAGGTACAGTCACCCTTGTACGGACAGTAGGTGTAATGCGTGGTCCGAACGAGCAGCGACATGTCTGCGTCCTTGCGCGGCAAGTAGTAAACCGGCGGATATCCCTTCTCCTCCAGCCGAAGCGCTTGCGCCGATTCGGCGACTGTCCTCCCGGCGACCGTTACACGCACCTTACCCTCAGCCGGAGAAATCGTGATGGGATGGTCGGGCCCAGGAATTCTGATCTCCTTGCCTCTATGCTCGACTCGGTATCCATTGCGCTCCTCACATTGTCAGTCACAGCTTCGAACCTCCATCAACCGGGATACTCGCTCCTGTGATCCAGCGCGCCGCATCCGACGCCAGGAAAGCGACCACGTCTGCTACATCCTCCGGCTTGCCGATTCGCCTGAGTGCCTGCATCCCAAGAACGACTTCGCGTCCCGCTTCCGTCTTCGTAAAATTCGACATGTCCGTATCAATCACACCAGGCGCGACTGCATTGACACGAATGCCTTGCGGCCCAAGAATCGCGGCCCAATTCTTGACCAAAGTCTCCAATGCTCCTTTAGTCGACGCGTAGGCCAGGATCGAGGGGTTGTCCACGCCGGACTTGCCAACTACGGCGCGGGAACCGAGCGAAGAGATGACGACGATGTTCGAGCCGTCACCCAGAATAGGCAGCAGTTGCTGCACCAGGAAGAACGGACTTCGGACGTTCGTCGCGAAGAGGTTGTCAAAATCCTCTACCGTATAATCCGCGAGGCGTGCCGCCTTGCTGACTCCAGCGTTGAGCACAAGCACATCCAATCGATCACCGACGATCGAGTGCGCCTGTTTGGCTAGCAGCGCAGCGCCGTTCGGAGTTCCAAGATCCGCGGAGATTGCATTTGCGCATCCGCCTTCCGTTTCGATCTCGGAGACGAGAGATTCCGCTTCGCGCCCGGAGCGGCCGTAGTGAACCACGACACGCGCACCGGCCCTGGCAAGCGCCGCTGCCGTCGCGCGCCCAATGCCGCGTGACGCCCCGGTGACCAGCGCTGTTTTGTTTTGAAGCGTCGACATTTTATTTTCTCCTCAACAATTCAATTGTGCCTAGCGGCGACCACAGTCGGGCGCGGATTAGATTGGAACTGCTGGACTGTCATTTTCACTTCTCGTCGGCGCTTGCCGGAGTCTCACAACTCAAGGGGCGTTCGTTCAGGCATTCATTCCGCCATCCACGGTAAGATTTGCCCCGGTAATGTAGGATGACTCCGGGCCAGCAACAAACGCCACCAGAGCCGCGACCTCATCAACCTGGCCGTAGCGGTTAAGTGCTGTAACGGCCTTCTGTGGCACCGCCCACTCCCCCACGGCTGGATTCAAATCCGTGTCGATTGGACCCGGTTGCACGTTGTTGACCGTGATCCCCCTGCTCCCGACTTCTCTCGACAGCCCCTGAGTAAATATCTTCACGGCTCCCTTCGTGGCCGAGTAGGGCACCAGCCCGGGCGTCAGGACACGCTCGCCCACAGCCGAACCGATCATGATGATGCGACCACCCTCCTTCATGTGCTTCAGCGCCGCCTGCGTCGCTACGAATACTCCGCGGACATTGATGTCGAGCACGCGATCCATCTCTTCCAGTGTGGTCTCCTCGAACGGTTTCGGGATGGCCGTGCCAGCGTTGTTCACCAGGACGTCGAGCCGACCGAATGCTGCAACGGTTTTTTCCACCGCAGCTTTGCCGGCGCCGGCATCCGCGGCGTCCGCCTGAATCGCGATCGCCTTTCCGCCGGCGTGTTCAATTGCTTTAACGACCGCCGCAGCCGCGTCAGCACCTTTCGTGTATGTAATGGCAACCTTCGCTCCGTCCGCAGCCAAACGCTTAGCGATTGCCGCGCCAATGCCGCGCGAGCCGCCTGTGATGAGCGCAATCTTTCCTTCCAATTTCTTTGACATTGTCCATC
Organism: Candidatus Sulfotelmatobacter sp.; assembly: GCA_049584315.1. GTDB lineage: Bacteria > Acidobacteriota > Terriglobia > Terriglobales > Acidobacteriaceae > Sulfotelmatobacter. Next base: position 8,681 of record JBAUXO010000071.1, on the reverse strand, counting down.
TCCTTGAATTAGACATATGCTCATCAGGCATGAGCAGTTCTCATCGCCCAGCCCAAGGCATCCCAGTCACTACATTGGATTACCTTGCTAACAGAGCAGTAGCGCCTTTGAAGCATACTTTGTTAGGCTAGCAACGATGCTTGCAAAGCATGGGGGTGGAAATGGAATTACGACACCTTCGTTATTTTGTTGCGGTCGCCGAAACCGAGAGCCTGACCCTGGCGGCAAAGTCTAAGTTGCACACTTCGCAGCCATCGCTCAGCCGCCAGATCCGGGACCTTGAGGAAGAGATTGGCGTCCAACTCATGACGCGCACAGCTCGTGGCATTGAGCTGACAGCGGCTGGTCGAGCCTTTCTCGATCACGCGCGCGGAGTTCTGTTGCAGGTTGACGCGGCGGCCGAATCTGCGCGCCGGGCTGTTCATTCCGCCAAGCCCTGTTTCTCGATGGGCTTTCTGACCGGACACGAATTGACGTGGATGCCCGAAGCCTTGCGCATCCTGCGCGACGAACTGCCAAACATCGACGTGATGATATCGAGTCAATCCTCCCCGCTGCTTGCCGACGGCCTTTCGAAAGGGAAAATCGATGCGGCCTTTCTTCGGCGGGAAAAAGGAGTGGCAGGGTTGGCGTTTCGTCTTCTTGTGAAGGAGCCTTTGATGGTGATCTTACCGAGTGATCACCATCTGGCTGCGCTCAAAAGCGTCAGTCCGAGGGATCTGGTGGGCGAGACATTCGTCGCTGTGTCCAACACTGCTCCTGTACTGCGTAAGATCATCGACGATTATCTGAAGCGGTCCGGAGTTAATATCACGCCCGCTCACCAGGCAGATCACGTCACCATGGGACTTTCCTTAATAGCGTCGACAGGCGGCGTAGGGCTGCTACCTGCTTATGCACAGAACTTTCTCTTTTCGTCTTTAACGGGCCGCCCTCTAAAAGGACTTGCGCCAACCGTCGAGCTGGTCCTTGGCTACAGAAAGGCGAACCAGTCTCCGATCCTGAAGCTCTTCCTTTCGAGATTGGACGAGTTGGTGGCTCGTGTCTCGAGGAAGGCGCAGTAAGCTTACACATGCCCAGTGGAACTTGGGAACACGATCTCTAGTTTCCTTCTCCAACCGTAACTTCACTTGTGCGCTTCAAGACATCGAGTTTTTTCCGCTGTTGTGGATTAAGCACATTGTCGATTCTTCTCTGAAGATGCAAGTTGGCAATCATTAACTGCTTGAGGATTTGTGCGTAGCCGCGAGTCTTTGGGCAGCTCCTTCAGCGTCATTGCTCCGACTCTGCGCGATCGCGAACCCCAGCTCTGCGCTAATGGTTCGTAGCTCGAGCATCAAGGGTTCTGTGCTCGGGCGTTGCTGGTCCATCAGACTCTGGATGGATCTGACTTGGCTTGGGTTCAATCCCAAGTATTTGACCAAAGACGGATTGAGCTGCAAAGAGGAAAATGGCATTGCAACCACTACCGTCTCTGCGTTGACGGACGGGGCGGGCTCTGGCACAACCGGCGTTCGGGCGATATCTGCCTCTAGCATTGTGTGCAATGCGCCGAAGAGTTGAAATTGCATCGTTGCCACCTCGTATCGCTCCCCGCTGGCATATTCCCCCTGCTCTCTGGTGATTTGTCCCGTCGCGACCGCATTCGAAATAACTTCCAGTTCCACGGACAACTGGGGAGCGCGGGGGCTGGCGGGTGGGACCGCAACGATATCTGCCAGAAGATGAGCGTTTTCCGGTGAGGCGCTCACGCTCGCTACATGCGGCGGTCCGTCGTCGTGGATCTTACCTGGCGCGGTGCTAAATGCCGGCGAAGACGCAGTCACAATGCTAATGAGAAAGGCGATGATTACTTTGGCTTTCATGATGCGGGTTTCCTATTCTTGTCCTACTTCAGTCAACCGTTAGTGCAGCTTTCATGCCTGAACCGGTTCCTGCGGAAAATCATGGTCAAGTGATTGAGTCGAAAAATGTTCTGCGATGTGAATGGATGCGAGCTCTCGCTCGGTGTCGTCGCTTCCGGCAGGTTTTTCGCCAGTTGACGATTGACTACGACACTACCGCGGTTACTCACTTTCGATTCTTGGCCTTGGTTACCCGGCGCAGGATGAATTCCTGCGCCAGGTTCGCCGCCGCTCTCTGGCCAGTATCAATAAAGAAATTGCTCAAGAACAACCCGACGCCGCGATTCGACGCCGGATAGTAGGTATTCGAGAGGGCAGCCGAGGCCAGATCGCCACCAACGGTTGAATAGTTCGGCTCCCATCGACCGTTGTCTCCCTTACAGACGAATGAGCTTCTAAGTGCGTGGAGTACGCGAGATTTCGTTGAGCCCGTACCTTGGTAGAAATAACGCGGGTCCTGGTGGAGAAGAGATGGCAGGACGGCTCCGCCGATCATGATGTCGGTAACGCCGTCCGCATGGACAGCACCATAGCGCTCGGCATAACCCTTCGCACCCTGGGGATAGTTTGGGCGGTCCCCTGCCTGATTGGCGGCAGCGAACAGACCTACTCCGACGAGAGTGACCGGATCGTATGAGACCTTAGCAGCGAGCTGAAACTTCAGCTTCGTCGTAAGCGGTGCGGCATTCGGATCGTACTCCACATAAAAATTGGGGATGAAACCGAAAATGCGCTGCTGTTCTTCTGCTTTGACTTGCTCGGTGGCGATCTCCACATCCGAATAACCCACATCCACCTGGGTAAGCGCGGTCGCGATCCGGAGCCTGGAGACCGTCAGGATTACGTACTGGCCTGGCTTAAGGTTCACCTCGCCTGAAGTCCAGTTGGCAAATCCCTCAGCGCCGATGATGACGTGATAGGGGCTTCCCGGATCGAGATCTTTGAATTCGAAGAATCCGCTGTCGTTCGAGACGACCGCGCGTGGAGCGCTGAGGAGAGGGCTCTCGAGAGTTATGCTGGCGCCCGGAACTGGGTCGTTGTTCACATCGACGACAGTACCAACAATAATTCCTGGCTGCGGCCTGGGCGCGTCAGGCAGCAGAGTCGACTGGTCCTGAGCCATAGATGCACTCGATCCGCAAAGGCAGAGCAAGAGTGCAAGGGCGCGCCACTTCATTCACGCCTCCTGTACATCGCAGAAAACTTGAATAAGGAGTCTTCTGAGACGAAGCCGATGAAAAGCAACTGAACGGCCAAAGCGATGTGCTGTGGGTGTGTCTCGCAAGTCGACCGATCTAGTGAAAATGAGAGGATCAGGGAGGGCGGTCTCAGGAATCTAACGAAAATGACAGGATTGGGGAGGGCGGTGTCGACGAATGTCAATGGCATCCTTCGACATTCATCAACAGATGCTCCGCGTTGGTAGATCTAGGATCGATGAGCTCAGGGAGGAAGTACGAAGCAGGTGCCTAGTTAAGAGGGAGGGCCCAAAGCAACCCCACCAAGGATTTCATTTTGCCAACGCGCTGAAAGAGAAAAAGGTCGGCGAAGTGTCGGCATCTCGACTCGAAACCTAGAACGCGGTGACGAACGATCGTAAGAACCGCGAACTGGCTTTCCTATGAGAGCCTCAACCCCCTCCCAGTGACAAGCTTCACCCCAGAATTCTAGATGCTATGAGTTTGGCATCTCCCTTGCACAACTCTCTGCCGGCAATGTCGACGGTTCGCTTAACGGAGGAACCGCATCATGCAAACCTGGTCCGAGGTGATTTGGAAATGGCCACTGCCGCGAAGTTCCGCATCGATGTAGCCATCCACGATCTTCTGGTGAACTCCGCCCAACGCCCCCCAACGCCGGCTCAGGCAAAGGGTCTCACCCTTCCTGAGCCGGTCTTCCCGCGGTTTCCGGAGCGTCTGAGCGACCCAGGCCCCGAAACTCCGCCGGAGCGGCGAAAGTGGGGAGTAAAGGATGTCTACCGCTACTCGCGCGGATGGCTCGGTCCTTACGTCCGCTCGCGAGTTTTGCCCGGAGAGTTCCACCCCATCACCGCCTATTTGTTTGTCGAGTACAAGTGCAACCTCGATTGCTGGTACTGCTGGTCGTACAACAACAAAATCAAGGGCATGACTGAGGATGTGGCCCGGCGCTCCATCGACTGGTTGCACGACAACGGTTGCCGGGTGCTGGCGCTGATGGGTGGCGAGCCTCTGCTGAGGCCAGAATTCATCCATAAGGTTGTCTATTACGCGGCGAAGAAAGGCTTCTGGGTGTATATCGCCACCAATGGGCGTTTGCTGAAGCCTGATTTTGCCGACCGCCTTGGCGATGCCGGAGTGGCTGTATTTAATTTCGCTCTGGACTCGTGGGATCTGCAGCCGAGCCTACCCAAAGCGTTCGTTCCCGCGGAGAAAAATCTGGAACACATCCTGCGCAAGCAATATGTCGACGGATATCTCGTCTTTTTCAACATCAACATCTGCCGCAACAACCTTGAGGACGTCAGAACGCTGACCGAATACGCCCACGATCATCGCATCGCTACTGACTATCACATCAACGAAACTCCCATGCTTGAACAGGACGACCATTTCAAGCACCTCTACGACAATCCCACATACATCCGCCCGGAAGACTGGCGGGAGGTCGACTCTCTGGTCGATTGGCTGATCGAGAAGAACAAAGCCGGCTATCAGATGGTGAACTCGGTGCAACGGCTGCAAGAGATCAAGGCCTTTGTGCGCATGTCGTCCGGGCTTGATTTGCGGAAGTATGGCTGGAACGGCGATGGGACGAACGCGAATGGACAAAAGACAAAGCTGCTCGCCTCGATGCCTGGGATCGTGCAGGAGGACAGTGGCGAGTTGCATTTTGCCGAATGGAACTGCCGTGCCGGCCAGAACAATGTCATCATCCGCACGGACGGCACCGTCGCCCCTTGTTTCCCCATGTACGGCGCAACCTTCGACTGGGGAAACATCGATCATCCCAAATTCGATCAGGACCAATTGACGACAATGAAGTCCACCTGCCAACAACACTGTTTCTCGACCCTGAACCATAACCTGGCGTACTGCTACAACGATGCCCGGGTGATCAAGTGGTTGTGGTCCAGCGTCATCAAGAATAAATTCCAGGGCGGTGTGCGCAGTTTCGAGGACTAGAAGGAGTGGCCATCGTGCGAGGAAGAAACACTACAACGCCGAATACGAAGATCAGACTGTTAGTTGTTGACGCCGCATTTCTCGCGATGACAACTTTCGCCGTGAGCGCGCACGCACAGCTAGACCAGCGACAAACCGAAGAGACAACTCCGCTCGAAGCTTCACGACCCGGTGTCACGGCGAGCCAGATTCGATGAATTGGTTGCCCACAACGCCCTTCGCGCCGCGACACTGCTGAACTATACCGCCCTGAGGACCTATCAGGTGGTGGACCTGAAGGGGAAGGTGCATGCCGAGGAAGTCGGGCAGATGGAGTACTTGGCGCCGGACCTGAAGAAGTTTGTAGTCACATCCGAGAAAGGGTCGGTCCTGGTTCGCCGTTTGGCGCTGAATGCGCTAATCGCCAGCGAGATCGAAACCGCGGCGGGTAAGCAGCATCACGACAGCGCCATCTCCCCGGCAAACTACACTCTGGAACTGCTTGGTGAGCAACAGGTGGGACCTTACCACTGTTTCGTGGTCCAGGCAGTCCCCAGACGCAGCGACAAATATTTATTCGAAGGCAAGGTATGGATTGATGCAGAAGATTATGCGGTTGTCCGGATCGAAGGCCATCCCGCGAAGAAGCTTTCCTTCTGGATCCAGCGCGCCGACTTTGTGCGTCAATACCAGAAGATCGACAGCTTCTGGCTTCCACGAAGAGATATGACCTTTGTCGACGTTCGACTGTACGGCAAGAAGGTTCTGACCATTGATCACCACGACTACAACGTGAATTCGCGGGTCGCTATAAATGGGTTCGTGGAGAATACGCAAGGTTTCTGAGACTTGTTGCTTGTCTTGAGTAAATCTGCCCGATCATTTCTGCAATTGGATGTACTGCTCATAGCCTTCGGTCGCAAAGCACAGTGCGCGATCAAAAAACTGGTCCAGCAGGCGCAGCAATTCCATTTCGCCGTAAATTTCGACCGGGGCGCGCCTGAAGCCCTGCCGCTCCAGGAACTCCCAGAGATGTTCCTTCGTCACTGCAATCGCCCAGCAGAAGTCGGAAAGAACGACGCCCTGGGAGGCGCGGCGCTCACCGAGTTCAAGATAACGCCGCTCGATGTCGTAGGCGGTCTTGGTAAGCAGCCATTCGCTCAGGTGCTGCAAGACTTCCCCGATTTGTCGCTGCAATTCTTCGACCGGTACTTTGCGCAGGTCGGCAGTGCGTGCCGATGTTCCGAGTTTCGCGACCAGTTCGGATTCCGGTGCGAAGAAGTCTCATATCTACTTACTAGACTTCTGTGAGTGTCATTCCGACACTGCCATTGACTTTCCGCGCGCCTCCTGAAGACTAAAGCGCTTGGCGGGGCGTGCGATGCGCATGGGCTACCCTGCGAATCGGAGAAGGGCTGTGGCCGAAGCACACCGCGACCGCCCCACATTCAAGGGCTCCGCAGTCCGCCCGAAAAAAAGATTGTGAGTGCTGCGGCCATGACCACGAGATCGAACCCCGCGCTATCCAGGCTGAAGTCCACGACGGAAGCGAAGAACAGCGCAAGCCCGAGAATCCGCATTACTCTTGTGATCGTCGTTATCAACTCAAGTCTCCGGTCGAGGAAAGATTCGAGTCTCGCCCCTTACCCTGCGACTAACGCGAAAGTCGATTGCAGTTCGATTTGCTGTGACCCGCGAATTCGCGCTGCAATCACGTCACGGCGGGCGCATCCCAAAAGCAAGGAACAATCCAGGTCGGAGTAGCGTTCAAGAACCGACATGACATAGACAAACCGCTCGAACGGTTCGAGTCGAAGCACGGCGGCAGTCCCTACCTGCTCAGCCGCTGACGGTGTGCCACCACCATCGAAACTCGAAGGGGCGTATTCCTCCATCGGGCGTGGATTGATGGCACGTACGGCATTTTGAATGATCGTCCGCCGTGCCCATGAGTGTGCCCAATCCTTGAAAACCGCGCTCCTATTTACTGAATCCTCAAGTCCGGAGACAAAGCACTGCTGAGCCGTCTCGTGATCCGCGGTCAGGAGGAACGCCAGCCTGTACAAGCTGTCCGTATCCTCGTGAAAGACTCTACGGAAATCATCGCTGCTCGCGTATAACGCAAGGCTCCTGTTGGGCTTTGCCTCCGACATGCTCACCTCCGTGGCGATTCCTCCGGTTTCTTGCGCGCAAGTTCCTTCAGCACATGCCTCATGAGAACCCCGCTGCAGGAAAAATTCGCCCCTCTCTTCATCAGGTCAAAGATCGCGTCTTGTGCCTCACGGCTAATGACGGTGACGCTGGTCAGGTCGATGACCAGTTTGCGTCTGTCTAAGTCTTGGCTTGCATTCCTCCAGGTTGTGGCAAACTCAGCAATCCACGGTCCGATCAGCGTTCCTTCCACAAGCAGCGTGCGCCGGGACGGCGTATCGGCGATTGATATTTTGAACATGTTGCACCTGTGGCGAACCTAGTGAGTGCAAGACGCTTGCCAAAACCACATTCATACCGTCCTCGCAATCGGTTGAATCTAATGTCGCTAGCCAAGCCGACGACACGTGTGTCGACGACTGACGAGATCAATCGACAATTGTCGAGAGTGGAGACAGACAAGGACTCCTAGGCGGAAGCTTTTCTCCCGGAGTTGCTCGGAGCGGTATAGAGGTCGGCATCACTGCTGGCGAAAGTGCGGGTCTAGCGGTTGAGCGGCACGGTTCATCTACTCCGCAAAGAATCACCGAAGTGAGAGGGAAGCCCCGTTCATGCCAAGCCCGCAGGCCGCCGGCAAGGGGGCGGACGTGATCAAATCCCGAGCGGCGTAACTGAACGGCTACACGCGCGCTCGTGAGCTCATACGGAGCACTGCAGTAGAGGATGATTTCGCGATCGCGAGGGATCGGCGTTGGCTTGATGAAAAGATCGTGCTGTCCAAGCCGATGTGGATCTATGCATACCGCGCCCGGAATGCTTTGGTGGCCCCGCAGAGCACCGCGGCAGTCATGTAGATCAACCATCATGACTTCTCCGCCCGCGTCTAGCTTGGCCTTAAGCTCTTCTGGTGTGATCCGCGCCATTCGAAATTCGCGCACAAAGCGTTGCCATCGAACAAGCTTGCGACCCACGTACATAGCCAGTAACGCAAACACAACAGCCACCCAAAGCACGCCCAATCTGGCTGCGTACACCGCAGCACGGTCCAGGTCTTTGCCGAGGACATAGCCGAGGCCGGCATAAACGCCTGACCACAGAGAAGCTCCAACAGCGTCAAAGGCGATGAAGCGGAGCGGGCTGGTCTTGGACAGTCCAGCTAAGGGGGGCGTCGCTGCGTCCAGTCCAACGACGAACTTGGCGAGCATGAGTGTCCGAAGCCCATGTCGGACGAAGGCCTCTTTCGACCGGCGGGCGGCGGCGTCCGGGTCTAGAGAGAGGCCATAAATGAATTGCAGGATCTGGTCACCCCACCGTCGGCCAGCCTCGTACCAGATCATGTCGGCGAGCAAACAGGCAGTCACGGCAAGGCCGAGGGCGACTGCCAAGGTCATCCGTCCGTCGCCTGCGAGCGCCCCAGCAGCAATCAGAAACAGAACTGCCGGTACGGGCAACCACATTTGGCGCGCGAACACGGAAGCGAACA
>JBAUXO010000070.1:0-3537 GCA_049584315.1 Candidatus Sulfotelmatobacter sp. | reverse complement strand
CCCCAGTAAAATCAAGGCTCACGAGACCCGCATAGAATGCCGGTTTTGCGAACTTATCGGGAAACCCAATAAACATGCGCCTTCCGCGTATGCCATGTCGTTCACACTTCTATGCATAAAATTCTATCCACAGATTGCCCTGTATTTTCAATGACTTGCGGGCGTACATCGTTGGGCCTCACGGAAGCGTCGGCCGCTCCCATCTCAAAACGGTCTCAGGTGTGCATAACTTGGGTACCACGCAACACGTTTGCTGAGCTGCCCCCCTGCGGCCCTGCGGAGCTACAGGCCGCGTTACCCTCGGACGATCCGTCTTATCATGGTGCACCTAGTCCATCTGCAGAATTGCATCCTTCTGCAGGCTTTGGGAGCGAGTGCGAGCTGCGGCGGAAAAGTCTCTGTCCCTCCGCTAGAGCCGATTGTCCAAGGCATTGGCGATCCGTTCGATCGCCTTGCGACATTTCCTCATCTCCAGGATCGTTTGCAGGGATCTGTCGAACTCGTGTTGCAGCTCGCGCAGGTAGCTCTCGTGCCTTTGCAGAATGAGAGATTCGAGCCCCTCCGTCGCCGCTTCCGGTTCTGTCCACGCCGTGCGGAATTCAAGTCCAAAACAAAAGCCCGAGCGATTGCGCACCACGCCGCCAACGCGGATTTTCTCGGCAATCTGGAACTCGACCTCCATCATTTCGCCTGGCTGCAGGTTGACGCCGCCATAGAGTTCCATGCCCGAGCGGCTCAACTCACAAACCAACCCGGGCACAACTACCTTTGTGGCGCTCGTGTTCGCCGCAATGAGCACAGGTAGCTGCACGTGGTAGCGAGGCCAGCGGCGAGTGTTGATCGAATCCATCTTGAGGAAGTGTCATCAAACACGATCTACTTCAATAAGCCGAAGCGCAGCAGGTACGCCGCAGCGGCCAAACCGATTGTCAGCAGGCCAACCGTCCCTGCCAGCGTGAATGGCCGAGGCCGCGGCTCGTCGTGCTGAGCCGAGGCGGCACGCAATTTCTCAATCCAGTCCTGCTCGAATTTGTTCTGACTTGACCGCTCCCAAATGAGCGTTCCCAGGCGGCGCTGATCGTCGGCCGCGATCGAAACGAAGCGGAACGGCTGCAACTCGTTGTTGACCGGGCGCAGCATCTCCGCGCCTCCAAGAACCGAGCCGGCTCCGGTCAGGAACATGACCTTGATCTGCGATCCTTGCACGACCGGCTGAGAAAGCGAAAGCAGCCCGCCGGTGAGAGAAATTACCTGAAGTTTGGCCGAAGTGCGTTGGCCATTTGGGAACCGAAGCACAGCCGGAATGCTGCCTTCAAGATTTGCCCGCGGGACACGCCAGGGCTGACGAGTTTGGGGAGGGCTGGTCACAATCAGCGTCCAGTATTCAGCCGTGTGGTTACTAACAGAAGATTACCTAAGTGCCAGGCCGGGTCCAATTACGATCTTTGACACAGCCTGTGGTTTGTTTTTGAGTCTGAAACGGCAACTTCTTATTTTCCTCAGGAACCGATTATGGACGTACTACGAAATGTTCTGGCACGACTTGAAAGAGAAGGAGCGGCCCTCGGCCACTTCAACGTCGCAGACCTCGTCTTGTTGAAAGCGGTTCTCGCAGCGGCAGGGGAAATCAGGGTTCCAGTAATCGTTGGAACCTCCGAAGGGGAGCGAGATTTCTTTGGTACGCGCCAGCTTGCCGCTGTCGTGAACACCCTGCGCGAAGAATCCGATGTGCCCGTTTTTCTCAACGCGGACCATACTCACTCGCTTGCGAAGCAGTGGAGCTGGATACCCACCTCGCCTAGCCCCTGTCTACGCTTCACTGAGACAGATCGCTACTCTTTACTCGTAAGGCTCTTTCATCCTCTACTTCATGCCGGTTGTTCCGAAAACATTCATTGCGTGATTGTGTCGGACGGAGTGGACTCGGGAGTCAGCCTAATCTCTACGGAGAGACCGAGGCGCCTAAGGCACCGCAAGTGATGGTGAGCACGACGACGATAGTGTTCCACATGCCGAGCTAATGAAGTTGGTAGCTCGCCGGGTCGTCGACGGAGCGATGCTGCATCTGATCAAGATGTGGCTGGAAGCCGCGGTCGAGGAAACTGATGAGCGCGGGAACAAACATCGGAGTACGCGCAATCGGGACGAAGGTCGAGGTACTCCACAGGGGTCTCCGATCAGTCCTCTGTTCAGCAATCTATACATGCGACGGTTCGTGCTGGGGTGGAAGAAACTCGGGCACGAGGAGCGTTGGAAAGCGTACATCGTGAACTATGCCGATGACCTCGTCATCTGCTGTCGAGTTGGAGCGGACAAAGCTTTGGCCGAGATGCGGGCGATGATGTCAAAGCTGAAACTGACGGTGAACGAGAAGAAGACGCGGGTCTGTTATCTGCCGGAAGAGAAGTTTGATTTTCTGGGATACACGTTCGGGCGGTGTTACTCGATGAGGAGGGGCCGAGTCTACCTAGGCACGACACCTTCGAAGAAACGAGTGCAGCGCATCTGTCGAGCGATCAGCGACGAAACCGGACGAGACAAAGTCTGGCAAGATTCGAAGACCGTTGTGGACCGGCTCAATCGGATGATGATCGGCTGGGCCAACTACTTCTGTCTGGGGCCAGTCAGCAAAGCCTACAGTGCGGTCGATATACACGCCCGCTGGCGGCTGCGTCGGTGGTTATGCGACAAACACAAAGAGCCGCGGCCGGGATATAAGCGCTTTCCGGAAGCCTCTCTGCACTTTGTGTATGGCTTGGTCCAATTACCACACCGGACCGCGAACCTTCCGTGGGCGAAAGCGTGAGTCTTTTCCGAGAGCCGGATGCGGGAAATCTGCCAGTCCGGTTCGATGAGCGGGAACAGGAAACAGCACCAAGCCAAACCGGACTGAGGTGGCGCGGCGAAAGCCAAGTCGATTCACCACCGGGAGACTACAGTTACTGCGCCTGTTCTCGACTCTACTCGCGATCTCACCAACTACGGCTCCATCCGGGTCAATGAGCCCATGATTAGGAGATCGCGGACTCGGTTTTGCCCTTATTCCGAGACTTTTCAGCCCCCGGCCCGCAAGGGGTGAAATCTCAACCGCGTTTTATGCGGCTTTTTGCCCCTGTTTTCCAAGATTCGGCTGGTGGCCCACGGGTATACCCATTGAGACGGTGTGGCAATGCGGTTATATCGTTTTGTGGACAAAGCTCTGAACCCACCGTTTCTGTTCAAGAGTGTCTGGGACTTGGCACCCACGGGCATCGGAGACCGCCCGGAACGCCGCGTCTGCTGTCCATCCCAATCGTCCAAGCACCAACGCAGCCAGCATTGACGAACGTCCGATGCCTGCTCTGCAATGAAAGCCAACGCCCTTGCCGAGTTGCACCTGCTTGACCAGTGTGTCTAGGGGCGCACCGATTTCGAATTCGTTGGGCACAGAACGATCTGCGATTGGCAGATTGGAAAACGAAATTCCAAATTGATCGCAGAATTTCCCCTCATCGGACAGCCCAAGCTCCACGGACTCCTCGGGCGTCAACATGGAGA
>JBAUXO010000069.1:0-5402 GCA_049584315.1 Candidatus Sulfotelmatobacter sp. | reverse complement strand
CCCCAGTAAAATCAAGGCTCACGAGACCCGCATAGAATGCCGGTTTTGCGAACTTATCGGGAAACCCAATAAACATGCGCCTTCCGCGTATGCCATGTCGTTCACACTTCTATGCATAAAATTCTATGCACAGATTGCCCTGTATTTTCAATGACTTGCGGGCGTACATCGTTGGGCCTCACGGAAGCGTCGGCCGCTCCCATCTCAAAACGGTCTCAGGTGTGCATAACTTGGGTGTTACTAAACGGCGTCATGCTGACACAGTCTCGAGCAATCGATTAACATCTTTCTGGAGAATCGACAGCCATGACCGAAGCAGAGATGATCGCCCAATGGGAAGAACACATCGGCTATGAATTTTCGAGTCGCGACGTGTCTTCGACGATTGCCACCATGGTGGATGATGCTTACGTCAACCACATTCCGGTTATGACTGGCGGACACGGCCACGAAGCCCTGCGCAGGTTTTATCAGGAAGACTTCATCTCGCCGATGCCGGCGGACACCTCGATCCAGCTGGTCGCCCGTACCCTGGGTCAGGATCGACTGGTGGACGAGATCATCTTCTCCTTCACCCACACGGCAGAGATGCCCTGGATGCTGCCGGGGGTTCCACCAACCGGCCGCTGTGTCGAGGTTCCACTTGTCGTGGTCGTCGGATTTCGCCACGGCAAGCTCGCACACGAGCGTATCTACTGGGACCAGGCGTCTGTGCTCAAGCAAATCGGTCTGCTTACGGACCCATCGCTCCCTGTATTTGGAGCCGAGACCGCGCACAAGCTACTGAATCCAGCCCTACCCTGACTTCAATCTGCACACCTGACGCTACAGCCTGGCTTTGAGTTCGAGGGGAAAGCGAATTTTGCAACGGACGGCGAGAGGGTGAGATCTTGCGTCCAGGACGCGTGCAACTCTATTGCGCGAATAGCTTGGCGGCAGGGCGTCAATGCATGGTGACGGGCCGTCAGTTATAGAGAACTAGAAACGATGTCCTCCCAAATGTGTTGCGTTGGTGGGGGTTTTCGTGCCGAAAGTCGCAATATCTACGTCAACCTCACATCGGGAAAAGTCTCCTATTTCGGCTGTCTGTGCCTCTCCAAAGTCCGGAAAGATCTGAGCCGGAACGAATTATAACTCTCTCCGAATTCTCTCCCTCGATGCCTACTTCCCAGCTCGCACCTCTCATTACCCTGCGTTCGATCCTTCGTTCGCGCCTTGACCTCTAGCTCGAGATCTTTCTTCTGCGCCATCCAAATTGGAGCCCCGGGGGTAACCTGCTGCAGCGATTTCATGGGCTATTGCTGTGGTGGAATCCATAGCTCATTTACACTCCATGAAGCGTGCCTTATGCTGCCGAAGCGGCAGATCAGGGCGTCCAACTTCCCTGCAAGTCGTGGAGGGGGTGCGGAAGTCCTTCGCCCCTCGGCGCCACTTCTGGCGGATAGTGGATGTATGGTGGGCAAACCTCTTCTTAGCAAACTTGCGGTTAGGTTAGTGGACTGTAGTTATTACGGACGAGTCTGGCGAACTATAGACCACTTCGCCGTCGAACAAAGTCATCAGGCATTTCAGGTCTTTGACCTGGTCGGTCGGAACAGCGTAGAGGTCGCGGTCCCAAATCGCAATGTCGGCTTTCTTGCCTACCTCGAGCGAACCGATTTTGTTTTCCAGGAACATCTGGCGCGAGCCCCAGGCTGTGTAGCTGCGCAGGGCGGTGTGAATATCAACGGCTTCTGTCATTCCGAAGGGGTGCAAGCCGTAAGTGCCTTTGGCGGTCTGGCGCGCCGCTGAAGCCCACAAGCCGTAACGGGCGGCAACCGGGGTGACGAAGTAGTCTGACCCGCTGGACCAGAGAATACCGCGCGAGTTGAGGGTCTTGAGCGGTTCCAGGCTTTGGCCGCGTTTGGGACCGTAACTGGCCGCGTAGATGTCACCGATCCACCAGAGGAATCCAGGCTGCATTTCCGGGTAGCCGGCATCGTAAGTTTTCTGCAGGGCGGCCATCACGTCGAGGGCGTGCGCGGTCGGCAGGTTGGCATGGATGATGCTGTGGCGCAAGCCGGGACGGGGTTGCTCCTGCTCAACGAGGGTGTAAGTATCAACGACCCAATCCATGGCACGATCGCCGACAGCATGGGTCCCGACGGGGACGCCGTTCTGGTGGAAGAGGCGAACCATTTCCTGGTAAACGGCGGGCTCGACTTGCGGGTAGCCCCGATTGCCCACGCCTGAACTGGTGACATCTGGAGTCGTGGCGTTACGCAGCCAGTCGTCGTAGACCCAGCCGGTGCGAGCGCCGCCGGAGCCGTCCATATAGATTTTGACGCCGCAGGAGAGCAGGCGGTCATCGCCGAGACTGGCGGGCAGGCGGGGAACGGAGTTGATCTCCGCGAGCGCCGTGCGCGCCGACTCCAGGGTGGAACCGGCGTGCCACAAGACGCAGATGCGCTCCTTGAGCTGTCCCTGATCTAGAAGGGATTTGTAGGCATCCCAGTGGATCTGTTGAATGTCAGGATCTTTGATGGCGGTCATGCCTTCGCTGTGCAGCAACTGCTGAATGTAGAGAATCCCCTGCCGCATCTGCTCGGGGGTGATGGGTGGGATGAGGCTAGTGACCGGCTGCATGGCGGACCCTTCCTTAAGAACGCCGGTAGGGTTGCCGTGAGGGTCGCGGTCGATGGTACCGGCAGCGGGGTCGGATGTGGCGGCTGTGACGTGGGCCAGCTTGAGGGCGAGCGAATTGGCAACTCCGTAATGGCCAGTGGTGTGGACGAGCCAGACCGGATTGTTGGGAGCGACGGAGTCGAGATCGGCGGCCGTGACGTAGCGATTTTCGGCTAGTTTGCCCTCATCCCAGCCGGAGCCGGTAACCCATTCGCCGGGCTTGACCAGAGCGATCTTGGCCTTAACACGGGAAACGATTTCAGTCACCGAAGTGGCATCGGATAGCTTGACGCCGTAGAGTTCCTCGACCCCTCCCTTAGCGATGTGGGCGTGGGTATCGATCAGCCCTGGGGTGGCGGTATGACCGTGGAGGTCAATGACGCGTATGCCGGGAGCATTGCCTGCGAACTCCAGAACTTCGGCGTCAGTGCCGACTTTCACGATGGTGCCGTGGCGAATGGCGAGGGCCTGGGCCACCGAGTCGTTGCCATCTATAGTGAGAATGTGGCCATGAAGCAAGAGCAGGTCCGCACTGGGGCTTTGCGCGATGAGACGTGTAGTCAGCAGCAGAGTGACTCCCAGCGCGGTTGCCAAACTCAGCTTGCGGTGCAGAAACATCATTGGGCTCTCCTTCCCGTGTGGGTTCAACCACTATATATCCCGAGGGTGAGACCTGCGGTGCGAATCGCACGCTGTCGGTTGCAACCCAATGTATCCGGTGGCGTCAAACAAGCAGTAGTGCAGTAGTCGGACGAACTCGCGCGATAACTCCCCGTTGGCCGGCGCGGTCGCAAAATCACTTCACGCTGATACCCAGCTCACACGACAATCGATCCCGAACCAGACCGTACAACCCTGCGAACCCCTTGCGCCGTCCATAAATATGCGGAGTGACTCAGAAGCAAGGCTGTAAAATCAGCCGCTCTCTGTAATATAATAGCTGGCAACCGCAGTTCTATGTGGGCAAGTACGGGCCGCCGCCGCTGACGCGCGGGATTTACTTTTGGGCGTTGCTGATCGGGTATTTTGAGGGATTGACAGGGAGCGGGGGATTGCCTGGCTTCTGGCGGACTCATTGGCTCTGCGGCAGTTTGGGGCCATGGGGTGGAGGAGAACAGGCCGGATCACTCCACGATTTCGCGGAGTCGGCGGTTGATTGGTCTGGAAACCCAACGCATTCAGCCGTCGATAAAAAGGATGACTTGGCGCCGAAGCGATCTCTGTATGCGCGGCTCAGAAGTCTTCTTGCCCCTTCCGCTGCTTGCGTGCGCCCGTCGCCATGCGCGCATTCTCCAAACGATTCTTGTGGATCACAAAATCCTTTTCACTCAAGTGCCCCAGGCTGTTAGCGCGGGAAAAAGCGCTTGGAAGAAATCACGATCGAACTTGATCGCTTGCTTCCTTGATCTGCGATTTTGTCCACACAGCTTCCTTTTCCTGCACTCCCCAATTTGGGTCAAGAATGATTGATACTATATAGGCGACACCGCACTCTGGAAGGTCCGCAATACGGACAATGCGGCCCTTTTCCCGAGTAAGCTTGTTCTGGACGATGTCTCCAACTCGGAACATAACGATAGAACTTCCTAGTTTAATGTTTAGACTACAGACAGCCATCGATTCGCAATCGGGGAGAGGCTGAGAATCTCGTAGGAAAAACTCCTACTCAAAAGACCAAATTGACGAAAAGACTTGCTGCGGACTGGACTAACTGGCGAAGTCTTGCTGGCTGAACTCCGTCTTGTCCGACAATTTCGACGCACCCAAGAATACTCTGAGCGGCGTGCTCAGCACTCAAGGACAATTACCATGTCGGGAAGAGGGACATCCGGGGCCCAGCCCGACAGCCTGAGGATTGGCTTGGCTTCTGGAGTCTTTGGTCTGGGATCCGCGGGTGCTTGAATTTTCGCTGAAGATCCCATTTTAGAAATCTAGGCTCGTCCGCAGAAGGGCCACCCGATCCAACCAGTATGTCTCGGGACTCATCTCCTTTCGACTGGGAATACGGACACAAGGCCAGACGGATGTGGAATTCCTCCTATAATAGCTGGCTATTTTTTCGGTTTCGCGGACAAATACAAAACACGGACTACAGAACGAAACAACAGATCGAGTAAATATGCCCTGCATCAAGTTGCTATCTTAACCCTGCCTTCTTCGTCTATCGCACGTGGAACCTCATGGGGAAACTGCAGTCGCGGGACACGCAAACAAGCACTGCCAGAATGGTTCGGCTGTTTGAGTAGGGACGAGTTCCGAAAAGCTCCAATCGCGCGGCATCTATTCCTTCGTGAGATGTACTCACCTAGTTTTCGAGCGTTGAGATCAACATGTCACAGCGTCCAATCCTTGAAAGTATCGAGAGACTAGAGCAGGGCAATCAATCATGGCTCCCTTTACGTTCGGTCGTGCCAAGTGAGCGCGTCAGTCCGGCCTTGACGAACGACGGGCAACTTCTCGAGTTCCCCTCGGGAAAGCTTGCAGGAGACCCTTTGAAGGTTGATCAGGGCAGCCCCTCCTCGTTGCGAAGTATTATCGCGCCTGATGCATTGGATCGGTCCACGTTTGCCCGGCTGAAGTCGGCGCGAATCGCAATCAAGACTAAGGGGAGGTTCCTTTTTGTGTTCTTGGCGGATATCGTCGCCATGGAAGCCCAGGGTAACTATGTTTTGCTGCATCACACTTCAAGCTCGCACATCTTACGAGAATCGATCTCGCTGATGGAACACCGTTTCAGT
>JBAUXO010000068.1:0-74689 GCA_049584315.1 Candidatus Sulfotelmatobacter sp. | reverse complement strand
CTTGAGGGATGACCGGCGCCGTTTCGGAATTACTGAGCTGGAGTTTCAGTGGGTTGCATATTGGTCTTGACTTCGGCGTTCACTTCGGGAGCGATGATGGGATTAATCTTCACTGTGGCCAGAATTTTCTCCAGGCGCGCGAAGACTTCATCGCGGTTGACCGGCTTGCTGGTGGACTCCGTGGTTGGCAAAGAGTTGGATTCCGTGGTCGCGACTTTCAGAGCGAACTCGTAGCAGGCTCCGTTCTGGAAGACGTGGTAGTACTTCGATGCTTCTTCGCGAGGGCCGTTGGTGGTTTGGCCGCCGGCGGTGGTTTCGCTGGATTGAAGTTCCATGTCGCCGATCATCAGCTTGGAAATCGGCGGAGTTGCCAGCTGCGCTGTGGCTTGGACCGTAGGATCGGCAGGGGCGGCGGGGTTTGGCTGCGGGACGGAGAATTGGCCGCACTGGTCCGCAGAGAGAGTTTTGTGCACGCTGACATTGAAGAAGGCCGACGCCAGGTCCGAGTTGGGATACTCGGAGTCAGGCAGAGAAACCGCCGCCAGCGCGACGCCACCGGGCCGCACGAAATCCATGGGGATGGAGCCGGAGGAAACCAGTTCGGTAGCCGCATCGCCGGTCTTGAGCGCGTACTTGCGCGGATACTGGAAAGAGACTCCGGAAGTTTTGTCGGCGTAGGTCAATGTCGGCGGAGCTTTGTGGACGATCCTTTTGTGCACAGGCTTGGCGGCGGCTTGCTGTACGGGCATGACCGGGGCCGGCGTGGAACTGGTTGCCGGCGGCGGTATGGTTTGAGCCACTGGAGTTTCAGAGCTTACGGGTTTGGGTTTATCGCTGGAGCATCCGACGGCGACGGAACAAACCATTAGAAGCGCGGCGAAGATCAGCGGGCTGGTGTTGTCGAAATTCTTCTTACCCCAACTCACAGAATTCAGAGTGGATGGGGTCGAGCGAAACAGGTTGATACGGTTCATGGTTGGTCACCTCCTGCTGCTGAGCAGCGCTTAGGACAGTGCAGGGAATGGGCCAGCGGTCGGGGCGTTGATTTTGCGGGGGTTAGAGCGAAGGGAGGCGGGCGCAGACGTGAACGGCGGACACGTCGTGGGTCCGATGACACAGCGCGGAAAGGTTTCCGAATCGCGCGTCAGGCCACAGACTGGAGTGTTTCTTTGGCTTGGCTCGGTCTTCTTCTCAGCCTCGTCCCGAATGTGTTTGCGGACGCGTAGGTGAATCCGGTGGAGGATGGCATCCGACCAAAAGTGCCAGTAGGCTGATGGCTAAAGTCCGTGCTGATACCCAGGAGGACCTTCGAGCCGGGTTCCCGCCCTCCGGCAATGGTGGGAGGAGGAACTGGCCGCCTTCCGACACCGAAATCCGGGCACGTGCGGCGCTCTGAGTAAGGGGGTCCATTCCTCCGCCGGCGGAGGATTCGAGATTACGGAAAATTTCAGCCCATGGGGCTCGCCCCACACCTCCGGTGCCAGGAATTTCGGCGCGGATTGGACAGGCGATGCCACCGCGAAACATCCATTATCGTCGGAAGCATCGAAATGCTTTCTGCATTCCACCGCAGCGAGTAGGAGCGCGCCCCGTGCCAAAGCCTCATTGCTCCCTTCGCGCCTCGGCTTCGGCCAGCCATCCGCGGCGTAATTTCTCGGCTGGGATGCTGGATAGGTACGGCTTGATATCGAGGATCGGGGTGCAATCGAGCATGTCGACGCCGCGAACGTGGAGTTCGGTGCCAGCGCGACGAAGCAGTTCGACGATAGTCATGCCGATTGGATTCGGACGGCGGGGGGATCGCGTAGCGAAAACTCCGTGCCGGCGATTGTCGAAGGGCGGAGCGCCCATCAAGTCGAAGCCTAGGGAGCGGTCGAACTCCCAGAGGATGATCAGATGCGAGAAGCCTTCGATATCGGTGAGGCCGGGCTCGAATTCGGGGAGGATGTTGAGGACGCCATCGGCCTCGTGCTTTACCCCGAGGCCTTTGGGTATGTCGCTGGTGCTTTGGTAGGGGCTGCTGATATGGCCAATGGGCTGCGAGGTGAACATACCGGACTTCCTCGAGGTGAACGATTGATTTCGTGGAACAGAATACTCTCAGGGGCGAAAGCCCGCGTTTTTATTGCTTGCAAGGGCGCGGCTGAAGCCGCGCCCTTGCAAGGCGATTACTCTCACCAACGCCGCTAGTTTGCGCCTCGAGGTGAGGCCGGGCTTTGTCCGGCGGACAGCCAAGGGCGGCTATTCCTACTGCAATCTACGCGGAGGCGATGCGGCGGATCAGGTCTTCTTGCTCGGACTTGCTTTCGGCGCCGATGGTAAAGGCATCGAGGATTCCGAGCGACAGGGCGTATTTGATGGCTTCCTCCTGACGATGGGCAAGATCGCCCTGACCGAGAATTTTCATGCCGACCACGGCTTTGCCGGCGGCCTTCATTTCGTGAAGGAGGCTGACGACGGTCTGCGGGTCGGCGTCCATGTGCGAGCCGATGGGATTGATGCGGGCGAAATCGACTTCGACCCAGGGAGATTTCGCGGCGGCGCGCAGAGCTTCGATGCTATGGCAGGAGCAGCCGTGAGCGCGGATGATTCCCTTCTGCTTGGCTTCGGAAAAAACCTCCATGACGCCGCGATAGCGAGTGGTCCAATCAGGTTCGGTGAGGCAGTGCATGAGGCAGACATCGAGATAGTCGGTGTCGAGTTCGCGGCGGAAGCGGTCAAGATCGGCGCGGGCGGTGGCGGGATCGCGAGCCCAGGTTTTCGTGAGCACCGTGACTTGGTCACGAGGAATATGCTTGAGCGCTAAGGCGACGTGAGGATGGCTTCCGTAGGAATCGGCGGCGTCGAAGAAGCGGAGGCCTTGATCGTAGCCATTGAGAAGAAGATCGGAGAGTCCTTTGACGCCGAGCGCGGTTTGATTGGAATGATGGCCGGTGCCTACCGTACCGGTGCCCATGGCGAGGCGGCTGGTTTTGATGCCGGTGCTGCCGAGGGTGACGGTGTCGGAAGCGGAGAATTTTGTGGGAAGAGCTGTATTGGCTAGCCCGGCCAGCAGATCTTTCGAGGCCAGCCAGCCGGCGCTGAGGCCAGTGGCGGAGCGAATGAGGAATTCGCGGCGATGCATGGGAACCTCCGATGGGGTTTCGGTGCTGCGCTTCCATTAGGCTACATCAAACCAGCCTGCTGCGCGGGCGGTAATTTGCAGGCATCGGCTCCAAGTCGAAACCCGCAGGGCCCGGAGTAGCACTGGGTAGATCGCGACCCGGAGTTATTCGAATTGTTTGCGGAAAGCGGAGAGTTGTTGGTGCATTTCCGCGACTTCCCTTTTCAATTCCGCGACTTCGTTTTCGAGATTCGAGAGGCGGTCGGCGGCGGGCTTCGCGTGGTCGGGCGCGCGCGAGGAGGCGCGGACTACATCCCCATCTAGGGTTGCGGGCGCGTCGCCGGAGAAGAGGTGCAGGTAGCGCGATTCTTTTGTTCCGGGCTGGCGCGGGAGGACGGCGGCCAGCGGGGGTTGGCGCTGGCTGAGGCGCTCGAGCGTGGAGACTACGTCTTCGAGGGCTTCGAAGTGATACATGCGTTCGCTGCGGCCGCGAAGTTCACCGGGAGTTTGCGGGCCGCGGAGGAGAAGCACGCCGAGAACGGCTATCTCGCGGCGATCGAAGTTGAAAACTTCCTGCAGACGGTGCTCATATTTGGTGACGCGGCTATCGGCGCCACTGGCGGGACCGGCGAGACGCTTTTCCTGCAGTTTGGCGAGCGCGTCAGCGACAAAATCTTCTTCCAGAGTCATCACCGGGTCGCGGTTATTTTTTTGATTGCAGGCGTTGACCAGAGCATTGAGGGACAGGGGATAGTAATCGGGAGTGGTAATGTCTTTTTCGATCAGCGAGCCGAGAACGCGAACTTCGATTTCGGTGAGGACGAAGAGCATGGGTCAAGATTCTCATGCGAGAGCGCCTCCGAAGTCAAAGGCCCCATCCTCTCGCAGCAACCGCGGGCAGGATGGAGCCCCCGCTGCGTTTCTAGAAAAGGGCGGTGGGGCGGCGTTTCCAGGGCTTACCTTTTTCCTGAGAAACTTTCTCTACGTCGTTGACGTAGGCACCGACCTGGGTGACGAGGTGATGCAGGTCGTTGCCCAGGCTGAAAAAGCTGAATCCTTTTTCAAGGAATTCGCCGACGCGCGCTGTACCGAACAAGAACAGGCCGAGGATCACCTTGTTCTTGTGGGCATGCTCGATTAGTTTTTTCGTGGCGGCATCGAGTTCGGGCGAAGTGTACATGTGGGGGAATTCGTATTTGTTGTAGAGGCCCATGGACATCGAGAGATCGTTTTGACCGAGGAAAAGAATGTCGACACCGGGAACGGCGGCAATCTCGGCGATGTTTTCGATGCAGGAGGCGGTCTCGACCTGCAGGCAGATGATGCCTTCTTTATTGAAATTTCCCGCGTACCCGAGGAGTCCCGCCTTGTTCATGCTGCGCTGGGGAAAGTAAACCGAGCGTGTGCCGACGGTGGGATACTTGGTGCAACTGATGGCCTGGCGGGCCTCTTCGGCGGTGTTGATGTAGGGGATGAGGACGCCGTCGGCGCCGAGGTCGAGAGCCTGCTGGATGCCGGGACGGTCGTCGTATCCGCCGACACGGACGATCGACTTGGCGCCGCCGCTGGCGATGGCGCAGAGCATGAACGAGAGTTTTTCGTGGTCCATGGGGCCGTGCTGGGTATCGACCAGCAGCCAGTCATAGCCGCTGTGTGCGAGTTGCTCGGTGACCGTGGGACTGTGTGAGTTGAGGAAGAGGCCGACCTTTGGCGTGCCTTGATGCAACTGCTTTTTGAATTCGGAACCGCTCAGCGCGGGCTCGGGCATTCGAGGTTTCTCCTGAACCGCAAGTTGAATTGTGTAGTGTAACGCAGAGGCGAGGCAAAGACGTCGAACGCGGAGGATGAATTTATTGCGCAGGTGTGACCCGGGGACAGGGGTTGTGAATTGGTATAGTCTTGCGAGGAACATTCGTGGTTACGCCGGCAAGTGCAAGGAGCGACTATGCGGATGCTGCTGAACTGGGTTTTAAGTGCGCTGGCGGTGTGGATTGTGTCGCGAGTGGTACCGGGAATCTCGGTCAGCGGTCCGTTAGCCGCGCTGATCGCCGCATTGGCGATCGGCTTTATCAATGCGACCATCGGTGTGGTGCTGAAGATTCTGACGTTTCCCCTGACGCTGGTCACGCTGGGATTGTTCTGGTGGGTGATTAACGCGCTCATGCTGAAGTTCGCCTCGGCGCTGGTGCCGGGATTTCAAGTGCGCGGATTCTTCGCGGCGTTTGTGGGCGCGATTGTGTTGAGCCTGGTGAATATGATTTTGAAGTGGCTGGTGTATCCGGCTGCGGATCGGCACTAGATGCGGAGGCCAGGGGGCTGAAGCCCACGTCGTTTTAAGGACGCCTGGCGCGGCGCTGAAACAGCGCTGTTCCTTGTTACTGCGTGCCACTCCTCTTAGCAAACATCTACGAGCAAACATCCTGAGAACATGCTGCTAGGCTTTTGCTTTGCGCGGTTTGAGGGATTCCCAATCTTCGTTGCTCAGGGCACGGCCGAGGTTGCTGAATTCTCCGGCGCCTTGCAGAAATTCTCCCCCGTCCATGCGGATGACTTCTCCGTTGATGTAGCCGGAGCCGTCGCTGACCAGGAATGCGGCGAGATTCGCCAACTCTTCCGTGGTGCCGAAACGGTGCAGCGGGTTGCGGTCAAGCGCGAGGGCCTCGAGTTCGGGGCGTGGCATCAGGCGGGAGAACGCGCCTTGCGTGGGAATGGGGCCGGGAGCGATGGCGTTCATACGGATTCCGCGATTGCCCCACTCGACGGCGAGACTGCGGGTGAGGGCTTCGACTCCGGCTTTCGAGATGGCGGAGGGAACAACGTAAGCGGAGCCGACCGGGGCATAAGTTGCCGAGATGCTGAGCACGGTGCCGGGGTGGTTGGATTTAAGCCAGCGCCGTCCGCAGGCCATGGTGGCGTGGAGTGTGCCAAGCAGCACGATGCCGATGACGGATTCGAAAGCGCGCGGGGAAAGCTCTTCGGTTCGGGCAATGAAATTTCCGGCAGCGTTGTTAACCAGAATGTCGAGCCGGCCTTCGTCCCAGATGGAATCGATCATGGCTTCGACGGCGTCGAGATTGCGGACGTCGCAGGGGAGGGCGTGGATGGTGCCTTTCGTGGCGCTTGCAAGTTCGGCGGCGGTTTGCTCGATGACCTCTTCGCGGCGACCGCAGATGTGGAGGGTGGCGCCGAGGTCGAGGAAGCGATGTGCCATGGCTTTGCCGAGTCCGGTGCCGCCGCCGGTGATGAGGATGCGCTTGTCGCGGAGAAGATCTTTGCGGAACATGAGAGCTGGCCTCGATTCAGAGGAGTTGTTAGCAACAGCCGGTTCCTCGCCGGGCTTGCGCCGCCCTGCTCGGAATGACAACTTATCTTGGGCTACGGGGCTACGGGTCGCACGCAACGCGGAAGCCGTAATCAGCATACTGAAAGTCGGGAGGAATGCTGGAGCGGGCGGAGCAGCGGGAGACTTTCACGTGGTGGCGCCATGATCCGCCACGGGAGGCTTTGCGCTGAGCCCGTTCGGGGCCGCGTGGATTGCGGTCCGGAGAGGTGGCGTAATAGTTCGGATGGTACCAGTCGCTGCACCATTCGTGGACGTTGTCGCACATGTTGTAAAGACCGAATGCATTGGGCGCATAGATGGCGACGGGCTCGGGTCCGGTTTGCCAGCGCGTGAAGTAGTCGGGGAGAGATTGCGGCGGATCGTTGCCCCAGGGAAAATCTTGTTGTTCGAGATCGCCACGGGCGCCACGCTCCCACTCCGCCTCGCTCGGGAGACGATAGGGGCGGGCGGTTTGTGAGGAGAGCCAGCTGCAGTAATGGTCGGCCTCGAACCAGGAGACACCGGTGACGGGATGCTGGGGATTGCTAAAATCTTTCTCGTTCCAGAATGGCGGAGGGTGCGATCCGGTGGAGCGCAGGAAATGTGCGTACTGGGCATTGGTGACTGGAGTGGCGGCAAGCTGGAAGGCGTCAACCCAGACGCGGTGGGTAGGGCGCTCGCAATCCTGACCGCAGGCAGAGCCCATGAGGAACCAGGCGGCGGGAATCGAAACCAATTGAGGCTCGATGCCGGTCGCGGGGTTGGATTGGAAGTGCGAGTGAGCTGCTGACATTGTGATCACGAAATTATTCTGGACTAGAGTCTAACAGCGGGGACGGAGTCTGGGCATGGCGAACGAACCGCTGCGGTTCAAAGTAAAGATTGCGGGAAGAGAGATTGGCGCGGTGGCGGCGATTACGCCCGCGGTGGGTGTGCCGGAATTCTTTGGGTCGCGGGGCGCGAGTGCCGGTGCGGGGGACAAGCAACGGGTTTCCCTTTCCGTCGTCGCTGCTGGCGATGGGCGGTTGTTACCGGATGCCGGTGAACCAGGCTCTGCGCGAGGGGGCAGGAGTAAGGGCTGGAGATACCGTCGACGTGGTGATGGAGCGGGACGAGGAGAAGCGCACGCTGGAAGCGCCGGCGGCGTTCGAAAAAGCGTTGGCGAAAAACCAAAGGGCGAAGGCGAACCGGGAAGAGATCGGGTTTACCCACAGGAAAGAGACGGCGGTCTGGATCGATGGCGCGAAGCAGGAAGAGACGCGGGAGCGGCGGTTGACGAAAGTGATGCAGGCGCTGGAGAAGGGGACGAAGTGGACGGGGGGAATGGTTTTGCGCCGGGGCACGCCCGGTTCGGTCGGCTGTGTCAAGTGATCGCAGCGCGGAGGCGCTGCGCCAGCCAAAGGCGTTTACCCGCCTCTGTCAACCTTACTCATCTCCGCGCAGGGTGCGGACGATGGTGGCGATGTCGTTTTCCTGGAAGAGGCGAATGGCGGCGATGCCGGCTGCTCCGGCTTGCAGGCAGGAAGCGGCGTTATGCAAAGTGATTCCTCCGAGTGCGAGCACTGGGATTTTGGCGCGGCAGGCTTCGTGAAGAACATCGAGGCCTTTCGGGATGGTTCCCTGAGCATTTTTTTTCTCGAAGACGGGAGCGAAGAGAGCCAAGTTAGCGCCGCTGGCGGCGGCTTGGGTGACTTCTTCCGGGGAGTGGCAGGAGATGGAGATCTGCGGATCTCCTTGTGAGACTTCGCGGGCGACAGGGAGCCCGCCACACCTCCATATTTCTCGCGCGTCTGCTGGCGAGACATCGTGGGCAGGCAGGTGAACTCCGGCGGCAGCGGTGGCCAGGGCAACGTCGGTACGGGAATTGATCAGGAGGGCAGTTCCCCGTTTCGGGTTTCCCGTTTCCAGTTTGCGGATGATTTGTAAGGCTTCGCGGGCTAACGACTCTAGATCGCGGGGGCAGAGATCTTTTTCGCGGAGTTGGACGTAGTTGACGCCTGCGCTGGCGGCTTCGGCGATTTTCTCGAGAAGACGAATGCGGCGAGCGCGTTCGGGGCTGGGGAAGGCGGTGCGGTCGGTGATGTAGTAGAGGAGCCCGCTTTCCGGCATCGAGTTTCCGCTCTAGTCTTAGTCTCGAGCAAGCTTGGGAGCGTGCTGGTCTTTCTGATTCTTAAACACAGGGCCCCACCGGGTAAGGCTGAAGGTCTTCTCCGCTCTCGATCGGCTACGGTCGCGTCTTGGCGATTTCGGGGAGGACTTCGTGCTCTTTTTCTTTCTTGGGAGTGCCCCCGAGATGGTATTCGGTGAGGCCGTCACGCAGGAAGGTGAAGGCGTCCTCCGGGGAGTCGACGAACTTGAACAGATTGAGGTCATTCGGAGAAACCGTGCCGGCGTCGACGAAGGCCTGGAAGTTCATGATGCGGTGCCAATATTCGCTGCCATAGATGACCACGAGAATTTTCTTGGCGAGTTTGTCGGTCTGGGCGAGGGTGAGGATTTCGAAGAGTTCGTCAATCGTGCCGAAGCCCCCGGGGAAAATTACCAGCGCCTTGGCGAGATAGGCGAACCAGAATTTCCGCATGAAAAAATAATGGAACTCAAAATTGAGCGAAGGCGTGAGGTATTGGTTGGGATTCTGCTCGAAGGGCAGATTGATGTTGAGACCGATGCTTTTGCCTCCGGCCTCGTGCGCCCCAAGATTAGCTGCTTCCATGATGCCAGGACCACCGCCGGTGGTGACGACGAAGCGGCGGCGGCGTGCGGGGATTTGAATGGACCACTCAGTCAGTAGAAAAGCCAGTCGGCGAGCGTCTTCGTAGTAGCGGGCCATATCGACGGCGGCTCGGGCACGCTTGAGGCTGGCTTGTTTTTCTGCGGCACCGGCTTTCCCATCGCTTTTTTCTACGGCCGCTAGATTCTTCTTGGCGGCATCGCCTCCTTGGAAGCGGGCGGATCCGAAAAAGACAACCGTGTCCTGAATCTGCTCGCGGCGGAAACGCGAGAGCGGCTCCTGATACTCGGCAAGAATGCGGAGAACGCGTCCGTCGGGACTGTTGATGAAGGGTTGATTCTCGTAGGCCAGCGGGGCGGATTTGAGCTTATCGACCATGTAGAAGACTCACGTTCTGACCTTGAGGTTCTGAATCCAGAACCGTTTGTGCAGGCTACCACACTACCCTAGAGCTACTGACGATCGTGATAGTGAAGGGCTTCCCAGAAGCCGATCCATATGTCGAGCAGGCCCAGGCCACTGCACAGGCCGCGAAAAAATCCGGTTGAGACCAAGGTACGAAGCCAGGGATAGGAAAGCAGAAGATAGTTATCGGTCCACTCCGGGGTCCAGGGCAAAATCACGAGCAAGACTCCGGCGACGGCGCTGATAAGCACGAACAGGAAGACGGAGGTGCGGTGCAGCCAGAGTTGCAATCCGCTGTGAGAACCAGGGTCAGCATCTGAGGCTTTCGGCTCAAGGAGGCCGGTAATGGTCCGCTGGGACTCGGGGCGGACAGGCACGGGACCGCTGTCGACGGGTAGATTGGGATCGGCGGTCAACGGGAGCTCCGCTGCTGCGGGCGGGGAATTGGGCGCAAAGGTCCGCCGTATGCCGGCCCGGAAAAGTGGGGGACAAAACCCATCGGGCTATTCTACGACTTCAAGGGCTTGATGCGCTCGGCGACGTCGCGGTAATCGATGTTGCGGCCGTAGACCTCCATGAAGTGCTTGAGGGCGGAGGGTTTATCGCCGGCGGCCTCATAGGCCGCGGCCAGTTCATAGTGGAGAGCGGTGCGGGTCTCTTCGTCGATGCCCTTGGCATCAAGGGCTTTCTGGTACCAGCGGATGGCGGCCTCGGGGACGCCTTTGTCGAGGAAACACTGAGCAAGCCAAGTGTAAGTCTGCATGACTTGCGGGAAGGGATGTCCATGGTCGACTGCCTGGCAGGTTTTCTGTAACTCGCCAATGGCTTCATCGAGCAAGCCCATCTCGCGGAAGGCGATGCCGAGGTTGTAATGAGTTTCGGGATCCTCTTCGGCGGTGGCCGTGCCGGATTCAAGATCTTGTTTTAACTCGCCGAACATCTCGGCCAGATCCACACCTGCGTCCTCCCCGAAGACCGCAGACTTGGCAGCGGCTGGCGCGCCGGGAAGGATTGGGGAAATGTGCGGAGTGACGGCGGCAGGAGCGGCGGCAGACTGCCTCGGCGCTGCGACAGAGGTTTCGGAAGAAATTGACGGAGCTCCAGAGGACGCGGCTGCGGCTGCGGCGCTGGCCGCCGGTACGGGGATCGCCCTAACGGGTGCAGGCGCGGGCGCCGGCCACTGCTGCGCGGGCGCTGCTGCAACCGATGGCTGGGTTTCCCGTTCAGGCTGAGACGGCGCGGTGGGCGCGGGTTCGGCGACGGGAGCACCCTTGAGGAAGTCATCACCCAGGGAAGCTTCGAGATCAGCCACAAATACGCCCATGACTTCGGTTTGCGGTACTCCGAAGCCAGTGGGTGTAGCGTTGCCGACCGGCTCCAGTTCAGGCTGAGAGGGTTTGGTTGGGGAGGCTGCGGAAGCGTGCTCAACCGCCGGTTCGGCTTCATGCGCGACCGTGGCGGGCAGGAAATTGTCGCCCAGGGAAGACTCGAGATCGGAAACAAATTCCTCGAGGACGGCGGGGGCTTCGACCGGCGGCTCGATCACGGGCGGCCTTGCTGGTTCAACCTGCAGCGCGCGAGCAGCTTCTACGTGCTTGGCCTCCACCCGCGCAACTCGAGCCGGCAGCTCGGGAGAAATCTCCTCGGCCGCAACTGAATCTTCGGGAGCAGCGGCTGGAATTTCAGCGGCCGGTTCTTCAATGGTGAAGTCAGAGGAGAGGTCGACGGCGGACGCTGCCTCGGCGGCGGGATGCGAGGCGGCCTGGATTTCAGCTTCGAGCCCGGACAAAGTGGCTGCGTCGCTGGTGAGAGCCTGAAGCTTTTCGAAAGCCGCTACAGCCTGCTCGGGCATGCCGTGCTCGAGGTAGAAACGGACTTCCTCGATCGTTTCGGCGATCTTTTCCGGACCGGCCTCTGCTTCGTCGAGCTTTTCCGGTGCGTGCCTGCCGGCGGGAACGTCATGGTCGCCAGCGGCGTGGGCGACTTCGTTTTCGGCTGCTTCCGCAGGCTCTTCGGCTTCGATGGTGATCGCGTCATCCCACTCGGAAGAGAGATCGATCTCCGCCGGAGCAGGTTCTGGCTCGGAGGCCGCGGCCGCGCTTGCCGCTTGGGTGACTTCGTCAATGGCTTGGCCTTGACCGCCATCCGGATCGGCGGCGACGGAAAATTCAGCGTCCGCCGCGGGTTCGGCCTGCGCCGCGGGCCAAGGAGCCGAAAGCTCATCAGCGACCGTAATTTCGTTGGAAACGCCTTCCTCCGGTTCTCGAGACAGCTCGACGATGGAATCCCTGGAAGGGGAAGCGGTCGAGCGCAATTCGTAACGATCGGCAAGTTCGCCGTAGCGAGTGGCTTCCTCGGGATATCCGGCCTCGGAGTAAACGCTCTGCAAGGTGCGACAGCAGACGCCCGCTTCGGCGAAGCGCTGGGCGCGGGTGTGCAGAGCGGCGAGACGCTGATTCAGGCGAAGATCGTTAGGTGCCTGCGGCAAAGCGCCCATCAGCGGGCCCAGAGCCTTGGCCGGCATGTTGTAGGAAATGAAAAGTTCGGCATCCGTGAGAGCGGAGCGAACGGCGAGAGCGACTGCGTCGGAATAATGTTGGTGAACCGAAGGACAAGTGGCTTCCAGTTCGTCGACGATGACGGCGGCTTCCTCGGCGGAAATCAGCTTTTCGGCGGAGGGTCCACCGAGCTGGCTGACCACCTGCTGGTAATTATTCATGTGCAGGGGATTGCCCGGCTCCATGGTGGCGAGCTTTTGATATAAATCGCGCGCGCGAGGAAGATCGCCGGACTGGACGGAGGCGTGCGCCAACAACTCGATGACTTCGGTGAGGTGGGTAGACTCTCCCGCCTTCTGGAAGAGCTCGAGGAGTTTCTCGAGCGAGGCGGGATTGTCGCGCACGTGCCCGATGATGGAATGAAGGTTCTTTAGAACCTTGTTGGAATCTTCGGCCAGCAGGCGGTCGGCATGCTGGTCATACACGTGAAGCGCGTTCTCGTACTGCCCCGCCTGCATCAGGGCATCGGCAAAAGTGGAGATGGCTACGAGATCGTTGTGTACGGTAAGGAGCTTGCTAGCGAGCGTACCGGCATCGGACAGGCGGCCGCTCTTTAAATATGCCTTGAGCAGATCCCGCAAGCCATCGGGGTTGGAATCGAGATCGGAAACTTTCTGCAGGCATTCGATCGCGCCGTCGGAGTCTCCGGCTTCGAGCAGGTTGCGACCCTGCATGAGCAGCGCGTAGGCATTGCCGGGATCGAGCGTGAGCATACGCTGCAGAACTTCTTCGGCGCCGCTGAGCGAGCCCTTGGCGCGGAGGGTTTCGGCGGCTGCGGAGAAAATCTGCCATGCGTCATTCTTCTTGCCAAGCCGGACGTAAACTTCCGCCAGGCGGACGCGCATGGTGGTGTTTTCCGGATCCATTTCCAGAATCTTCTGGAAAATGCGGACGGCATTATCGAGTTCGTTGGATTTCAGGAACTCTTCGGCAACTTGCAGATATTGGGCGCGGGCGTCATTGAAGAGTCCTTGCTGGGTGTAGAGTTCGGCCAGCTTCAGCACACTCTCAAGAGAAGGCTTGAGCTTGCTGATCTTCTTGTACATCGCGATGGCCTTGACCGTGAAACCTTGCGCGGCATAGGCATCGCCTACGGTCTTGAAGCATTCGGTGGCTTTATCGGCCTCGCCGAGACGGGAATAAAGGTCGCCGATGGTGTTGGTGACGGTGAGGTCTTTGGCATCGGCCTTGGTGACTTTTTCGTACTCAGCGATGGCATTTTGAATCTTGCCCTGCTGGACATACTTCTCCGCAGCGCTGAGAACTTTTTGTTTGTTGAACCCGAAACCGAACGCCATAAGGTTACGAACTCCAGCCCCTGGTCTGCACCAAGACCGCCTGAACCGAGACTTCCCGACCGAGAACCTGATGACGGCCCCCTGGGAAGTGCTACCCGGGGAAACGTCACGTGGCCAAACTCCATTTTCGGAGATGGCCGGTTGGACAAGAGCAATTGTACGGCTGGACGGTGTGAATCGCATGGTTACCAAGGGTTACCAAAAGGGAGTGTACGAACGGGTTACGAAGGGCATCAGGGGTGGAACTGCCTGGGCAGGGTCAGAATCTCTCTCGGAACAGGGCCCACCTCTAATACAAATGCGGTATGTGGCGGCCGTGAGCAAGCGTGTAATCTTCCGGCTGCGAAGTTACGCGGACCTTCTTGAGGAAGGGCAAGGGCATCCATGACTTGGATAAGAACCATTCCGGTTGCCGAGGTCGATCAAAAGCTGCGGCAGGCGTTGGAGGGGCAGCAGGCGCTGTATCCCAAAGAGTATGCCACTCCGGTGCATCCGGATGAGTCCGGTGGGTCGACGATTGTGGGGTCGCACACCCTGATTCCGGAGGCGCTCTATCATGCGTTCGGAACCTTTGGGGCGCTGATGTCGCCGGAGCTGCCGCTCGGCCGGCGGCAGCATGAAATGATCGCGACCATGGTCTCGGTGACCAACCGGTGCAAGTATTGAATCGAGTCACACGCAGAGTTTCTGCGTAGGGTTACGCTGGATCGGGAGTTGGTGGAGGCGCTGGAAAAGGATTACACCACTGCACCTATCACGCCGCCGGAGCGGGTGATGGTCGAGTATGTGGTCAAGCTGACCAAGGACGCGACGCGCGTGTGGAAGGATGATATCGAAGGGCTGCGCGCGGCGGGATTTGACGATCGCGGGATATTGCAGATCACGCTGATTGCGTCCTGGTTTAATTACATCAACCGGGTGGCGGATGCGTTGGGGGTGGGGCGCGAGTGAAGGCGGTAGGGCCAGGAGCGTCGCTCGGTTACCTAGATTTTCCCCAAGGCGAGAGCGGAACCGCCGAAGTTTAGAGCACGCTACGGGCGCTCTGGATACATTGGCCCCACCCCTCCTCCGCCTAGAACTGGAAGCAGTACCACTGTCTTTCAAGATGACCTACCCAAGGGACTTTGCAGGGTAAGCTCCAGCGAACCCAGTCGCCTCCCATTCTATGTGCCCCCTGCGCCAGTACATCGGCCTTGCAGCGCGGAGACCACAGCAGCCATCGGAGGGAGCAGTGGAGTGCGGGCTCGTTCTTGAGTGAGGCTCCTGAAACAGCAAGAAAAGCGACCAGCGTCAAGAGCATCGCTAGTGCTTGACGTCGTTTTCGGTTAATGACAGCGACTAGTACTAAGACGAAGCCGAAGAGACCGACGGGCGGGGCAACGAAGAGTAGATAGAGGATGTCGCCAAAGGGGCTGTAAACCGTCATCGACAGCAGTGCGATGCTCGCGCCCACTACGACGTTTAGGGGCACGCCCCAGTTCCGCCGTTCTTCACGAGCAGCCCTCTCGACCATCCAACCCTGGCTTTGAAGTCGTGCCGAAATTGTTGCCTATTTCCGCTCGCGGTTTCGAGACTGAAGCCACGATCCCTCAAAACGCAAACTGGGAATGGGTTGTTGGCGAATTCAGCCATTCCATCAACTAGTTTTAGCGCTCCTGCCGAAGGCCACGCGAAAGGGCAGAATCTGCCCGCCCCTCGTGTGCGATTGTTCCCTTCTGCTACTAAACTTGCCTAAGGCATGGCTTTGGTTTCCCCGCCACCTTTACTCTTCACTCTATGGCTGAATCTTTAGCAGAGTTTTTCCTGGCGAATTTTCAGACGCACCGAGGTGAGCGTGCCTACGGGCAGCGTCGCGGATACCGGATGGAGTGGTTCACATACGGGCAGGTTCTGGAGATGGCGTTCGGGTTTGGTCAGCAACTGGAGGCGCAGGGGATTGGCAAGGGCGAGCGGGTGATGCTTTGGGGCGAGAACTGCGCGGAGTGGGTTGCGGCATTCTTGGGATGCACGGTGTGCGGGGTGGTTGTTGTCCCGATGGATGATGGGGCGGCGGGGGATTTTGCGGTGCGGGTTGCGGGGCAGGTTGAGGCCAGGCTTTGGGTTTGTTCGCGAAGACACGTGGCGGATTTGGGTGCGGCAGGCGTCGCTCCCGTGGTGGTACTTGAGCAGATCAGAGTCCCCGCCCTGGCCCTGCAAAGAAGGCAGGGACCAGGACGGGGCACCCGCGACCCTTCGAATGTGGTGGTCGGGCGCGAAGATACTCTGCAGATTGTTTTTACTTCAGGGACGACGGCTGAACCCAAGGGCGTCGTGATTACCCATGGGAATGTTCTGGCCAACATCGCTCCGCTGGAGCAGGAGATGCAGCGGTATTTAAAGTATGAGGGCTGGGTGCATCCCGTGCGATTCTTGAATTTGCTGCCCTTGAGCCATGTGTTCGGGCAATTTCTGGGAATGTTCTTGCCGCCGCTGCTGGGCGGGACGGTGATTTTTCAGCAGGAGCTGAAGCCCTCGGAGATTGTGAGCACCATTCGGCGTGAGCGCGTATCCGTGTTGGTGAGCGTGCCCAGAGTTTTGCAGTCACTGAAGCAGAAGATGGAACGCGATCTGGAAGATGGCGGGAAGATCGACGGTTTTCGGGGGCGATTGCGGACCTCAGAGGGAAAACACTTTCTACGACGATGGTGGATTTTCCGCGACATTCATCGACAGTTTGGATGGAAGTTCTGGGCTTTTATTTCCGGCGGCGCGGCGCTGGAAGCGGAGACGGAGGAATTCTGGAGAAGGCTGGGCTACGCCGCGATTCAGGGGTATGGGCTGACGGAGACGACGTCGCTGATCAGCGTCAACCATCCATTCCAGTTGGCGAAAGGGTCGATTGGGAAGGTGTTGCCGGGGCGGGAAATAAAGCTGGCGGAAGATGGCGAGATCCTGATTCGCGGGGGCGGAGTGGCGGCGGGGTATTGGGGAGCGAGACATTCCCAGACGGCCACTGACGAGGTTGCGGATAAAGACGGTTGGTATCGCACCGGAGATGTGGGCGCGCTCGATGAGGCTGGGAATCTTTACTTCAAGGGGCGCAAGAAAGAAGTGATCGTTACGCCGGCGGGGTTGAATATTTATCCAGAGGATCTGGAAGCGGCGTTGCGGCGGCAGCCGGAGGTAAAAGATTGTGCCGTGGTGGGGATCGAGCGCGGCGGGAACGCTGAGCCGTGCGCGGTGGTGATTCTGCGAGACGATGCCCGCGCGCAGGAGGTGGTGGAGCGCGCCAATCAGTCGCTGGCAGAATTTCAACGCATGCCGATGTGGGTGCGGTGGCCGCAAGAGGATTTTCCGCGGACGAGCCTGCAGAAGCCGCGGCGGACGGTGATTGCGGAATTTGCGGCGCGACAAATTCTGCAGCCTGCTCACCCGGATGTTGCGAGTGAGAGTCCGGTGATGGAGTTGATCGGGCGCATCACCAGACGGAAGGCGATGGGGGCGAGTGTCGGGGCGCGGCGCGACTCTGATCTTTCATCCGACTTAGGGCTGAGTTCGCTCGACCGAGTGGAATTAATCGGTGCGCTCGAAGATCGGTATCAAGTAGACCTGAGCGAGACCCGTTTTAGTGCGGCGGGCACCGTGGGCGATGTGGAAAGGATGTTGAGTGGAGAAGCGCGGCCGCGGGCCGGGTATCACTATCCGGGTTGGGTGTTGCGCTGGCCGGTTACCTGGGTGCGCTGGCTGGCGCAGTACTTGTTAATGATGCCGGCGGTGATGCTGCTGGGCTGGCCGCGGATCAAAGGACGGGAAAATTTGCGAGGACTGAACCGGCCGCTGCTGGTGGTCTGCAATCATATTGATGATATCGATGT
This sequence comes from Candidatus Sulfotelmatobacter sp., assembly GCA_049584315.1. Taxonomy (GTDB): domain Bacteria; phylum Acidobacteriota; class Terriglobia; order Terriglobales; family Acidobacteriaceae; genus Sulfotelmatobacter. The sequence goes on along the minus strand of JBAUXO010000068.1, from coordinate 57,418 downwards.
GGGATTCGTGCAGATGGCTCTGCCCTCGCGGTTGCGGAATCGTATCGCAACTGCGACCGGAGGCGAGGCGTTGGAGAAGCTACGATCTCCTGCCGCCGACAGAAGTTTCTTGGGAAAAATATACGATCGCATGCGGTGGGTGCTGGGAGTTTCGCTGCTGAACCTTTTTCCTCTGCCGCGCGAAGCCGGTTTTCGGCAGAGCTTCGCTTACGCGGGTCGGGCCGTGGACCGCGGATACAGCGTGCTGGTGTTTCCCGAAGGAAGGCATACGGTGGATGGAAAGATGAATCCGTTTCGCGCGGGAATTGGACTGCTGGCGAAGAATCTGGATGTTCCCGTACTGCCCATGCGAATTGTGGGATTGTTTGAGGTGAAGCAAGCGGGGAGAAAATTTGCCCGACCGTGGGAGATTGGCGTCCGGATTGGGCGGCCGATGCGGTTTGCGGTAGATCGTCATCCCGCCGAGATCGCACGGGAGTTGCACAGTGCGGTGGAAGCGCTATAGCTGAGCGCGGTTTTGAGAAAGGGTCCTGCAGCGGCTGAAGCCGGGGTTGGTTTTCCATGCTTAACGCGGCGTTGCAGCGCCGCTCTTCCACCGTGCTGCCTACCTCGAGGACGCCGCATGCGTCGCAGTTCAGCCGTTCAGCAACGGATAGAGCAGCCACTCTTATTCTTCGTCCATATTCGTTTCTTGCTGACGAGGGTCCGAGTCGATCTTCACTTCTGGCAGATTTGCCCGACCGAGGGCACGGTTGAGAGAGGAAAGATCGGTAGTGCGGAGCTCATTCCAGCGTTTCATCACATCGGACGCGTCGTGATCGATAGTCGCAGTGGCTTCGAACTGCGAAGTTGTCGGTTCGGCATCCACCTGCCACACCTGACCATATAAGGTCGCGATTTGCCCGTTGACTCGGGACAGGGTGATCTCGGGGGAAGGCGGGGCGGCGGCGAAACCAGCCGGCGCTCCCAGAACCGCTACAAGTTTATTTTGGAAGGCCCGAACTGAATCACGAACTGTTCCGCTCGATTGCGCACTCACCTTTTCGAGCGGTTCGCGAATCGATCCTGCCTGCAGTACGGCCTGGGAGGTTTCGCTCAGCAATGATGCCAGTCGGATTTCGAGCTCGAACTTTTTCTCGAGACCGGCAGCAGAAGTTTTTACCCGAGGATCCATCTTCACGGCGAGGGAAGCGGTATAGCTTTGGCCGTCCGCGGTGAGCTTGGCGGTGTAGGTTCCCGGCAAAGCGGTTGGACCGAGCGGCAGGCGAGGCGTGTCGCCCGGGATCGCAGAGATCGGATATTCATGGCGCGTCGCCTCGGGTGTGCGATAGTGCAAATCCCAAACCCAGCGGTGCATGCCGGCATTGGATGGCAGAGAACGGAATGGACGCAGCCAGTAGAGGGGAATGAGTTGCTTCTTCAATTCCTCTTCCGTGACCGGGGCTTTATCGGTGCTGGAAAACTTGCGAACGAGTTGGCCGCGGGCGTCGAGGATTTCGAGGGTGACGGGAGCTGAGGCAGTATGCGACAGATAGTAGTCGATCACCGCGCCGTCGGGCGGATTGGCAGCGAAAGGTTCGTCGGGGGGAAGCGGCGTGTCGGTGTAGGTATCGCGCTGGATGCGGAATGCGGGCGCTGGAGTGAAGAGGTGTACCTCGGTGGCGGGTAGGTTGGCGACTTCCCGTAAGGGAGCGATGTCATCCAGAATCCAGAAGGAGCGGCCGTGAGTAGCGACAATAAGATCGTCATCATGAATCCAAAGATCTCGCACGGAGGTGTGCGGCAAATTCAGTTGCAGAGATTGCCAGTGATCGCCATCGTCGAACGAAACCCATACGGAGTTCTCCGTGCCGGCAAAGAGCAGGCCTTTGCGAACGGGATCTTCGCGCACGCTATCGACCGGGCCGAAGTCGGGAAGGCCGGCCGTGATCAAGCGCCAGGTTTTGCCGCCGTCGTGAGTGCGGTAGATATATGGATGCTGGTCATTGATGCGAAACCGGCTCACGGAGGCGTAAGCCGTGTCGTCATCGATGTGCGAGGCACTGATTTGCGTGACTTTGCTCCAGGGCGTCAACTCTTTGGGAGTCATGTCGTTCCATTTCTTGCCGCCGTCGCGAGTCTGCCAGATGAGGCCGTCATCGGTGCCAGCCCACAGGGTGTCGATGTTTTTGAACGATGGCGCGAGAGCATAGATGACTCCCCGCTGTTTGTCGGCGCCTTTGGGGATGAGACTGCCAACGCTGCTCGGAACTCCGGGATTTTCGCGAGTGAGATCTGGGCTGATGGTCTGCCAGGAAGTTCCCCCATCCGTAGTTTTGAACAGTAGGTTGCTGGCGTAATAAAGGGTGTGCGGATCAAGAGGTGAGAACATCGTGGGTTCGCTGCGGTCGGTGCGGTATTTCGCGTCCCGCAGCGGGATCGGGGTAATGTTCTGGACCTGGCCGGTGGACCAGTGAAACTTCGAAACTTCGCTTCGGCCGCCGCCATAAACAATGTCAGGGTCAAGCGGATCAGGTGCGACGTAGCCGTATTCGATCACGCCGACGGGATGCCATTCGCGCTCCGTGACGGCGCCATCGTTGCCGCGGCTGGAAATGCAGACGGAGCCACTCTCCTGCTGGCCACCACAAACACGGTAGGGAAAAGTCGGCGCGATCGAAACGTGGTAAATCTGTGCGGTGGGCTGGTTGTACCAGGAACTCCAGGAAGTTCCGCCGTTGACGGTGACGAGGGCGCCTTGATCGCTGACCAGAAGAATAATGTTGGGGTCGTTGGGATTGATCCAGAGATTCTGATAGTCGTCGCCGCCAGGCGCGCCGCGGAAACCGAACCAGGTTTTACCGCCATCGGTGGACTTCATGGTGACGGTGCTGGCGCTGTAGACGATATCTGGATTCTTGGAATCGACCCGGGGAATGGGAAGGTCTCCGCCTCCGATGCGGCCGGATGGGCGTGGATCGCCAGTGATCTTGAACCAGGTCGCTCCGGCATCGTCAGAGCGATAAACGGCGAGCGCGCCCGAGGCCATGCCGAGCGTGGCATAAAGACGACGCGGATCACTGGGAGCGATCGCGACGTAAATCTGAGAGAGATCTTTGGGCAGGCCGTTGGTTAAGGGGTGCCAGGTGTTCCCGCCATCAGTGGACTTGAATAATCCGCCGCCGGTGCCGTTGACCTCGTTGTTGTCCTCCCACGGACCCTCGCGGACTTCCCACATCGAGGCGTAGATAACGTCGGGATTCGAAGGATCGATCTCGACATCGGAGGCGCCGGTGTTCGCATCTTTGTAAATAGCTTTCTGCCACGACTGGCCGCCGTCGGTCGAGCGGAACAGGCCACGTTCTTCATTGGGACCGTAGGGATGGCCAAGTACAGCGGCAAAAACACGATTGGGGTCGCGCGGGTCGATGGCCAGCGCGGGAATCTGCTGGCCGTCGCCAAGGCCGAGGTGAGTCCAGGTTTTTCCGGCGTCAGTGGATTTGTAAATTCCGTTGCCAACCGAGAGATCGGGGCGATGCAGTCCTTCGCCACTGGCGACATAAATGATTTTCGAATTCGACGGAGCGACGGCGATTGCCCCAATCGATTGCGTGGACTCGTGGTCGAAGATGGGATTCCAGGTGCGGCCGTAGTCGTCGGATTTCCAGACTCCGCCATTGACCTGGCCCAGGTAGAACACATTCGGTTGGCTGGGAACTCCGGTAGCTGCGCGCGTGCGCCCGCCACGAAATGGGCCGATCATTCGCCAATGCAGCTCCTGATAGGTATTTTCGGGAATCTGCTGCGCACGGCTCGACGCGATCGGCACGATAACCGACACGCAGACGAGCAGACGAAGGATGGATCGCGGTATGGTCACTAGGGCCCCCCTCAGACGCCAAAAGCCAAACTTGACAGATTAAACCAAAAAGTGCAGTGACGGGGAAAAGGCGTGTTGTTTATTTTCAAAAAACTTTTCTTTCTGTCATTTTCTTCATGGCGAATGTCCCGGCCAATACTGAGCACGAAACAAATCGTTTCGTTATGCGCCGATCTCAGCAAGGCTTTGCTTCAGGTCGCCAGCTTTTGGCGCCGGCGTTCCTCCGGGCTGACTGGCGACCCATGCGCCGACTCGGTTCGCAGTTTCGTTGATTTCGACGAGCGAGCTGCCCCGAAGATATCCATGCACCAAGGCCGCGGTGAATGCGTCCCCGGCGCCGACGGTGTCGGCCACCTCGATTGTGAAGCCGGGATGCTGTGAGCGTTCGTTCGCGGATACCAGCAAGCTGCCATTGCTACCCCGAGTAATGCAGACTAGCTTGAGATCGTAAGCAGAGAGCAAGCGGCGCGCCGAATCTTCTTCTCCGCGATGCTCTAACTCAACTAAACGCATCACTCGGGACAGTTCTTCGTGGTTTAGTTTGACGATGGTCGCCAGCTTCATCGATTCTGCTACCACCTGTGCGGTAAAGAAGGTTTGCCGAAGATTGATGTCGCAGACTCGCAGGGCGCTTGGCCGAGTGCCGAGCAGAAAACTGCGCATGGTGGTACAACTGTGCTCCGAGCGCTGCGCCAGAGTGCCGAAGCAAACCGCATCGGCCCGTTGGGCCAACTGTTGCCACTGCGGGGTCCAAGCGAAAAAATCCCAGGCGACGGGCATGGCGATTTCAAAGTGTGGTTGGCCGCTGAGATCCACCGCGACCTTCACGGTTCCGGTAGGATGATGCGCGTCCTGCTGAATAAACTCGGTCGAGAGCCCAAGCTCTCCCAGACGATGAATCGCTTCACGGCCCAGAGGATCGTCGCCCAAGCGGCTGACCGGGATTCCGTCATCACCGAGCAGAGAGGTGATGTAGGCGAAATTGGTGGGAGCGCCACCCAATTGTTTTCCGGCGGGAAAAAGGTCCCAAAGCAACTCGCCTAGACCGACGATCGTGGTTTTCTTGTTCGACATGGAATTTTCACCGCGGGGTGAAGGTTGCAGGAACGAGTTAACTGGCCGAGAATCGGTACACGCACATTGCAGTCGCGGCGTAGGACCGATCTCGACGCAAAATCATTGGACGTCAAAGGGCGCGATTACCATGATCCATGCAATTCCTATCAAAGGCTGGGCAAAGCTTCTGGCGCTGCTTCTGGCGCTGGTTTCACAGGATAGCGCAACTTGGCCCTTTGGGGCATGGGGGCGGGTTTCCGAAACGCCGGTGATTTCACCACAGGGAGACGGGTGGGAGTCGGCCGGCACCTTCAACCCTTCGGCGGTCCTGCGCGACGGGAAAATCGTCATGCTTTACCGGGCCCAGGACAAGGGCGGCACTTCGCGGCTGGGATATGCGGAAAGCACGGATGGCGTGCACTTCACGCGCCGGAGCGAGCCGGTATTTTCGCCGGAGACCGATTATGAAAAAGATGGCGGCGTGGAAGACCCGCGGCTGGTTCAGTTCGGCGATACCTATTATCTGACCTATACCGGCTACAACAAGAAGGATGCGCAACTTTGCCTTGCGACTTCGAAGGATCTGATTCACTGGGAGCGCAAAGGCGTGATTCTTCCCGCTTACCAAGGACGCTGGAACATTCGTTGGACGAAATCTGGAGCGATTGTGCCAGAAAAGATTGCCGGTAAGTACTGGATGTATTTTCTCGGGACAGCCAAGGACAACAATGACCAGGTCGGGCTGGCCTCCTCCCCGGATTTATTGCATTGGACGGAAGAGACCGATGCGCCCGTACTCCCGGTGCGCGCGGGAATGTTTGATGCTCGGGTCGCGGAGCCGGGACCGGCGCCGATTGTTACTTCGAAGGGAATCGTTCTTATCTACAACGGCGCTGACGACAAGCTCGTGTACCGTACCGGTATTGCTAGGTTCGATGAGAACGACCCGCGCAGGCTGATCGCGCGGACGGATACGCCGGTTTTTGCTCCGGAGAAGCCGTGGGAGAAGGTGGGACAGGTGCCCAATGTGGTGTTCGTCGAAGCCATGGTGCGGCGAGGAAAGCGGTATCTGTTTTACTATGGCGGCGCGGACACGAACGTGGGCGTGGCGGAGGCGCCAGTGATTCCCTAGCGGCTGTTACCGTCGAAAGGCTGTGAGGCGAGTTGCTGCGGATCCACTGATTTTGGAAAGGTCGGGCATGGAAAAAATTACCTTGCGGCTGGTTGCGCTGCTGGTCGGAGCTGGCTTAACAGCATCAATGGCTCTGGCACAGACCTCCTCTGGTCCTGCGGATGGAAGTCATCCCTGGTGGCAGCACGCTGTCTTTTATGAGATTTATCCGCGGAGCTTTGCCGACAGCAACAATGACGGTGTCGGAGACCTGCGGGGGATCGCGTCGAAGCTGGATTACTTGAAAGATCTCGGCGTGGATGCGATCTGGATTTCGCCCTGCTTCCCTTCACCCCAGGTGGACTTTGGCTACGACGTTTCCGATTACGAAAATATCGATCCCATGTATGGGACGCTGGCCGACTTTGATTTCCTGGCTCGCGAGGCGAAGAAGCGGAACATCCACATCATCCTCGACTTTGTGGTGAATCACACGTCGGACCAGCATAAGTGGTTCCTGGCCTCGAAGTCGTCGCGAACGTCGCCCTATCGCGATTGGTATATCTGGCGGGACGGAAAAGGGCCCGGCGAACCTCCGAACAATTGGGTCTCGGTTTTTGGCGGATCGGCCTGGAAGTTTGACTCCACCACGAATCAGTACTACTACCATATTTTCTATCCGGAGCAGCCGGACTTGAATTGGCGCAATCCGGCGGTGAAGGACGCCATGTTCGATGTGACGCGGTGGTGGTACAAGCGAGGTGTGTCGGGCTTCCGCCTGGATGCGGTGGATACCCTGTTTGAAGACCCGAACCTGCGAGACAATCCGATCGTAAAGCCGGGCAAGAATGCTTTTGGAGATCCGTTTGAGGAGAACAAATACAACGGGAAGCTCCCGGAGGTTCACGAAGTGTTGCGCGGGTTGCGCCAGGTGGCGAATGAATACGATGCGGTGTTGATTGGCGAGACCTGGACCGCGGACGTAGCCGAGCTCAACCAGTATTACGGCAAGGAAAATAACGAACTGCAGTTGCCCATGGACTTTCTTTTTACCATGGTCAACAAGTTGTCGCCCGCGGAATTCCGCAAGCAGATTGCAGCCGTGGACGCTGCTTCTGGCTGGCCCACATTTGTAATCAGCAACCACGACATCGCACGCTCCTACGATCGATATGGAGATGGCCGGCACAACGACCAGATTGCGAAAGTCATGGCGGCTTTGTACCTGACTTTGCGTGGATCTCCGATTGTGTATTACGGAGAAGAGATTGGAATGAAGACGACTCCTCCGACGCGTCGGGAAGATGTGAAGGATCCGATCGGACGCAAGGGATGGCCGAAGGAAAAAGGGCGCGACGGCGAGCGAACTCCGATGCAATGGAACGACAGCGAGAACGCAGGGTTTACGAAGGGCACGCCATGGCTGCCGGTTCCTCCGACTTACAAGACGCACAACGTGGCGGACGAATCGAAGGATCCGGATTCGGTGCTGGAGTTCTATAAAAGCGTCCTCAAGCTGCGGCACAGCAATCCGGCCCTGCTCGACGGAAGGTACAAGGCGATCAATGAAGGGGAGGCGAACGTGCTTTCCTATATGCGCCTCAAGGGAGATCGGGCAGTGGTGGTGGCCTTGAATATGTCGGATGTGCCGCGGAAAGTAACTGTGGACCTGAAGGGAAACGGTTTTGCCTCCATCAAGGATTTGCTCGGCACCGAGAAGTCGGCGGCCCACGGGGACGAGATCTCGCTCGAGCCTTTCGGAGTGTTCATCGGCGAGCTAAGTAGGTAGCCGAGGGCGAACCAGTACCAACTCGGGCATCACATCGTGCTGATTCTGATGTAGCGGCGCAAGTCCGGGAGCGCAATGAGAAAAATGTATCCTGCGTATACCAAACCCGCGGCTCCCATGACCGTGGTTACTACTTGGAATGCTGAAGCTGCTTTTCTCATAAGGCTCCTTCAGGACCAAAGACAAAAATAGGATGTATTCTCGATTCAAAAGGAAGCCGTCGAGGTTTGGTTTTCAGCTCTATTTTTGAGGTCGTCCCGCCCGGGCTCAGGTGCTCCAGGCTTTGGTTCGAGAGACGGCTTCGTTCCATCGCTCGCGCAGTTCATTCACTTGCGAGCGCAGCATACGGGGCTCGAACCGGCGCTCCGGCTGCGGCAGGCTGGAAATCGTCTGCGGGTCTTTCCAGAAGCCAACGGCCAGCCCAGCCAGGAATGCGGCGCCGAGGGCGGTTGTCTCCGTCATCGCGGGGCGCACCACGGGCACGCCGAGAACGTCCGCCTGAAATTGCATGAGAGCGTCGTTGGCCGAGGCGCCGCCGTCCACACGCAACTCGACGAGCGGGGTGCGGGTGTCGGTCTCGACAGCGTCCATGAGATCGGCGACCTGGTAGACAATACTCTCCACTGCGGCTCGCGCGATGTGGCCGGCGGTGCTGCCGCGGGTGAGACCGAAGATTGCGCCGCGGGCGTAGGAATCCCAGTGCGGAGCGCCGAGGCCCACGAAGGCGGGCACGAAGTAGACTCCGCCATTGTCGGAAACAGAATTGGCCAGAGCCTCGACTTCGGCCGACGTGCGAATGATGCCCAGGCTGTCCCGCAGCCACTGGACGACGGCTCCGCCGACAAAGACGCTGCCTTCGAGCGCGTAGTTCGTGGCGTCTCCGATTCGCCAGGCCACAGTGGTGAGCAATCGATTCTTCGATGCCACCGCGCGCGTGCCCGTGCTCTGCAACATGAAGCAGCCTGTGCCGTAGGTATTCTTGGTGAGGCCCGGACGGATGCATCTTTGGCCAAATAGTGCAGCCTGCTGATCCCCGGCGATTCCTCCGATCGGTATGCCGTGGAGCTCCGGGACGGAACTCACCTCGCCGTAAAGCTCGCTGGAAGGCCGGACTGCGGGCAACATCGAGGTGGGGATTTGGAAGAGTTCGAGCAATTCGCTGTCCCAAGTTCCGGAATGAAGATTAAAGAGCATGGTGCGGGAGGCGTTGCTGGCGTCAGTCACGTGCACGCGGCCGCCCGTCAGTTTCCCGAGCAGCCAGCTATCCACCGTGCCAAATGCCAAGCGGCCCGCTTCGGCGACTTGGCGCGCGTTCGGCAGGTGTTCGAGAATCCAGGAAATTTTGCTGCCGGAAAAGTAAGCATCGATTAACAGGCCCGTACGCTGCTGGATTAGGTTTTCGTGACCTTGCCCTCTTAGCCGCTGGCAAAACTCGGCGGTGCGGCGATCCTGCCAGACAATCGCATTGCAGATCGCTTTGCCCGTCGTGCGATCCCAGACGATGGCGGTTTCTCGCTGGTTGGTAATGCCGATCGCGGCTACGTCCTTGGCCTGCACCTTTCCTTTGGATAGAGCTTCTAATGCGACCTCGATTTGGGATGCCGCGATTTCTTCGGGATCGTGCTCAACCCATCCGGGCTGCGGGAAAATCTGAGTGAACTCGCGCTGGGCGACAGACCGAACGACACCATCGTGGTCAAACAAGAGGGCGCGAGAACTGGTTGTGCCTTGGTCGAGAGCGAGAATGTAGGGCAAGGAGCCTCCTGTCTTTTTCGATGCTTCCCGGAGTGGAGCTAGGACGAGGGCGGAGACGCTCGCAGGAAACGTCGAATGCCGAAATCGTAGACGGCGGCGCCGATTAGCCCTCCTAGCAGCGGAGCAAACACTGGCACCCACCACACTCGGGATCCGTCAGTGAGTCCGTTGTTCTTAAATCCCGCGACGACGGTGAAAAGGCGCGGGCCAAAATCGCGAGCCGGATTAATCGCGTATCCGTGCATGCCTCCGAAGCTCATGCCAATTGCAACCACCACCAACCCGATCATCAGGGGCGCGAGGTTGGCTCCGGGAGGCAGGTTCCGTTCGTCCGTGATCGCCAACACCATAAGGAGGAGCAGTGCGGTGCCGATCACCTGATCCAGGAATCCAGCCTGTGGCCAAGTGGGAAAGGCGGGAAAAGTTGTGAACACTCCCGCGGTCTTTTCAAGAAGCGGGTCAAACTGGCGAAAGGCGGGCAGATAGTTTCGGTAGACCAGCGCTGCGGCCAGGAATGCGCCGGCAGTTTGCGCGATGGAATAAGGCAGAACCTTGCGCCAGGGAAAGCCGCGAAACAGGGCCAGAGTGAGGGTAACGGCGGGGTTGAGATGCCCGCCAGAAACTTTTCCCGCAACGTAAACGCCCATGGTGACCGCCAATCCCCAACCCAGAGTGATGTTGGTATAGCCTCCGTGCGCGGTCGCGGGACCGTTTGCCGGAAACAGCACCACCATGGCGACCACACCGATCCCGAAAAGCATCAAGACGAAGGTTCCGAGAAACTCGGCCATCAGCTCGGCTGCCAGCGTCGGACTCTTGTTCATGCCGGGTTGCTCCTAGGCTTGGCTCCGAGCGAGCTACCAAGCCGCGAGTAGTCTAGCAAGGATTCCGTCGCGTTTCGCTTTCTGTCTCACGAAGGGCGCATCGCAGGGGAAACCCGGGTTACCAACAGTGCCAGAGCCGGCGGCGATTTTCCCTTGACAGGGCGGATGTGGCCTGTAAGATAGGAGAATATTTATTCATTCTTATGAATAAATATTCATAATGAATAAAGTGCTTCGTCAGAGAGCGGTTTTGCAGGCGTTGAAGCACGGGCCTGTAGCGAACCAGGAAGATCTGCAGCGGGCCTTGCGCAAGCGGGGGTTTAAGGTGGGGCAGGCAACGCTGTCGCGAGATATTCACGAGCTGAATCTCAGCAAGACGGGTTCGGGTTACACGCTGCCCCAAGGCGAGGGCGGGGCAGGGCAGACTCTGCCGCCGGTGCAAAGGCTGGTTCGCGAGTTCGTGCTGGATGTGCGGACCGCACAAAACCTGCTGGTGCTGAAAACCATTGTCGGCAGTGCGCAGCCCGTGGCGGCGGCTCTGGATGAACAGGAATGGGAAGGGATGGTGGGAACGATCGCCGGGGACGACACCATCCTGATCGTTTGTCCGGACACGGAGATCGCGAAAAAAATTGCGATGCGGATTGAGGAGATGCTGGGCTGATGCAAGCCAAGTTAAAAAGCGCGCTGCTCGGAGCGAGCGGCTATTCCGGACTGGAATTGACGCGGCTGCTCGAGCGCCATCCGCGGCTGGAGAAGCCGGTGTTGCTGCGGCGCGAGGGCGGCGGCGATGGTGCGGCGGATTTGGCGGAGGTGTTTCCCGAGCTCTCGGGCAACGGAGGTTATCCGCTGCGAACCTTGTGCTGGCCTGAGCTGAAGCGTCAGGGGGTGCAGTTGCTTTTTCTGGCGACGCCGCATGAAGCGTCGCGCTCTCTTGTGCCCGAGGCGATGGCGCAGGGATTGCGCGTCATTGACCTGAGCGCTGCCTGGCGGCTGAAGCAGGAGCGGCATCGGGCCAGCTACTCGTTCGCGGATGCGGACGCAGTCACTGCGGCGGAACTGACCGCGAAGGCGGCGTATGGCCTGCCGGAGTTAAATCGCGATCGCATTGCGCCCGCACAGCTGGTGGCGAATCCAGGATGCTATGCCACCTCGGTGATTCTGGCTTTGGCCCCACTGCTTAAGGCCGAGCTGATCGACCGGGCGCACGGGATTATTTCTGATTCGAAGTCGGGAGTCTCGGGAGCGGGCAAGGCGGCCACGCCTCGTACTCATTTTGTTTCCGTGGCAGACAATCTCTCCGCGTACGCGGTGTTCAATCACCGGCATCTGGGAGAGATTGTGGAGCAGTTGGGTCTGGACGATCGAGATCTGACGTTTACCCCGCATTTATTGCCGATTCCGCGGGGAATTTTATCGACCATCTACGCGCGCCTGAAGCGGGCGATGAAGCCCGGGGAAGTGGAAGCGTGCCTGCGCGATTTCTATTCGGGCAAACACTGGGTGCGGGTCTTTGCCACACCCAAATTGCCGCAGCTGCAGTTTTCGCTGCACACGAATTACTGCGATCTCGGCTTTTGCCTGGCGGAAGACGGCCGGCGACTAGTGCTGGTTTCGTGCGTGGACAATCTGCTGAAAGGCGCGGCCGGACAAGCCGTGCAGAACATGAATTTGATGTACGAGTGGGAAGAGCGGGAGGGTTTGCAGTGATCATTGTGGTGAAGATTGGCGGAGCGGCGATCGAGGATGCGGGCATGCTGCGCAAGTGCGCCCAGTCGATTGCGGAGCTGGCGCGGGATGGCCACCGCGTGGCCGTGGTTCACGGCGGCGGCGGCGCCTTGACCCGCATGCTGGAGCGACTGGGAAAGAAGAGCGAGTTTGTGGACGGGTTGCGCGTGACCGATCGAGAGACGCGGGACGCGGCGCTGATGGTATTGGCGGGTGTCGTTAACAAGAACTTGGTTGCGGCCATTCAGGCGACCGGCATGCCGGCGATTGGATTTTGCGGCGGCGATGGGATGACGTTCCGTGCGCGCAAGAAATATGTGCACGGGCGTGATCTGGGATTTGTGGGCGAGATTTGTTTTGCCGAACCCTGCTGGATTGAAGCTCTCTGGCAGCAGGGAGGAATTCCGGTGATGGCTTCGCTGGCCTTGGGCGCCGATGGCGAGTACTACAACGTGAACGCCGATGAAATGGCGGCGGCGTGCGCGGCAGCGTGCCATGCCGATACTTTGATATTTCTCACCGACGTGCCCGGCGTGAAAGATGCGTCGGGAAGCGTAATGCCTTGGCTGACCACAAAACAGGCAGCCGAACTCGCGGCCCATTCCGTTATCAGCGGGGGGATGTTGCCTAAGTTGCAAGCTTGCGGGCTGGCGCTGAAGCAAGGCGTGGGACGAGTGAGAATTTTGCCGGCGACCGAGGTGGAAGCGCTGCCCCAGTTTTATCTCACCAAGCTGTCGTGTGGCACGGAGGTCACGTATTCATGAGTCCATCCATTGCCGCCGGTTACAGATTGCAACCGGCGGAGGCGCAAGGGCAGAAGAAAGAGGCAAAGTTGAACAGTCAGCTGCTGCCAGACCGGGCTGCGGTTGCCGCAGCCAGAGCTCCGCAAGCGTTTTGGTGCCCGGATCTGGTCTCGACTCGCGATCTCGGACCGGCTGGCGTCGATCGAGTGTTGCAGCTTGCCGGAATCATGAAGACACGCCCGGCGGATTTTCGCCACTCGCTCACTGGCCAGCAGATGGTGATGTTCTTCGAGAAGGCTTCACTCAGAACCCGGTTGACGTTTGAAGCGGGCATGACGGCGTTGGGCGGTTCCGCAATGTTCGTCGATCAGACTCACGAACGGCTGGGCGCCCGCGAAACATTGAGCGACGTGGCGCACAACCTGGAACGCTGGGTGGACGTGATTGTGCTGCGCACGTTTTCGCAAGAGACCATCGCGGCTATGGCCCAGCATGCATCGATCCCGGTGATCAATGCGCTCACGGATTTGGAGCATCCCTGCCAAGCGCTGGCTGACTATTTCACGCTGCGGGAGCGATTCGGAGAAGTGAGGAACCGCTGCCTGGCGTACATAGGCGACGGAAATAATGTGGCGCACTCGCTGCTGCTTACCTGTGCGTGCCTGGGATCGTCGATCCGGATTGCGACCCCCGCCGGCTACGAACCGGATCCGCAGATTGTGGCCGCAGCCCGTGAAATTGCCGGCCAGACCGGGGCGGAGATTCACTTGCTGACTGATCCCCGCGATGCGGTTGCGGGGGTCGATGCGGTCTATACCGATGCCTGGGTCAGCATGGGGCAAGAACGGGAAACGGAGGAACGAACACGGATTTTCCCGCCCTATCAGGTGAATGAGGAGCTCATGGCGGAAGCCGCGCCCCATGCGGTGTTCATGCACTGTCTGCCGGCGCATCGTGGCTTGGAAGTGACCGACGCGGTCATGGATTCGGAGCCGTCTCTGATTTTCGAACAGGCGGAAAATCGGCTGCACGTACAGAAAGCGATTCTTCATTTATTGCTGGGCGGCAATCGTTTGCCCGCCAGGAGTGCTCATGTCTGAAAAAATCGTTCTTGCATACTCGGGAGGACTCGATACCTCCATCATTATTCCGTGGCTCAAGGAAAATTACTCCTACAGCGTGATCGCGATGGTCGGCGATGTTGGCCAGGGCGACGACGCCCAAGCCGTGGTCGAGAAGGCGTACGCCACGGGCGCAAGCAAGGTGGTCGTGGAAGATCTGCGGGAAGAATTTCTTATGGGATACGTTTTTCCGGCGCTGCAAGCTGGCGCGGTTTACGAGCACAAGTATTTGCTGGGCACGTCGCTGGCGCGTCCGGCGATTGCCAAGCGGCAGGTGGAAGTTGCTTGGCGCGAGGGCGCGACCGCCGTGGCCCACGGCTGCACGGGAAAAGGCAACGACCAGGTTCGCTTTGAGTTGACCTATCAGGCGCTTGCACCGGAGTTGAAAGTGGTTGCGCCGTGGCGGGAGTGGACCTTGAAATCCCGCGAAGACTGCCTGGATTATGCGGAGCAGCACGGCATAGCGGTGGAGGCAAGCCGGACGAAGATTCACAGCCGCGACCGAAATCTTTGGCACCTTAGCCATGAAGGCGGAGAGCTGGAGGACGCGGCGAATGCGCCGCTCGCCACCACCTGGCAGATGACGCGCTCGCCGCAGGCGGCGCCGGATAAGGACGAGTTGGTTACGGTTGGTTTCGAGAAAGGGATCCCGGTCACGGTGGAGGGGATGAAGCTTGATCCCGTGTCGCTGGTCGAGTTGCTGAACGAAGTCGGCGCGCGCAATGCCATCGGCCGGGTGGATCTGGTGGAGAACCGCTTCGTGGGAATGAAGTCACGCGGATGTTATGAAACGCCCGGCGGAACGTTGCTGATTGCGGCGCATCGCGAACTGGAAGCACTGTGTCTGGAGCGTGAAGTGGCGCACTTCAAGCAGCACGTCGGACTGAAATATGCGGAGCTGGTCTACTTCGGCTTGTGGTTCACGCCACTGCGCGAGGCGCTGGACGCGTTCGTCTCGAGCACGCAGGCTGAGGTGACCGGAAGCGTGACGCTGTCTTTGTACAAAGGAAATGTTTCGGTGGTGAGCCGCCAGTCGGAGCGCTCGCTTTACCGCGCCGATCTCTCGTCTTTCACCATGGGCGACAGTTACGACCAGAAAGATGCGGAAGGTTTTATTCGAATCCTCGGGCTGCCCTCGCGCACCCGGGCCCGTCGACGTCAGGAGGTTGCACGATGAAGATGTGGTCGGGCCGGTTCCGGCAGCCGCTGGATCCGCGCTTCGAGCGTTGGCAGCGGTCGTTCGAGTTCGACCGCCGGCTGCTTCGCTTTGAGCTTGCGGCCAGCGCAGCGCATGCCCGAGCCCTCAAGAATGCCGGGGTTTTGGCGGCGGATGAACTCATCAGCATTCTGGAAGGATTAGAGCAGATCGGCGAGATGGCCGCGGCCGCCCAGGGATTTGTCGAGGACGACCAAGCCGAGGACGTGCATCATTTCGTCGAGAAGCAGTTGGCCGCCCGGATCGGTGAAGTGGGATACAAGTTGCACAGCGGGCGCAGCCGCAACGAGCAGATTGCCACCGACCTGCGCCTTTACGTGAGGGGGGCGATCGATGAGCTGCGGAAGGAATTAGCTGCAGTCTGTGGGGTTTTTACCGATCTTGCTGAACAGGCCGGCAATGCCGCCATGCCTGCCTATACCCATTTGCAGCCTGCTGAGCCGGTGCTCATGGCGCATTGGCTGCTGGCATACGTCGAGATGTTTTTGCGCGATGCGGATCGTCTTGCCGATTGCCGCAAGCGAGTGAACCTATGTCCGCTGGGGTCGGGCGCCGTGGCTGGCGCGACTCTGCCCCTGGATCGGGCTTTCATGGCGGAAGAACTCGATTTCGCTGCCCCGACGGCGAACAGCATCGACGCTACCAGCGATCGCGATTTCACTCTTGAATTCGTCAACCTGCTTTCGTTGTTGAGTCTGCACTTGAGCCGCTGGGCCGAGGAGATGATTCTTTTCTCTTCGCAGGAATTCGGCTTTGTGCGTTTGCCGGAGGCTTATTCGACAGGCAGCAGCGCCATGCCGCAGAAGAAAAATCCCGATCTTCTGGAACTGGTGCGCGGCAAAACTGGCCGCGTGATCGGAAGCGCAACCGCACTGATGGTTACTCTGAAGGGCTTACCGCTGGCTTACAACAAAGACTTACAGGAGACGCAGCAGCCGCTGTTTGATGCCGCGGATACTGCTCTCGCGCTGTTGCCGCTGCTCGCCGATTTTATGAAAGCAGTCGAGTTCGACCAGGCCCGGATGAACCAGGCAGCGCAGGTGGGATTTATGAACGCCTGGGCGGCGGCAACTTATCTGGTTCATCGCGGCGTTCCGTCTCGGCTGGCGCACGAGCAGGTCGGCAAAGCGGTGAAGCTATGTCTGGAGAAGAGTTGTGAGCTTCAGGACCTAGTCTTGGATGATTTGCGTAGTTTGCACCCGGCGTTCGACGAGGGCTTCTACGACTGCCTGAAGCCTGCCGCGGGGTTGGCGATCCACGATGTGGTTGGCGGTACGGCGCCTGCCCGAGTGCGGCAAGGGATTGCGGCGGCGAAGAGGAAAATTGAGTCCCTGCGCGAGGAGATCAACTTTCATGCGCACGCGTAAAGCCATTCTGCCGGATGCTCAACACATCCACGATCTGATCTCGTCCTATTCCGCCGACGGCACTCTGCTGCCGCGCAGCCTGGCGGAGATCTGCGAGAACGTGAGAGATTTTGTCGTGCTGGAAGAGGCAGGACACATTATCGGGTGTGGCGCACTGCATCTCTATGGCACGCACCTGGCCGAGATTCGTTCGATCACGGTTTCGCCCCGCACTCAGGGCCAGGGCGGGGGTAGCCGGCTGATGAAGGCTTTGATGGCGGAAGCCAAACGGCACCGAGTGGATTGCATCTGCCTGTTCACGCGCGCTCCCGAATTTTTTGCCCGGCAGGGATTCCAGATTGCCCAGCGCGAAGATCTTCCCGATAAAATCTACAAGGATTGTCACGTCTGTCCCAGATTTCATCAGTGCGACGAAGTCGCGATGGTGCGCGGCAAGCTCCCCACCTTCGCCATTCTGCCCGAGCCCCCGAACTGGCTGGTGAAATTGCAAGACCTGAGCGGGAACACGGTGTGACTCCCTAGAGTCTGTCGACCAGGAATTCGGCTCAGCGCAATGCTTCGTCGCGTCTCCCGGTGCTATGATGCCGAGCGGAGAAGCTTTCCCTATGTCAATCGCGACGCCGAGCCGTTCCACCGCAATTTCTCCGGATGCGCCTTCGTCCTACACGGGACCTCTGGCGGTTGTGACCACATTGTTTTTCATGTGGGGCTTTCTGACTTGCCTGAATGACATTCTGGTTCCGCATCTGAAGCCAATTTTCGATCTCAATTACAAAGAGATCATGCTCATTCAGTTCGCCTTCTTTGGAGCCTATTTTCTTTTTTCCATCCCTTCGGCGAAGATCATTGACTGGATCGGCTATCAGCGCTCGATGGTCGTGGGTTTGCTCACCATGGGGGTGGGCGCATTTCTCTTCGTGCCGGCGGCCAGCGTTCCGTCGTACCCGTTATTCCTCATGGCGCTCATCGTGCTGGCGGCCGGAATCACCTGTTTGCAGGTCGCGGCCAATCCCTACGTAACCGTGCTGGGCAAGCCCCAAACCGCTTCCAGCCGACTGAATCTGACCCAGGCGTTCAATTCGCTGGGGACTTTTTTGGCGCCGTTCTTCGGCGGTCTGCTGATTCTGAGCGCCGCTCCGAAATCCATGGAGGAAATCCGGGCGATGGCGCCGGATGCTCTGCGGGCCTATCGACTGCATGAAGCGGCGACGGTGAAGACGCCCTACGTGGGGCTAGGCATCGCGCTGGTGGTGCTGGCGGTCGCCATCGGAAGCTTCAAATTGCCGAAAATTCCCCAGGCGCAGCACAAGGTCGGCGAAAGAGTCGACGACTCGATTTGGAGGCATCCCAATTTGGTTTTTGGCGCGATCGGTATTTTTTTGTACGTCGGCGCAGAGGTTGCGATCGGGAGTTTCCTGGTGAACTACTTTGGCCAACCAGAAATTGGAGGACTGGCGGAAAAAGTCGCAGCCAGTTTCGTCGCCTTCTATTGGGGTGGCGCCATGATCGGTCGTTTCATTGGGTCAGCCCTTTTGGGCGGGGCGAAGGCAACCTACATGGGTCTGGTTTCAGCCGTTGCCGCTGCCCTGGTTTTGATCTCGTACTTGATGAGTGGTCATCTGGTTGCGGGCGGCCAGAGCGGATTCCTAGCTTTCATTTGGAAGATTGTGTGGGTCTTGGTCACTGCGAGACCGCTCTTCGCGCTGGTTGCACTAGTTGCCCTTATCGCCACCATCGCGGCTGCTCTTCGGGGCGGACGAGTGACCGTAAAGACGGGTCTGCTGCTCGGAGCCTTTGCAGTTGCCACCAGCATGCTGGTGGCGATTTCAATGCTAAGTAACGGTCAACTCGCCATGTGGAGCATTATCCTGGTTGGTTTCTTCAACTCCATCATGTTCCCGAGCATTTTCACGCTGGGTGTGGCTGAGCTTGGTCCCCTGACCGGGGACGGCTCGGGAATCATGATCATGGCGATTGTCGGCGGAGCGATTATTCCCCTACTTCAGGGCGCAATCGCCGACCGAATCGGAATTCACCACGCGTTCTTTCTTCCCGTAATCTGCTACCTGTATATCTTGTTCTTCGCGCTGAGCGGTTCCAAGCCCAATAGCGAGCGCCACGCCGCATAGCGAGCGGCACTCGCCGGGAGCAACTGCAAGCTGAGTTTCGGTAGTGTCCAGTCGCTCGGAAGAGGCTCGATCGGTTAGACCTGTACCGAAATCAGTTCCGGAGTGCAGCGGGAATTCTGCATCAGTTTGACCGCGTCTTCGGCGGTGAATCGTCCCATGGCCAGAGCCAGCTTTTTGTTGGTGGTGGTCTGGATGGGGCTACGGTCGATGCGCAGAACGTATTCGGCGGCACGCGCACCCCCGCGATTCACCTTTACGAGAAACTTTGTGTTTTTCATGGGCTCCCTTTGGCTCAGCTTGGTAACCGCGGACCAAACAACGGGGATACGATCAAAAATATCCCAGAGTTAAGATCGCGCTTGCGTCGTTTCCCTCGGAGGTCGCTAAGTGCGATAAGGCTATGATGGACCGGTCTTGCTTCTGAATAGCCGAAAGAAACTATAATAATAATGAGGAGATGAAGAGCTAATCACGATTCTAGGCTTGCAGCAGGTGTTTGTCAACTAGTTAAGAGGTCATGGCTGCAGTACCTGAATTGCCTGGGGATGAACCTGTTGATCCTTGATCTGGCTAGAATCCCAGCCGCCCCCGAGCGCCTTTACCAGGTAGACGGAGCTGACCATTTGCTGACCGAGTAACTGCGTCTCCAACCGCTCGCTGCTCAGCAGGGTAGTCTGGGCGGTGATGACGTCGAGATAACTAGTGACTCCGCCGATGTACCGATTGTTGGCGATGGCGAGGGCCCGGCGGGCATCCTCGACGGCAGCGCCTTGGGTGATGAGAGCCTGGGAAAGCGTGCTCAGATTGCTGATGCCGTCCTCAACCTGCTGGAAAGCAGTCAGCACCGCCTGGCGGTAGTTCGCCACAGATTGGTCGTAGGCGGCACGCGCGGCCGCCAGATTGGCTCGATTGCGTCCGCCCTCGAGGATCGGCTGCAGCGCATCCACCCCCAGCGACCAGAAAAGGCTGGGCGCGTTCAACAGCGGCCCCAGTTCGGTACTCTGCCAGCCTCCCGAGCCACTGAGGGTAATGTTGGGATAGAAGGCGGTACGCGCGATGCCCACCTGGGCATTCTGGTAGGCCATTTGCCGTTCGGCCGTGGAGATATCTGGCCGGCGCTCGAGCACGTCCGAAGGAACTCCAAGCGGGACGGGCGGAGGCGTGGCCTGCAAGGGCCGAACCCGCACGGCGAGAGCGGAAGCCGATTGTCCCAGCAGAACCGCGATGGCGTGTTCGTACTGAGCTCGCGTCTGCTGCACCAGCGCTAGCTGCGACAAGGTTGAATCGAGTAGAGCCGCCTGCTGCGCCACTTCGAGTCCGTTGGCGATGCCGCCATCGTGACGGTGGTTCACCAGATCCAGTCCCCTGCGTTGATAGCCCACGGATTCCTGCACTACATTGAATTCAGCATCCAGCTCGCGCAAGCTGAAGTAGTCCGCCGCGAGTTCGGCGGTGAGCACCAACTGCACGTTTTGAAGATCGGCAGCCGTGGATTGAAGAGAAGCATTGGCCGCTTCCAGGTTGCGCCGCACGCGTCCGAAGAGATCGGGCTCATAGTTGATGGAGAACGGAATCGTGTAGACACTCTGAGTGTAGGGCGGAACGGTTTGGGTTACGCCGTTGACAGTGACCGGCTGCTCGCCGTTCAGTGGACGATTGCCGGAACCGCGCTCGCGCAGGGCAGAAGGATCAGTCGAGAATTGAGGGAAAAAATCAGCCGTGGCTACCCGCGCCAGGGAACGAGCTTGATTCAAGCGATCGCGAGCCGCCTCCAGGGATTGGTTCGCCTGCAGCAGTTGCTGCTCGTAGGCGTTGAGGTCGGCGTCGTTAAAGATTTTCCACCACTCACCCTTGGGTATGGCGTCCTTGGGGGCGGCCTGCTGCCACGGTGGCTGCGTCTTCCACGCATCCGGCGCGGGAGTTGGAGCCGCGGGGCGGCTATAACGCGGACCGACGGTGCATCCCGCCGTAAAAGCCGACAGCACCAGAGCGGCCAGGAGTGCGGCTGGCTTCACGACGCCCCGCCCTTCGGTTGAGCCGGCGGTGCTTGACCAGGCTGCGGCTGGGGGTGCGCCACGTTCACGGACTGGCCATCCTCGAGTGAGTCGGAGGGATTGACCACGATTTGGTCCGTGGGGGAGACGCCGCCGAGAATCTCCAGGGTCGTGCCGTAGTCGCGTCCAATGTTGATGGGGCGCAATTGCACCTTGCCGTCTAGTCCGACGACCGCGACGCGCGGACCTTCGGCGCGGAACAACATGGTGTTCACCGGAACCGTAACCTTGTTCACTCCATTGCCGACCGCGAAGTGCACCTCGCCGAATGAGCCCGGCAGCAAGCGTCCATCTTTGTTCGGTACATCGACTTCGGTGAGCAGCGTGCGAGTGGCCGGGTCAATCGCTTCGGCGGTTCGGGCTACGATTGCCAGAAACCTCTGACCGGGAAGTTCCTGCAGGGTGACAAAGGTCTTGGCCCCGACTCTTATGAAAGGTGCGTAGGCTTGCGGAACGCTGGTGTAAACCCGCAGAGGATCGACGCGCGCAATATCAAACAGCTCGCGGCCCGCGGCCTGAGCGCCGGCGTTGATCAGCGCGCCGGGATCGACATTTCGTCGGGTCAGCACACCGGTAAACGGCGCGTAGACCTCTTTAAATCCTTCGAGCTGTTCGAGGCGGCGCACGTTCGCGTCGGCGGCAGCCAGGTTCGCCTGGGCTTGCTTGTAGCCGCTTGTATTCTGATCCACTTCCTGAGCGGAGACGGAGTCGGTCTTGAGAAGGTTCTGCCAGCGGTCAGCGGTAATTTTCGCCAGCTCCATTTGAGCGACAATCTGCTGACGCGCGGCCCGGCTCTGGTTCAATTCCTGATCGACCTCAGGCGTGTCGATCTTGGCCAGCAACTCGCCTTGGGTTACGCGGCTGCCGATGTCCTTGTACCAGCGCACCAGGTAGCCGTTGGTGCGGGCATAAATGGGAGATTCTTCATAGGCCAGCAGCGAGCCGGGCAGGATCAAGTCTTCGTCGGGCTTTTCCGATACGGGATTTACGACGGCGACGGTGGGCACCGTCTCGCGCTCGGTTTCGTTGGCCAGAGCTCGCTCGTGACTCATCCGCGACAACATGGTGAAACCACCGGCGGCCAGCAGTACCAGCAGCGCTATTCCCACCAGAGTCAAAGCCTTGCGCGGCGGTGCCGGAGGAACGTCTGGCGGTCTCTGAATTCCGGGCGGCTGATGCCGGGAATGCTGCCGGATCGCTTCAATCTCCTCATCACGCTGAGCTTGCGGGCCTAGAGCATAGTGCTCTTCTTTTTGCTCGTGCGCTGGCTGGGGAGGACTGGCGTCCGGTGAGGGCCGCTGTTCATCCGCCATAGAATTAGACTTGCCTTCTGCAGTCATGCTCGACTCCGATCCTCCCGAAAACCTTAAGCCTGCTCTCGCGCCTGCTTCGCCTCCCGGCGGCCATGGAAGATGGCGAATACGCTGGGCACGAAAAACAAAGTGGCAACCGTGGCAAACAGCAGCCCGCCGATCACGGCTCGACCCAGCGGGGCGTTCTGCTCGCCACCCTCTCCAAAACCAAGTGCCATTGGCACCATACCGATGATCATGGCCAGCGCCGTCATCAGTACCGGACGCATACGCGTATATCCCGCGGCCACCGCGGCTTTTACGGCTGGAATACCTTCGTCGAGCTGCTCGCGAGCAAAACTTACCATCAGGATGGAATTCGCCGTGGCCACGCCCATGCACATGACCGCTCCAGTGAGCGAGGGCACGCTCAGAGTAGTGCGCGTCAGCAACAGAAACCAGCAAATTCCCGCCAGCGCTCCCGGCAACGCGGCGATGATGATGAAAGGATCGAGCCAGGACTGAAAGTTGATGACGATGAGCAAGTAGACCAAGAGAATCGCGCCCATCAATCCTACACCGAGACCAAAAAATGAGGAGCGCATAGTGGCAACCTGCCCGCGCACGACGATGCGAGTGCCCCGCGGCAAATGACCATCGAAAGTCTTGAGAACCTTATCCGTATCCGCAGCCACGGCGCCCAGATCGCGATCCTGTGTGCTGGCGTAGACGTCGATCACCGGCGCGACGTTCCAGTGATTTACCGTGGCCGCTCGCGATACCGGAGAGACCTGCACCAGATTGCTCAGCAATTGCGGCCCCTGCGGCGAGGTTACCGGGATCGTCATCAAGTCCTGCATGCTGGTCATGCGGTATTGCGGAGACTGCACCGCCATCTGGTAGGTAACCTCGTTGCTCGGGTTCAGCCAAAAATTTGGCGAGGTCTGAAAGCTGCCGCTCAATGAGATCAGAACGCTCTGCGCCACGTTGCCGGCCGTGATCCCCACCTGCGTGGCGCGCGTGCGGTCAATCTCCATGTGCAACGTGGGTAGAGAGAGCAACTGCTGGACGTGTACATCGGCGGTGCCGGGGATGTGGCGCATTTTGTTGGCGATCTGCTGCGCGATCCCATAACTGCTTTGCATGTTGGTGCCCATGATCTGGACGTC
This sequence comes from Candidatus Sulfotelmatobacter sp., assembly GCA_049584315.1. GTDB lineage: Bacteria > Acidobacteriota > Terriglobia > Terriglobales > Acidobacteriaceae > Sulfotelmatobacter. The sequence goes on along the minus strand of JBAUXO010000068.1, from coordinate 34,205 downwards.
GATGGGCGCGGGCAGACCAAAGTTCAGAATCTGGGTAACGATATCGGCGGGCTGGAAGAAGAACTCCGTTCCGGGAAAGCGCCGCGGCAAAACCGCGCGCAGATGTCGCGTAAGCCCGGCGGTGGGGAGGTGATGTTCGGGGTCGAGCGCAATGAGAATCTCGGCATCGCTGGAGCCAATGGTTCCGTTTGAGCTGTACGACTGATTGATTCCTGAATTCGGCAGGCCGATGTTATCCAGAATCGTTTGCAATTGCCCTTGCGGAATCTCCTGCCGCAGGACAGCTTCGATTTCGTCACAGAGACGCGCGGTTTCTTCCACCCGCAAGCCGGGCCGGGCCCGCACATGAAGGCGCAACAGACCGGCGTCCACCTGCGGGAAGAAGTCTTGTCCGAGGAAGAAAAACAGTCCGAGCGATAGGAGACAAAAAGCCAGGAAGCAAGCCACGAACAGGCCGCGATGCTCGAGCGTGGTTTCCAGCAACTGCTCATAGCCGCGGCGGAAATCTTCAAACTTGCGCTCAAAGCCCCGCTGGAAACGACCGAGGAAGGACTTGGGCGCCTCGGCGCGATGTTCGTGCCCGCGCATGATGTACATGACGAGCGTTGGAATGAGAGTGCGCGAAAGCAGGTAACTGGCCAGCATGGCAAAGCTTACGGCCTCTGCCAGCGGCACGAATAGGAACTTCGCGACGCCCGTCAAAAAGAACATGGGCACGAACACGATGCAGATGGAGAGCGTGGACACGAAAGCGGGCACGGCGATCTGTTGCGCGCCGTCAAGGATCGCTTGCTTCATCTCCTTGCCCATGGCCAGGTTGCGCTCAATGTTTTCGATTTCCACGGTGGCGTCATCGACCAGGATGCCGACCGCCAGGGCCAATCCTCCCAAGGTCATGATGTTGATGGTCTGTCCGATCGCGCCCAGCAGGATGATCGACACGAAAATCGAAAGTGGAATCGAGATGGAAATGACGATCGTGGGACGCCAATCGCCCAGAAAGATGAGAATCATCACCGCGGTAAGAGCGGCTGCAATCACGCCCTCCCGCAACACACCCTCGATCGATGCGCGCACGAACAAAGACTGATCGAACAGCGAGGTGATCTTCAGAGCTGGCGGCAACGCCTGCGCCGCCTGAGCCACGATGTTCTTGATGCCAGCGACGATTTGCAGCGTGGAGGCGTTGCCATTCTTGTAAATCGACATCAGCGCGCCGCGGTTCCCGTCTGCACGCACGATGTTCGTCTGCGGCGAAAAGCCGTCGCGAATGTGCGCGACATCCCGCATGTAGAGCGTGGAACCATTGACGGTCTTCACCGGCAAGTCGTTCAACTCCGCGATGGTCTGCGGCGTCCCATTCATCTCCACGTCGTATTCCAGTGGACCGAGCTTAATGGTTCCGCTGGGAAGAACAAGGTTCTGGGCGTTGACGGCGTTGACGATGTCATTGGGCTGAAGGCCGTACGATTGCAACCTTGGCAAATCCAGATCCACCTGAATCTGACGAATCTTGCCGCCGTAGGGATAAGGCGTGGCGGCTCCGGGCACCGTGGCCAGATAGTTACGCAGGAAGTTTTGCCCAAGATCGAAGAGCTGTTGCTCGGGCAACGTCTTACTGCTCAGGCCAAGCTGAATGATGGGCGTGGTGGAGGCGCTGTAGGAAATGATCAACGGGGGCGTGGTGCCAATCGGCAGACTGCGCACGGTGGTTTGCCCGATGGCGGTGATTTGCGCGATGGCTCCTTGAACGTTCGTGCCGGGGCGGAAGAAAACCTTGATGACGCCCAAGCCGTACACCGACTGCGATTCCATGTGCTCGATGTCGTTGACGGTGGTGGTGATGCCGCGTTCGGAGTTGGCCACGATGCGGTCGGCCATGTCTTGCGGCGACATGCCCGAGTAGAACCAAACCACGGAAACCACCGGAATATCGATGTCCGGGAAAATATCCGTTGGCGTTCGCAAAATCGTGATCGGCGTCAGAATAATAATGACGAGCGCCATCACAATAAAGGTGTAGGGACGTCTTAGAGCTAACGCAACAATCCACATCGGTCAGGCACCGGAGTTCAAATGTAAGCTGCGAATGAATTAAGGAAGAGGGGTCCCTGCATGGATGCGGAGCGAACCCATCGATTTGCTCTAGATTCGATACTGCCCGTATTGGATTCTAAAGCCATAGGAGGATTATATGATAGGGTAACACCATGCGCCAGAAGCCTTCTGCTCAAAAGGGTGGTGACTCGGCGAGAAAAAAGCGTGCTCCGGGACGCCCGCGGAGTGAACAGGCTCGTCTGGCCATCCTGCGCAGCACGTTGAAACTCCTTGCGGACAAGGGCTTTTCGGAGCTGACCATCGAATCCGTAGCAGACCACGCAGGCGTTGGCAAGGCAACCGTCTACCGCTGGTGGCCCGACAAGGCGGCTCTCATTGCCGACGCGTTTGCCTGCAGCACGAAGCGGAACCTCCACTTTCCCGATACCGGTTCGGTGCGGACGGACATGAGCCAGCAGATGCGCCAGCTCGTCAAAGTCTTTCGCAGCCGCCGCGGCCGCATTGTTTCCGCTATCCTTGCCGCTGGCCAGAGTGACCGAAATGTCATCGCCGCATTTCGGGAACGTTTCATGATGCCACGCCGCCGGGAAGCCTACGCGACACTGCGGCGCGGTATCCTGCGTGGGCAGCTGCGTAAGAACGTTGACATGGATCTGCTTCTCGATTCGCTCTACGGCCCGATCTATATGCGGTTTCTGATCGGCCACGATCGTTTGACACCGGAATTCGTAGAAGGTCTTTGTGAACTGACATTATCCCGCTCTCTTCCCCCGAAGAAGCGTCTTCGGGCGGTTGCGCGTAAGGTTTCAAACCTCTGACGGAGGTCCCACCGTTCGCAAACTTTGTTATAAGCTTGCTCTTACGAAAGGAATCCGTGGGAGGGCATGCTTTCGCGCAAAATAGTTTTCTGGGAAGTGGATACACAGGCTGACTTTATGCTGCCCGGCGGAAATCTTTACGTGCCGGGCGCTGAACGACTGCTGCCTAACATTCGCAAGCTTACGGATGCCGCGCGACAGGGCCGCGCCTTTCTGGTTTCGCACGGCTGCTACCACACGAAAGACGATCCCGAATTCCAGACCTTCCCGCCGCATTGCATCAAGGGGACCGCAGGTTCCGCATTTGTTCCGGAAGCATTGACCGACAGAATTATCACCGTGCCGAACGAAGCTTCGGCAACCCTGCCGCGCGATCTTTCACAATACCAACAGATTCTGCTAGAGAAACAAACCCTCGATATCTTTCAAAGCCGGCACGCCGCAACATTGCTGAAGCAATTTGGGGACGATGTTGAATTTGTGGTCTTTGGCGTAGTGACGGAATATTGTGTTCGTTTGGCCGCGAAGGGATTAATGGATCGCGGCCGCCGCGTCTGGGTGGTTCAGGATGCCATTGAAACGTTGAAGGCAGAAGACGGAAAACGGACGGTGGCTGAACTGCAGGAGCTCGGCGGGCGATTTCTGACGACCGACGAAGCGCTGGCGCTCCTTGATTAGGCGAAATAGGTTGGCCGTTTCGCTCGTGGTTTATAATCCGCCCCACCCATGAACCTGACCCCTGGCACGAAACTAGGACCGTACGAGATCGTTACCCTGCTGGGTGCGGGAGGCATGGGCGAGGTGTATCGCGCCCGCGACTCTCGGCTCAAGCGCGAGGTGGCGATCAAAGTTTTGCCGCAAGCGCTTTCTCCGGACGCTGACCGGCTCCGCCGTTTTGAACAAGAGGCGCTCGCGACCGCGGCGCTGAACCATCCCAACATTCTGGCGGTTTTCGATATCGGCACGCACGAAGGCGCGCCTTACGTAGTCTCGGAATTGCTGGAGGGCGAAACGCTGCGCGAGCGGCTGCGCGGCGGGGCGGTCGCCGTGCGCAAGACCTTGGATTATGCCCTGCAGATCACGCATGGACTGGCCGCAGCTCACTCCAAAGGGATCATTCATCGCGACCTGAAGCCGGAAAATTTATTTCTTACCAAGGATGGCCGCGTCAAAATTCTGGACTTCGGTCTGGCCAAGCTGACTCAGCCCGATCTGAACAACGATGGAGCTGGCGTCCACACTTCACTGCCCACCATGACGCACGCCACGGAAGCGGGAGTGGTGATGGGGACCGCGGGGTATATGTCTCCGGAGCAGGTGCGCGGCGTTGCCGTGGATGCGCGCTCCGACATCTTCAGCTTGGGCGCGATTCTCTACGAAATGGTTTCCGGCAAACGCGCCTTTCATCGGGAGACGGCAGCGGATACGATGAGCGCGATTCTGAAGGAGGATCCCGCGGACTTGAGCGAGACGAATCGCAACGTCTCTCCGGCGCTGCAGCGGATTGTCGAGCACTGCCTGGAGAAAAATCCGGAGCAGCGGTTCCATTCCGCCCGTGACATCGCGTTTGATCTCGAACACCTCACGGGAATTTCCGGCACCAGCACGAGGATGACCGCGGTCGGGGGCGCGCCGCCTCGGAGCAGGCGGTTGGTCCGGATCGCAGCAGCGGCGGCCATCGCGCTGGGGACGCTGGGTCTGGGATGGTGGCTGGGCCGAGATAGCGGCCAGGCGCCGTTGGCGGAGTACAAGCAGATCACTTTTCGTACCGGGACCATTGGGAAAGCACGCTTCACGCCCGACGGCAGCATTGTTTATAGCGCTGCGTGGGATGGCGGCGAAAGCCAGCTCTATCTGGCTCGAACGGACGATCCTGGCTCACGCGAACTGGGGCTGAAAGATGCAGAACTGCTTTCGATCTCCAAGAACGGGGAGCTGGCGGTTCGGCTCAAAACGGTGGTCTTTCCCGGGTACGCACGCAGTGGAACGCTGGCCCGGGTTCCGCTGAGCGGAGGCACTCCGAGGGAAGTGTTGGACAATGTGCAGGACGCGGACTGGGACGCGAACGGCGACAGTATGGCGGTGGTTCGCTATGTTCCGGAGAATAGCCATTGGCGTCTGGAATATCCCATTGGCAGAGTGCTGCTCGACAGCATCACCTGGATCAGCCACCCGAAGATTTCTCCGGACGGCAAGCGGGTGGCGTTCGCCGACCACGAGAACACGGAAGGGGACGACGAGGGGTCGGTCGCGGTGATCGGCGCCGATGGCAAGGAAAAGGAGAGGAAGCTCTCTTCAGGGTGGGAATCTGTACAAGGGATTCTCTGGTCGCCCGCGGGCGACGAGGTCTGGTTCACTTCCACCGGCAGCGGAAGCGGCGACAATCCACGGGCGGTAAGTCTATCGGGCAAGCTACGGAACATTACAAACGTACCCGGAGGCATGTGGCTGGAGGACCTGCGGAATGGAACGACCCTGACGGTAACCCATCATTCCCGGATAGGGATTCGCGGTGTTGCGCCAGGTGGAACAGAGGAGCGAGAACTCGGGTGGTTTGGATGGTCCCTTCTGGCTGACATGAGCCGGGATGGGCGCAAGATCCTGTTCACCGAAGCGGGTGACGGCGGCGGGCCGGACTATACCGTGTTTCTGCGGGACACTGATGGATCGCCGCCGGTGCGCATTGGCGAAGGCGATGCCATGTCCATTTCGCCGGACGGAAAATGGGCGATCACGAAACCGCCCAAGGGAGGGCCGCTGAATCTGGTGCCAACCGGAGCGGGGGAGACCAGGAAACTTACCCACGACGCCATTACTTACGATGCGGCTTGCTGGCTTCCGGACGGTAAGCAGCTGCTGGCGAGCGGGATTGAAAGCGGGCACGGAGCGCGGGACTACATCGTTGACGTAGGCAGTGGCGACGCGAAAGCGATCACCCCGGACGGCGTTTCCGGCGTGCACCTATCGCCGGATGGCAGAAGCACGGTGGTGTTGGGTGCCGATCGAAAGTGGGGAGTTTGGCCGCTGGAGGGAAGCGGCATTCGTCCAATTCCGGGGCTGGACTCGGTCTACCATGTGATCGGTTGGTCGGTGGATGGGGGATCGGTGTACACCGTCTCGAGTCGCGCGATTGAAAAGACGGCGAAGGTTTACAAAGTGAACGCCCTGACTGGGAAAATGGACTTGTGGAAGAGCTTCGGGGAAGGAACGTCCGCGGGGCTCAGAAATATTGGGGGGATTCGGGTTTCGAGCGACGGGACCGCATACGCATACATCTACGCGATAACTTTGTCGCAGGCTTACGTGGTGACGGGATTGAAGTGAGACTTGCTGCCCAGATTAGCCTGAGAGAGTTTCGATCGCTCGCACCACGTCGGGTGGGAGTGTCAGCTTGGAACTGGCCAGATCCTGTTTCATATGTTCCGCGCCGGAGGTGCCCGTGAGAGGCAGCATCCCCAGCGCGCGGGCGAAGGTGAAAATGATCTGAGCCGGCGTGAGATTCTGGCGCGCCGCGGGCTCGGAGACAACGGGATGGTTGAGTACTTCCGGGTTCGCAGTGAGCAGCGAAAATCCCTGATAGATAATCTTGTGTTCGCGGCAGAATAAGCGCACATCCCGATCCCATCCCAAGCGGGCGTAGCAGCGGTTTTGCACGAAGGCGGGAAGCTCGGAGCGAGCCGGCATTCGCTCGAGATGTGCCAGAGAAACATTGCTCACTCCCAGCAGGCGCGTGCGGCCAGCATCACGCTCTTTGCTCATCGCTTCCCAGACCTCAGCATCGGCGTCGGTCCAGCCGTATCCTGATGAAGGGCCGTGCAGCACGAAGCTGTCGACGTGGTCGGTGCCGAGATGTTCGAGCGAACTGGCCAGCGACTGCGCGACCTGAACCGAGGGGTTGGCGGCGGGATCATAGGGCAGTCGGTGGTCCTGACCGGGCCGGTAGGTAAATTTCGTTCGCAGGAAAAGATCAGCGCGTGTGACCACTCCCGCGCCATAGGCGGCCGCCAATCCCTGACCGACTCCCGCTTCGAAATAATGTCGCCGCTGGTTGGCTGTATCGATGCCGCGAAAACCCGCCCGGAGCGCGAGTTCGACGAGGGCCGGAGTACGTTCTTCCTTCCAGGCGGTGCCGTAAAGAAAATCGGGAATGGACCAATGCCGGGCAGACATAAGCTATTTTGTCATGAGTTTATCGGCTACCATCGGCCTCGCATACCGGAAACGTCGAAGCAAAACAAAACCGGGGACGGTTGCCCGTCCCCAGTCTGAGTTCCTGGTTGCTCGCGAGAGTTAGAGTTATTGCTGCTGTGCCTGAGCTTGCGTTTGCTCGTCCAGTTCCACTCCGTCACCGGCGTGAACGTCTTCCATGGCGAACACGATCATTCCAGTTGCCGTGGTGGGTGTAGTTCCGATGACGACAATCTCGCCGACCGCGCGCCGTGGCAGATCGCGGACGTGAATCACCGGGCCGCTCCCTTTGGTGAACATCTGGGGATCGAACGAAGGCGACTTCATCTGGGTGTCTTCACTGATGGCAGCCTTGAAAGAGAGCGAATCCACGGGATCGTTCAGATCGGCTACATAGGAGCGTACGGCCCGGAAATAATCGCCGACCTTGACGCCCTGGTTCGTGCCGACGTTCATATAAACCTTCTGGCCCGTGCCCAGCTCCGAGTCAAAGTCTCTTCCCATCACAATGCGTCCGGAGACTTTGCTGCCCGTGGGCAGAAAGCGATCAAAACGCAGCGGCGGATGGAAGGCCACCATCGATTTTTCGGCAAAAGGAATTGCGGTGTCGCCGGGATTGATCGGGTCACAAGCGTATTCAATGTGGGCGACGGCCGTCCGGCTGCGGGTATCAAGGACGCGTACGCGTCCGATTTCGGCGTAGGGCTGTCCGGTGTCCTTCATCAGCCTGCGCTGTCCGGGAAACATTTCGTATTCGTTGATGTCGCGCAGAGCGCGGACAATCTCATACTCCGCGCCGGCCGTGTATCCCGAGCCTTCCAGAAAGACGATGTCGCCACGAACAAACTTAGTGGTTCCGGGAGTCTCCAGTCCGCCGGCCACAAAGTTGACGTCGGGCAGGGTCTGGCGGCTGATGAAACCAGCGCAGTAAACATCGGCGTAAGTGGGCATTTGCACCCGCTGCACGGGGAAATTGGCCGTGGTCACAATTACATTCTGAGGCGCGGTCGTGTCTGCTGCACCCGTGTCGGCGGCGGACTGAGCCCAGGTAGCCGTCGCGGCCAACAACAATAAAACCCCTATTTTCTTCATGTTACCTCCTAGAAGCGGCACCCGTCGGCACCCTTCCACAATCCCATCCCATTGAAAGCATTACTCCAGATGGAAGGTAACAAGGGGGTAAGAGGGGGTCAAGGTTACGAGGGTGTCAGACGGAACGTGAAAACAGTTTTTCAGAGCATTTTTGCGAATCCCTGTTGCATCTGGAATTCGACCCCTGTAAGATTCGCGCCGACCCTATTGTTTTAATGCGAAGCTGTTGATTCAAGATGATTTCTGCTCCTAGAAGCTACTCGCCCCGCCTGTTGCCCTTGAGGCTACCGCGGGTTTGCGTTGCGGTCTCTGCCTCCGACCCTGGCGAACTGGTGGAAAAGGCGGACGGCTTGATTCGCGATAACCCCTTTTTAGAGTTTAGGTTAGACCACATCTCGAAGCCGGCCTCAGCACTTGCGAAGATCAAGCAATTCCTGGAAACACACTCTGGCGTGACCCTGATCGCCACCTGCCGGCGGGTGGCCAGCGGGGGCAAGTTTCGCGGCTCCATTGCCTCGCAACTGGACCTCCTGGCGAAAGCTGCGGCGGTCGGGTGTCAATTAGTCGACGTGGAATTGCAGACCGCCAAAGGGTGCAAGCCCGAGCAATTGCAAAAACTTCGAGGCCGCGCAGGTCTGATTCTTTCTTTCCACGATTTTCGCGGGACGAAGAAGCTCGATGAGACTTTGGAGAAGATGCGCCATTTTCCCGCCGACTTCTACAAAGTGGTCGGCACGGCAACCACTCTCTCCGACAACGTTTCCATGATCCAGTTCCTGGGACGCGAAAGCGACAACCATTCCATTATCGGGCTATGCATGGGAGAGCAGGGCATCATCAGCCGTGTGCTGGGAGTCCGCGCCGGTGGCGTGTTCACCTTTGCCGCTGTCAGTCCCGGAGAAGAAACCGCCCCCGGACAAGTCACGGCGCAGGATTTGCGCAGCGTATATCGCATTGAGCAGGTGGATGTAGCCACGCGCGTCTACGGCGTGGCTGGAGACCCGGTGGCGCACTCGCTTTCCCCCGCCATTATGAATGCGGCCTTCCGCCGCGAGAACGTGAACGCCGTCTATCTGGCGCTGCACGCCAAGACTCTGAAAGATCTGCTCAACTGCGTGCGCGAGATTCCGATTCACGGCCTGAGTATCACGATGCCCTATAAGGAAGCGATTCTTCCCTTCCTCGATAATACCGATTCGCATACAACGAAGATCGGCGCCTGCAACACCGTGGTGCGCGCGCAGGATGGAAAACTCTACGGCTTCAACACTGACACCTCTGGAGTGGTGCGGCCGCTCGAGCGCCGACTGAGCACGCTGCAGGACGCGAAGATCCTGGTTCTCGGGGCAGGAGGCGCCGCTCGAGCCGCAGTTTTTGGTCTGAAGGAACGCGGCGCGGAGGTCTTCATCCTGAACCGCAGTGCGGCTCCTGCTCAGAAACTTGCCCGCCGCGCCCATGCGCGCTCGGTGAAACGGGCCGACCTGAAGAAGTACGCCTTTGACGTGATCATCAACGCCACGCCAGTGGGCATGGGCAACCCGCGCGAAACTCCGCTGCAGGAGAAGGAAATCAACGCGCGCTACGTTTTCGACATGATTTACGATCCGGCGGAAACGCGCCTGCTGCAACTGGCAAAAGAGCGAGGGGCGCAGATCATCCCCGGGATAGAAATGTTCGTTCACCAGGCCGCCCGCCAGTTCGAGATCTGGACCGGGAAGCCGGCCCCGCAGGACGACATGCTGCAGGTTGTAACCCTGTCGCTACAAGAACGCGCCGCGCGAGCTGCGGCTGCGCCGACGAAGAAAAAATAGCACTACCGAAGGCTGGCGAACGCACAGCGCTTCTAATAGTGGATTGAGTCCACAATGTCGATCCTTTCCTGAATCATCATCTTTTTTCTTTAGTTTTGCATCGTCTGCTGCTGGCAGTTGCTCCGGCGCAGTCGCTGGGAAGGTCAATTAACTCGTTCTGCGCGACGGTTCCCCAATCTGCCGCAATCACAACGTTGATCGCATCGTCTTCGGAGATTTTGGAGGCGCTGCCCGGGACGCGTCACCCTCACTGTCAGGCAGATCAACTGCCAGATCATGATTCTAGAAAACGAAGGTTTCGGCAGCCCATTTTAGCCGGATATACGGATACACGGCACGGGTGCGCGTACACACGAACCTCAGACGCCACAAAGCCGGGCTGGTTGGCCCGGCTCTCTTTACGTGGAACTGGTTCGGTCAATCTTGTTTTGATACACCGACCCAGAATGTCAAAAATTCCCGAAACGCCGGCTGACCTGAGACTTCGTACTCGCTGCTTCCGCGAACTTTAACGCTTTCTCTCGTTGTCCGCCCTGAAGCCTAAAGTCTCTGTTCTGCGGGTTCACCGGCCCGCAGGAGCAGCCTCTTACATGACCAGCGCCAGATTCTCCAGTTCGTATTGCAGCACGGGCATGGCGCACCCAGCCATTTCCACGCGGCCAGCCGCATCGAGCGCTGCCTTGGGCGAAACCCCGTATCCCCGGCCCATGAGGAACACCTGGAGCAATTCAGCGGCCTCGTAAGAATCGATCATGCCGCCCTGCATCAGATCGCTGCGCAAGGCTGCAAGTTCAGTTGCCGTAAACCTGTCCTTGTCGTTGTTGACTCTCTGGTTCATCACGTTTTCAAACATGGCCGTCATCACCTCCGATTCCGACCTACCCACCACTTTTAGCTATTAGACTCATCGGCAGCCGTTGAAGTTGCATGCAATTCAGCTGCCGTAACTGCCCTCTAATTCCAAATACGTAGAGTAAGCCCATTCAGATTCATAAACCCCTCTAAATATGAGAAGTTGCAGGCAACCTAACAGGGCTGCCGAACCCGCCGTAAGGTGTCCTTGGTACCCTGGGTACCCCCCGAGCGCCTCAAGACTGACACGAAGTGTCAGTTCGGTCGGGAGTACGACAAGCTTACTGACTTGCTCGCGTCGTCCCGAGCCAAGGAGCGAAGATACCCGAGAGAATGTGTCGCGGATGTGAAATGGATATAAATATTGAAGGCGAAACCGTGAATCCGCCGGCGCTGCGGAATCCGGGGGCGCTTGAACATTTTCAGCCCCGGAAGCGAAATCAGGCGGTCTCGATCGTTGCCTCGTCCACCAGCATGATGGGAATGTCGTCCTTCACTCGATACACCCGGTGGCACTGCGTGCACTTCAAGCTTTCTGGTTCCTCCCGGTACGCGAGAGCCTGCTTGCAGGCCGGACAGACCAGAATTTCAAGCAATTCCTTGGCGATCATGAGACGGATTGTACCGCAAGACAAAATCAATTCACCACAGAGACACGGAGACACAGACAAAAACGATAACTGGGTGACTGCGTCTCCGTGATGAAATTTCTCGCCGTGCATGCGATAGAATCTCAATGGAATCGAATATGCCTGCTCGAATTCTTGACGGCACCCGAATGGCCAGCGACATCCGCAGTGAGGTGGCGGCGGAAGTCGACCAGATGGCGGCGGCCGGAATCCGTCCCGGCTTGGCCGTGGTCCTGGTCGGGCACAATCCCGCGTCTGAGATCTACGTTCGGGGGAAAGTCAAAGCTTGCGAACAGGTTGGCGTCCATAGCGAACGGCACACTCCGCTCGAAACCGCGACTACCGCCGAACTGCTGGCCTTGATCGATGGACTGAACCGTCGCGAGGAAATCGACGGCATCCTGGTGCAGCTACCGTTGCCTGGGCAAGTGGACGCGAAGCAGGTGCTGATGGCCGTCGATCCCGCGAAGGATGTCGACGGCTTCCATCCCGTCAACGTCGGTTTTCTATCGACGCAGCGTCCCGGGCTAGTCCCGTGCACGCCGGCGGGAGTCCTAGAGATTTTGAAGCGAAGCCAGATTCCGATTTCCGGCCAGGAAGCGGTGGTCGTGGGACGGAGCGACATCGTTGGCAAACCCGCGGCCATGCTCTTGATCAACGCGAACGCGACGGTTACCGTCTGCCATTCGAAGACGCGGGACCTGCCTGGAGTTTGCCGCCGCGCCGATATTCTAGTGGCCGCGATGGGCCGCGCCGGGATGATTACACGAGATTTCGTGAAGCCGGGCGCCACCGTGATCGACGTCGGTATGAACAAAGTGACGGACCCCGCTGAATTTCAGCGCCTGTTTGCCGGCAATGCGCAGCGCGAAGAAACCTTTCGCGCCAAGGGATCGACTTTGATTGGCGACGTGCATCCCGAAGTCGCCGAAGTGGCAGGAGCGCTGACCCCCGTACCCGGCGGCGTGGGCCCGCTGACGATCGCCATGCTGATGTATAACACCGTCAAAGCCGCCAAAATGCGGCGCGGCAGCCAAGTGCCGGAGTTCAGCCGCGCCTGAAAACCGATTTCACCGCCGAGACCGCCGCGTTCGCCGAGAAAGGGACTTCAAGACCTTATGCTCTCGGCACCCTCTCGGCGTTCCCTGCGAACTCGGCGGTAAGTTTTTCTGAGAACCTATGCTAAAAGTCGGCCTCACCGGGGGGATCGCGTCAGGCAAGTCGGTGGTGGGCGAAATGTTCGTTGGATTGGGGGCCCATTTGGTCCAGGCCGACGGGATTGCGCACGAATTGATGCGCCCGGGCCAGCCAGTCTATAACGAAGTGGTGCGCCACTTCGGCGGCGGCATTCTCAATCCCGACCTCAGCGTCAACCGTTCCAAGCTTGCCGAAGCGGCCTTCGGTTGCAGCACTTCGCTCTCACCCCCAGGGGACCCATCCGCTGCATCTTACAATCCTTCCAGGATTGAGGAGTTGAACCGCATCGTACATCCCGCCGTCATTCGCAGCCAGGAAGAGTGGATGGAGGAGATGGGAAGCCAGGATCCGACTGCCGTGGCCATTGTGGAGGCTGCACTCATTCTCGAGGCTGGCGTTCGGAAACGCTTCGATCGCCTGATCGTGGTGACATGTAGCGACGAGCAACGCGTGGCCCGCTTCGCCGCCCGGCAGAAGTTGTCGCTCGAGGCTGCCGGTAAAGAGGTGGCACGCCGCATGGCGGCGCAACTACCTGAAGCATACAAAACAAAAGCAGCTGACTTCGTGATCGACAACTCCGGCTCGCTCGACCAGACGCGAGAACAGGCACAGCAAGTGTGGCAGCAGCTCAGCGCGGAAGTTACGACCAAGCGTTAGAGCTGCCCGCGGCGTGCCGCGCGGCGAAACATTGTTTAGAATCGAATATGGATCCGCGATACGATCCGATGGGTCCGCTTCACGTCCGACAAGGCCTGCAGTTATGAAACTTATACGCCCCGCAATCTTCGCGCTGGTACTCGCCGGTGCTTTCTTCTACTTCACGACCTGGCGCTCGAACTCGCGTTCGAACCCTCTTCATGCCACAGACTGGTTAACTCATCCCGAGCAAGTGGAGATTACCGAAGCTGCCGGCAACGAGAGTCTCGATAGCGAGGAGCAGAACAACATTCTCGTCTATCGCAAGAATATTCCCTCGGTGGTGAACGTCACGTCGCGAGCCGTGAAGATCGATTTCTTTTTGGGGGAGGTGCCGCAGGAGGGGCAAGGCTCGGGCTTTGTGATCGACAAGGATGGGCACATCCTGACCAACTATCACGTCATCGAAGATGCGCAGCAGGTGGAAGTGACGCTGCATAACCGCAAGAAATACAGGGCGACGGTTGTGGGCACCGATCCTGCGCATGACTTAGCCGTGATTCAAATCAAGGCCACGGATCTGGTTCCGGCGGTGCTGGGGGACTCGCGCAATCTGCAGGTAGGGCAAAAGGTCTACGCGATCGGGAATCCGTTCGGATTGGCAGGAACCATGACGCGGGGGATCGTGAGTTCGATTCGCCCGGTGCGCGAGCCGAATGGCGCGACCATTGAGGATGCCATTCAAACCGATGCTGCGATCAATCCCGGAAATTCGGGCGGCCCGATGATGAATGGGCATGGCGAGGTGATCGGCATCAACACGATGATTCTTTCGAGCGTGAACCAGAACGCGGGCATCGGCTTCGCCATTCCGATTAATACCGCGAAGGCCGTGCTCAACGATTTGATGACCGTGGGGCGCGTGCGGCGTCCGTCTCTGGGAGTGCGCACGATTCCCATCAGCGCGGAGCTGGCCGATGAAATGGGCCTGCCCTCCGATTACGGTTTGCTCATCTTGCAGGTGATTCCCGGTAGCGCGGCGGATCAGGCCGGGCTGCGGGCAGGCAATGAGAGAGCCTATCTGGGAAATATTCCCATCATGCTCGGAGGAGACTTGATCGTCGCGATCGACGGCGAAAAAATTGAGGACGAGCAAACCCTCTCCGAAATCATGAACAACCATCGCGCCGGCGACAGGGTGAAAGTGACGATCTACCGCAACAAGAAAAAGATGGATGTGAGCGTGGCTCTTGGCGAAGCTCGAGAACAGGTGTGAGAAGACGACCGTTTGATTCGCCATGCCGGGCCCGAAAATGGATTTGCGTAGACCTGCGGGACCCGATATGCTGATTCCCTGCCTATGACCGCCGTTCGTTAAGTCCGCAAAATTGCAACGGTGAGCGAAAGCGCGCGGAAGTGCGGGCGTTTCGCCCTTGGCGTTCATTGTCGTTTCAATCGTAACTGGTTCACTCCAGACTGGTTCAACCCAGACAGGATTCCTGCTATGCAATTCGTAGATAAGACATTGGCGCGCCGTTTTGAGGCGGCGGAGGAAATCCCGCAGGTGTTGTACGCCCGGGCCTTTCAGAAGATACGTCCCGAGATGGGAGCCGCAGAGGAAGAGATCTGCGGCGGTCACATGATCTTTGCGGGGCGGGGATCGCCCATCGGACGGGCGACCGGCTTGGGCCTGGACCGGACCTTCACGGTAGAGGATTTAAATCGAGCGGAAGATTTCTATCGTTTGCGCAAGGCTCCTTCGCAGGTGGATCTTTGTCCCCTGCACGATCCGGCTGTGTTCGAGATGTTCAAGCAGCGCGGGTATGGCATCGCCGAGTTGAACAATGTGCTCTACCGGCGGCTGGATCCGAAGGAGAAGTTTCCTGAGGCTCCGGCGGGCTGCGAGGTTCGCCGCGGACGGGCGGAAGAGGCGCGAGAATTAGGCGGCATCGTGGAGCGCGCGTTTTTTCCAGACGGTGCACCGGAGGCATTCCAGGATTTGCTGACGCCTCTCTACCAGATGGACGGCGCGGTGACCTTTGCGGCCAGAGTTGAAGGCAAGATGGTGGCTTGCGGAGCCGGGCTGGTGATTCCAGAACACGGAATATTCGCGGTGTGCGGAGCCGGAACGGCCGCCGAATTTCGTGGTCGCGGGCTGCAGACGGCACTGCTTCGCGTGCGCCTGGCGGCTGCCGCTGAAGCAGGATGTGAGTTTGCCGTTGTGATCACGAATGGCGGTGCGGCTTCCGAGCGCAACTGCGAGCGGTTGGGATTCCGAGTGGCTTACAGCAAAGCGACGCTGATCAAGGAGTTGGGTTAAGAGGTCAGCATCTCCTCGGCAGGCGACGAGACCGCATATGACTCGGAATGACAATGGGTTTGGGATGACTCCGTGGTGGAAGACCTTACGCGGCGCTCTCGGCCAGGAATTCTTCGATTTCGCCGACCTCTTTGTCGTTGAGGTGCAGGTCGCCAGCGCGCATCACGCCATCGGCCTGCTTCGCATTGCGAGCTCCCACAATCGCTACGGTGACGGCAGGATTGCGCAGGGTCCATGCAATGGCGACTTCCCCGACGGTGCGGTTGTGACGTTTGGCAATCTCCCGCAGGCGATCGACCAATTCCAGATTGCGGGTAAGGTTTGGTTCCGTGAAGTCAGGGTGGTTTCTCCGCCAGTCGTCTTGCGGGAGTCTGGCGGCTCGCTCGCGAGTCATCGCGCCGGTTAGAAGACCAGAAGCCATCGGCGAATACACTGTCACGCCAATCCCTTCG
Source organism: Candidatus Sulfotelmatobacter sp. (assembly GCA_049584315.1). Lineage (GTDB taxonomy): Bacteria > Acidobacteriota > Terriglobia > Terriglobales > Acidobacteriaceae > Sulfotelmatobacter. The sequence continues at coordinate 18,152 of JBAUXO010000068.1, read as the reverse complement.
CGCAAGCAATAAGGCAGGATGTCTTCTTCGACCTCGCGGTGCACCAGAGAGTAAGCAGGCTGAAGGGAAGTTACGGGGGCGATGGCCCGCGCGCGTTTTAGTTGTTTGACATTGAAGTTGGAGACGCCGATCCACCGTACTTTCCCCTCCCGTTTGACGTCGGACAGGGTGGACCAACCGTCTTCAAGCGCCGGGGAATCGGGATCCGGGGGCCAGTGGATCTGGTAGAGATCAATCACATCAACGGAAAGACGGCGGAGACTGTCTTCAACTTCGCGGCGGATAGAATCGGCGCTCAACACTTTCTGGACCCTCCCCTGTGCATCCCAGCGCAGGCCGCACTTGGTGAAGACATAAGGCTTGGGGCCTTCCCAGCTCTTGAGGGCGCGGGCGACGACTTCCTCGGAGTGCCCGAGGCCGTACACGGCAGCGGTGTCGATCCAAGTGACGCCGAGTTCGAGGGCGCGGTGAATGGCGGCGATGGAGTCGTTGTCGTCCTGCGATCCCCAGGCGAACTGCCAGCCGGAACCGCCGACCGCCCAGGCTCCGTAGCCTACCGGAGTAATATTCAGATCGGAGTTGCCAAGTTTGCGGGTTTGCATTTCAAATCTCCTCAAGAAAGTTTGATTTATCGCTGGGTTGATGGATTCAGAATTGAAAAGCGTGAAAGCGGATGCGATTCGCGAATATTGTCTAACCTTTCCCCATGCTAGCGAGAACCTGCAGTGGGGCGACGATCTTTGCTTCAAAATCAGAGGGAAGATTTTTGTTATCGTCGGCCTGGACAATGCACAGCTTTGTTTGAAATGCCCCCCTGAGACTTTTGCCGAGTTGATTGAGCGCGAGGATATTCGTCCGGCGCCATATGTGGGGCGCTACAAATGGGTGATGTTGGAAAGGCTGGATGCGGTGCGCTGGGATGAATTGCGCGAACTGATCCGCGAGTCCTATGAGATGGTGGCGGCGAAGGCGCCCGCAAAGACGGTCAAGAAAAACAAGAGCGTCCCGCAGCTGGCACATCGGAAGAAAAAGAAGAGGGTTTGAGATTCTGCACTGGGTAGGGTTAGGAGGCAGAATTACCACCCCGCATCGATCGCCTGTAATTTGACTCAGCTTGGCGAGGTCGGCTAGCCTCAAGAGTCCGCCCATTCCTGGACAACGTTAAATCTTCATGCGACTCCGGCATAAATCATTGATTTTGCTGCTGATGGCGACCGCGGCGGCTTGCCGAACCAGTCCCGCCTTCGGCTCCCTGCAGCCGGTACATGCACCGCACGGGATCGTGGTCAGCGCGCACGAGTTGGCCTCCCGGGCGGGGGTCGAGATCATGCAGGCAGGCGGAAACGCCGTGGATGCCGCGGCGGCTACGGGATTCGCGCTGGCGGTGGTGCATCCGGCGGCAGGAAATCTGGGCGGCGGCGGATTTATGCTGATTCGCCTGGCCGACGGGAAAACGCATTTTCTTGATTATAGAGAGAAGGCTCCAGCCGCGGCCACGCGAGATATGTATCTCGACAGCCACGGTGACGTGGTGGGCGGCGCCAGCGAATTGGGATACAAAGCCATCGGCGTGCCGGGATCCGTCGCGGGCATGGTGTACGCCGACCAGAAATACGGCAAGCTGACGCTGCAGCAGGTGATGGCTCCGGCGATCCGGCTGGCTCGCGAGGGTTATGTGCTCAGCTGGGGCGAGGCGCGCGATCTGCACGATAAGCATTTGGCTGAGTTCGCCGAGTCGCGGCGAATCTTTCAGCGCGATGGCCATTATTACCAGCCGGGCGAGATTTTTCGGCAGCCGGACTTGGCTCGTACTCTGGAGCGGATAGCCGCGAAACCCGATGATTTTTATCACGGACGTCTGGCGCAAGAACTAGCTCGAGCGATCGAGAAAGGCGGAGGCCTGATCACGCCAGGCGATCTGGCTCACTATGAAGTAAAGGAGCGCGAGCCAATTCGCGGAACGTATCGCGGGTATGAAGTCATCAGCGCGCCGCCGCCCTCCTCTGGAGGCACGGTTCTGCTGGAGTCGCTGAATATTCTGGAAGGATACGATCTGGCGAAACTCGGGGACCGGTCGGCAGATTCGATTCACTTTACAACCGAGGCATTCCGGCGGGCGTTCTTCGATCGCGCAGAATTCCTGGGGGATCCGGACTTCGCAAAAATTCCCGTGGCCCAGCTCATTGACAAAAAATATGGTGCGGCATGGCGGGACTCGATCGACAAGGCCCGCGCCACGGCCAGCAAGGACTTAAAGCGACCTGCGATTTTCACCGAACTGGAGCAGTACGCGAGGGCTCATCCGCAGCCGCTGAGATTTCATGAATCGCCGCACACTACGCACTATTCGGTGGTGGATGCGGAGGGCAATGCGGTCGCGGTAACCACCACGATCAATAGCTGGTTCGGGTCGCGGGTTACGGCGGATGGCTTGGGGTTCTTGATGAACGACGAGATGGATGATTTTTCCGCCAAGCCGGGAGTGCCGAATTCCGATGGCCTGATTCAAGGAGCGGCCAATGCAATCGGTCCGGAAAAGCGGCCTCTGTCCTCCATGACGCCGACCATTGTGGTGCATGAGGGGAAAACGTTCCTGGTTTTGGGGTCGCCCGGAAGTTCGAAGATTATTACCACCGTTGCGAATGTTCTGATGGGCGTTGTGGATTACGGAATGAATATTCAGGAGGCGGTGGACGCTCCCCGTTTCCACAACCAGTGGCTGCCCGACGTGTTGAACCTGGAGCAATGGTTCTCGCCGGACACCGTGCGGGTGCTCGAGAAGATGGGATATAACGTCGAGTTCGGCTTGCACGACGGTGAGGACGCTTCTCCTTATTGGAGTGAAGCGGAGTGCATCGCCATCGATTCGAAGACGGGCGATCGACTGGGTGCCAGCGATTACAGGACGAACGGACGGGCAGTAGGTTACTAGAGAACTTGTTCCGCAATTCTTGATAAGGACCGGGCATGCTAAAAGCGGTATCAACCTATTTATATGTGAAGGAGCGGCTGCATCCGGGAATTCTGGATGGGCTGGCGCGTAGCGGTGTGCAGGCGGTCGAGATTTTCGCAGCGCGGCAGCACCTCGACTATGCCAACCGCAAGGCCCATGTCAAAGAAATTGCGGAGTGGTTTCGCGGCAACGGCGTACCGCTGAACTCCGTGCACTCGCCGCTCTATGCCGACTACGAGTGGGGCCGCGCTGGAGCGCCACCGGTAAATATTGCATCCACCGATCGTGCCGGGCTGGTGGAGGCAATGGATGAAGTTAAGCGGGCGCTCGAGATTGCGGAGCAGATTCCATTTCGTTTTTTGGTGCAGCATCTTGGCGTACCCAACGAAACCTTCAGTGAAAAGAAGTTTGAGTCGGCCATGACCGCGATCGAGCACTTGCGAGCGTTTGCCAAGCCGCTGGGTGTGCGAATTTTGCTGGAAAATATTCCGAACGAACTTTCCACACCGGACAAACTGGTGGAGATGATTCACGCGGCCCACTTTGACGACGTGGGAATCTGCTTTGATTTCGGGCACGCTCACATGATGGGCTCGGTGAGCGAAGCTTTTGAGATCGTGCGGAAGCTGATCTGCTCGACGCACGTTCACGACAATGCCAAGGTTCAGGATTCTCATCTGTGGCCGGGACAAGGAACCATCGACTGGAAGGAATCGATGGAGCGGTTACGATCCGCGCCGCAAACGCCGCCTTTGCTGCTGGAACTGGCGGAGGACCAGAAAGTGAATCCGTTGGAAAAGCTGAAGGAGACCTTCGAGAAGCTGGAAACGGCTTAGGAATTTAGTAATTGAGTGATTGGGTAAGCGGGCAACTAGAGGACCACAACCCGAACTTTTCCATTCCTCAATGACCCGATTGCCAAATTGCACAATCCTATGGCACCCGTAACTACGATTGCTGAGATTGGGAAACACGAGGGACAGCCGGTCACTCTGCGGGGCTGGCTGTATAACCTGCGCGAGAGTGGAAAGCTTTTGTTCCCTCAGTTTCGCGACGGCTCGGGCGTGATTCAGGGCGTGGTGCCCAAGAACGCGGTCACGCCGGAAGTGTTTGAGGCGATCAAGACACTTACCCAGGAATCGAGTGTGGTCGTCGAAGGCAAAGTCCGCGCTGATAAGCGCGCCCCCGGCGGCTACGAGCTGGATGTGACCAACGTGCAGGTGGTGCAGAGGGTGCCAGAGTCGGATCCGTATCCGATTACCCCCAAGGAGCACGGTACAGAATTCTTGATGGAGCACCGGCATCTGTGGGTGCGCTCGCAGCGGCAGGCGTCGATTTTGCGGGTGCGGGCGGAGATCGTGAAAGCGGTGCGCGATTTCTTTGACGAACGCGGCTTCACGCTTACCGATCCACCCATTCTCACTCCGGCAGCGTGCGAAGGCACGAGCACACTTTTTCCGGTCAACTATTTTGACCAGCCAGCGTACCTTACGCAATCCGGCCAGCTTTACATCGAAGCTACGGCGATGGCGCTGGGCAAGGTGTATTCGTTTGGTCCAACCTTTCGCGCGGAAAAATCGAAGACGCGGCGTCACCTCACCGAATTCTGGATGGTCGAGCCGGAGGTTGCCTACGCGGAACTGGACGATCTCATGGAACTGGCAGAGGGGCTGATCAGTTTCGTAGTGCAGCGCTGCCTGGAGCGACGGCGCCTCGACTTGCAGGCGATTGGCCGGGACATTTCCAAGCTGGAAAAGATTGTGCCGCCTTTTCCCCGGATCAGTTATGACGATGCGGTGAAGAATCTGCAGGAAGGCCATGCCCATGGCGCGCTGGAGGCGAAGTTTGAGTGGGGCGGGGATCTGGGCTCGCCCGATGAAACTTATCTTTCGGCGCAGTTCGACAAGCCTGTGATGGTGCATCGCTATCCCGCGAAAGTGAAGGCCTTCTACATGGAGCCCGATCCGCAGCGTCCGGAGTTGGCTCTGTGTGTGGACGTGCTGGCGCCGGAAGGCTACGGGGAAATCATTGGCGGGTCGCAGCGTATGGCATCGCACGAATTGCTGGTGCAGCGCATTCATGAGCACGGATTGCCGGAAGAAGCATTCCGGTGGTATCTGGATTTGCGCAAGTACGGCAGCGTGCCACACGGTGGATTCGGTATGGGCATCGAACGGGCCGTAGCGTGGATCTGTGGCTTGGAACACGTGCGGGAGACGATTCCGTTCCCGAGGATGCTGCACCGGCTCTACCCATAGAAATGAGCGATCGGGTGATTGGGTGATTGGCCGATTGGAACCAAGTCTCTGCCCCGCTTGATTGTTGATTGCTAAATCGCCCGATCGCACCATGACGATATCTCGATGATGACCATCAACACCACGAACATCGCTCCCAAGAAAATTCGCGTGATTGGCGTGCCTCTGGACCTGGGGCAGTCGCGCCGAGGCGTCGATATGGGGCCTTCGGCCGTCCGGGTGGCGGGGCTGGAAGCGCGGCTGGAAGCGTTGGGACACGAAGTGGAAGATGGCGGCAACGTTGCGGTGGCCATCCCGGAGCAGAAAAAAGAAGGCGACACCCACGCCAAGTATTTGAAGGAAATCACGGCTACGTGCACCAAGCATGCGGAGCTGGTGATCAAGACTCTCGAGGCGGGGAAGATTCCGCTGGCGCTGGGTGGAGATCACTCGATGGCGGCGGGCACGGTCTCGGGCGTGGCGGAGTTTTATCGGAGGCAACACCAACCAATCGGGCTCATCTGGATCGATGCACATACAGACATCAATACGCCCGAGAGTTCGCCGAGTGGCAATGTGCATGGCATGCCGCTGGCGGCGCTGATGGGGCTGGGCCCGGCAGAGTTGTCGCATATCTTTGATTTTTCTCCCAAGGTGAAGCCGGAGAATTGTGTGTTGGTGGGCGTGCGCGACATCGACGCGATTGAAAAAGAAAATGTCCGCCGCGCGGGCATTGGCGTCTTCACCATGCGCGACATTGATGAGCGCGGCATGCGTACCGTGATGGAAGAGGCTCTACGGATGGCCGGGCGGGGGACTGCCGGCTATCACATTTCGCTCGACATGGACTGGATCGATCCCGAAGATGCACCCGGTGTGGGTACCCCGGTGCGCGGCGGCGCTACCTATCGGGAAGCTCATCTGGCGATGGAGATCATTGCGGATCACGGACGGATGCTGAGCTTCGAGATCGTCGAGGTGAATCCGGTGATCGATGAACACAACCGGACCGCCGACCTGGCAGTGGAGTTGGCGCTGTCGGCGTTCGGGAAAAAGATTTTGTAAAAGATTATGAACAAGCTTCGAGTCGGAGTTCTTTTCGGCGGCCGCAGTGGGGAGCATGAGGTTTCACTGCTCTCGGCTGCATCCGTTCTGCAGGCGATCGACAAGGATAAATATGAGGTCGTGCCCATCGGCATCACCAAAGAGGGGCACTGGTTGACGGCGGGGGATGCTGAGAACCTATTGCAGGGCAAGCTGGTGATCGAGCCGCGCCACTTGCGCGCGGGGGATCCTGAAACCACGCAGCCTGCGGCCGTACTGGCGCGAGGCGAGGCGGTGGTCGTTCCGCCGGAGCCGGTGCATCGGCAGAGTGGCCTCGTTCCTTTTCAGACCGATGCCGGGCTCACGCGGCGCGCCAGCGACCGTGCCATCAACGTCGATGTCATCTTTCCTGTTCTGCATGGCACGTTCGGCGAGGATGGAACCATTCAGGGGCTGCTCGAACTGGCGGACATTGCTTATGTCGGCGCGGGCGTGCTGGGCTCGGCCGCGGGCATGGACAAAGACATTATGAAGTCTTTGTTTGTTGCGGCGGGAATTCCCATCGTGAAACACGTAACGATTCTCCGCAGCGCCTGGGAGAAAGAGCCGAAGAAAGTTCAGAAACTGGTAGAGAGCAAGCTCAGGTATCCGGTTTTTGTGAAGCCGGCGAATCTGGGATCGTCGGTCGGAATCAGCAAGGTGCACGGCCCCAAGGAGCTCGGACCTGCCATTGCGGAAGCGGCTAAATTCGATCGCAAGATCGTGATTGAGCAAGGGGTGGGCGGAAAGAAAAATAAGGCGCGGGAGATCGAGTGCTCGGTGCTGGGCAACGATGAACCGGTGGCTTCGCTTCCGGGCGAAATTGTTCCGGTGAAAGAGTTCTACGATTACGACGCCAAGTATCTTGATGATGGGTCTGAGCTGATTATTCCGGCAAAGCTCACCAAAGCGGAAACGAAGAAAGTCCAAGAGCTCGCCATACGGTCCTTCAAAGCTGTGGACTGCTCGGGCCTGGCGCGGGTCGATTTTCTGATGGAGCCCGGTCCGCAGAACCCGACGCGCAAAATCTATTTGAATGAGATCAACACCATGCCTGGCTTCACAGCCATCAGCATGTATCCCAAGCTGTGGGCGGCTTCCGGGCTGGAGTATTCGGAGCTTATCGACCGACTGATCCAGTTCGGATTGGAGCGGCATGCCGATAAGAAGCGGAATCAATACAGCCGGTAGGCCGCGCTCCCGGAGTTCGCCAAACGTCACCCATTGAAGCAACCTGAAGTAACTGCATAAACCGGTCATTCTTGCCGATGGCAAGGTAGGGCCAGGAATCGCCTGCAGTATCTGACGGCAAACGATTGGGGCTCGATTCAGTCGAAGGCGCACCCTCAAGCCGGGAGAAGATATCCTTCAGGAGGAGGGCTGGAGCGACATGATCTTCATGATTCGGCGCAGGTCACGCTTCCGTGCTTGCCGGAACCGGCACGCGAACGATCGTGGTTTCGCCGGGGCGGATGACCTTTGCGGCGAGATGGCTTTTCTCGAACAGGGCAGGGCTACTGCGGCGGTGATTGCGGGAGAGGAAGAAGTCGAAGTCGACGAAGTCGGCGTGCAGGAGTTGCGCGATCTCTAAAGGCCTTCCCGGCCTCGCGTCCCGGTTCTATCTCAAGCTGGCGGTGATCCCGGCACAGAGGTCGCGAGTTCCGTCCGAGGAATTGGCCCGCGAGATGACGCTCGGTAAGCGCCGCGAAAAATAACCACCCCGCGCCAAACCTCCATTCCCAGGTTAAGGCGAAACCACCAGAGGCAGTTCGATAAAGCTCGCTTGGCCGGGAGCATGGTAGATGCGCTGCGCAGCTTTGCGGTACTCGTCCGGCTTTGCCCAGAAGATATTGGGTACGAACGTTTGCGGGTTTCGATCATACAGCGGGAACCAGCTGGATTGAATCTGCACCATGATGCGGTGGCCGGGCAGGAAGACGTGGTTCGCCGTGGGCAGGTTGAAACGATAGAGCAACGGTTGGCCGGCGGCGATGGGCTTTGCGGTCTCCAGACTCTCGCGATAGCGTCCGCGGAAGATGTCGGCGGAAATCATTAACTGGTAACCGCCCATGGCCTCGTCGCTGGCCACTTCGTCAGGATATACGTCGATCAGTTTGACCACCCAATCAGAGTCCGTGCCGCTGGTCGAGGCCACCAGATTGACGACCGGCAGTCCGCTGATCTTCATCGGAGTGGTCAGGACCTCAGAGCGGAACACCGCAACATCGGGACGCCCGGAGGCTTCCCGCTGGTCGTCGACCAGCCACTCGGGCCAGGTAAAGCGACCGCCGTATCCCACCGGTTGAATGGGGCGCGCGCGGAAAGGCACCGGCTTTGCGGGGTCGGAGATATATTCGTCGAACGCTGCGTCGCCAGCCTGGGGAGCGGCCAAGCTGAGCTTTAGACCGGAGGTGAGGTAGAGCGGGGTGGGTTGAACTGAGCAGCCCCTCGCACAACCGGACGGCCAGGTAGACAGGCGAAGCCAGGTGTTCGTTCCGGTTTCAAAAGCCATGACGGGGGCAATATCAACCTGCGGCGCGCCGTCTTTCAGGTATTTATCCAGGAAAGGCCGCAGAATTTCCTGCCGGAAATAACGACCAGTATCGCTGTTAAACCTTATTGCGCCGAGGGAGCTGCCATCGCCGATCTCCTGGCCGTGATGCCAGGGCCCGAGTACCAGGAATAATTTGTCCTGGTTCGCGTCTTTGGTTTTGAGCGCTTTGTAGGCCGCGGGCGCGCCGTAAATGTCTTCCTGATCCCACAGGCTATCAACCAGCAGGGTTGGGACTTTCAGAGGCTGCGCGGCGAGAATGCGGTCCATCGCCTGTTCCTGCCACCAGGAATCGTAAGTCGGATGAGCGAGAAGCTTGCGCCAGAAGCCGACTTGATCGAGGCCATGGCGGCGTCCGAGTTCGCCGGCTGAGCCTGCCTCCATGAACACGTCGTAGTCGTCGAAGTGGTCAGTCCACCATTTTTCATCGGACGAGCGCGTGGCCTCCTGCTCGTAGATGTAATTCATATTCTGTTCGCGAAAGGCGCCGTTGTGGAACCAGTCGTCGCCCATCCAGCCATCGACCATGGGATTCATGGGTACTGCGACCTTCAGCGCGGGATGCGGATTGACCAGCGCCATGAGCGTGGTGAAACCGTCGTAGGAAATACCGAGGATGCCGACTTTGCCGTTGCTCTCGGGCACATTTTTCACCAGCCAGTCGATGGTGTCATAGGTGTCGGTGGAGTGGTCGACCGAGGTAGGGTTCAGCGGACCGTGCAGCGGGCGAGTCATTACGTAGTCGCCTTCGGAGCCGTACTTGCCACGAACATCCTGCACGACCCGGATGTAGCCGCCTTCGACGATTACGTCGGCGGCGTTGTCATAGCCGCTCAGGATCGGTCCGAGGTGCGAGCTTTCGGCATGGCTGGTTTGTGCCTTGGCGCTGTATGGAGTACGCGTGAGCAGCATCGGAGCATGCGTCGCGCCTTTGGGTAGAACGATGACCGTGTGCAGCCTTACCCCATCGCGCATGGGGATCATCACGTTGCGCTTGACGTAGTCGAAGCCGGTCTCGACCGGCGTGGCCAGGGCGGGCGTTTCGCTGGGCAGGTCAGCGGATGCGGCGGTCTGCGCGGGACACGGGGTGACGGAAAACAGGGTGCCGGCGATAATGGTGAGAATAAGTACAGGGCGGAAGCGGAAAACCCTAAACGACGAATTCCTGGCGCCGAAACCTACACTCGCTTTCAGTTTTCCCATGCTCACCTCGCGAATCAAGAGTGTACCGATGGAGAGCGTTGGGAACAACCGGCAGGCTAGTCGCGAATCCACCAGCTCAAGGAGAAAGAAATGGCGGGCGTGAATCTCGATCATCGGTTCGTCATTACCGGAGGTCCCGGTTCGGGAAAGAGTACGTTGATCGAAGCGCTGGCCGGACACGGTTTCCGTACCATGCCGGAAGCTGGTCGGGCCATCATTCAGGATCAAGTGGCCATTGGCGGGCAGGCTTTGCCTTGGTCGGATCGAAGCGGATTCGCGGAACTGATGCTTAGTTGGGAGATGCGATCGTATCGGGAGGCGCAAAGGCCGGGCGGTCCGGTGATTTTCGATCGCGGCGTGCCCGATGTACTCGGCTATCTGCGTTTGAGTAACCTGCCCATCCCTTCCCATGTAGAGCGAGCGGCGCGGATGTTTCGCTATCATCCGCGAGTGTTCATTGCGCCACCCTGGCCGGAGATCTTCGGGCCCGATGCGGAGCGGAAGCAGAGTTTCGAGGAAGCGCAGGCGACTTATGAAGCCATGGCCGAAACCTACTCCGGCTTAGGTTACGACCTAGTTCCACTTCCGCTCGACTCGGTTGAGAAGCGTGTGCAGTGCGTCTTAGCAGCGATTCGCTGATCGCGGAACACGATGCCCGATGATGCCCGATCGAGGCTCTTGACGAAGCCCTCTCGCCCGTGTAGGATTATGGGGATAAGTTTGCCCTTCGGGGCAGACCGGAATTTCATGCAGAGTGGCTGAGGGACGAGCCCTGTGACGCCACGGCAACCGGATCGGTATCATATATACCGACCGCCAGGTGCCAACTCCCGCCCGGAAACGGGGAACATGAGATTCGGATGCGAAGCTTATTTGTATTTGCATTCCGATAACCTCTTTTCCTATTTCCTGGAAAAGGGGCCTTTCAGTTTTAGGGCGCTTTTTCCCGGCTCGTCCCCAGCTATTCGCTGCTGATCAGAAAGCGAGTAGCCCGATGTCGAAATACGACGCTCACTACGAATTGCGCTGCCGGGAATGCGGACGAACTTGGGGAAACCAGCCCCGCTCCATCTGCGACGCGTGTTTCTCTCCCCTTGAAATTACCTACGACTATGACGCGATCCGGACTTCGATTGCCCGAGGAGCGTTCAGCCCGGAGCGGATTGCGCAACGGCCGCCGAACATGTGGCGCTATTCCGAATTGCTCCCGCTACCCGCCGGATTTGAGCCCCGGCTGCCGGTGGGGTTCACGCCGCTGCTTCCGGCGCCGCGTCTGGCAGCTCGGCTCGCTGGCAAGCGAGGCGCCGTGAACGCTGCCGCCCAGAATCTTTACCTCAAGAATGATGCCGTCTGCTTGCCCACGCTGAGCTTCAAGGACCGCGTGGTGGCCGTGGCGTTGGCCCAGGCTCAAGCTTTTGGCTTTGACACGGTGGCGTGTTCTTCCACCGGAAATCTGGCTAACGCGGTGGCGGCACATGCGGCGCGTCTCGGGCTGAAAGCGTGGATCTTCATCCCCGCCGATCTGGAGCCCGCGAAGATTCTTGGCACCCAGGTCTTCGGAGCGAATGTGGTGCGGATCGCCGGCAACTACGATCAGGTGAACCGCCTGTGCTCGCAGATTGCCGAGGAACGGCGCTGGGGCTTTGTCAACGTGAATCTGCGGCCGTATTACGCCGAGGGATCGAAAACGGTGGGCTTCGAGATTGCCGAGCAATTAGGCTGGCGGCTGCCCGACAACGTTGTGATTCCCATGGCCGGCGGATCGTTGATCACCAAGGTCAAGAAGGCGTTCGACGAACTGATCAAGCTCGAGTTGGTCGAGGAGAAGCCGGTGAAATTCTTTGGCGCGCAGGCGACGGGTTGCTCTCCGATTTCGACTGCGGTGAAGACTGGCAGTGCGGAGATCGATCCGCAGAAGCCGGCAACCATCGCGCGTTCGCTGGCCATCGGCAATCCTGCCGACGGGTACTATGCCATCAAAACCATCAAGCACAGTGGCGGATGGAGCGAGGACGTGAGCGATCCGGAAGTGATCGATTCGATCCGTCTGCTCGCGGAAAGCGAAGGTATCTTCACCGAAACCGCCGGCGGTGTAACCGTGGGCACGGCGGGGAAGCTCTATCGGCAGGATCGCATTCTGCCAGAAGAAACGACCGTGCTTTGCGTCACCGGCAACGGCTTGAAGACGACCGACGTGCTGGCCGGTGTCTATGAGATCCAGAGGCCAATCGCGCCCAAACTGGGAGAGTTCGAAAAATATCTGAACGAAACCCTGAATAGCGTCGAAGTTGCGAACGAAGCGGCGGACGCGGTTAGCGCATAAGCGGGAGGAAAAGATGGCGATCACCGTGCAAATTCCGACTGCGCTGCGGCGGCACACGGCGGGAGTAGGCTCGATCGACTGTGCCGCCACGAACTTGGGAGAACTCTTCACTGTCCTCGACGAAAAGTTTCCCGACCTGAAGCCGCACCTGCGCGACGAAGCGGGACAGCTACGCCGCTTCCTCAACATTTATGTGAACGAAGAAGATATTCGCTTCCTGGGCGGTCCCGGCTACGCGTTCCAGGATGGGGACGAAATTCTCCTGGTACCGTCGATCGCAGGCGGAGCACGGTAAAGGCTGGCTCATTGTTGCGACCCGTCAAGGCTGGCGGGTGATTACAGGGACTGTCGCTTGCAACGGTCCCGCGTTCCTTTCCCGGGTTGCTTGGACTGCACCGGCTTCCGTATGACTTTCGTGCGCCGCTGATCCGGGCGCCGTGAAGGCCACGCCATCCTTGACCTGCGGGCAGTCCAGGCGCAGCGTGGCATTATCGTTCAACACCAATCCATAGAAGCGTAGCCCGTTGCCCGCGGCCAGAGCCTGCGTGTTGAGCGGTTATCGAGAACCTTTCCAGATTGGGTGCCTTCGTGGTAAAATGTAACTAACCAGTTAATTAATCCGGTCACAAATATGGCGCGCCTTTCTCACCTTCCTTCTTCTCGTCGACGGATGGGCTCCCGCGGGCGACCCGAGGAGAGCCGCGCCGCCATTCTGCAGGCGGCGGCCGGAGAGTTTGCCGAGCATGGCATTGCTGGAGCCAGAACGGATGCCATTGCGCAAGCAGCGAAGGTGAACAAGGCGCTCCTCTATTACTACTTCCAGGACAAGGAAACGCTCTACGGCGCGGTTCTGGACAACGCATTTTCTGGAATGAGGGCCAGCCTGTTCCGGGTACTCGACAGCGATTTGCCGCCACGCGAGAAGATCCTGGCCTACGTGGGCGCGTATTTCGATTTCATTGCTTCGAACCAGATTTATCCCAAGCTCATGCAGCGCGAGATGATGCGAGCACGCGAGGGAGATTCCGTTCATATCGACCGGCTGGTCAAAACTTACTTCAAGCCGATCTATCGGCGCGTGGGAGAACTGTTGCACAAAGGAATCGCGGCGGGCGAATTTCGCAGGGTGGATCCGGCACACTTTGTGCCCTCGATGATCTCCATGATTCTTTTCTATTTCAGCAGCGCTCCCGTGATGAGGCGGATCGTGCGCTTCAATCCGCTTACGCCCGAGCGCATTGCCGAACGCCGGGCCGCGGTTCTGGATTTCATTTCAGCCGCGCTTTTTATGCCCCGTATCGATACGAGGCCTTCGTTTCGAAAATCAGGAGTACGTGCATGAGTGCTCGCAACAAATTCTCCATTCTTCTTGGCGCCATCTTCGTGATTGCCGCGGCCTACTATTATTTTTCCACCGACCACTCGAAAGACCTGGTCCTGATTGGCACGGTCGATGCGAATCAGGTCATCGTCAGCGCCCAGGTAGCAGGCCGCATTCAAAGACTGCCGGTAGATGAAGGCACTCCGGTGAAAGCCGGGGACCTGATCGCCGTGCTCGATCCCTCCGAATTGCAGACGCAGGAAGCCGCGGCGTCGGCGAACATCGCAAGCCTGCAACACAAAGTAGCGGAGATGCAGCACACCGAGCGTTCCACTTCTGGCTCGACTTCGAGCGATGTGGCCAATGCGCGGGCCAAGCTTGATTCGGCCAAGGCGCAGCTTCTGCAGGCAAAGGCGACACTCGATCGCACGGAGAGCGACAGTCGGCGCATGATCGAACTGGCCAAGGCGGGCGTGCAGTCCGATCAAGATCGCGTCCAGGCGGAGACCAATTTGCAAGCCGCCCAGGCGACCGTGCAGGCACAACAGGAGTTGGTAAAGGCGGCGGAAGCAGACCTGACCTCCGCCATCGCCCGTACCCAGCAAGCCAACGCTGCCCAGAGCACAGTGCAATCGACGGAGGCCGACCTTAAGAATGCCATTGCGCAAAAGAATCAGGCTGCGGTGCGGCTCGGGTACACGAATGTCTACGCGCCGGTTACCGGCACGGTTTCCGTGCGCGCGGCGCGGCAAGGAGAAGTGGTCACGATCGGCGCGCCGATCGTGACCATTGTCGATCTGACCGATACCTGGGCGCGGGCAGCGATTCCGGAAACCTATGCGGACCACATCGGCTACGGCGATGTGATGCGAGTTCAAATGCCGGGCGGAATGATCACCAGCGGCAAAGTCTTCTTCAAGGGAGTGGAGGGCGACTTCGCGACCCAACGGGATGTCAGCCGGATGAAACGTGATATCAGGACGATCGTTCTGAAAGTCCGTCTGGACAATCCGAAAGGTGCATTTGTGCCGGGAATGACCGCCGAGGTGTTGGTTTCGCCACAGCAGATGAAGGGTGAAAGCAATTCGCAAAGTGCGGCGGCTGCGGGGCAGCAGTGATGTCTGACCTGAGCGCAAAACCGAACGGCGGTAGCCCAGCGACGAGCGCGCCTGAAATGCCCTGCGCGATCGAAGTGCAGAACATCGTAAAGAGGTATGGAGACTTCACCGCGGTCGACAATGTTTCCTTCCATGTGAAGGAGGGTGAGATCTTCGGTCTGCTGGGTCCGAACGGGGCGGGGAAATCAACCTTGATCCGCATGATGACGACGCTCATCCCGATCACTTCAGGCAGAGCCTTGATCGCGGGACACGATGTTGCCAAAGAACCTAACGCTGCGCGACGGATGATTGGTGTGATTCCGCAGGCGCTGACCAGCGATCTTGATCTTACGGTGGAAGAAAATCTGAACATCTACGCCAAGCTTTACGACGTGCCCGCGAAAGAAAGAAAGCGCTCCATCGATGAATTGCTCGGTTTAGTGGATCTGACGAAGTGGCGCGATGCCCAAACCAAGACGCTCTCGGGCGGGATGCGGCGGCGGTTAGAGATTGCGCGCGGGCTGGTGCATCATCCGAAAACCTTTTTCCTCGACGAACCCACCACCGGGCTGGATCCGGTATCGCGGGTCGCGGTATGGGAAATGCTGGGCAACATCAAGAGTCAGCGAAAACTGACAATTCTCATAACCACGCACTACATGGACGAGGCCGACCGTCTCTGCGATCGCATCGCCATCGTCGATCACGGCAAGCTGGTTGCGCTGGATGCGCCGATGGCTCTGAAGGCAAGTGTGCCGGGATCGAATGTGATTGAAGCGCAGTTCGAGAACGCTCCCGACGATTGGGAGCGCCGCCTGCACACACTCGACGAGGTCACCTCGGTGCAGCACGAAGGTGCGGGCATGTATCGAGTGCTTACCGGCAACGGCTCGCGAACCACCACCGAACTGGTTGAAATGGCGGTTGAGGCTGGCGTTGCGGTGAAGTCGCTTTCGGTGCAGAACACGACCCTCGATGACGTGTTCGTGCATTACACCGGCCGGCAGTTGCGCGACGAGCTGCAGAAGGCCTACGCCTTCACCATGCCGCAGCGGCCCGGGCTGCAGCCCTGAGCCGCGCGGAGTTGAAGTTATGAACCGAATGATGGCGATTGTCGAGCGCGAAATGCGCAAGTTCTTCCGTTCTCCTGCGCTCATGATGGCGTCCATGATCATGCCGCTGGTGCAGCTGATTATTTTGGGCAACGCCTTCGGGGGCAAGATTCGCGATGCCAAAATGGCTATTGTCGACCAGGACGGGGGCACGCAAGCGCTGCGGATTCGCGAAGCCTTCGACTCCGTGCGGGCCAATATTCGCACCTTCGTACCGATTTACTACGACAACGAAAAAAAGGCCATGGAAGATGTCCGCAACGGGAAGCTCGACGGCGCGGTGATCATTCCGCCGCAGTTTTCCCGCCGCGTTTACGAAGACAACCACCCGCAGGTCGCGTTGGTCGTGGATAACAGCGACAACTTCATGAGCTCCGCGCTGGAGTCGGAGATGACCGACCTGGTCAACTCGCTGAATCAGCCCATGGTCGAGCCCCGCATCCTGCAGCAGACCGCGCTCGGTATTGTCGAACTCTATCCTTATATCGAATACATGAAGTATCTGCTGCCGGGCTCGCTCACGCTGGCGATGTTTGTCTCGGTAATGATTGGCGGCGGAATGTTGTATATCGATGACAAGGCGCGCGGCGTGCACGAAGGTTACCTGGTTACGCCCATTACCAAGCTCGAACTGGTGCTCGGCCTTAACCTGGCGGGAGCGATCAAAGCGGTGATGACGGGTGTGATCATTTGTGTGATCGGCGCGCTGATTTCAGGAGTGAGTACGATCTTCAATCCGTTCACCATGCTGGGACTGTTAATCATGATCGTACTGACGTCGCTGGCCTTTAATACCATGATGTTTCTGTTGATGGTGCGCATCGAAGATCCGCTGGTGCCGCGCGCCATGTTCGGCATTCTGAATACGCTGCTGTTTTTTCCCAGCGGATCGATTTATCCCATCCAGGCGTTTCCGCCGTGGTTGCGGGCCATCGCCAAAGTCGATCCCTTCACCTACGCTGTGGATGGATTCAAATGTTTGCTGTTGAAACAGACCACCCTGGCCGCGGTGTGGGGAGACATGCTGTTTCTGTCCATCTTCGCCGGCATCACTCTTGGAATCGCGATTCCGCTATTCAAGCGCACGCTGTAAGAGAATTGGGCGATTGAGCAATGTTGTGATGGGGCGATTGCTTTCACCGTAAGGTCGCACTCGGTTTCGTTTGTAGATGGCGCAATTGCCCAATTACTCAATTCTTCCGTATTCTAGGCAGTGATGACTCTACTGGACGCCAAGGAGTACCATCCGGAAAGAGAGCGGAAGAAAAGGGCGCGGATCATTTCGATCATCGTCTTAATTCTGATCCTGGCTTTTGTGGGATGGTGGGACCGCTTCTGGCCGGAGGAGCGCGTGGCCAATAAATTCTTTTCGGCGCTCGAAAAACGGGATTTCGAAACTGCCTACGGCATCTACTACGCCGATCCTGGGTGGAAGCAGCATCCGCAGAATCACGCGCAGTATCCCTTCAACGAATTCTGGCAGGACTGGGGACCGGGAGGTCAGTGGGGCGTCGTGAAGAGCTTCAAGGTTTACGGCACCAGCAACTGTCCCGGCGGCGGAACCGGCGTGGTTATCGATGTGGTGGTGAACGACCGCGCCCAACACGCCCAGCTGTACGTGGACAAAACCGATAAGACCATCAGTTCGCCACCGTGTGATCTGGAATTTCACTGAAGTGGCCCACATGTTAAAGAGAATATTGCTGGCTGCGGCAATTCTCTGGAGCTACCCCGTGACTTGGGACTCGGTTTGGCGCCTCGGCGTTTGGGAGCCTTTCATTGAGCACGCTTCAATGGCCCGGTGTCGTTCCAGTCGCGCTTCTCAGGAGCACGGTGGTTTCGATTGTAATCACACCCGTTGCCGTGTGATCTGCGAGAACGGGTGCAGGAACCTAGTACATGTACGGACCGAATCTTTGGCCAGCATTGGCCGCCTAGTTGTTCTGGTAACTCCCCAGGCCGGTACCGATGGCCCGCTCGGTTGGTTTTGTTTAAGTCTTGTTGGCACGGCCGCTGTTGAGTTTGTCCCGGCTGTCAAGTAGTATCCGCGCCTCCGCGCCTCGGGTGTGCGACATAAGAATAGTCAATGGCGGGCTTTTCTTTTTTGGGCCATAGTTCTGAGAGTAGTAAGACTCTCAGATTATTGGAGGCCCAGCTATGCCAGAATGCCTTGTGCCAGAATCTCTCACCGATTTGGAGCTGGAACGCGCTAAGCTCCTTGACCAGTTCCTCGGTTTGGGCGATTTCCGACCGGGTTCGATTACCGCCA
>JBAUXO010000067.1:0-36722 GCA_049584315.1 Candidatus Sulfotelmatobacter sp. | reverse complement strand
GAGCCTCCTCTGGTTGAATTGGTTCTTGGCGAACCCAATCCAACGTATCAGGGGGCTCAGTCTTTCTCACACCTGGCGATACCTTCCGCTCGGTCAGCAGTTAGCCCGCGAATTTGGACAGCAATGTGGCGCCGGGCTCATTGCTTTCAAGATGCTCAACATCGAGGCGTATCCGAACCCAACGCCCGTGATCTTGGAAATTACCGCGCAGGCGCCGGGCCTCTCTGCCGAGGAGATGGAACGTTACTACACGCGCCCCACGGAGATTGGGCTTTACACCACGCCCGGCGTCGACGTCATCCGCTCCACTTCGTTTTATGGCCTGTCCTTTGTGCGCGTCAGCTTCAAATATGGGGTGGATTATAACTTCGCCTACGCCCAGGCGTCGGTCGCGATGCAACAGAACGTTAGCCTGCCCGGCGGCCAGGTTCCGAATATCCAAGCCAACAGTTCGACTGGCGAAATCTATCGTTATCAGGTCGTCGGCCCGAAGCATTTCGGAATCACGAATTTGCGCACGGTCCAGGATTGGATCGTGGCACGCCGATTGTTGACCATTCCCGGCATCGCCGCCATCAACAGCTGGGGAGGCCCCACCAAGGAATTCGAAGTCGAGGTAGACCCGCACAGGCTCGAAGCCTACAGCGTCACCGTGCCCCAAATCCTGAACGCGCTGGGCAACGCGAACGTCAACGTGGGTGGACGCGAAATCCACATTGGCCAGCAGTCCATCAATATCCGGGGTGTCGGGCTGATTGATGACGGCGGCAGTGACGATTTGGCCCAGGGTTACAAGGTTGATGACATCGAGAATGTGGTTCTGACCCAAGTCAATGGCGTCCCAGTGTTGATGAAGGATATCGGGAAAGTGTCGATCGGCTTCAGGCCAAGGCTCGGCATTTTAGGCCGCGACCAACAGAGCGATGTCGTTGGATCGATCGTGGTGATGAGGCGTACGGAGCAGACCGCCGACATGATTCCAAAGGTCAAAGATGAGATTGACAAATTGAATCACGACGGAAGTCTGCCGCCGGGAGTCAAGGTTGTTCCTTATTATGACCGCTCATCGCTGATCGCCATAACCACTCACACGGTTCTGCACAACTTGATATTCGGATGTCTGCTGGTCTTCTTGATTCAATGGATTTTCCTCGGCAATCTCCGCAGCGCGGTCATTGTTGGATTGAACATCCCGTTCGCGCTGTTCTTCGCCACCATTCTTCTGGTGATTCTGGGGGAAAGCGCAAACCTGCTGTCGGTGGGGGCGGTGGATTTCGGCATCATCGTGGATTCAGCTGTGATCCTGGTCGAGAATGTCTTTCGCAATTTTCAACGAAACCAGGAAGAAAGACAGGGTCTGCTCCAACGTCTGTCGGGAGGTGCCTGGGGGCCGGACCCGACGACAACCCTGGGACACGAGGCCTCAGCCAACGGATGGACGGATCGTTTGCGGCTGATTCTAATCAGCGCGCTACAGGTGGACAAGGCGGTTCTATTCTCGGCGCTCATCACCGTGGCCGGTTTCGTGCCGCTTTTCACAATGCAGGGAGTCGAGGGTCAGATCTTCGGTCCCATGGCGCGAACCTATGGTTACGCACTGGCCGGAGCGCTAATTGCAACGTTCACCATCACGCCCGTGATCGCTTCCATGCTGCTCCCTGAGCGCCTGAAAGAAACCGAAACGATCGTTGTCCGCTTTTTACATCGTATCTACAATCCTGCGCTGCGTTTTGCACTGACTCACCGCGCTCTCGTAGTGGGAATTGAGCTCGCCCTTTCTATTGGAACCTTCTTGCTGATCGCTCCTCGACTGGGCAGCGAGTTTCTTCCGCACTTGGAAGAAGGAAACTTTTGGATTCGCGCTTCCATGCCGACCACGCTCTCGCTTGAAGACGGTGAGGCGGCCTCGCGAAAAATGCGCGAGATTCTCCTGCGACACCCCGAAGTTCTTACGGTGGTGTCTCAGCATGGTCGGCCAGACGACGGCAGCGATGCATCGCCGTTCTCGAATGTCGAATTATTCGCACCGCTGAAGCCTTTTGACGAGTGGCCAAGAGGTTTGACCAAGGAGAAGTTAACCGAGCAAGTGCAAACAGAGTTTAACAACGAGTTGCCGGGCGTCGTCTTCAATTTCTCGCAATACATCGAGGACAACATCGAGGAAGGGATCTCGGGCGTCAAAGGCGTCAACTCGGTCAAGATCGTCGGCCCCAATCTCGAAGTTTTGACGAAGCTGGCCGAGCAAGTCCGCGACCAAATGAACCAGGTTCGCGGCATCGCCGACCTTGGCATCTTCCCGGTGCTGGGGCAGCCGAACCTGAACATCAAGGTGAATCGCGCCAAGGCCGCGCGCTATGGCCTAAATTCCGGCGATGTGAACACGGTCATTCAAGCGGCCATGGGCGGAGCGGTAGCAACCCAGGTCTTGGAGGGCGAACGGCAATTCGATCTGGTCGTCCGTTATACGCCTGAATATCGCGAGAGCATCGATAAAATTCGCAATATCAAAGTGGCCTATCAAAACAACAGCGGTGCCAATTCCTACATACCGCTGAGCGAACTGGCCACGATCACCTTGGATACGGGAGCGGCTTGGATTTATCACGAGAGCGTGCAGCGCTTCATCCCGGTCAAGTTCAGCGTCCGTGGCCGCGACCTTGGCGGCACAGTCGAGGAGGCGCAGCAGCAAATCGCAAAGAACGTGCAACTTCCGTCTGGATACCGGCTGATCTGGGCCGGCGAGTTCGGAGACCTTCAGGAAGCCAAGAAGCGACTGGAGATCATTGTGCCGATCAGCCTCGTACTGATTATCGGATTGCTCTACACGTTGTTCAATAACCTGCGCGACTGCCTTCTGGCGCTCGCGGGCATCCCCGACGCGGTGGTTGGCGGCATACTCGCGCTCTATCTCACAGGCCAGAATTTCAGCATCTCCGCTGCCATCGGGTTCGTCTCGCTCTTCGGCGTGTCCGTCATGGACGGCATACTGATGATCACTTTTTACAACCAGGAAAGAGCTCACGGTTTGGCGCCAGTGGACGCGATGTACCGCGCCGCTTCCACCCGCATGCGTCCACTGCTGATGACGTCTCTTTCAGCCTGCATTGGTCTGCTTCCCGCAGCAATCTCTACGGGCATCGGCAGCCAAGTGCAGCGTCCGCTCGCCACCGTGATCGTGGGCGGCATGCTGCTCGGCCCCGTGATGCTGCTTCTCGCAGTGCCCGTGCTGAGAATGATGTTTCTAGGCCGCGACAATCACTCACACCCGCCATCCGGGGGATTGCTATGAAGGTCTTTTGGCTTTTTTCCCTGTGCCTAATTGTGACGATGAGCTGGGCCGCGTTGATCCCTCGGACAAGTTATGCGGTCTCATCCCAACAAACCTCGGCTGACAGTTCCGCGCCCACCCCCGTCGCAGGAAATCCCTCCAAGGAACAAAGATATCCCCACCGCGCTTCTGACAAGAATCATCCGCGCAACCGCGCAAGCCTGAGCGCGGCAACTCATCGTAAGCAACTTCCGGAGAGCCGGACACGTTCCACACCTGGAAATGCGGCGAGTCTCCATCAGCATGGTGCAGGCAAATCCGGTGCTGCTGCAAAAGGCGGGTTAATCCAGAACGAAACAGGCCGCAACGCCATGCTTGTTCGGCTGGCAGGTACCGTCCGGCCTACGGCAGCATCGCTCAACCCATCGCTCAACAACGTCCGCCATCGCGGACCCAACCCGGCGGTCGTTGGTGGATCGGCGGGTGGATCGGCGAACTTGCATAGCAGCAACACCGGAGCGATCAACGGAACTCGTATGAAGCGCAAGCCTTAAGGAACTAACTCGCATGATTCGCACTCTCAAATCGCGTCTTACCCGCTTCATCGCGATCTCTGCCTTACTGCTCACGGGTGGGTGCGCGGTTGGGCCTAGGTTCAAGAGACCTGCTGCTCCCGATGTCGGAGGTTATACGCCCGCTCCAATCACGACCACCAGCAGCACGAGCAACGTGGGCGGCGGAGAGGCGCAACACTTAGTTGAAGGCCACGATATTCCGGGAGAGTGGTGGACATTATTTCACTCGAAGCCGCTCAATGATTTGATTGAGCGATCGCTCAAAGCCAATCCCGACGTCAAGGCCGCACAAGCGGCACTGATAGTTGCAAGAGAGAATATGCTGGCCCAACGGGGTGCTTACTATCCCAGTGCAATAGTGTCCTGTTAGAAGTTGAACAGAATCAACTGGTTGGAGTCTTGGGGTAAGTCTTCCTGGAAGGAAGATGCTTCGAGAGCCTGTAAAACGGGCACTTTCTCGAAAAGCGTGACGCTGAGAATCTGTAGAATCTGGTAAAGACTCGCCCGCAGTTCCAAACGCTTGCGTACGATTGCTACCAGCACGTAAATCGAGACCGCAATCCAGATCTGAGTCTTCACTGCGTTGTCGCTGGTACCGAAAAAGGACTTGATGCGCAGATGCTGTTTGACCCATCGAAAAAAAAGTTCCACTTGCCAACGGCATTTGTAGGTTTGGGCGATGGTCGCTGCCGGAAGAACAAAGTTGTTGGTCAGAAACTTTAGACGCTTGTTGGTCTCCGCATCCAAGTAACTCACCCGTCGCAAGGCATCCGGATAGACTTTGACAGATTCGATGGCGGTTAGGATGACGGTGTGATCGGAGCGCACACCGGTACTTTTGTCGACCGGATGCGAGTAGCGCCGTTGCAGTAGGACATTCTCTTTGGTGCGCACGACGAAGAATGCCGAGCAGAGAGTGAAAAAGTAGAGGCGGTCGAAATCGATGTAGCCGCGATCCATGACGTAGAATGCCCCGGCCTCGGGAACGATCTCGTCGAGGATGTTGACATCGTGCACTTTGCCGTCGGTGATGCGGATAAACGTGGGGATATTGCCGTGCAGGTCGAGCAGTGTGTGCATCTTCACGGCGGCTTTGTGTTGGCGAAACCGGGCCCAGGGAAAAAGCGATAGGCAGAGATCGATCGTAGTCGAGTCCAACGCATACAGACTGTGGTCCAGATCTACCCCCATAGGATCGTGGGCATACAACGGTCGCGCAATGCCAATCAACACCTGGGCAAAATCGGCATAGATTCGCCAGTCGCGTGACTCGTTGGCGTCGGCGAGCGTGGAGCGTGACACCTTGCCGCGGAATCCCATGTGGTACAGCTTCCCCTGCATCGAACGGAGGCAGGCTTCGATATCTCGCAGACTGTCGCGATAAGTCAACTGCGCGAAAGCCATGGACAGATACTGATCCCAGCAAGAGAAAGTCTTTTGCTGATAATCGCCGCGATAACGAGTCACACATTTTTGAAACTCGTAGGAGGGCAGGTGGTCCAGGAGTTGGGCGAAAACGGTTCGGCCAGAGTTCATTCACCATTCTTACACCTCAGCTATTTTCCTCCGAGAAAGCCGTTTTCGACTTTTTGACTTCAAATCGACAAAAAACAAAACCGCATTTAACCTCTTGCTCTGCATTGGATTAGCGGGATCTTTAAAGCCATCTTCCGGACAGTACTGAGGAGTTTTCAAAGGATTCGTCGGCACCACGATTGACGTTACCGAACAGGAGTTGTTGACAAAGGAATTGCGACGGGGAAAAGCATACCTCGCGGAGGCGCAAAGCCTGACCCACGTCGGCAGTTGGGCAACCAATTTTCATACAAAGCAAATGTTTCATTTGTCGGACGAAGTATATCGCTTACATGGTTTTTAACCCAGCCAAGGTCCTTCAGTGCTCGAAGGTTTTTGGAATGCTATTCACCCTGAAGATGAGCCGGTTGTCAGGACAACTCTTGAGAATGCAATCCGGACGAGAACGGACTATGACATCCCTGAGTACCGGGTTTGTCATCCCGACGGCACGATACGATTTCTGCGCACCATAGGACATCACGATCCGTCTGCAGAAATGGGTGATTACGTGGGTATCACTATGGATATAACGGACCGTAAGCGCGCCGAGCAGGAGGCTGAAAGACTGCGCCAGTTAGAGGCTGATCTTGCGCACATCAACCGCGTGAACATGATGGGAGAACTGTCCGCCGCGCTAGCACACGAAATTAAACAGCCTATCGCCGCGGCGGTGGCCAATGCCGGCGCTTGTCTGGGATTTCTCGACGGGGAACGTCCCGATATTCTGGAAGCCCGCGAAGCTGCCTCCGGAACCATTGGATGTGCAAGGCGTGCGGCAGAAATCATCGACCATGTCCGCTCACTCTTTAAAAAGAGTTCTCCAGAGCGTGAAGCAGTTGACGCAAACGAGCTTATTCGTGAAATCGCTCACCTATTGCAGCACGGCATGCGGCGCAATGCTGTGACTGCCCGTCTCGAACTTGCTGAAAACCTTCCGGCAGTCGTCGGAGACCGAGTGCAGTTGGAACAGGTATTGATGAACCTCATGCTGAATGCCATTGAGGCGATGCGCGATGCCAATGGAGAACTGACGATAACCTCGAAAGGTGATGGAGCTCGTAGTGTCCGGTATACAGACAAAGCAGATTGCCTCGGTACTCGGGACGAGTGAAATTACTGCTGCTGTCCACCGCGGGCGCGTAATGCACAAGATGCAGGCGGGTTCTCCAGCAGAATTGGGTAGCATGGCGGAAAAGCTGAAATCTACCCTGAACAGATAGGGTCAAACCATCGGATCATGCTATGCGCAGGAAATCTGCGCAGGAAATTCTTCCACTCTGATCTGTAGTATTCGCAGATATAACTGGCCTATATGAAATCATAATTGCAATTTTTGGCGGCCGCTATAGATTCGTAGCAGATATGAGCAGCGCAAGGAGGACGAATGTGGTCGCCGTAGTCGATGACGATGACTTAGTCCGTGACGCATTGCGACGCCTGCTCAAAGCTTCCGGTTTGGGAGCAGTCGCATTTGTATCAGCCGAAGAGTTTTTGAATTACGGCCAACTTCGGGAGATTGCGTGCCTGATCGCCGACGTTCGTATGCCGGGCATGTCGGGTCTTAAACTACAAGCAAGGCTTAAAGCTGAGCGATGTCGGATTCCGATCATTTTCATCACGGCCCATGGCGATGCCAAGATGCGGGTTCAAGCCATGCGTGAAGGGGCAGTGGAGTTCTTGACTAAGCCTTTTGACAATGCAGTCTTACTAGAGATTGTCCACGCCGCGCTCGAAAGTTAGCTAGGCAAAGGTTTTGGGAGTCGAACTGATGAAAGTGATTGGTCAAGACCGTCGGGCCCGCCGATTCGAGCAAATCATTGGCGACAGTCCAGCCTTGAAAATCGTTTTGGAACAGGCGGAGCGTGTTGCAGCCGGCGATACCACGGTGCTAATTCAAGGAGAAACGGGAACAGGTAAAGAACTCATCGCTCACACAATCCACAATGCTAGTCCTCGCAGTGGCCAGCCCTTGGTCAAGCTGAACTGTGCTGCTATTCCTCTTGACTTGCTCGAAAGTGAGCTCTTCGGCCACGAAAGAGGGGCTTTCACTGGTGCCATTGCCCAAAAAATGGGCCGGTTCGAATTGGCCGACAAAGGGGCACTATTCCTCGATGAGGTCGGGGATATCCCGCTCGCACTGCAGCCGAAACTTCTACGTGTTCTACAGGAGCAAGAATTTGAACGGTTAGGAAGTGGTCGCACGCATCGTGTTGACGTGCGACTTGTGGCGGCAACTCACCGCGACCTTGAACAAATGATGAAGCGTGACCAATTTCGGAGCGATCTGTATTACCGCTTAAACGTTTTTCCCATTACGCTACCGCCACTGCGAGAGCGACCCGAGGACATCGGTCTTTTGGTGGAACATTACGTTGGAATATTTTCCCATCGAATGGGAAGGCCTATCGAAAACATCCCAGACGACTTCATTAGCGCTTTCAAGTCCTATTCCTGGCCGGGAAACATTCGAGAGTTGCAGAACATGATCGAACGCGCAGTAGTACTCTCCAATGAAGGCGTGCTACCCAATCTTTTACGCCCGCCGCGTGCCGCCTCGATTATCGGCTTTCCGGTGAGGACATCGCTCAACGACTCCGAGCGCACCCTGATCTTAAGCGCATTAGAGACATCGGGATGGGTGGTCGGAGGACCGTACGGTGCAGCCGTAAGATTGGGTTTGAAGCGTACTACGCTGTACTACGCTAATTGCCCGCATGAAAAAGCACGGGATCTTTCGACCTCCCGAGCAGAGTATTCACGATCAAGCCCTAAACAACAAACAGTCCAGCGACCGAATCTGCGAGACATCTGCGGAGAGCCTTCCGCCACCTGGTACCGGGCTGCTGAGTTGAGCCACGCCACGACAGGTAAGCATTCGGTATGCCTCATCACCTCACTGTTGACGGTGCGAAGCGACAGCTCATGATCGCGGCGCTCCGCTATTACGACACATTCGTGAAGATAGACGGCTCGTGGCTGTTTGCGGAGCGCCTGCTGTACGTTGACTGGATCGAAGAGCGCATTCTGTCATGACAACGACTGACAAAGCGGGTTCGGACGCGTCTATGAGCGCTTCTGCCGCTGGCCAAGAACGTCTGGTGATTGTCGGGGCGTCTGGTATGCTCGGCGGGTACGCTCTTCGCTATGCGCTCAATAATTCTAACGTCGAACGCGTAACTTCGATTGGGCGCAAGAAACTCGGCATCTCGCACCCCAAGTTGAAAGAGGTTCTGCACCAAAACTTCGCAGACTGTTCTGCGCTCGCAGATGCACTCTTGGGCCAGGACGCGACGGTTTACTGCCTAGGAACGTACACGGGGTCAGTGCCAGACGCGGAACTCCGCACCATAACCGCCGACTACACGATTGAGTTCGCGCGAGTCTTGCGGAACAGCAGTCCGAATTCCGCCTTCTCGTTTCTGAGCGGAAATCGTGCCGACCCGACGGGACGAAGCCGGCTTGCCTTCGCACGTTACAAGGGAGAAGCCGAAAAGGCGCTACTTGCAGCCGGTTTCCCGCGGGTTTATCTTTTTCGGCCCGCGTATATCTACCCAGTGCAGCCGCGACAAGAACCGAACTTCAGTTACCGGCTGATACGCGCACTCTATCCCGTGTTTCGATTGCTATTTCCGAACCAAGTCATTCGCGCTGACGACTTGGGCTGGGCAATGGTGGATGTTGTGCTTCGACAAACACTGGAGCGCCAAGGCTTGGTGTTCGAAAACCGAGATATACGAGCCATGGTCAAGTCGCAAATGCCCGTGCGGGATCGCGTCGAGTGATTCATCACACTTCGATAGGGATCTGCGATTGATCAAAAAAAGACGAGGCACTGAATGAAAAGAACCGTGATTATCGGCGCCGGTTTTGCAGGGCTCGCCGTCGCCAAAGCCCTCAGGCATGCAAATGCCGATATCGTGGTGATTGATCGATCGAATCACAACCTCTTTCAGCCCCTACTCTATCGGGTGGCGACAACAGTGCTTCGCCGGCTCAAATCGCGTCTCCGATCCGTGGACTTTTGAAAAATCAGCGAAACACGACAGTATTTCTTGGCGAAGTTAACGGAATTAATAAAGACGCGAAGTTTGTCTACGCCAGTAATCCGGACCATAAGGACGCAGCGTTCCCTTGCGACATTTTGGTGATCGCAACTGATTGACATCGCACACATCGTCAGGGGCGCCTGTTCATAACAATCAAATTGGCGATAGAATGGCGGGCCATGGTTAGTAGGCCGCAGCTAGTATGTTGTAGCGTGGATGCGGAGTATTGGGCGGATCGAAGTTGGTGACCTCCTGACAACGTCTCGCCCCTCGGACACGCCATGAAAGCGACGGATCCCACGCAAGCATTTGGGCGCAGTTATCGGGAAGGCGTTGCGGCCGCGTGGTCTCCGAATTATTGCCTTGACAGGCCCATCCCTTCAAACCATAATCTCGCCGCTCCTTTCAAAGGAGCCCAACCCCAAAGGGCCACGTACCTACAATAAAAATCCGAGGAGAGTGAAATGAAGCTGGAGAGTGCGTACCTCGCAGCGGCGGTTCTATGCTTTGCAACCATGGCCTCGGCACAAGACATCACTGGGTCGGGGACCACACATTATATCCCCACCTTCACCGGCACCACGACGGTCGGAGACTCGCGAATCTATCAGGACTCGGCAGGGACAGGCATCAACACGACAGCCCCTGCGGCCACCCTGGATGTGAATGGCAACATAAATTCCGCAACCGGCTACAAACTCGGCGGCGACCTGTTTGCCTTCGGCTCGGCTGCGAAAGAGAACGCATTTTTTGGTTTTGCGGGAAATGCGACGATGACGGGCACCTGGAATACGGCCAGCGGTTATAAGGCGCTCGCTAAAAACACTACGGGCTATAACAATGCGGCCGTCGGCGATGGTGCGCTGTCTAGCAATACCGCGGGCGTATACAACGCCGCCATCGGCGTTGTGGCGCTCCAATCCAACACCACGGGCAGCTACAACACGGCCAGCGGCGGCGCGGCGCTTGGCGATAACACCACGGGCTTCTACAACACGGCGATCGGTAATTTGGCGCTCCCTTTCAGCACTACGGGCATATCCAACACGGCCGTCGGCAACACGGCACTCTTTGGCAACAAGAGGGGCAATTACAACACGGCCATCGGCGAATCTGCGATGGTGAACAACTCCACGGGCAGCAACAATACCGCTCTGGGCTCCTCCGCAGGGCCGGCCTCGGCCAACCTGAGCAACTCCACCGCGCTTGGGGCGTTCGCCACGGTCAGCCAAAGCAATTCTCTGGTTCTGGGCAGCGTCAATGGCGTGAATGGCGCAATCTCAAATGTTAAAGTCGGCATAGCCACCACGACGCCATCGAACATTTTCACTATCGGTCAAGGCGCTGGCGAGGCCATCGCGGATAGTTGGGATATCTACAGCTCGCGCCGCTTCAAGACCAACATCCATCCTCTGCTGGGAGCGCTGGACAAGGTTGAGCAGCTTGAGGGCGTGTCCTACGACCGCAAGTCAGACGGAAAGTCCGAGATCGGAGTCATCGCAGAAGATGTGGCTCAGGTCGTTCCCGAGATCGTGTCCCGCAATCCAAGAACGGACGAGGTTCAAGGGGTCGACTACTCACGACTGGCGGCGCTCTTGATCGAGGCGGTCAAGTCACAGCAGGCCGAGATCAACTCGCAACGGGCGGAGATCGATCAGCTGAAAAAACAATTGCAGCAGCTTACGACGAAAAAGTAGGCAGGTATTCCTTAGCCCGTGCTGACAACTACAGGCCGCCCAGACTGCCGGGCGGCTTGTTCTTGCATCCTGCCAACGATGGGGCGCGTAACTGTCGTAAACAGATTACGCTGGTTTGACAAGATTTCAAGCGCGGGGGGCGGGGTCAGCGGGGTCATGCGATGAGGCCATCTTGGCAAGAAGACTCTGGCGACGATGAATGGTTTACCGACAAGGGTGTGGCGATTCAAGGGGCAGATTCGTTTGCTCAGGAAGCGTCTGGTGGAACACTCGCGAGCGGAAGTCGAGTTCCCTAGGTGGCCGCGGGTCGTGAGCAGAAGAGTCTGAAAGGATTCGGGCCCACTCTCACGGAGCAACCGAAAAATGGCATTGCCGCGGTGGCCATGAATGTGCGGGACCCGTACGTGCATTCCGTGCAAGAACATTTGCTGTAGAGCGTCCAAAAAATCGTGTTCGACAGATATCATATCGCCCACCATCTGAGAGAAGCCGACGAATCGAGTACGACGGTGCGAGCAGAAGGGGTTGAAAGCAGAGTGCGACTATCGTCTGCGGGAACCAAGCACCACTGGTTACGGAATCCATCCATGGATGACCGCCAATGCATTTGCCGCGGTGTCGCTCGATCCACTTGTGCAAGTTTGTTTGGACCACAACACTCGCACTCCACCGTCCAAATCTACGGTGATGATGGTCACGCCCGTTGCGAAAGACCCCATCGCGCTTCGGAACCGCCGCACCGACTACCCGCATTCGACTTGTGCCTCTGCGTTCATCTTCTGAATTTGGATTTGGGGGGGTGAAAAGTCCTTCAGTAATTAGGTGAAAGCCTCGTTTCAGCGTTCGAGCGGATGGGTCACCTGCGCTAGCAACGTGGATAACCGTCGAAGACCGGCCATATGGTCGTTGAAACCGATGCCGAGGTCGAGGAGACAAGCGATCACATCCACTCCATTTTCGCTCAGGCCTTTCGCCGGCTTATCACATTGGTCGAGAGTCCCGATAAAACTCAACGGTCTGCGTAAGTTGTTACGCAGTTGAAATCCGATCATTATCTCGATTTCCTGTTCGCTGAGAAAGTTTCGGATTCACCCAACTCGTTTTCTGCAAAACGCCTCGATCATCTCTCGTCCCAACGGAATGATCTTTCTGCATCTCGATGTTGACCTTCAGGTACTCAGCCATGGCTGGTTGGGTGGCGGAGGCCGATCTCGCGCTTTGCCAAATAATAGCGCCTCGCCGGCGAGCGCGGCGGCCCAAGATAGTGAATTTTCTCGAACTCCTGAGCCAGATTGTCCCGAGAATTGAAACGGCCGAACCGATTCAACCACTGCTTCCAATTCATGAGTCTGTCAAAAGGCTAAGTAACGCCCCAGCCCGAACGTGGTCATCGATGCCCTTTGGACCGCCTCCCAAACCACGATCGAACATCGCGGTTGAACGCCGTCTGACGGTTCGCAGTTTTCAAGGCGCCTCCCGCATGCCCAAAAGGGCTCTGCGATTTGACATTTCGGCAGATCCAATGACAACGTGGAGGCTTATGAGGAAACAGAGTGACCGATTCTAACCGGATTGAGTCAACCGTCGTCGTAACATCTCCCTCAGGTGAGAACAAGATTCCTGGCGGGTTGGACTTTCGCACCTATCAGGAATTGAAGATCTCAATCCACCGCTGCCTGCTGGACAAGGTCGATTTCAAGAAGTTCTTCGCACCGGACGATGCAACCCCCACGCACGTATTTGCTTTGACCCAAGATATCGTTGCCCGTCTCAAGTTGCCTTTCAACAACTATGAGAGAGAGCGGCTGACCCTTGAAATCGTCAAAGAAGTGTTTGGCCTGGGCCCGATCGAACCACTGATGCAAGACCCGAGTGTCACGGACATTTTGATTAACGGTTCCAAATTGGTTTACGTCGAGCGATCCGGGATTCTAGAAGAGACCAAGGTCACCTTCAAAGATGATGCTCACCTGATGTGCATCATCCACACGATCGTTTCCGCCGTTGGACGCCGCATCGATGAATCGTCACCCATCGTGGATGCGCGGCTCTCTGATGGGTCTCGTGTGAATGTGGTTCTACCTCCCTTAGCGATCGACGGCCCTCATCTCTCAATTCGGCGTTTCGGGCACACGCGGATCGGTGAAAATGATCTTCTAAGCAATCAGATGTTAACAGCGCCTATGCTAGGGCTACTGAAAGTGGCTGTCGCCGCCCGTCTAAACATCGTGATTTCGGGAGGAACAGGCGCTGGGAAGACCACACTGTTAAACGTGCTCTCCGGCTACATTTCGGCCAAGGAGCGGATCATTACGGTCGAAGACGCGGCAGAATTGCTCCTTAAACAGCGACACGTTGTGCGGTTGGAATGCCGCCCGCCCAATGCGGACGGAAAGGGGGGAGTTCAGGCACGCCAACTCGTGATCAACAGTCTGCGCATGCGTCCTAACCGGATCATTGTCGGGGAAGTGCGTGGCGAAGAGGCTCTTGACATGCTGCAAGCAATGAACACGGGGCACGATGGATCTCTAACTACGATTCACGCCAACAGTCCCAGAGACGCTCTGGCTCGGATGGAGACGATGGCCATGATGGCGAATCTGAACATAGCTGAAAAGGCCATTCGAAAGCAGATCGTGTCGGCGATTAGCTTAGTTCTTCAGGTGGCACGTTTCAGCGATGGAACGCGCCGACTCACGCATATCACCGAAGTTACTGGCACGGAAGGAGAGGTGATTTCCCTTCAGGACCTGTTTCTGTTCGAACGACAGGGAGTTTCCGCCGAGGGACGAGCGGTGGGAGCGTTTGTCGCCACAGGGATCCGGCCAAAGTTCTCTGAAAGACTCAAGGAATCAGGCTTGGACCTTCCTCCCAACATGTTTGAGCAGACCAGCCGGCGCCGGAGGTGATCTCAGCTATTGCAAAGTACGGTGAGTACTTGCTTGGAGCCAGCAAGCGTTTTAAGACAGTGATGTTGTACGTAGGTTGCCACTGAAACGCAATCCACCGCCGGCAACATGTCGAGCCGATACCTCCCTCTCGATTGGGGCCATTTTGACGACGAAAAACCTCCGCCCTTGTGCTGTGCTTTCCGGATCCGCAAATACCGGAGCAATCGATCCATCAGAATCGTCAATGTTGGAGTTGGTCTGAGTTGGTCTGGCACTTACGCTCAGCGATTAGAAACTCGCCGTCTCGATAGCTGCGAGATCTGTAGCAAGCCAGAATCGGAGCACGGCAGAGCAACTCATCGATACGAACGGAACAAGGTGCTGCCCGCCTGGTGCGGCCTGGCATGCTTTTCGCCTCGGCCTCGCGACCATCCTTAATCGCCTCGGCTTAGACGATTCAGTCATTCAGCGAATCCTGCGTCACAGCAACGTCGCGGTTACACAAGCCTGTCACATCAAGGCGGCGAGCGAAGACGTCAAAGCCGCAATGCAGAAACTCGAAACGGCTGTAAATGATATCTACGTGACACCCAGACAGCCAGTTCCGGGCGCGAAGGGGATCATGTGATGCCCCGCCGGATGCTTTGCAACCAGTAGGAGTGCTTCGTGCCATCGTGATACTTCCAAGCCGCCTGCATGTTGCGGTTGTTCATCGGTCACTACCTCAGACTAGCACCTGTAGTGCATCAAGGGGTGCAAGCAATGTACCTGCGACTGCGGATTATGCCTGGATCACGGGCAAGCTTGGGCGCCACCGGGGGAGTGGAAGCTCACGCAACGTTTGCGTTGGGTTACCAGTCTGAGGCTATCATAGTTCTCCTTTTATTCGCCTATGAGGAAATTCTGCTGGTGAGCTTCCTGAGGAAGGCAGGATCGAGCTTGACGTTGCCCCCCTGAATCGCAGTTCGCTAATGCTGCCTCGGGTGAGGGTTGATGGCTGGCGGAGCGCTGGGAAAGGCACGCTGGGGTGGTGCAGAAAGGTCTGCGTGCATTCCGATGGAGTTAGAGTGAGGCAGGCTGGCTAGGGAGCCGACCATTCGCTACGGGGGACTTGTTGCTGAACTGAGGCTGAAGCGCCTGACAAACAGGTCTCCGAAAGCTAAGCCTGAGTTTTGCAACAACATTGGAAAAATGCGAGTCGGACGATTAGATTTTGAGTCCTCTGTATCGGTCGAAAACGCTTCGGGTTTTGTGTCCTGAGATGATCATAGCGACCTTCTCAGAAATCCCATTGCGGATCATATTTCTGACCCCCGTTCGCCGGAGATCATGAAATAAGGCGGGGCATCCCAAAGTTGCCCCGCTATGTTGCTCGTGCCGCGTGGTATTGAATGATGTGGACGACGTGTCGCAAAGCGTTCAGAGCTTGTACACGAAGAGAATGGTCACGCCTTGCCGTGAGAAAATTCGTCAAACGCCATACGGTCCCCCACCATGAAGTCCGGAGACAGTTCGCCGAAATCGTGAAATTGTTTACAGAGCACAGAAAGCGTGGAGCCTGACTCTTCGTCTTGTGCTTTTCCGGTGTGCGTACCCGTGACGACGCCAAAGCTGTGAAATCTGTGATCGAGAAGTTCCGAGAGAAGTAGGGCGCGAAAGATGTGAGGAAACACTATTCGAAGTTCGATGTGGCGGGGGTTGAACTCGTGCATTCAACGCTCAGAGCGGCAGCCTTGTCGTAAATAGGGCTACAAACCGGAGGGCGTATACGGTTCCGATTTCCTGAACACGAGCCACGCCAGCAGTCCGACACACAACAGCAGACCACCAAACGCCGCTGCAAGTACCAGCGTGTGCGCCGACCACATACTTGTCACGAACCG
Source organism: Candidatus Sulfotelmatobacter sp. (assembly GCA_049584315.1). Lineage (GTDB taxonomy): Bacteria > Acidobacteriota > Terriglobia > Terriglobales > Acidobacteriaceae > Sulfotelmatobacter. The sequence goes on along the minus strand of JBAUXO010000067.1, from coordinate 20,784 downwards.
CCTGCCTAAAACAGATGCAAGGTAAGCCAGCAGAGCAAAGCGGCACCCCCGTCCCATGCCGAAATACAGAACAAACGCAATGAAAGGATAGCGCGTTACGCCAGCGCCGATTACAAAGGCGGAAGTCGGAAATGGTGGCGGAAGGAGTGCAGCAAGCGACAGGGAAAGGCTTCCAAAACGATGTAGGAATGCCGTGACTCTGTCGAATACCGCTCCCTTAATACGTCGATGGAGGATTCCAAAACGCGACAGGCGGTAAGCGGCTGAAGCCCCGCAGATCGAACCGGCCGTGCTGCACATAGCGTAATAAGGCCATCGCGCTGGGTGTAGAGAGGCCAAAACTATTGTTAGCGCGTCAACTCCACCGAGAGTGGGTAGCACCGAGCTATCGAGGGCGGCAAGAATGAACACCCCAATCCCGCCCAAGTGCCTCAGCATTGAGATGAATGATGTCACTGGTTCGATGATACGGCCAGATCAGTCTTCCTTCGGGCCGTGCTCCCGTTCGAACGGCTCTTTCCGCCCGTACCGTGAGAATGTCTGCGTTTGCCAAAGAGTACGAGGCGTACCATTGGACATGGGCAGAATACATTCAGCATGCCCTGACTCAGACCGTTCTGATGGGGTGGTAGCCGACGATGTTCTCTTCCGACAGGAGCCAGACGAGGAAGAAGACGAAGAGGAAGACGAAGGCGACGGCAAACACGATGACGATGATGGCGATAGAGACGACGACGGCTACTCGGAGTGACCATCGAGTGAGTCCGGTTCGTTCTAGCTTCGCTCTCAGATAGCAGATCGCGACGGGTCAAGACACGCGCAGACTCTTGAGCGAGGCGAAAGCCGGTGCTCGACTGATGTCAGGCACGATGACCAATTCAAGCACAGTGATATCAGAGAGTTGAACGTGATATTCCTCGATCTCGCGAGTGGTGTTAGGGGGGCTGAAATTCCACTGCTGGCGCACAATTTCTCGAAACGAGTGTCCGCTATCGGCAGACCATCGCAAGACAAACTCTTGTGTACGTGCGGTCTCGGTTTCCTCGAAAACGAGCGGGATATGCCTCAGCCTTTGCGGGTGATCGAAGAGTAGCCGGATCGTCTGAGTTCCCGTGTTAGCCGCACGCCAACCCTGCGATTCTCCTGACACCAGCGCCGAGTCGATCTTGTAAACATCGTATGCCGGTTCGGATTCCGTTTACGAGCTACTTGTGATCGATGCGCTCTTTGATCTTGGCCACAAATCTCGGGGTGTGGCTTTTCATTAGCTGCTCGATACCGGGCCTAAACTCATGCCACAGGTTCATGCCCGCTTCATTGCCAACTGTAGAACCAAGATCGCCGAACGGCTGCCCGAGAGATCGCCTCCAATAGGGACGCGAGGCAGTGGCCGCGGCCATCGAAGTCAGAGCCCGTAGCAGGTATGACGTATTCAGCCTGCTCTTTCCGAATTCATCCCGCCTGAGAAAAATCCGCGAACCTGCATACGTAGCCCTACCCATCAAACTTTCGCTGCTCGAAGAGTGATAACCCGATTGTTGCTTCAGCACTGACGAATTCAAGTACTGCTTAAAGACGTTGCTCGACTCTCTCTGACTGGATACCGGCCTCTCAAGAGAAGCGAAACCGCCTTGACGCATCAAGCCCGCTTTGCCGTCCATCACTCCGAATTTCAAAGCGGAGCGTGCTTCCTTAACGAACACCTTAGGTTTCGGTGCGGAAGTTAAACCCTGCACCAAAGGGGTATCAGGAAGAGATTGACATAGGCTTTGGCTTACGACCCCGAATGCGGCCAACAACACACACGAAACGACCGCGAAGGGTGCAATTCGCTTTGCCATACCCAGCCCCGCAAGTGCCAAGCTCCGACCATCCACCTGACGACTCGCTTCTCTAGTCCACCTTGACCTTAGCTCTCCACGGCAGCTCTATTCTGAGCAAGAGTGCTCATCCGCAAGACTGGTGTGAGCAAACCGAGTGTCCCTGAGAAACTGATCCCCGCCACATCGGCAATTAATTGGCAAAAGTGTGCAGTTTTGAACAGACGGAGTTAGAGCATTTCGAGATAATGCGGGGCTCGGATCCTTGGAACGAATGCGATGGATCATTTTGAACGGTCGGCAGAGCCCAACCGAGAGCTTGTAGAATGCGCTATCGTTGAAGTATTGGAGGCCGCGCAGCGCCAAGGCATTACGCCTGTTGATTTTATTCAACTGCTCGATTCCGGAATGCGGATATCGGACTTCTTGGCTGCGTTGATACCGTGTGCAAACGGCAATCGAACCGTCGATAGCGACTCTTAGGGCAGCATCTGCCTATTCTTGTTTTGGAATTTCTTGCGGATCGGTACCCCGACAACCTTGACTTCTTGACTTCTTCGTTGGTCGCGGGTCGCGGCGATGGGCCACGCATTCCATCAGTCAAGAGCAAGCAATCAAAGAAATTGCCTTGGCGAGAAACAGGCGGAGCGGGTGAATGCCTAGAAATGTGTTGGTGGGATGTGTTTTGGCTTGGACCGATGTTTTTCAAAAGACTTAATTTGTTCCGATAGCTGTATAGACTCCTCGACTAATTTCTCAGCCTGAGGCACAATTCCCGCCGCCGACTTTTGCCACGTCGGTCGCAGTCGAAACCGCGATTCCCATCTGCGCCTGCCTAAAGCGCGGGCGCGTCATTGGCGCCGTCGCCACACATGCCGACGGTGTGGCCGCTCTTTTGAAACGCCTGAACCAGGAAGCTGGTATGGATTGAGCTCAAAAGTTTTCGGGGTTTCGGTTGCTCCGATTGTGGATGGCGATTCAAACCTTCCGGTGGGTAGAAGCAGACTATCCTCATGTGATCGAGTTCAAAGAGAAGCGGCTGTCATGGGAAATGCCGCACTGCCAGTTGGAGCGCGTGAAAGCCGACCTCGCGAACCTCGCGGAGCGTCGAAGGTTCCTTGAGCGCATCAATCTCCGGGCAAAGAAGATCTTGGTTCTCACCGAGGGGGTCATTTCGTACTTGAGCGTTGAGGAGGTTGGCTCTTTGGCGGATGACCTCAAGGCACTCGATCGAGTCCGCTACTGGATCGCAGATTATTTCTCCCCGGGGGTGGTCAAATTTCGGCGCCGGTGGAGCGGGATGCAGCGACGAATGCGGAATGCGCCCTTCAAGTTCGTGCCGAAGGATTGGTTCGGCTTCTTCGGAGAACACGGCTGGCATGCCAAAGAGATTCGCTATTTGGCAGAAGAGGGCGACCGGCTGCAAAGGCCGATTCGGCTGCCTTTTTGGCTTAAATGCATTCTGAAGACTCGCGGAATGTTTGCGTCGAAGCATCGGCGGGCGACCTTCCGAAGGTTCTCGGGCTACGTTATGCTCGAGCCCGGGACCGACCCTTGATGGGGAGACCGTGCAGAATGCCGCACCACGGGCACTGAGACAGATCAGCCGCGAACAACGCGTCACACAGCAAGAGAATCCCCAAGATCAGAAAGACGCGCCGAATATTCTCGACACGGTCTCAGGCGATCACAATGGAACCACTGTGCAATCAATAGCTTACACTAACCAGCTATTGATCTTTTGGGGGCCCGAATCGTCCCAAACCGCTTGCAAATCTCGCGCATATGATATATGTTCCTAACAGTCGGAATGATTTGCGAGGAATCCACATGACTCCAGCGACTAGCTCGGAAATGCTCACCCCCACCGAAGCCGCCATCGTTTCGCGTGTGGACGTACGCGATGTGAATCGAGTCATTGACGAGAAAATCCTTCCCGAAGACTTCTATAAAGTAAGCCCGGATCGTACGCGTCGGTTCCTCGCCGATGCGTGTACTTTCATATCTTTTTATTTCCACGCTGCCAAGCATCTAACGGCCGAAGAAAGACAGCGTACGATTGTGGCGGCAAGCCCGAGATTGCGTGAGGATCCCATCAGCAAGCTGGAGAAGGAATGGACGATTCGCGAGGAGTTCTTGACCATCGACCTGGCGCCATTCTTGAAAAATGTTCATGAGAAGCTGGCCGAATTAGGCGAAGCTCGTGATCTGGTGGTTGAAGATCCGAATGTCCTGAGCGGGACCCCTGTCATCAGGAATACTCGCATTCCGGTTTATGATGTTGCGGCGTCAGTCGCTGCCGGACTGCCGATGCATCGCATCCTGGAAGCCTACCCAGGACTTACGACCGAAATGGCCAATCTTGCCACGCTCTATGCGACGGCCAATCCGCAACGGGGCAGGCCGCGTCAGCATTCGTCTCCGCCTGCCGGAGCCGTGATTGTTTCCACACGGCGTGCGTCTCGTCGAAAGCGGACTCATGAAGCTGCTCGTTGACGAATGTCTCAGCGAGGAGTTGACCAAGCTGGCTCAAAGACGAGGTCACACCGACGCCTCTCACATCGCCTGGATTCGGCAAACGCTGCTCGCTTGACTGGTTTTTCCCGTTCTCGGGCTCTCCTAGAACAAACTGCCCGCTGTCGGCGTTATTGCCCAGATCCAGCCAATAGTGGCAATGCCAATAGGTTTGCGTACGGGTGATCGCATGGCGAGCCGTGCGGGAGTCCACGCATCCGATCAAGATATCGGTCTCCTAGCCCCATCTCTCATCCATGAAGCACGGCATCCCCGTCCATCCAAGGCCCCAGAACAGATTAATCCGCGTGGCGAGCACCGTCGCTTTATACAGCCCAATCTCACTCTCGCTGAATGGCTGCCGCAGACAATTTGTGCGGGAGATCCGGTCGCCGTCAATGAGGGTGACGTCAAGACCGTAGGGGTGTCCCAGGGCGACCATGGCTTGGTGCAGATGCGGCAGTCCGGCTGCGACGGCGCTTCCTGTTCCGCCGCAACCAACGACCGTAAGCCGGACCTTCTTCTGTAACAGGCCGTTTGGTATCCGATGCTCAATCTCGTGGTTGGACCTCGTTTCGGTACGTGTGATCATTGTCGTTCACGAATTCTGAAAGTCTCTGTTGCAATTTCACCAGGTACTTGCTTGGAAAATCTTCCTTCCCCGCAAGGAACTGCCCCATCGCCAGCAGTCCGCCGGGAAAGCGGGTGTGCTTGCGCACTCCAGAAGCATGGGTGAACTCGCTCTGGAAGAAAGACCGTTCCCAGTCTTCGATCGCCAACACCGATTTCTCTCGCGGAATCTGCATGCTTCCCGTGCAAACCGCTCCGTTGTCGTAGCAGTTCCAGTAGGGGGCCATGCACAGCTTTGTTTCCGCACTCGGACGCTTGCCCTCGGCCAGCGGGTGAACACGTACTGTATGGTCCCATTAATGGGAGTGGGCCCTTCGACTGCTGCAGTCGCAAGTTCGGGATAAGTATTGACATAAATGTCCCGCACCTGTTCAACGCTCAACTCTGGATTTACATCTGGCAATTTTGCCCCATTGAACATAAAGACGCGCTCAAGCTTTTCGATCTTCACGGTCATTGCGCTCTCCTTTCGGTTGTCGGTATAAAGCTGGGATGCTGATTACAGCGGCCATCAATGGCTCCCGATCAACGGTTGAACACCCGCACATTCCGGTCACTTCGGCGGAGATTGCGACTGCCGCCGATTTGACTCCAATCTCCAATTGTCAGCAAACGAGGAGCGATCGCTTTCTTTCTGTTTGCGCGTGACCGGACTCGAGAGCAAGAAGCCGCGGGTGCCACTGCGGGTGGATTCTATGTTTCCTGCGGAATCCGCTGCGGGCGCACATCATCGAATAACCCATGCTCCTTGAGCCTGCCCGGCGGAATGGCCGCCGCTATGTTAATCCGGTGCCGACGAAGGTCGGTGGACTTTCAATCATGTTTAAGGTCGGACCACGGTTCTTTCTGGATGCTAAGGCACGCTCGCCACGGGGGCAGCTAGGTCCGTTTCATACGGACGGGAGAACTTACGGCACAAGCCCGCGCTCGGGACTGCGTATCACGTGGATGGGACATGCCTCGTCGATCATCGAGATCGATGGGGCACGCATTCTGATCGACCCGGTGTGGGATGAGCGCGCGGCGCCGACGAACTGGATTGGGCCCAAGCGGTTTTTCCCAGCGCCTCTGGAATTGAGCGATCTGCCGGCCATCGACGCAGTCATCGTTTCGCATGATCACTACGATCACCTGGGCGCCGGCACGATTCGCGAGATGGCACAGCTGGCAGCGATTGAAAGAGCGCGATGGATTACACCGCTTGGAGTAGGCGCTCTGCTGCGGCAGTTCGGCGTGCCGGGGGCGCATTGCCTCGAGATGAACTGGATGGATAGCACGCGCGTGGGTTCGGTGCAGGTGACTGCGCTCCCGGCGCGGCACTTTTCGGGGCGCAGCCTCTTCAATCGCTGCGAAACACTGTGGGCGTCGTTTGCACTGGCTGGGCCGCAACACCGCGTGTACTACGGAGCCGATTCTGGGGAGTGGGCGGGATTCCACGAGATCGGGGAGCATTTTGGGCCGTTCGACTTGGCCATGCTTGAAATTGGCGCTTCAGATCCGCTATGGGCGGAGATTCACATGGGACCGGAGGGTGCGGTGCGAAGCTTTCGCGCTCTGGGTGGCCACGGTCTGCTGATGCCGATTCACTGGGGACTATTCGATCTGGCTCTGCACCACTGGAGGCAGCCCATCGAGACGATCTGGCCAGTAGAAGGACTGAAGCTTTGGTCGCCAACGCCAGGCGTTCCGTCGGAAGTGATCGCAGGCGAGGAACTGCGGTCAGAGTGGTGGCATTGAGGCGCAGCGTCACCGAGAAACGCCCTAGCGAGAAATCGATCCTTCGGAACCAAACGTGCCTTAAGGCAGGACAAACACGATACGTGACTTCCCGTTATCGTCCCAAGTCTCTCCCACTTCAGCGAGTGGAACTGCTTTCGTCTTGATGCGAAGCCTTGCTGGCCCAAAGGCGTCGAAGAGGCTCTTGATCGACGCCAGCAGCCTCGGTAGGGGAATGCTCTTGTTGCCGCTACCCATCAAGACGATCGCGGAGGAGCGGAGGGCCGCCCCCGGAAGCTCAATGTCGCCGCCGCTGGCGCCTCCCACGTGGACAAACCGGACAGGGGTGGCGTCGTCGACTGCCTTGGCAATGGCGATAATGATGGTCTCTGCACTTTTCCCCCACAGATAATCGACGACAACATTGATCCCCGCCGCGAACTGTTCTTTCAGTGCCGCTTGATACTGTTTGGTGCCCTGTGGGTTGAACGGATCGAGGTCGAACGGAATGACCGCGTCAGCCCCCAGACCTCGGACTTCTTCCAGCGCCTTCGCGTCGCGGCCGGTGGCAATGACCTTTGACGCTCCGAGGTATTTGGCAATCTGGACAGCGAGCCGCCCAGCAGCGCCGGTCGCACCGTTAACGAGCACTGTCTCACTAGCTTCAAGTTGAGCCCGTTCAATCAAGGCGGCCCAAGCCGACATCCCTGGATTCGCGATCGCGGCTGCTGTCACGTTGTCGATCCCGGCGGGCAACTCGATGCACTGCCTGGACCGTACCACAGTTTTCTCGGCCATCGCTCCATTGGGCGCCTCGGGCAGCACAAAGTAGACTCGGCGTCCATCTTGGGTTGTGGCAACACCATCTGCTCCGGCAACTGAAGGAAACATCCCATCTGGCCTGTAGTGCGCACCCGACGCCCGGGCTTTGGTGAAGTGGCTGAGCGCCGCTTCTCCCAGCCGTCCGAAAAGATTTCGTGCAACTGTTCTCGAGAAACGCCTCCTTCGGGCGCGTCCTCTGTGAAAGTGAACAGGAAGAGCCGTCCGCCCGGCTCAGCCCCGACCGGTTTACCCCGAAGCCCAGGTTCCGGCTGTACTGCGAATTCAGTCTTTCCGGCGGATGATCGCGAACCACCCCTTCAGGCCAACCGCCGAGTTCGTCAAAACGATTGTGAGAACCGCGCTTCCAGGAATTCACCCAGTTTGGCCGTCGCCTTGAACTGTGGAATCGGATCCAGCTCCTTGAATGCAGAGGTGAACGAGTTTGAAAGGCTCCAAATGGTTCTGGGCCGAAACTCCTCATACTTTGGCTCGAAATACAGGTGATGCAGCGTGCGGGCCAGATGTTTGGGAGCCTCGAGCTTGCCTTCAACGAACGCCTCATAGATGACCACCTTTGCAGTGACATCAATCAATTCACTTCTCTGCTAGGCTTCGACCTGTTTTCGCATCGGCACGAGATTTCGCTGGATTCGATCCACTCCAACCGCGATGCAGTCGATGAGCGAGAAAGACTTCGAGTGTTTGGCGAGCACCGACGTAAAGTCGTCTGAGACAATGTCCCCGAGCCACTGTTGTCCGTCTGTTTAGGACGTTGCCATCCCGCGACCTAGGACATTTCCGACTTGACAACACCAGGATTCGGTATACGGTGTTAGATAGAGCCCAATTATATCCTTTCGTCTTTCAGATCCCCTGAACTAAGTCAGTCCATCTGAAGTTCTTTCCTCTTAGTCGCACAAGAAGCCAGGAGGTTGACATGTTTGCTCGTCACGTTACTATGCACCTGAAGCCCAATACCCGTGCGGAGTTTACCCAGACCATCGAGAAGGAGATTCTTCCCCTCCTTCGGAAACAGCATGGCTTCCAGGATGAAATCGTCTTCGTCGCCCCCGGATCCGGAACGGAGACGGTCGCCGTCAGTCTTTGGGACAAGAAAGAAGACGCGGAGGCCTACCAGCGCGGGAGCTATCCAGAAGTGCTGAAGGCCCTGGCGAAAGTGGTCGAGGGGACCCCTGAGGTTCGAAATTTTGAGATTGCCAACTCGACCTTGCAGAAAACTGCTGCTCGTGTAGCAGCCTGACAGACTGTCGCGTTCGGTTGGGGCGGGCCAGTCCCGCTCCTTACGAACGAGACAAGCAGAGTCGAGGTTTAGATTTTTCTGGTCACGCCCGCTTCTCAAAGGTAATCCTGCTTTCCGAAACGCCCGCCTCCAGAAGGCTTGGAGGTGTTCTGTGCCCCAGCGATCGCCGATTTCCTTTCCAATGGGCACGAAAAACGTGCTCATAATCGACGGCAACGAACCGATGCAGAACCTGCGCGCCCGCGTGCTTAGAAGCCGCGGAGTTCACGTCCACACCGCCAAAAGCGTCACTGAAGCAGAGTTACTCTGGGTGCCTGATTTTTTCGATTTGGTACTGCTGGACGTGCGCCAGAGATCCAAAGAAGCAGTGGAGTTCTGGAGAACGATTCGGCGCCAGGATCCACGGCAGCGGATCAGTTTCCTAATTGGACCCCCAACGTACCTGTCTCCCACTTGCGCCGACGAAGTCATCGCCCGCGACGCGGTTCCTGACTGGGTGCAGGGGCCAGGGGTCCTGCATGTCGCATAAGGCCTGATACGGACCGATAGAGACAGATGGAGACATTAAATCAAAGGAGAAAATTGTATGAAACCGGAGCTTTTGACCAAGAGAGATGCAGCAATCACGACTCCTGAGGAGAACGTGCGGGCGCGCGCTTACGAGCTGTATGAAATGCGCGGCAGGATCGATGGCCATGAGGAAGAAGACTGGCTTCAGGCAGAAGGCGAAGTAGCAGGAAGCAGCGAACGAAAAGCCGTCCGAGCCGCCGCCTCAAGATCCGAGACTGTGACTAGAAATCATTCGTGAAAACCACACGAGGTGGACGACCCCGTAGTGGAGAACGATACTCAAACCACCGGAGGTAACCCATGACTAACATCTACGTCGGCAATTTGGACTCTACCGCAGTGGTGAACACGAGTCACTGCCCAGTAGGGATCACGGGCGCCATCGTATCTAATGGTTGGGGAGACGATGTTGTTGGCTTTTGCTGCGCCAGTATCCAGGAGAATTCAACACACGTTCAGACCCACCAAGCCTAACAGGGGGATTATGAATACAGGCAGCTCTAAATCTCTGGACAGCGGAGCGTGGAGGGATTTGTACAAGGCCGCGCTCTTTGAAGTGGATAACGCCAGACTCCCGGAGCGCATTGCGCAAGCCGAGAAAGCACTTGCACTAAGGGCACGGGAGTTGTTTAACATAGCCGGAGACAACATCGAAGAGGAACAAGCTCTGGATGACACGATGTACGCCTTGCATGCTCTGCGGAATACATCGCAAACTAGCCACTGTATACCGCATCATAGTAAGGCTGCCTAGGTAAACTCGCAGATGCTGCGCCATCCCTTTCCTGGGCTCTCCCTGCGTGCATGTGTTCGCCCGCGGCGTTATTCGTGCACGTTGTCGAGCAGTAACCTGAGCTTGCCGGCGCGCGAAGGCTGTCGCAGCTTGCGCAGGGCCTTGGCTTCGATTTGGCGAATGCGCTCGCGGGTGAGGGCGCACGTCCGACCAACCTCTTCCAGGGTGTGCTCCGAATCGTCGTCCAGACCAAAGCGCATCCTCATTATCTTCTCCTCGCGCGGTGTCAGGGTGTGCAGCACCTGCCCGGTGTGCTCCTTCAGGTTCACGTTGATGGCCGCCTCATCCGGTGCGAGCGCAGCGCTGTCTTTGATGAAGTCGCCGAGATGAGAATCCCCCTCCTCACCAATTGGCGTCTCTAGCGAGATCGGTACCTGCATGATCTTGCGCACTTTGCGCAGCTTGGCTGCAGGAATGTCCATGCGTTTGGCAATCTCTTGCGAGGTAGGTTCGCGGCCCAACTCCTGGACCAGTTGCCGCGAGACGCGAATCAGCTTGTTGACAATCTCGACCATGTGCACTGGGAGGCGGATGGTGCGCGCCTGATCGGCAATGGCTCGGGTGACTGCCTGGCGAATCCACCACGTCGCATAAGTGGAAAACTTGTAGCCTCGGCGATACTCAAACTTGTCCACCGCCTTCATCAGGCCAACGTTCCCCTCCTGGATCAGATCGAGGAACTGCAGTCCGCGGTTTCCATACTTCTTGGCGATGGAAACCACAAGGCGCAGATTGGCTTCAATAAGTTCGTGCTTGGCCTGCTCCGCGTCCATCTCGCCCTGGATGATTTTGCGCTGCGTGCGCCGCAGTTCCTGGAAGCTCACGGCGGCAGCGCTTTCCAGCCTTTCCAGGTCCGTGCGATGCCGTCGCTGCGTCTTGCGGTAGTCTTTCTTGAGTTCTTCGCGGTGCGTGGTCTCAATCTTCTTTTCCAGGTTGCTGGCCTGGAGGTCGAGCGAGCGCATAATGTCCGTGGTTTTATTCACCCGATCGATCAGGCGTTTGCGCTCGCAATTCGTAAGACCGAGGTTGCGGATGATGAGCGAAATCCGAACCATCTCGCGGCCCAGCTTGCCTCGGCAGCGACTGTATTGCTGTCCTTTCTTTTGTGACGGGATGGTCGGCAAACGTTCGGCCAGCTGGCCCGCTCGTTTGTAATGCTTTTGCAGCTGGTCGATGCGGCGCGTAAGGTCCTTGACGAGGTTCTGCAGAATCTCGTCTGTAACCTCTTCTTCATCGAAAACCACAATGTCCCTGATCGAACGTGTTCCGTGCCTCAAATCCTCGCTAATCGCCAATACCTGTCGGATCACGATGGGCGACCGTGAAAGCGCCTTGAGCACGCGCAGTTGGCCGCGCTCGATGCGCTTGGCGATGTCCACTTCCCCCTCCCGGTTGAGCAGAGGCACCGCACCCATCTCGCGTAGGTAGATGCGCACCGGATCATCGGTCTTTTCTGAGGTGCCTAGCGTCAGGTCGAGCTCGACTGGGTCGCTGGCCTCCTGTTCGTTTTCCAACCCTTTTTCGCAGGCTGTAGACAGCTTCAACTGACTCTGAAGCACGTCAATGCCCTTCGTGCCGATGGTAGCGAGGAGGTCCTCCAGGACCTCGGGAGAATTGACATCGTGAGGAATCAGGTCATTCACCTCGCCGTGGGTGAGATAGCCCTTTTCCTTTCCCGAATCATTGAGTTTCGCAATGTCACCAAGAGCCAAGTCGAATCCTTTTCAGCGCTGTCCTGCAAAGGCGAAGGTGCTTTTGTTGATCTGCACCAGGAGCTGCGACTGGAGGCGCGAGAATCCAAAACTGAACGGATACTGGCACGGGGCAGCGATTCCAGTACCCACAACCCCGATCCATCCTCAGGGCTTGTTCTGCCTTGGCAGCCTATTGAATGCTGCTGGCCGCAGCGGAAAAAACATTATTCGCGTTCGATCCGACTAGCCGGATTGTACCCACCACGAGAACAAGAATCACTGCCAGCATAACGGCGTACTCGGCGATGTCTTGCCCGCCCTGCTCCAGCCAGAGCTTGCGTAATTGTGTCATGTTGTCCCCCGCACTTTCGAGTAGATCAAAAGAATAAGAACAATGAAGGGAGTGAGAGCTTATTGCAGAGGCAGGTAGCTGATAGAAGCGGCTGGCGCTCACCCCGATTGAACGCGATTCTGCGCTTGGGGTATCGGCTTGTCAAGCGAAAGGCTGGTATAACACTTCGTTGACTTCGTCTGGCGGCATTTCTAGCTTTTGCATCTGAGCTCTCACTCGTGGTCGGTCAGCCGGTACCGCCATTTCAAGCTAAAACGATTGTGAGAACCGCGCTTCCAGGAATTCACCCAGCTTGGCCGTCGCCTTGAACTGTGGAATCGGATCCAGCGGAGGACAATTCGGGTCGCCGTCCAAAGACCAGAATGGGTGCTGTGTCGAAGACTCCTTCGACCAAACCGGCCGGATCATCCTGGGCATTCGCAAAAATGCTCTCTTCGGAGAAGGGGACATCGCCGGTGCGGACAGAGGCTGTCGGAAACAACTCTTGATGTTCCAGGTTGAGCGCTTTCCAGACGGCATCCGCCGTTTCACCAATGCCATTCCTTTCGACCAGTTCCCGCGCCATCGAGGAGAGCATGTCATCGTCTTCATCGATCGACTGCAAACCCTCGCCTGCAAACTTGCCCTCCATGGTGAGAGCCACGAGGAGCTTCTTCCCCATGAGGCGCAAACAGGATGTCTGCATGGTCCCTTCGTAGCACAGAAACTTCACCCGCACTTGCCGCCTTTGCCCGATACGCCAGGATCTCCGGCTCGCCTGCCGCAAAGTATGCAGCGAGTATCCCGACTCATAGAAGAGGATCGTCGGGAAATCCAACAGGTCCAGACCGGTTTCGACTAGTTTCGGATGGCAAATCACGACCTGTGTGCCGTCCTTGACTTGCCTGGCGTACCAAGCCTCCCGTTTCGACGTGTCCACGCTCGCGCGTAAGACCGCCGTGCGGATTCCTTCGTTGTCGAGTATTCGTCGAAGGCGCGCGGCGCATGCATGAACCTCTGAAGGAACAGGGGCAGTGGCTGCGTGCAGTAGTAGATGTCCACATCCGCTACTACGGGGTGCCGGGCAACTGGGCCGCACTGCGGACCTTTCGCCAACAGGTAGAACGGTACTGGCAACGCACGCTCAGCCGTCGTAGCCAGACCGGCTATGTGCCGTGGACCCGCATGCAGCGCCTGCTCCGGCGCTGGATACCACTGGAACGAATCTGTCACCCCTACCCCTCCTTCCGCGTACCGTCATGACCTTAGGCAAGAGCCGGATGAGGCAATTCCTCAAGTCCGGATCTGTGCGGGGGGTGCGGAGCAATCCGCATCCCTACCGCGACCGACCAACCATCCAGAATCGTCGCATGTCCGCTGCGAAATACTGGTCAGTCTATAATTGCGCGCAAGGATGGTCCTCACTTCTGGCACGAAGCTCCGTCCCTATTTGCGATGAACACCGGAGTCTCGGCACTGGGCGTGAGGATTTACAGAATTGATTATTGAGAAATGGTGAATAGAAGAGATGACTCTAATCCAGAGGAGAATGACATTCACAGGCCGATCTCAAAAGTGCGGGCTCCTGCAGGGCAGATTTGCCGGATCGTTCATGGCAGAGCGGCGGGAACAAATCATAGGAGGGGAATTGTGAGCGCCAGTGTTTATCGGGATCGGATCGGTGCAGTGCTGGGAAGAATCTGGGAAACCCAGATAGGGAACATTGAGAAGGCTTCCGCGGTGATGGCGGAGACAATCGCGAAGGGCGGATTGGTGCACATGTTCGGGAGCGGTCACTCAGTGCTGCCGGTGCAGGACATGTTTCCGCGATATGGCGCGTTTCCGGGTTTCCGTCCGCTGATGGACATGCGGCTGATGTGGACGAACGTGATTGGAAGTGGCGGCGCGAAGGGATTGCTCTGGCTGGAGCGGCGTGAGGGGTACGCGCAAGTGCTGTTTGAGAACGAACCGATCCGCGAGGGTGACGTGATGCTCGTGTTCTCCCACGGAGGATTGAACGCAGCCGGGATTGAAGTATTGATGGAGGCCAAGAAGCGCGGGCTGACAACCGTGGGCGTGACGTCGATGGACAATTACAGAAAGCGAGAAGCGACGCATTCCTCGGGGAAGAAGCTGGCGGACGTGGCGGACCTCGTGATCGACAACTGCACGCCAGCCGAAGATGCGTTGGTGGCGATTGAGGGATGGAAAGCGCCTGTGGCGGCGGGCTCGACGGTGGCATGCATTACGATTGCAATGTCGATCGTCGCTCAGGTGGCGGCGAACCTGGCGGCGAAGGGGCAAACACCGCCGGTATTTGTGTCACCCAACGTGCAAGGAATTCCCGCGGACAATACGAATCGGGTTTACGAGGAATATGAGCGGCGATTGAAACGGTGAGGTTTGGCGAAAGGAGAGAGCAGATGTCTTCTACGCGGCGCGACTTCCTAATGGCAACTGGTGGCAGCGTGGCAGCCGTTTCAATCGGAGCTGAGCTCTTAAACGCCCAACTGCCAGGACAATCATCAGGTGAGACGGCCGCCTGGCAAGATGGGAACTTCTCAAATGTAATGGCGATTGCCGCGCATCCCGGCGACGTTTTTTTTGCCATGGGTGCTCCCGTGGCCGTCGCTACTCATTTCGGAGGGCAAGGATCCTTGCTAAGTCTCTCGCTGGGAGAAAAAGGTTCGCGCACAATGCCCGCCGAACAGTACGGATCATCTCAACGCGAAGCGGCGCTTAAAGCTGCGGAGTTGCTCGGTGCAAAAGCGCTGTTCCTCCACTATCCTGACGGAGAAATTCCAGTCAATGACGAAGCAAAGTTCGCTGTCTGCGATTTAATTCGACAATACAAGCCTGTGACAATCGTAACCCACTGGAAAGGGAGTTGGCATAAGGATCACCAGGCCTCTTATGACATCGTTCAAGACGCAGTGTTCTATGCCGGGCTTCCTGGTCTCGTTCGGAAAGAACCAGCCCACGAAGTAAGGAAGCTACTGTTTGCCGACAACTGGGAAGATGCAACGGGCTTCATCGCGGATACCTATGTAGATATAACTTCTGTATTCGACCGATGGCTGAATGCATGCAGCGCATTTCCGATGTGGCGGGGCGAAACCGGATTCCGTTACAACGATTACTATGCCAGCCTCGCTGTTGCGCGTGGCTGTTTGAGCAATTTTAAGCGAGCCGTCGCATTGATGTCGCCCGCGGAGCAACGTGTCCAGCGTATTCGCACGCCGTAATGAGGTGGCGATGTCCTCTCTTGATTGTCTGCACAAACATGGCTTTCATTCTTGAAATACAACATTCCGCAATGTTGCTTTGTTGTGGGATCTCGCCAGGAGGACTTAGTTCTGCTGATGCCATGATCCCGAAGCTTCCGTTTCTTGTCCGAGACCAATTACCAACTGACTAAGCGGCGATTGAAAAGGTGAAGCGTGGCGAAGACCAGTCAGCGGAACGTTCTGTTCGGCGGAGCGGCAACGGGAATCTTCGTCTTTGGCATAGTAATGGCGGTGCTGGGGACGGTGTTTGGGTTACCGGAGATGCGCCAGCGATTGCAGATCAACCTGTCGCAGCAGGGAAATGTATTCCTTTTGCTCTATGTGGGAATACTGCTGGCGACGCTCGTTGCCGGGCCGGTGATTGATTCGATTGGGAACAAGGTCATTCTGGTGACGTCGGCGGCTCTGGTAGCGTCGGGTATGGCAGGGTTCGCGTACGCCCGTTCGTTTGGCGGCGCCGCAATACCAGCGGTGCTGCTGGGATTAGGCGGCGGAGGACTGAACACTTCGACCAACGCGCTGGTGTCCGATTTGTACGGCGAGGATCGGGGGCCGATGTTGAACGTGCTGGGAATCTTCTACGGGATTGGCGCGCTAGGCATTCCGTTGCTGGCGGCGGTAATCGCGGGACATTTCCCGATTGCACGGCAACTGCTGATCTGCGCGTGGTTGGCGGTAGCCTGCGCGCTGCTGTTTTTTGGCATGCAATTTCCCGAGGCGAGCGGGAACCGGAGTTTTTCGTGGCGCGAAGCGTTACAGGTCGCGCGGTTCCCCGGTGTGTTGGTGCTGGGCTTTTTGTTGTTCTGCGAGTCCGGGAACGAAGCGAGCGTCGGCGGGTGGTCGTCGACGTATGTTGCAGAAACCGGGCTGGGAGCGAGGACTGCGACCTTGATCCTGGCGGGCTATTGGGCGGCATTGATGGTGGGAAGGCTGTTGGTGGCGCGCATGCTGAAGTTCGTGGGGAAACGGCAACTGGTGCTGGGGAGCGGACTGGGCGCGCTTGTGGGAGCGGCAATTTTGTTGACGAGCCGATTGGAAGGGATGTTGGTGGCGGGAGTGCTGTTGTTAGGTTTCTCGTACGCCGGCGTGTTTCCGACCGCGCTGGCGATTGCTGGTGACACCTACAGGAAGATGACGGGGACGGTGTTTGGATTGTTGTTTGCAATTGCGCTCGTGGGCGGAATGTCCTTCCCGTGGGCGGTGGGACAAATTTCGCAACGACTGGGAGTACGCTACGGGATGGTTGTGCCGCTCGCGGGAGCTGCCGGGATTTGCGTGTTGGCTTTAAGGATTTTGTGGGCTGAGAAGCGGGGAGATAGTCAGTAGGAAAGCGAAAAATCGAATGGCGGCCAAGTGCGTATTGGCAGTGGACTTGGGTGGAACGAAACTGGCGGCGGCGCTGGTAACTCCCGATGGAAAAGTGCTGAGGCGGAAGAGCGTGCAAGTGGACGGGAGTTCCGCTCTGGCACCAGTGAAGCAGATCGTGGAATTGGCGCGAGAATTGGTGGGTGGGAAGAGTTTACGAGGAAGAGTGGCGGCAGCGGGAGTGGCGGTACCAGGACTTGTACGGCGGGACGGAAGCGTGTGGGCGCCGAATTTGCCGGGATGGAAGAAAATGGCGTTGGCGCGGCGATTGAAGAGCGCGCTGCGAGTAACAGTGGTGGTGGAAAGCGACCGGAACGCGGCTGTGCTGGGGGAAGCATGGCGCGGGGCCGCACGCGGCAGGAACGACGCCATCGTACTGATCCTTGGAACGGGGATTGGCGCGGGGATTTTGAGCGGGGGGAGATTGGTGCGGGGCGCGCATGAGTTGTCCGGGTGCGCCGGGTGGATGGTGGTTACGGACGAACCTGCGCCGAAAGGGCAACGCTTGGGCCAGTTGGAATCGCTGGCGGCCGGTCCGGCGATTGCGCGCGCAACGCAAAAGGAGTTGGTGCGAGACAAGCGCGGATTGTTAAAAGAAATTCCGATGGACATGATCGACGCGTACAAAGTGGCGGAGGCAGCGCGACACGGCGATATGCTAGCGATAGAGGTGTATCTAAAAGCGGGGAGGCTGCTGGGGTATGGCGTAGCAAACCTGGTGAGTTTGTTTGATCCGGAAATAGTAGTCATCGGAGGAGGATTGGCGGCGGCGAGCGATTTGTTTCTGGACACACTGCGGACGGCAATGGAGGAACGAGCGCAGCCGATTGCTGCGAAAAAGGTGAAAGTCGCGATTAGCCGGTTGGGCGGTGAAGCCAATCTGTTGGGAATGGCTTGGGTGGCAATGGGAAGAGGTTATTGGAAGCTGGGAAACGGCGAGCGGTGAACGGCGATAACCTCAATGTACCGGAAGACCTGTCGATCATAATGATGACATCCCCGTATTGCGAAGTCCGGGATTGCGGCCGTTCGTCCATCACGCGTCCCCCGGGTTGGAGTTGTGGCCGAGCATCCAGATCCTGATCATGGTCGCGGCACATCCTTCAGCGCTGGCTTGATCTCATAGGCTTTGTCGAATTCTGCGCGCGACTCGGCCTCGTTTCCTTCCTGATGGAGCGTTAGCGCCAGATTATAGTGCGCCTCGGCATAGCCCGGCTTGAGACGCACCGCATCGCTAAACTCCTCCTGCGCCTGGTGGAGGCTGCCGGCTTGCAACAACACTAATCCGAGATTATTGTGAGCTTCCGCGAAATTCGGATCGCGGCGCACGAGTTCGCGGAAAACATTAGCGGCTGCAGTAGTGTCGTTTTTCTGGCTGAGTACTAATCCCAGTTGCACCCGCGCATCCGTGTACTTGGGATTGAGATTGATGGCATCACTCAGCTCGCGGACGGCTTCGTCTGGCCTTCCCGATTGCGCGAGTGCCAGGCCAAGATTGTAGTGCGCCTCCGCCAGATCGGGATCGGACATGACCGCTTGGTGGAACTCCTCGAGCGCGCGCGAGCGATCATCCTGACGCCAGTACAGTAGCCCCAGGCTCGAGTGGGCCCGGGCGTAGTCCGGTTCCAGTTCGAGCGCTTTCTCATAGGCTGCCTGGGCCTGCACAGCGTCGTTCTTGCGCTCCCAGGTGAGACCCAGATAGTAATAGCCGGTCGGCAGTTCGGGGCCTTTCTCAATAGACTTTTGAAAAGATGCAAGGGCGTCGTCAAGCCTTTGCTCTTCCAGTGCTTGAACGCCCTGAAGGATCAGCAATTTCGCCTCCGCCAGGCGCGCGCGGAACTCATTCAGTGCGCTGATCTCTTTCATTTCCTTCTGTGCGGCCTCCGTTTTGCCTTGGGCACGCAGCGCAAGACCCAGGTTGTAATGCGCATCTTCGAAATCGGGCTTCAGCTCGACGGCGCGCTGGAGCGCCGCGATGGCGCCCGCCAGATCGCCGCTGGCTTTGAGTTCCTTGCCAAGATTGAGTTGCGCACGAGTTTCGCTGGGATCGAGGGCTACTGCTTTGCGGAATTGCGCAAGGGCACCAGCATGATCCCCTTGCCGGCGCAAGGTCTCGCCCAGCAGCAGGTGTGCCGGCGCAAGCTGCGGATTCAACTGGAGGGCGCGACGAAACTCGGCGGCAGCGCCAGGGAGATTGCCGAGCTGCCCTTCGGTCAGCCCCAGCTCGGAGTACAGCTCGGCCGATGGTTTCGACGCGAGCGCCCGCTGTAGTTCAGTTTTCGCGGCCGAAGGGTCCTTCTGCTCCAGATAGATACGTGCCAGAAGGCGATGCGCCGCGGTGTTCGCAGGAGCGAGCCCAACCGCGATCCGGAGTTCCTTAAGCGCGGCGGATTGGTCCTTAAGATCGTACCACGTGGCGCCTAATCCGTAGTGGGCATCGCCCCATTTCGGTTTGAGGCGCAGCGTAGCCTCGAACTCCTCAACCGCCTGCCGAGCATCGCCTTTGTACTTGAGAGCCAGGGCCAGGTTGTAGTGGGTCAGCGCGTCGTTCGGTTCAAGCTCCAGCGCCTTGCGGTAGTTCGCGATGGCCTGGTCCCAGGATTTCTGACGGGAGTCCACAACCGCCTGCCGGCGGTAGGTTTCAGCCGTTTGCGCAAAGCACGAAGCCCCGAGGATGAGCAGCAGAACTGGGACAACCCTCATGAATTACAGCCTAGCATGTTGGGTCTGGCGAGAAGGGTAACTGGCTTTCGTAGACGGCGCCTCAGCCAAGGCTTTCGGGCGAGGCTTGTTTTAGCCCCGCCCGGATGGTCACTTTCCCATGTCACCAGACAAATTTCGCGCTGAGCTGGCCGATACGCGGATCGTGGGCATTCGTGATATTTCCGAAGGTGGCGGTGCTGATGTCGCCGCTCGGATTCATGAATTGCGCGTGGTTGAAAATATTGAAGAATTCACCGCGAATCTCGAAAGACATGGCCTCCCTGACCGGAACGACCTTCGTTATTCCGAAATCGGTGTTGTTGAAGCCCGGGCCATGGAAGAATCGGCGATTCGCCGTCCCGAAACTTCCGCAATCAGGACCGGTCAAAACCCCAGCCGACGTTAGAGCGCACTGAGTTGCGGTAAATGAGCTCTGGCTGAAATATGTGAATGTACCTGGAGTAGAGCGGGGATTATATTTGTGAACTGGACCCACGAGATTGGGCATATCGGTGGACGGGCTGCCGACAAGCGAGGCATCTCCCGGGCAGTTCCCCGACGGACACAACGGCCCCTGATTCACGGGATTCGCTTCTCCCATCTGAACCGGGAACCCGCCAGCGAACCGCGTGATGCCCTGCAGTTGCCATCCTTTCGTCAGCCTTGGCAAACCGTGGAAAATCCGATTGAACGGCATCTCCCAAATGTAGCTGGTGACGAAGTTCTGGTGCACGTCGGTCGACGACAAGCCACGGCTAAGCTTGGCATTTGAGAAGTTGATCAGCTCGCCGAAAGCTGAGGAATCATCCATGGCTTTCGCGAGCGTATAAGCGGCGAGAAAGGTTACATCACCCGCTTTTCGCTCGACCGTCACCTGACCAGAGTGGTAGATCGAATTGGCCACCAGCTTGGTGAAGGTGTTGCCAAAACCAAAACAGATGCTCCCCGCCGCGGGACAGTAATTCGGATTCAAAAGAGTATCCCTAGTGCCATAGATCGTATTTGAGCCGAGGGTATACGTATCCTGCTCAGCGTTCGGTCCGCACCCGGTGACACCTTGTGACGCATCGGTATACCCTTGCGCCGTGAGCTGCATACATAACGCGGGATCGCCGGGGTTGGCCTCGGTCTGTGCGATAAGCCGATGACCTGCCGTGCCGACATAAGACATGGTCAATACGGTGGATCTGCTTAGCTCACGCTGGATCGAGAAATTGAAGTGCTCGGCGTACGGGAGCTCATTATGAATGTCGTATCCAGGGAAATAGGACATCGGCT